>NZ_JASSZF010000029.1:0-38357 GCF_031935715.1 Halomonas garicola | reverse complement strand
ACTGGACGCCCATCGGTACCGTGTCGCTCAACCCCGAGCGGGAGCTTCAGGTCACCGTTGTCGAACCGGAAAAACAGGTAGCCTAAATGACCTCAGAGGCGACATATTCCTTGACAACTACCGGCTACCGGATGCTGGTCGATATTGTGGCGTATTGAAGGGAGGCTGGAGGGTGTGTGAGGCGAGGCGCCGACCCGGCACCCGGACCTAACCGTTAGATACAAAAAAACCGCCAGAGCCTACTGGCGGTTTTGTTGTGGCTAGTAAAATTATGCCGGTTTTTTAGCTACGAGTGTCAAAATATCATAGCTGGCAACTAGCTCGTCATCCTGGTTCGTTACCTGAACATCCCAGGCAACCACACCTTGCGGGTGACCATCCGGCGAGGTGCGTCCCTGATCAATCTTGCGCTTACAGGTTAGGCGAGCACGGATAGTATCACCCGGCGCGACCGGCTCGATGAAACGCAGCGTATCCAGGCCGTAATTCGCCAATACAGGGCCTTCGGCGGGATGAATAAACATGCCGGCGGCAGCAGACAAGACGAAGTAGCCATGAGCGATACGTTGGCCGAATTGGCTGTTACGGGCAGCGATTTCGTCGAAGTGCATGTAGAAGTGGTCGCCGGACAGGCAGCCGAAATTGACCAGGTCCGCTTCTGTCACAGTACGGCGATGGGTCAGCAGAGACTGATTGATCTGCAGGTCTTCGAAGTGGTAGCGGAACGGGTGAATGTCGCTTTCGGTAACTTGCGCCCCGCGCACATACTCGCCGCTAACGGCAGCTAGCATAGTGGGAGAGCCCTGAATGGCAGTGCGTTGCAGGTAATGATAGACAGCGCGAATACCACCCAGCTCTTCACCGCCGCCGGCGCGCCCTGGCCCACCGTGCTTGAGCATAGGCAGGGGAGAACCATGTCCGGTGGCCTCCTTGGAAGACTCCGCATCCAGCAGGTACAGACGACCATGGTAAGCCGCCAGTCTGGGCGCCAGAGTGGCGATAGTATTGGGGTCTCGCGTAGTGACTGTCGTTACCAGCGAGCCGCGACCTTTGGCTACCAGCTCTACTGCTTCGTCCAGTGTGTTATAGGGAATAATCGTGGCAACCGGGCCGAAGGCTTCAATATCGTGGGCGCCACAGCCGTTGTCTGGATTACGGCAAAGCAACAGGTGTGGCTCGATAAAGGCGCCCTTATCAGTTCCCTCGCCGGTAGGCTGGAAGCTACCATCGCCACCGAAAACCAGTTCACTGGTCTTGAGCAGCTCCTGAATATTGGTTTTTACGTCTTCCAGCTGATCGAGGGAAGCCAGAGCACCCATGCGGACCCCTTCAACGGAAGGGTCCCCCGTAGTGATTTTGGACAGACGCTCTCGTAGCTTATCGCTGACCGCATCAACCTGTTCGCGGGGCACCATTACACGCCGGATGGCGGTGCATTTCTGACCCGCTTTTGCGACCATTTCACGGCCCACTTCCCGCACAAATAAGTCAAACTCTTCGTGCTCGGGGGTAATATCGGGTGCTAGAACTGCACTGTTCAGAGAATCGGCTTCTGCATTAAACGGGATGGAGCGGTTGATAATGTTCGGATGGTTACGCAGCTTGCGAGCCGTAGTAGCAGAGCCGGTAAAGGTGACAACGTCCTGCTCTTCCAGATGATCAAGCAGATCGCCTGTGCTGCCGATAATCAGCTGCAGACTGCCTTCTGGCAGAGCACCGGATTCGTGCATGAGGCGTACCGCCAGTTCGGTCACGTAGCTGGTAGAAGTGGCCGGCTTCACAATGGAAGGCATGCCTGCCAAGAAGGTCGGCGCAAATTTCTCCAGCATGCCCCACACCGGAAAATTGTAGGCATTGATATGTACGGCCACACCGCCGCGGGGCACCATGATATGGGTACCCGCAAAGTGGTTATTTTTACCCAGAGGAACAACTGGCCCTTCATGTACAACGTTTCCCGACGGTAGGTCACGGCGGCCCATGCTGGAATAAGAGAATAGTGTGCCGAAGCCACCATCAACATCAATGCCGTTATCTGATTTGCTGGAGCCTGTGTGCATGGACTGAGCGTAAAGCTCTTTTTTGTGCTCCTGTAGATAAATAGCCATGGCCTTGAGAGCCAGGGCACGCTCTTGGAAATCCATTTCCATGAGGGTCTTGCCGCCTACTTTGCGGCCATAATCTACGGCCTTGGCAAAATCGAGAGTATCGTCGTGAGTATGGGCAACGATCTCTCCGTTGATGGCGCTAGGCAGCGCCTTGGCCTGTCCGGAACCGATCCATTCACCGGCAATAAAGCTCTTGAGAACTGACATTTAAAAACTCCAGAATTACATTTCGTCGTAGTCAAGAACGACCTTGTCGCTGACGGGGTAGCATTGGCACGACAGCACGTACCCTGCTTCCAATTCGTAATCTTCCAGGGCAAAGTTTTGGTCCATTTCCACTTCGCCTTCTAACACTTTAGCGCGGCAGGTCGAGCATACGCCGGCTTGGCAAGAAAAGGGCAGATCTGCCCCTTCGTCATTGCCGGCCTGAAGTATGCTTTTGGTATCGCGCACTAGATCAAACGTCAGGGATCGACCGTCTGACTTAACAGTGATCTCGCTGACGGCTTCGGGATCCACCCGGGTTTCTGCACGGTCTTCGCGGGCTCGAGGTACCCCCCCGGCCGGCGTGAATAGCTCGTAATGAACGTTATCCGGATCCATGCCGTGGCGAATAAGAGAATCACGCACGGTTTCTGTTAATAGTTGGGGGCCGCAAAGGAAAGCGGCTGTTAGCTGCTCGGCGTTGATCCAGCTTTTAAATAGCTGGTCGCATTTGTCGTTATCAATGCGACCGTTATACAGGTCGATATCCTGCTCTTCCCTGGTAAAGGTGTATACCAAGTTAAAGCGGGACATGTATTCATTCTTCAGATCTTGAAGCTGGTCGCGAAACATGGTGTTGCTGACGCTTCTGTTACCATATAGCAAAGTGACCGAGCTCTCGGGTTCGGTCTCCAACGTGGTTTTAATGATAGACAGAATCGGTGTGATGCCGCTACCGGCAGCAACTGCCAGATAGTTACCTTTGCGCTCTGGATCCAGGTCAATAGAAAAAGTGCCCTGCGGCGGCATTACTTCCAGAGTGGATCCGGGCTCTAACTGCTCACTAGCATAAGTGGAGAAGAGGCCACCAGGTACGCGCTTGATGGCAATGCGCAGCTCTTGATCATTCACGCTGCTGCAAATGGAGTAGGTGCGCCGCACCTCTTCGCCGTCTAGTTTCGTGCGTATGACAAGGTGCTGTCCCTGTTTATATTCGAACTTTTCTGCCAAATCTTCGGGCAGGTCGAAGCACAGAGAGACGGCGTTTTTTGTTTCCGGCCTGACCTCGTTAAGAGGTAGTGCGTAGAATTTATTCATGATCGTATCAACTCTATATGCACTTGAAATAATCGAAGGGCTCTAGGCAGTCGCTGCAGCGGTAAAGCGCCTTACAGGCCGTTGAGCCAAACTCACTAATGCGTTCAGTGTGGTCGCTGCCACATTGAGGGCAGGCGATGGTCTCTTCGGCGCCTAACAGGCTCATTTTGCTGGCGTTACCCTGTGGCGGTGCTATACCAAATGCTCGGAGCTTTTCCCGGCCTTCGGCAGTGATCCAGTCTGTGGTCCATGCCGGTGTCAGCACCTGGTTTAGCTGGGGGTCGCGGATTCCGGCTGCGCGCAGGGCTTCGACAATCAGCTCTTCGATCAGCTCAGTAGCAGGGCAGCCGGAGTAGGTGGGCGTTATATCCACACTTAAATGCTTACCATCCCAGCTCAGGCGTCGCACAATACCCAGCTCCACCACGCTGATAGCAGGCACTTCCGGATCCTTGACGTTATCCAGCAAGGCCCAGATGGCTTCCTCCGACAGAGACTCAGGGCGGGCGTTGGCCGGTACCTGATCACTGGCAATCAGTACGTCGACGGATGATGGTTCACGTTCATTCACCGGAAGTGCTCCCCTTGGCAGATGGATGTAGCCTTATCAGGCGGCTTTACCAGGTTGTGGCATCCGGGTAGGCACGAGGCAGAAACTGCATCTCGGCCAGAATGAAACCCAAATGCTCGGTATGAACGCCGTGTTTGCCACCCATGTACATCCAGGCATCTTCTTTGCCCGGTGTCAGAGTGGCCTGTGCTGCTACTTCATGCACCATGCCGAACCAGTCCTGCTTCAACTGTTCTGGGTCCGGGCCGATGCCCGCCTTGAACATGGCATGATCGGTATCATCCGGCGTTACTAGCTCACCTGTGAAACGCCATAGCAAGTCAAAGGCATGCTGAATACGGCGGTGGCTTTCTTCAGTGCCGTCACCCATCCGCCTGACCCATTCGGCAGAGCGGCGCAGATGGTAAGTAGCTTCCTTGATCGCCTTCGCCGCAACGTTGGCAATGCGCTCGTCGCTGGCATTGACCAGACTTTGTAGCGTGAAGTAGTGCCACACATCAAAGAAGAACTGGCGAGCGATAGTAACGGCATAATCTCCATTGGGCTGCTCGACCATCAGTAGATTGCGATAGTCGTGGGCATCCCTCAAAAAGGCTAGGTTATCCGCATCGCGTCCATTGTTGATAAGGTCGGCAGCGTATTCATACCAGTGGCGTGCCTGGCCGATCAGATCGAGAGCAACGTTGGTAGACGCCAGTTCTTCTTCCAGAGCGGGCGCTTTACCAACAAGCTCGCTCAAGCGCTGTCCCAGAATCATGTCGGAATCAGCCAAGCGAAGCAGATATTCCTGCAGGGCTTCTTGCTGTGTCATCGGGAGGCTCCTCACATGTGTCCGACTTCATCGGGCAGCTTGTAAAATGAAGCGTGCCGGTAAACCTTATCTTCAGACGGATCGAATAGTACCTCTTTTTCATCTGAAGCTGATGCTGTAATGATGGCCGACGGAACAACCCAGATACTTACCCCTTCATTACGACGGGTATAGAGTTCACGGGCGTTTTCCATGGCCATTTCATCATCAGCAGCGTGTACGCTGCCTACGTGTTTGTGGTTCAGGCCGTGCTTGCTGCGTACGAAAACCTCGTAAAGATGCCATTCAGCCATTGTGATCTCTCCTCTTTAAGCGGCTTTACGCTGTTGTTTTTTTGCGGCATAGGCAACGGCTGCGTCCCGCACCCAAGCACCTTCATCAATTGCGTTGCGGCGAGTGGCAAGACGTTCGTGATTGCAGGGGCCATTGCCCTTGAGAACGTCGTAGAATTCTTGCCAATTGATTTCGCCGAAGTCATAGTGACCTGTCTCTTCATTCCACTTGAGGTCGGGGTCCGGCGCAGTGCAGCCGAGAAACTCAAGCTGTGGAACGGTTTGGTCGATGAACATCTGCCGCAATTCGTCGTTACTCTTGCGCTTGATCTTCCATACCATGGACTGTTGTGAGTTAGGAGACTCATCATCGTGAGGACCGAACATCATCAATGACGGCCACCAGAGGCGATTAATCGCGTCCTGCACCATATCCTTCTGCTCCTGGGTGCCTTCACGCATCATGTCCAACAGTATTTGGTAGCCTTGGCGCTGGTGAAAACTTTCTTCCTTGCAGATGCGTACCATGGCACGGGAATAGGGACCGTAGGAGGTACGCTGCAGCACGACCTGGTTAACAATAGCAGCACCATCAACCAGCCAGCCGACGGCACCCATATCGGCCCAGTTCAGAGTCGGGTAGTTAAAAATAGTAGAGTACTTGGCCTTGCCGTCGTGCAGCTTCTGGATTTCTTCGTCGCGATCGGCACCCAGAGTTTCTACGGCGCTGTAGAGGTAGAGGCCATGACCGGCCTCGTCCTGGATCTTTGCCATTAGCTGAAGCTTACGCTTGAGGGTCGGCGCACGAGTGACCCAGTTCCCCTCCGGCAGCATGCCGACAATTTCTGAGTGGGCATGCTGAGACATCTGGCGGATCAGTGTCTTGCGATAGCCTTCGGGCATCCAGTTCTTGGCTTCAATTTTTATCTCGGCATCTATCTTTTCCTGGAAGCTCCTTTCTTCGGGAGACATTTCTTCCAGACTTTTGAGGCGCTTGGCGCCAGTATCAACCATCTGTGCGTACATGACTCTCTCCGAATATCATTTGCAAAATTCGCCGCTCGCCGTTGGCAACGCGTGCGACGATCCACAGGGCTAATTCCATATTATATGACACAGAACAAATTTCAAGTATGTTTTTTCTGTATCATTTCAGGGTTCAGTATTTTTCCACTTATGGGTAAGATATTGAAAATAAAGAAAGTTTTTGGTTGTGCCGGCAATTGGCTTTTTTGCTGAGAAAGGCAGTGGCCTAGGCAGGTCGAAGAGCCGGCTTAAGCGTAGCTGTCATCCCTTACGGCGATCGAAGACGCGTTTGGCCTTGCCTTCAGAGCGGCTGATGGTTCCTGCATCCTCCACTTTCACGCTAGTGCTAATACCGATGTAGGACTTGATGTGATGATTGAGCTCCTTGGCTGTTTGCTCTCGGGTGCCGGTGCCGGTGCCGTTGACATCTGACTTGAGCTCAGTTCGGATATCCACACAGTCCATGTTGCCCTTTTTGTAAACCACGATTTCATAGTGTGGGGCTAATGCGCGACACTTGAGTATCTGTTCTTCAATCTGGCTGGGGAATACGTTCACGCCACGGATAATCAGCATGTCATCGCTGCGACCGGTGATCTTGTCAATCCGGCGCATGGGGCGAGCGGTACCCGGCAGCAGGCGCGTCAAATCACGAGTTCGGTAGCGGAGCACCGGCATGGCTACCTTGGTTAAAGAGGTGAAAACCAGCTCACCGTATTCGCCGTCTGGGAGCACCTCACCGGTTTCGGGATTAATAATTTCCGGATAGAAATGATCTTCCCAGATCGTAGGACCGTCTTTGGTTTCCAGGCATTCCATACCGACCCCTGGCCCCATGACTTCTGATAAGCCATAAATATCCAGGGCCTGGATGTTGAGCCGTTCTTCAAGTTCGGCACGCATTTCGTTGGTCCAGGGTTCAGCACCGAAAATACCCAGGCGCAGCGGCAGGTCTCTGGGATCCATGCCCTGTCGATCCAGCTCGTCTGCAATGTTCAGCATATAGGAGGGCGTTACCATGATGATATCCGGCTCAAAATCATTGATCAGCTGAACCTGCTTCTCTGTCTGCCCGCCGGACATGGGAATAACGCTACAGCCAAGGCGTTCGGCGCCGTAGTGAGCCCCTAAGCCGCCTGTGAAAAGGCCATAGCCGTAGGCAACATGGATTTTATCGCCTGCACTGCCGCCGGCCGCTCGGATGGAGCGGGCCACTATGTCAGCCCAGGTTTCAATATCACCTTTGGTGTAACCGACGACGGTTGGCTTACCGGTGGTACCGCTGGACGCATGTACTCGAACCACTTTTTTCATGGGCACCGCAAACATGCCGAAAGGATAGTTGTCCCGCAGGCTATCCTTTGTCGTAAACGGTACTTTGGCGAGATCTTCCAGACTGTTGATATCCATGGGCTTAAGGCCAATTTCATCGAATGCCTGGCGATAGTGCGGCACGTTGGTGTAGGCGTGCCAGACACTCCAGCGCAAGCGCTGGAGCTGTTCGTGGCGAAGCTCGTCCACGCTGGCAGTTTCCATTCGATCCAGTTTTCCGAGCTTGTGCATGGGGAGATTCATGGCTGTGTCCTGCTTTGTTTTTGTTGCCCCGGCGAATTGTTTCCCGGGCCGTATAAGTTTAAGGATTGGGCCCGGGTGCCCGGGCCTGTTCAGTTATGTTGCGTGATCGACACGCTCAATAATTAGCGCTATACCTTGCCCCACACCGATACACATAGTGCACAAGGCGTAACGGGCGCTCTGGCTCTGTTCATGACGGCATTCCAGCGCGTTGAGTGCGGTAGTGACTAGGCGGGCCCCGCTCATACCCAGAGGGTGACCCAGGGCGATAGCGCCGCCGTTCGGATTAACATGTTCAGCGTCGTCCGGCAGACCCAAATCGCGAAGCACCGCCAATGACTGAGCAGCAAACGCTTCGTTCAGCTCGATGACGTCCATGTCAGCCAGGTCCAGGCCGGATGTTTTCAATACTTTACGAGTAGCCGGCGCAGGCCCCATGCCCATGATGCGCGGCTCAACCCCAGCCGTGGCCATCGCGACAACTCGTGCCCGGGGCTTCAGGTTGTGTTCTTTCAGCGCATCGCCGCTTGCCAGCAATAGGGCGCAGGCGCCATCGTTAACACCAGAGGCATTACCGGCTGTTACGCTACCGTCGTCCCGGAAAGGAGTCCCGAGGCTAGCTAGCTTTTCCAGGCTTGTTTCACGCGGATGTTCGTCGGTATCCACTGTGAGCGGATCCTGTTTACGCCGGGGCACACTGACCGGAACAATTTCCCGATCAAAGTAACCTGCTTCCCTGGCTGCGGCCGTGCGCTGTTGGCTTCTTAGGGCAAAGGCATCCTGATCTTCGCGCGAGATATTGTAGTCAGCGGCGACGTTTTCGGCCGTTTCCGGCATGGAATGAATGCCGTACTGCTTTTCCAATATCGGATTGACGAAGCGCCAGCCTATCGTGGTATCGAATATTTCGGCTTTGCGACTAAAGGCCGTTTCGGCCTTACCCATCACGAACGGTGCCCGGGACATGGATTCCACGCCGCCGGCCAGCATCAGCTTGGCTTCTCCCGTGCGCAGTGCGCGGGAGGCAGTGCCAATGGCGTCCATGCCGGAGCCGCACAGACGGTTAATAGTGCTACCCGGAACATTTACCGGGAGCCCGGCAAGCAGTAACGACATGCGGGCCACATCGCGGTTGTCTTCACCGGCCTGGTTGGCGCAGCCATAAAGCACGTCATCCACGCTGGCCCAATCCAGCTGTTGATAACGGTCTTTCAAGGCCTTCATGGGAACAGCGCCCAGATCATCCGCTCTCACGGAGGCCAGGACTCCCCCATAGCGGCCCACGGGGGTTCTGACGGTGTCTACGATATAGGCATCTTTCAGGCTATTGTTGTGACTCATTCGACGGTCTCCGACTGTATAACGTTGCCGCGTACCTGGTAGGACTTGCCGCGAAACAAGGCAATGACATGGTCGTTCTGGTTTGTGATCGTAATGTCGTAGATACCCATACGGTTGCCACGGGACTGCTCGATGGCGCTGGCCGTCAACACGTCACCTTTTTGGGCCCCCTTCATGTATTCGATAGAACAGCCCGAGGCCACCGTGGCCTTGTCATAGCTGTTGCAGGCAAAGGCAAATGCCGAATCGGCAAGCGTAAACAGATAGCCGCCGTGACATGAACCATGTCCCTGAATCATGGTATCGGTGATAGCCATGGATACTGTGGCTTCACCTGGAGATACTCGGGTAATCGTTATGCCAAGATTCTGGCTGGCAAGGTCTCTTGCATACATGGATGCCGCGCAGTCCTGAGCCAGCTGTTGCGCGTCGTCATACGCTTGGCTCATGAATAAAACCCCTTTTCGGCGAATCGGTTCTTGCGCAACAGCAACGACGGCCTGTAGCGGTCTTCGCCGTAGCTTTGCTGCATATTGGTCAGTACGGTATGCACCAGGCTGAATCCGAGATTGTCGCTCCAGCGCAGCGGGCCTTCCGGATAGTTCAGACCTGCTTTCATGGCCAGGTCGATATCATCCAGAGATGCCACGCCGTGCAGATAGGCATCTGCAGCCTCGTTGGCGAGCATGGCCACAGTGCGCATGATCACTACCCCCGGACGATCGGCTATGTGACTAACCGCGATGTCGGCCTTTTGCAGAAGGGCGCAGGCATCATTGATAGCCCGAGGGGAGGCTTGTTCAGCAGCGGTAATGGCTAACCGGTTGGCTTGGGTATAGTCGAACGCCAAATCCAGCAGGATCAGATTATTACAGGCGTCTTCAGCGGCACGTTCGGTTGCCATGCGGCCGTCGGTTAACGCGAGTACCGCTGCTCCAAATAGCAGGCGGCCAGGCCCGTCTCGCTCGACAACCTCGCAACCATGATTGCGCAGCCGCGCCACTAGGGGAGCAAGTGGACCGGCACTACCTTCCACGATTAGCGTGTCTTCTTCAGTGTGGGCGGTCTCAGCCGTAGCCAGCTGCGGCTTTTGCGCGTCTTCAGTGTAGTGGTAAAACCCTTGACCACTCTTGCGTCCTAGGCGCCCTGCGTCTACCAGGTCTTTCTGAACCAGGGAGGGGAGGAAGCGAGTGTCCTGATAGTAGGCATTGAAAACCGATGTGGTTACCGCATAGTTAACGTCGTGGCCAATCAGGTCCGTCAGCTCGAACGGCCCCATGCGAAAGCCACCGGCTTCGCGTATGAGCGCAT
Organism: Halomonas garicola; assembly: GCF_031935715.1. Taxonomy (GTDB): domain Bacteria; phylum Pseudomonadota; class Gammaproteobacteria; order Pseudomonadales; family Halomonadaceae; genus Vreelandella; species Vreelandella garicola. Next base: position 28,040 of record NZ_JASSZF010000029.1, on the reverse strand, counting down.
CCAGTGTGGCACTATCGGTGGCCTGCTCGTACAGCAGGCGCAAACTTTCTGCATAGAAAGGGCGAGCGACTCGGTTAACAATGAAGCCCGGTGTTGATGTTGCGATAACAGGCTTCTTGCCCCATTGGATAGCGGTGGCGTAAACACATTGGGCAACGTCTTCGCTGGTGGCTAGGCCTTTGACGACCTCGACCAATGCCATTAGGGGAGCAGGGTTGAAAAAGTGCATCCCAACGAGACGCTCCGGATGCTCCATACTGGCACCTAGTGCCGTCACGGAGAGAGACGAAGTGTTGGTTGCAAGAATTGCCTGTTTGGTACAAATGGCTTCAAGTTCGGCAAAGAGTTTCTGCTTGGCCTCGATATCTTCGATGATGGCTTCAATAACCAGGCCGGCACTGGCCAGTTCGTCGAAATCGCTAATCGGGATGATGCGTTCGAGCAGCGAGTCCAGGCTAGATTGCTTTAGCTTCCCCTTATCGACTCGGCGTTGCAACTGCTTGGCAACGTTCTGTCGACCCGCTTCGGCAGCCCCTGTTCGTTGATCCAGCAGGTATACGCGATGCCCGGACTGGGCAGCAACCTGGGCGATCCCAGAACCCATGGCTCCGGCACCAATCACGGCTATCGGCGTATCTGTTACTAGTGCCTGCATGATTATTTCCCCTTGAAGTCCGGCGTGCGTTTTTCCATGAAAGCTGCCACGCCTTCACGATAATCCTCGGTGCGTCCGGCCAGCCGCTGCAGGTCTCGTTCGACCAGAATTTGATCGTCAAAGCTGTTATTAGCACTTTCGTGCAGCGCCCTTTTGATCATGGCCAAGCCTTTGGTTGGCTGAGACGCGAAATGACGAGCGAGGCTCCAGGCCTCTTCCTCTAGATCTTCGTCTTCCACGCATTGCCAGATCATGCCCCATTGCTCGGCTTTTTCTGCACTTAGCTTGTCACCCAATAGGGCTAGGCCCTTGGCCCGGGCCAGGCCTACTGTGCGGGGGAGTATCCAGGTGCCGCCCGAGTCGGGAATCAGGCCAACTTTGCAAAATGCCTGGATAAAGCTGGCTGAGCGTGCTGCGAGCGTAATATCGCAGGCCAGCGCAATATTGGCGCCGGCCCCGGCGGCAATGCCATTAACAGCGCAGATAACGGGCATAGGCAGGTTGCGGATGGTCTGCAGCAGCGGGTTGTAATAGTTCTCGATGGAAAAACCTAGATCCGGCGCTTCCTCGCCTGGCTTCACATTACGATCCGACAGGTCCTGTCCAGCACAGAAGCCACGGCCGTTGCCGGTAAGGAGAACCACACGCACCGTTTGGTCTTTGCGGATGGTTTTCATGGCAGAGCGCATCTGCTCATGCATTTCAACGTTGAAACTGTTGAGGCTCTTCGGCCGGTTCAGGGTAATCTTGGCAATGCCCTGATCAATATCGAGAAGCACACTCTGCTCAGTCATGGAGCTATCCTTATAGGTCACAGGAATCCCGGGGGCCGGATTGAGGAGATCGATACTCTGGCTTTAGCGCCCGGAAAATGTCGGTTTGCGCTTGTTCTGGAAAGCCTCAAGACCCTCTCGGCGGTCATCAGTAGCGGCCAGAATGGTGAAGGCATGACGCTCAAAGCGAAGGCCGGCGGCGAGATCCATGTCTTCAGCGCGCTGTATTGCTTCGCGAGCCAGCTCCACGGCAATCGGCCCCTTGGAGGCGATGGTGCGCGCAATAGCAAGAGCGCGTTCGACGGTTAACTCCGGCTGGCAAACCTCGCTGACTAAGCCTGCGTCCAGCGCGCGCTGAGCGCTGATGGGCTCGCCGGTGAGCACCATTTGCATGGCCAGCGACTGGCCGACAGCACGTACCAGACGCTGGGTGCCGCCCGAGCCGGGCATGATTCCGAGATTGATTTCTGGCTGGCCGAAGCGGGCCTTATTGCCGGCAATCAGGATATCGCCGCACATGGCCAGCTCGCAGCCGCCGCCGAGGCAGAAGCCGTTGATGGCCGTGATGAGGGGTTTTGTGAAACGGCGGATACGTGCCCAGTGCTCAATACGCGGATCGTTGAGCATGCCGACCAGGTCGCGGGCTGCCATTTCGGTGATATCAGCCCCGGCGGCAAAGGCACGCTCGCTGCCGGTAATGACAATGGCCCGGGTTTCTGGATCAGCTTCAGCGGCATCCAGCTCATCGCTGAGGGAAGCAAGTAGCGCTGTATTCAAGGCATTGAGAGCGTCAGGACGATTAAGCGTTAACAGGCGAACGCCCTGAGCCGGCCCTTCCGAGAGCAGTATCTGTGGCATGAGAGGTTCCGGGATTGCGTTATTGGGTTTTTCAGCATGGTCTGATAGCGGACACGGAAGCCGAGGTATGTTGTCGTTGAGCTTTCCGGGTGACCGGGCCATGTACCTAAGAAGAGAATATCGGGAAAAATTGATACAGGTCAATTTTCACAGGTGTTTTTTCTGTATCGGATTCCTGTTGTACATGCGGCGTTTTTTAATTGGCTGATTTTGTTGTTATTTTTAGAATATTGTCCTTTAGTATGAGGGAAAATTCGCTACTCATGGCGTAATTTGCGGAAGTTAAATATCGACGAATTTTGTTTTTGATACAGGAATGTGTCGCAAGGTATTGAATATTGAGGCAAAAATAGGAGTGCGTATATGCCCTGTTATCGAATCGATGGCGTCACGCCTGTGGTACACCCTTCTGCTTATGTGCACCCAACAGCCGTGCTGATTGGCGATGTGCAGGTAGGGGCTGAGTGCTATATTGGGCCCTGTGCATCGCTGCGCGGTGATTTTGGTCGTATCGTGATGGAGTCGGGTGCCAACCTTCAGGATACCTGCGTAGTGCACGCCTTCCCCGGGCGCGACGCAGTGATAAAAAGTAACGGCCATATTGGCCACGGTGCCGTATTACACGGTTGCGTGATTGAGTCTGATGCCATGGTAGGAATGAATGCTGTGGTTATGGACGAGGCGGTGATTGCTGAGCGTTCCATTGTCGGCGCTGCCGCTTTTGTCAAAAGCGGCTTCGGCTGCGAGCCCGCTTCACTGATTCTAGGAGCCCCGGCTATCGTTCATCGCCAGCTAAGCGATAAAGAGGTGGGCTGGAAACAGAGCGGTACCCGGGAGTACCAAGCGTTAACGCAACGCTGCCGGGAAAGTATGCAGGAATGTATGCCGCTGGCGGAACTTGACGCTGACCGTCCAGCGTTGCAGGTGGGTAGGCACAGGCTGAAAGACCCGTAATTGGCAGGCGGATATAGCGGCACTTGAGCTTAAATTGAGATCGCTTGCGATTAGCCTTGGCCGGCCCCGCGCCGGCCACTTTGTTGCCAGCGCGCATAGCCCGCGCCACTCACTGCGCGCGTTGAGGAGAGGAAGGGCTCAGCGTTGTGACGGTCAGCAGAATCAGCCCGATGCCGACAAGCTGAATCGAGGTCAGGCTTTCGTTTAGCACTATGAACCCGAACAGCGTGCTTAGCCCGGCACGGGCTTTCTTGTGTTAGAGGCTGCCGATACACACGTATTTGAGCTCTGTGAATTCTTCCAGGCCGTAGCGGGAGCCTTCCCGACCCAGGCCGGATTCCTTGACGCCGCCGAACGGGGCCAGCTCGGTAGAAAGGTGCCCTTCGTTGACGGCCACCATGCCGTATTCCAGGCTCTCTGAGACGTGCCAGATGCGCCGGTAATCCCGAGCGTAGAAATAGGCTGCCAAGCCAAACTCGGTGGCATTGGCCAGCGCAACGGCCTCTTCTTCAGTGGTAAAGCGGAACACCGGCGCCAGCGGGCCAAAGGTTTCTTCCCGGGCGACGCGCATGTCCGGGGTCGCATCCGCAATAACCGTCGGCTCGAAGAAGGTGCCGCCCAGGGCGTGAGGCTTGCCGCCGCAGACCAGGCGGCCGCCTTTATCCAGGGCGTCGCCGATATGCGTCTGGACCTTTTCCACGGCCGCCTGGTTGATCAGGGGCCCCTGAACCACGTCATCTTCCATGCCGTTGCCCACCTTGAGCTCCTTGACCCGGGCGGAAAGCTTCTCAAGGAAGGTTTCATAGACGCTATCCTGCACCAGAAAACGGTTGGTGCATACGCAGGTCTGGCCGGTATTACGGTACTTGGAGAGCAGGGCTCCCTCTACCGCGGCGTCAATATCTGCATCGTCAAAAACGATAAAGGGGGCGTTGCCGCCGAGCTCCATCGAGGCTTTCTTGACGGTATCGGCGCACTGGGCAAGGAGCTTTTTGCCCACTGGAGTCGAGCCAGTGAAAGAGATTTTGCGGACTCGCGCATCGGTACTCAGAACTTCACCGACTTCAGCCCCTGTGGAGGCGGTAATGACGTTGAGCACGCCGGCAGGCAACCCGGCCTCTTCCGCCAGTTTGGCAAGGGCCAGTGCCGTCAGCGGAGTCGCCTCTGCCGGCTTGATGACGACGCTGCAGCCGGCTGCCAGCGCCGGCGCACACTTGCGGGTAATCATCGCCAGGGGGAAGTTCCAGGGAGTAATGGCCGTGACGACGCCGACGGGCTCGCGAAATACCAGGATGCGTTTGTCTGCCCCGTGGCCGGGAAGGGTCTCTCCGGCGATTCGCTTGGCTTCTTCGGCAAAATACTCGACAAAGCTTGCGCCGTAGGCGACCTCCCCGCGCGACTCGGCTAGCGGCTTGCCCTGCTCCAGCGTCATGATCTGCGCCAGCTCTTCCTGGTGCGCCATGATGCCCTCAAACCAGCGGCGTAGCAGCGCCGCGCGCTCCTTGGCCGCTTTTTTACGCCAGCCGGTAAACGCCTGGTCAGCGGCGGCAATCGCTTCCCGGGCGTCTTCAGCCCCCATATCGGGCACTTGGGCAAGCGCTTCGCCGTTGGCCGGGTTGGTCACGGCGAAGTGGCGCGCGCTGTCATGCCATTGGCCGTTGATATACGCCTTGGTCATCAATAGTCGTGTGTGGGACATGGTGTTTCCTTATGACGTGTAGCAGGCAAAAATAAGCCGTCCGTCAAGCCTCGCGGTGTGGCTCGGGTATCAGGCTTGATCGGCCGGGGAGACGCCTTCCTGGCAGAGATCGGCAATGGCGTCCGCAGCGCGCCTGAGGGCCGGCAGGCAGGCGAGTGCCTGGTCGTGATTAAAGCGCATGATTGGCCCCTGGACAGCAACCCCGATATTGGAAACGCCCTGAGGGTTTGATGCGAGTACGGCTATGCACAAAAGGCCGGGTAAAAACTCTTCGTTATCAAAGGAGTAGCCGCGCTGCTTAACATGCTGAATTTCTTCTTCCAGCGCTTGCTGATCGGTGAGCGTATTCGCCGTGAAGCGCTCAAGCGGCAGGTTGCATAGAAGACGGCGCCGCTGTGCCGGTGTCATTTGCGCCAGGAAAAGTTTGCCGCTGGCGGAGCAGTGGACGGGGACGCGCGACCCTGGCTGCAAATAAAAGCGCAGCGGTGCCGAGGTTTCCACGCGATCCAGATAGAGAACTTCCCCGTGCGACAGGGCGGTAATGTTGCAGCTTTCGCCGATTTCCTCGGCCAGCGAGCTCAAGATGGCATGGCGCGCGCCGCGCAGCGTGTCGTTCAACAGCAGGTTTTCCGCCAGCTGCTGCAGGCGCCTGCCGTGGCTGTAGTGGCGTCCATCAGCTTCGCGCTGCAGCATTCCCGAGCTTTCCAGCTGCTGCAGCATCCGGTGCAGAGTCGGCTTGGGCATATTGGTTTCCTCAACCATGCTCTGCAACGTAAAGAATTGATCTTTCTCTGATATTACCTCAAGCAGCGTTAGCAGCCGTTGCGCCGGGGTATCGCCTTCCAGGCGGCTCGCCTCAGATTTTGTGGTGCTCATAGCAGATTCCTCTTATATGGCAAAAGTATGTTCCATTCCGGAAAATAAATCAATTTGAATAAAATTACGGAATTCATGTTGACGTTGCGCTGCGTAACGTCTAGATTTCAAGTCATTCCGTTTTCCGGAATTAAACATACAATAAAATGAATTTTTCAGGCGAAAGCCTCGGTACTGATCCGGAGATGATTCATGAGCACGCAGAACCCCACAGATAACCGCCAGGTTGTTGAAGGCAAGCAGAAGATGACGCCTTCCGAGGCGTTCGTTGAGACGCTGGTGGCCAACGGCGTTACCGATATTTTTGGCATCATGGGCTCGGCCTTCATGGACGCCATGGATATTTTTGCGCCCGCCGGCATCCGCCTGATCCCGGTAGTGCACGAGCAGGGCTCGGCGCACATGGCCGATGGCTATGCCCGGGTATCCGGCCGCCACGGCGTGTTGATCGGCCAAAACGGCCCCGGCGTGTCCAACAGCGTTACCGGCATTGCCGCGGCATACTGGGCGCACAGCCCGGTAGTGGCCATTACGCCGGAAACCGGCACCATGGGTATCGGGCTGGGCGGTTTCCAGGAATGTAACCAGCTGCCGATGTTTCAGGAGTTCGTCAAGTATCAGGGGCATGTGACGCATCCGGCGCGCATGGCCGAATACACGGGCCGCTGCTTTGAGCGGGCCATGACGGAAATCGGGCCTACCCAGCTCAATATTCCCCGCGACTACTTTTACGGTGAGATTGAAGCCGAGATTCCCCGGCCGCTGGAGCTCGACCGCGGTCCCGGCGGGCCCAAGAGCCTGGACGAAGCCGCCGAGCTTCTCGCCGAGGCGCGTTTCCCGGTCATCGTTTCCGGTGGCGGTGTGGTGATGGCGGACGGCGTCGATGCCTGTAAGGCGCTTGCTGAGCGGCTGGGCGCACCCGTCGTCAACAGCTATCAGCATAATGACTCTTTCCCGGCCAGCCATCCGCAGTGGTGTGGTCCTCTTGGCTACCAGGGGTCAAAAGCCGGCATGAAGCTGATCGCCGACGCTGACGTTGTCGTTGCTCTGGGTACCCGTCTTGGGCCTTTCGGCACGCTGCCCCAGCACGGCATGGATTACTGGCCGAAGAATGCCAAGATCATCCAGGTCGATGCCGATCACAAGATGCTTGGTTTGGTGAAGAAAATTGCCGTAGGCATTTGCGGCGATGCTCGGGAAGCGGCCGACGCGCTTACCGAGCGCCTGCAAGAGCGCAACCTGGTCTGTGACTCAAGCCGCGACGAGCGCGCTGAGCGTATTGCCAGCGAGAAGGCGGCCTGGGAAAAAGAGCTGGACGAGTGGTCTCACGAAGACGACCCCTACAGCCTTGACGCCATTGATGAGGCCAAGGGTGAAAAGCCCTTCTCCGGCGGTGCTTACCTGCACCCGCGGCAAGTGCTGCGGGAGCTGGAAAAGGCCATGCCGGAAGACAAGATGGTGTCGACCGACATCGGCAATATCAACGCGGTGGCCCACAGCTACCTGCGCTTTGATAAGCCCCGTAGCTTCTTTGCGCCGATGAGCTTTGGCAACTGCGGGTACGCCCTGCCGACCATCATCGGTGCCAAGGCCGCAGCTCCCGAGCGCCCGGCGATTGCCTATGCCGGCGACGGCGCCTGGGCCATGAGCATGACGGAAATTATGACGTCAGTACGTCACGATATTCCGGTCACCGCCGTGGTATTCCACAACCGCCAGTGGGGCGCCGAGAAGAAGAACCAGGTGGAGTTCTATAACCATCGCTTTGTCGCCGGCGAGCTGGATAACCAGAGCTTCGCGGAGATGGGACGCTCCATGGGTGCCGAAGGCATTACCGTTGACCGCCTGGAAGACGTGGGTCCGGCCCTGAAGAAAGCCGTCGACATGCAGATGAACGAAGGTAAAACCACCGTCATCGAGATCATGTGTACACGCGAGCTGGGCGACCCCTTCCGTCGTGACGCGCTGAAAAAGCCGGTGCGTCTGCTCGAGAAGTACCAGGATTACGTATAAGGCCTGAGCGCTATTATGTCTTTACCCCCGGCCTGGCCGGGGGTTTTACGTTCTACCGCCCTGTTAGCGGTATAGGCAGGTACCATGAAAGCGTTAAATCAAATACTGGATAATGCTCGGCACGACCCCAAACGCATTGTGCTGTGTGAAGGCGAGGACGAGCGCGTACTGCGCGCGGCAGCAAAGGCCGCTGAGGCAGGCATTGCCCGGGTCATACTCGTAGGCGCTGAAAAGGCCGTTGCCGCGGCTGCCCGGGACCATGGCGTTGACGTTTCGACGTTTGAGGTAGTGGATCCCGCTACCTCACCGCTGACGGAAAGCCTGGCGCAGGCCCTGCACGCGCTGCGCGAGAAAAAGGGCATGACCCGCGAGCAGGCCGAGTCCAGCGTGCGTGACCCCTTGTGCTTTGCGCATATGCTGGTGCGCGAAGGCCATGCTGACGGCTCCGTTGCCGGCGCGGTCAACACGACGGCCGACGTGGTGCGCAACGCCATTCAGACGCTGGGCCTGGCGCCGGGGAGTTCGCTTGTATCCAGCTTCTTTCTGATGATGCTGTGTCAGCCGTTTCACCGTCTCAAGGGCGGGCTGATCTTTGCAGACTGCGGGTTGATGGTTGATCCTGACGCCGAGCAGCTCTCTCAGATCGCGCTTGCTGCAGCCGACAGTGCAGAAACGCTGCTGGATGAAGAGCCCCGAGTGGCGATGCTGTCCTTTTCCACCAGCGGCAGCGCCCAGCACGAACATGTGGATCGCGTGCGTGACGCTGCCCAAGCGGTACAGCAGCAGCGCCCGGAGTTGGCCATTGATGAAGACGTGCAGCTGGACGCTGCGATTGTGCCCGACATTGCCGAGAAAAAACTGCCGGACTCTCGCGTCAAGGGCCGCGCCAACGTCCTGGTATTTCCCAATCTGAACGCTGGCAACATCGGCTATAAAATGGCGGAGCGTATAGGCGGCGCTGACGCGATCGGCCCGCTGCTGCAGGGGCTGAACAAGCCGGCCAACGATCTGTCGCGCGGCTGTAGCGTCGACGATATTTACCACGTCATTGCCGTGACGTCGGTCCAGGCTCAGGCGAGCGAAAAGTGCGCCGGCGCTAAAGGCTGAATCGTCGATGGCAATCGTTGCTGAGGTGCCGTGGCTGTTTCTGCTCATTGCCGGCCTGGGCGGCTATTTGCAAACGGTGACGGGCTTTGGCCTGGGCATGATCGTCATGGGCCTGGCCGGGGGCCTGGAAGTCGCCTCGGTGGCCACGGTTGCCGCGGTGATCAGCTTGATGCTGCTCATCAACTGCGTGGTGGCGCTCCCCGGGCGCTTGCAGCATATTTACTGGCCCTCGGTGTGGGCGGTGATGCTGGGCGTTGTGCCAAGTATTCTGGTCGGGGTGGCGATGCTGCACTACCTAAGCGATGAAGCCTCGTCAGTACTCAGGGTCGTGCTTGGCGGGGTCATTCTTTACGGCGCCGCCGGTCTGCTGTTGAAGCCGGCTCACCAGGCGCATATCGCCAGTCCTGCCAGCTTCACCCTTTTTGGCGGCTTCTCCGGCTTTCTCGGTGGGCTTTTGGGTATAGCCGGGCCGCCGCTGATTTATCACTATTATCGCCAGCCGCTTCCCCCCGCACGTATTCGTCACACCTTGATTTTACTCTTTGCCGTCACGGCGGGTATACGCACGCTGTTTATCGCCGTTCAGGGGCAGCTAAGCCTTGATATCCTGGCGCTCGTCGGCTGGTCCTTTCCGGCCGTGGTGGCGGCAACCTGGGTTGGCCGGCGCTGGCCACCGCCGCTCTCGGCACTGGCGATGCGGCGGCTGGTGTTTGTCATGCTGATGATAATCGGCGTGTCATTGATGGCGGCCGGCCTCTTGTCTTGAAGCGGCCGGGCCGCCCTGGCTAAACGGCGAGAAATACGGCCACTGCCGCGGCAGCAACAAGGCGGGAGGGGCTGCCGTCCGGCCCCTGAACATCGAGGCCGCCGTGGCGCACCGTGACGCTCACCTGCCCGGCTGTCAGCTCGGCGATAATGGCTTGCTCGTCTATGCTGTCCGGCTTTGGTACGCCGATCGTCACTTCGACCCGCGTCTGGCGTTCATCGAGCTCAAGCGATTGAAAAAGGGCCAGCGAAGAGTGGCTCAGGGCATCGTTGACGGCGTGGCGGGCGGCTTGGGTGTAGCCTTCGTGAACGTCGGCATGGCCGCTACCCATGGCCAGGATAAGTCGCTTTTCAGCCATTATCGGACTCCATTGCCAGAGAGACGGTAAGGACAGCGTTGGCAATGACGCTGGCGCCGCTGCCGTCGGGTTTGGGAACCTCGAGCCCGCCCCGGGTCAGCGTAATACGGGGTTTGCCGTAGGGGAAAACCTCCGGCAGAACCCGGGAATCCACTTCTTCCGGGCAGGGAACGCCAAGCTGCACGTCGATCTCCATCGCCTCGCGGGGGAAGTCAAAGGCTTCGGCCACGTTGAGGGAGTTGTGCCACAGCGCATCGCGGATGGCCCGGACGCAGGCCTCGGTATAGTCACGGCTGCGGATGGAGGTACCCGTGCCGAACTGGTGTATCAGAGGGGTGTTGGCCATTTGCCACTCCTGTAAAAGCCGCTTTCATTTAGCAGGTGACGGCTCTGGTCAACCGCTATGAGCGGTGTATGCGCTGAGCGATCAGCTGCACGATTTCGTCAAACAAGTGATTATCCAGCGCTTGTGACATGTCGGTCGCCAGGCTGTGGCGGTAGAACGGGCTTAAGTCCAGACCGACACCCAAGCCCAGAATATCGATCTCGCCCTGGCGCTCCTGCCGGGCGAGGACGGTTTTCAGATGGTTATCCAGGTAGTAGGCGTCGTTGGTCAGGTTGGTGGCGGTGTCCGAAGGGCTACCGTCGGAGATCACGATAAGGATCTTGCGCTGCTCTTCGCGCGCCAGCAGGCGCGAGCAGGCCCAGTCCACGGCTTCACCGTCCACGCCTTCACGAAACAGGTTGCCTTTCAGCATTGCCGCGATGTCGCGGCGAGACCGGCGCCAGCCGCGATCGGCTTCCTTGAAGACCAGATGGCAGACTTCATTGAGCCTTCCGGGGGCGGGAGGGCGGCCCTGGCGCATCCACTCCTGATAAGGCTTGCCGCCGTTCCAGGCGTTGGTGGTAAAGCCCAGCAGCTCGCTGCGCCCGCCCGCAATGTCCAGCGCGCGGATCAGACAGTCGGCCAGCATGGCGACGGATTCGCTTTGGTGGCGCATGGAGCCGGAGCAGTCGACCAGCAGCGTTACCATGCAGTCGGCAACCGGGCGCTGGCGATCCTGATAGAACAGGCGCCGTTCCGTAGGCGAGCTCACCAGCTGCGCCAAGCGCCGGCCGTCGATGCGGCCTTCTTCCTCGCCGTATTGCCAGCCATCGTACTGCGGCGTGGCCAGAATGGCCGCCAGCTGGCGCGCCAGTCGCGGTACGTTAATGCCCTGTTCGGCAATGCCGGTATCCAGCCGCTGGCGAAACTCTTCAAGCTGCGCCTTGCGTACCAAATCCGATGCGACAACTTCGCGGTCATAGGCGGTGGTATACACCGTATAACCCTGCCGGCTTTCGCCCAGTGCCTTGCTGGTGCCGCTGCGGGCGCTGGCAAAGCGCTCGTCGTCGCCTTCCTGGTCAAAGTCCAGCAGCAGGGCAAAGTTTTGCTGAGCATCGTCGTCATCATCCTGGCGCTCGTGATTACTGCCGTCTTCGCCTTCCTGCCAGGATTCCAGCGTCTCATCGACCAGCTTGGCCACGGCCTGCGCGTGGGGAATGAAGGCTACCTGGTCGTGGCGGTGGTGACGCAGGCCGGCCAGCGCCAAGCCCATGGACGAGGCCAGGGAGAACCGCGTGCTCTCGATAAGGTCTTCGGTTTCTTCGAGCACCTGACGCGCGTTCAGCCGAGACCAGCTCATCTGGGCAATCGTATAGATGAGAAGGCCGCTGCTACTTTCGGTTTGCCCCGAACGATGGAACTCCAAAGACCAGCGGCTAAAGCGCTGCTCCAGGTTGGCGGTCATGCCCGGCAAATGTGCCGGCACCTGGGTTTCTACCCGCAGCTGCTCCAGCAGTTCGAACACCAGCCGGGCTACGGGTTTTTCCGGGCAGCTCTTCCGGTGCAGCTCGGCATCGCTGTAAAGCAGCCGCAGGGCCATGCCGTCCGCCGCGGCGCGGCAGTCAGCAAACGGCGCTACCGCGGTATCGATCCGGTGGTGGGGGGCGTACATGGGAAGTCGGTGCTCGCCCTGGTACAGCTGCTTGCCCCGAAAATGCAGATCCGACCGGCCGCTGAGCGCGCGGATGGCGGCGGCGCAAAGCGCTTCTACCTGCTGCTGGCGGCGGGCTTGCTGCTGGACGTTGCTGCTCATGTCGCGTTACTCCATGAATCGGGCTTCATCCAGCTCCTGGCCAAAGCAGCGCTGGTAGTATTCAGCGACCGTCTGGCGTTCGGTAGCGTCGCACTTGTTCAAAAAGGACAGCCGGAAGGCCAGTGCCGGGTCGCGGAAAATCTCGCAGTTCTCCGCCCAGGTAATGACGGTGCGTGGCGACATCAGCGTCGAGATATCGCCGGCGGCAAAGCCTTTGCGCGTCAGATTAGCCACGCTCACCATGGCGGCAACGAGCTCGTGGCCCTGGGCGGTATCTTTGCTGGGTACGCGCGACAGGACAATGGCGGCCTCTTCCTCCGCGCTCAGGTAATCCAGCTTGGCGACGATGTTCCAGCGATCGATCTGGGCGTGGTTCAGCACCTGGGCGCCCTGATAGAGGCCGGACATGTTGCCAAGCCCTACGGTGTTGGCGGTGGAGAACAGGCGGAAGTACGGATGGGGATGGATGACCCGGTTCTGGTCCAGCAGCGAAAAATGGCCGTCGCGCTCGAGGATGCGTTGAATCACGAACATGACATCGGGGCGGCCGGCGTCGTATTCATCAAAAATAAGCGCCACGGGGCGCTGCAGTGACCAGGGCACGATACCTTCCTGGAACTCCGTCACCTGAACGCCGTTCCTGACCACAATGGCATCCTTGCCTACCAGGTCCAGGCGGCTGATGTGGCCGTCCAGGTTGACCCGCATGCACGGCCAGTTCAGGCGTGCCGCAATTTGTTCGATGTGGGTCGATTTGCCGGTGCCGTGTAGCCCCTGAACCATGACGCGGCGGTTGCGGGTAAAGCCGGCGAGAATAGCCAGGGTAACATCCGGATTGAAGCGGTAGGCTTCGTCAACCTCGGGCACGTAGTCGTTTTGCTGGCTGAAGGCAGGCACCTGCAGATCGCTGTCGATGCCGAACAGTTCGCGCACCGAGCGCAAGGTATCAGGCTTCATGCTGGCTAAATCTGTCATGTCTGTCTCCTTGGGGGCACCAGGTGCAGGGCAGTGGCGTGTGGCCCTTCAAGCCGTATGTCGATTCTGAGTTCAGCCTAGCTTACTTGGAAATATATAAAAAGTGGAATGATAAGTTTCGTTTTAAGATACAGGGGCGTTTTTTTGGACATTCGGTGGGCGGTCGGAAAAGCGCTTCTGGCCCAAATAAAGACCGGTAACTGGCGCTAATGCGTATAAAAATCGAGGAGTAGACTGGCTTTTAAACGCCTTGCCTCTGGCGTGACAGCCGCGTGATAACCGCGATAGTGACAACAACGACAACGTTTTTTTGCAAATGGAGTTTACGATGAGCCAGCCAACCGTTGCTTTCCTCCAGGCTTTCAGTGAAGCCCTCAACAACCATGACATCGATGCGGTCATGGAAATGATGACCGAGGACTGCGTGTTCAACGCCGTGGCCGGCCCCGAGCTGCAGGGCAAAAGCTTTGTCGGGCAGCAGGAAGTGCGCCAGGGCCTGGAAAACGCGTGGAAAACGGCGCCGGACGCCTGCTGGGTCGATGGCGAGCACCACGTTAGTGGCGACAAGGGGTTTTCCGAAACTACCTACAAGGGAACCACTGAAGACGGCGCGCGTACTGAAGCACGCATGATCGACGTTTTTACTTTCCGCGATGGCAAAATTGCCGTCAAGAACGCATTCCGCAAAAACCGTCCTCCGGTTAATGCCTGAGTTTTCCGCGCTGGAACTGTCCGTTCCAGGACAAGGCCGCCCGATCGCGAGGAACCCGCTATGCAAACTGCAGAACAGCACGATAAAGCCGAAAACACCGTAGGGCAGCAAAGCACCGCGCCGTCACGGCCTTACGATCCCATGTACGACCCGCTGAAGAACCCGACGCCCGGCACCGGGCGTGACTATGCGCCCACCTACTGGATCGACACGGCGGGCGAGCCGCCGGCGGATGACGGCCCCATACAGGGGGATACCGACGCCGATGTGGTGATTGTGGGGTCGGGCTTTACCGGGCTGACCGCGGCTATCTTTCTGGCGCAGAACTATGGCATCAAGGCCACGGTGCTGGAAGCCAACCGCACCAGCTGGGGGTGTTCTACTCGTAACGGCGGGCAGGCCCAGTGCGCCATGGGGCGCCTGTCGCGCTCGGAGTGGATCGAGCGTTACGGTCTGGATGCCGCCCATCGGCTGCACGATGAGTGCCTGGCGGGCATGGCCACGTTCAAGGAGCTGATCAAGGACATCGACTGCGAGCCGCAGCCCGGCGGGCACCTCTATATTGCCCATCGCAAGCGGCAGATGCCGGAATTGGAAAAAGAAGCCCGGCTGCTGCGCGATACGTTCAATTACGACGCGCAGATCCTGGACGCCGATACCGTCAAGAATGAATGGCTGGGTGACCAGGAAACGGTGGGGGCGATGCACGAGCCCGAAGGCATCGGCATTCATGCCGGCAAGCTGGCCTTTGGCTATCATCGCAAGGCGCGCGCGCTGGGCGTCAAGATTCATCCCTCAAGCCCGGTGCAAAGCTGGGAAACCCGCGGCGGCGTGCATTACCTGAAAACGCCCGGTGGAACCGTGAAGGCCGGCGCCGTCGGCATGGCGACGGGGGGGTATACCTCGCAAAGCCTGCATCCGCAGCTGAAAAATCGCTTGATGCCGATCTTGTCCAACTCGATTGTGACGCGGGTGCTTACCGACGAAGAGATACAGGCCAGCCATCTGCATACGCGCCAGGTGATTACCGACGCCCGGATACTGCGCCACTACTATCGTCTGCTGCCGGACAATCGGCTGCAGATTGGCAGCCGTAGCGCCGTTACCGGGAAAGAGGCGCCCAACAAGAAATATGAAGATATGCTCATTGGCGATATGCATCGCAAATTTCCCCATCTGCAGGGCGCCCGGATCGACTATTCCTGGTGGGGATGGGTCGACGTCAGCCATGACCTGATGCCGCGTATTTTCCAGCCGGACCCGACAAGAACGGTCTATTACGCGCTGGGTTACGGCGGTAACGGCGTGATGTACTCCGCCCAGGCAGGGCGGCGCCTGGCGCAGCTGATCGCCGGTGACGGCGAAGGGCTGGACATGCCGATCTTCACCTCAAAGCTGCCGTACCCCAATGTCAGGGAGATGGTGGAATCCCAGGCATTTGCGCCGTTTCGCCGTATCGGGCAGCGCTTTTTGTATCACTGGTACAACTTCAAGGATGAGCGTAAATAAGCCGGCTCAGCGGCGATCGTTCATGGCCTCCGGCAGCAAGTCAGCCAGGCGCTTTAGACCTGGCTCTATCTTGTCTTCGTGGATAGCCGAAAAGCCCAGCCGCAAATGCGCGTTGCACGAACGATCGAAGTAATGAATATCGCCGCATTCGATCAGAATACTTTGCCTTCTGGCCAGCACCTGCCATTTGCGGAAGTCCAGCTCTTGGGGCGCTCGCAGCCAAAAGCTGGTGCCGCCCATGGTTGACGAGGTATGAAAGTCCGGTAAATGCGTGGCTAGCGCCTCGTTCATGCGCTGCCAGCGGCGCTGAAACGTGCGGTGGATCTGGCGTAGCAGCACATCGTGATAGCCCCGCTCCAGAAACAGCGCCAGGGTCCGCTGGTTGTTGGTAGGCGGATGGCGCAGCATCAGGCGGCGGATGGCGCGAGCCTCACGAATCAGCGTCGGGTGCGCCACCATGTAGCCCAGGCGCAGCCCCGGCGACAGCGTTTTCGACAGGCTGCCCAGATAAATCACCCGCTGGTGGCGGTCCAGGCTTTTGAGCGCCGGGGTCGGGTTGCTTTGATAGTTGGTCTCGCTGTCGTAGTCGTCTTCGACGACCAAAAAGTTGTTCATTTCCGCCAGGTCAAGCAGATGTCGGCGCCGCGGAAGCGGCATGGTAACGGCAGTAGGGCACTGGTGGCTGGGCGTTACATAGACAAGGTCGCACTGGCCAAGCGAGTCATCCGGGCGCATGCCTTGGGCATCGACCGGCAGCAGCTGGATGTCGTCGGTCAAAAGCCGGGCGATGTTATACATATCGACATAGCCCGGGTTTTCCATGCCCAGGCGACGGCCGGGCTTGAGCAATAGCTGAGCCACGGTCCAGAGCGCTTGCTGAGTGCCCATCGTAATGAGTATTTCTTCCGGCTTGGCCCAGACCCCGCGCCGGGGCAGAAGCCGAGTGCGCACTTGTTCAATGAGCAAGGGGTCATCCTCAGTGAAATGATCCACCGACCAGCGGTTGATAGCCGGCACGCTCACGGAATCGCGGCTGCATTCGCGCCAATGCTGGGTAGGGAACAGCGCCGGGTCTATCTGGCCGTAGACAAAGGGATACGCGTAGCGGTGCCAGTCAACCGGCTTGCGGATGGCTTTTTGCCGCGAAGGGCGTGCCGTCAGCAGGCGCTCCCAGGGCATGGGGTCGGCATCGATATCGTTGAGGCGCACCGGGCGTTCGGCGCGGCCCTCCAGCACGTCCGTATTGACGAAGTAGCCGCTGCGGCTTCTGGCGATGAGGTAGCCGTCATCCAGCAGCTGCTCGTAGGCCAGCACGACGGTATTGCGCGCAACGTTTAGCTGCTCGGCCAGCTTACGGCTGGAGGGTAGCGCCTTATCAACCGGAATCTGGCCGTCGAGAATGGCGTTGGCAACCTGCTCGCGCAGCTGATTTTGCAGGCTTTCTGGCCGTGCCGGGTCTAGATGAAAAAGCAACATGGCGTTAGACCCCTTTGCTTGCCAGATGAAACAAGGATAACGCGCCATTATGGCACGCGGTAATGACTGACAAGATGCGACTAAAGTCGAGTTAGTGGCGTGGCAGCTCCTTGCTGGCACCAAACAAGACGACCAGCTGGCACTATGGGACGGCGCCAGGAGTGCGTAAAAGAAGACGGGTCAGCATGTATATGTTTCTGATGCCGCCGTTGGGCAGACTATTGCTGCCCGACGGCAGCCATCAAAATAAAAACAAGGACTGGAGGACATTATGCCTACCCCAAAATTGACACTTTCTGTTGCTATTTCTACCGCTTGCCTCGCGCTTAGCACCGGCGCGGCAGCGGAAACCTGGAAAATGGCGATCGGCGATGCTGCCGGTGGCACCCAGTATGAGCTGGGCAAGAACTTTGCCGAGCAGATCGAAAAGCGCTCTGACGGCGAGATTACGGTCGACCTGTTTCCCAATGGCCAGCTTGGCAGCGAGCAGGACACGCTGAATAACGCCAGTATGGGGATGCTGGATTTATCGATCATCGCGATCAATAACATCACCCCCTTTTCGCCTACGGTGGGCGTATTGACGCTGCCCTACGTGATCCAGGGGGCCGAAGATGCCAAGACCCTGACCCAGGGTGAAGTAGGAGATGAGCTGACCGAAAACACCATTCGCGATGCCGGCGTTCGTATTCTGGGCTGGGCCTATTCCGGCTGCCGCCGCCTGAGTAACTCCGAGCGGCCCGTTTCCTCGCCGGAGGACCTGGATGGGCTGGTTATCAGGGTACCGAAGAACGAAATCATGATGGCCTCTTATCAGGCATGGGGGGTCAACCCTAACCCGATGGCCTGGTCGGAAACCTTCACCGCGCTGCAGCAGGGTGTCGTCGATGGTCAGGACAACCCCTATATCACCATTGATGCCATGAAGTTCTATGAGGTTCAGGACTACATCACCGATAGCTGCTACGTCTTCTCCCTTGAGCCGCTGGTGATGGGCGAAGGGGCTTACCAGGCGCTGAGTGAAGAAAACAAGAAGCTTGTTCAGGAGGCCGGAGAGGCGGCAACTCAGCACAGCTACGACTACCTGCAAGAGACAGAAGGCGAAATCAAGACGCGCCTGGTGGAAGAGGAAGGTATCGAAATTATCGAACCTGATAACAACGAAGAAGAATGGATTTCTCAGGCAACCAGCATATGGCCGGATTTCTACGACAGCATCGGCGGTAAGGACAAGCTGGATAACGTACTGGAGATCCTGGAGCGCGAACCGGCCCCCGAGAAGTAAGCCTTCATTCAGGATTTTAGCCACTCACATGCCCGGGCTTTTCGGATGAAAAAGCCCGGTGCTACTTTCTCGAGTGTTTTGTCAGGTGGTAGCTGATATGAAAAAGAAGCTGCTTTATCTTATAGATAATATAGAAGGGTATCTTTGCCAGTTTCTGTTGGTAGGGTTTGTGGTACTCCTGTTCGTGCAAATTGTCATGCGGAACGTATTCAGCTACTCGATACCCTGGGGCGACGAGCTGGCAACGTATGCCTTTGTCTGGTTTGCCTATCTGGGCGCGGCCTATGGTACAAAGCTTTCCGCCCATAACCGTATTACTTTTCAATTCAAGATGTTCCCTCAGTGGGTGGCAACGTTTTGCGAGTTGCTTACAGATATTATATGGATCGGGTTTAATATCTTCTTCATATACTTGAGCTATGACTTTGTCTTCAATCGGATGAATCTTTTCTGGACCTCGCAGACCATGGGTGTCCCGATGAAATATTTTTATTTCATACTGCCTATTGCCTTTATCGCGATGACCATAAGGGTGGTGCAGAAAAATTACCTTAAGTTTTTTAAAAAAAAGAATGCTCCAGTCGCTGAGGAGAAAGAGTTCGACAGCATAGACAAAACAGAGCGGGAAGAGCCGCGACTTAAAGAAAACGGGGGAGAATAAGAATGACGACGCTTGTCTATGTCCTGTTCGGCGTATTTTTCCTGCTGCTGGTGCTGGGCGCCCCTATTGCTATCTCGCTGGGCGTTGCCGCATTAGCCACGTATCTGACCCTGGGCGAGAACCCGCTGGCCTTTGTGCAAATGGCCTTTACCTCGGTGGGGGCTTTTCCGCTGATGGCGCTGCCGGCCTTTATTCTTGCAGGCGCGCTGATGGAAGTTTCCGGCATATCCAAGCGGCTGGTAGACATAGCCGAGGCGTTTGCCGGGCCCGTCTCCGGCGGTTTGGCGGCGGCGACGGTGTTTGCCTGCATGTTTTTTGGCGCTATTTCCGGATCCGGCCCGGCAACGACGGCCGCCGTGGGCATGCTTATGATTCCGGCGATGTCGAACCGCGGCTATGACCGCGGCTACGCCTCTGCGGTGACCGCCTCAACGGGTGGCCTGGGCGTGGTGATTCCGCCTTCTATCCCCATGGTGATCTTCGGTATTTCGGGTATGGGCCTGCAGCCGCCCTCCGAGGCCATTGCCGAGCACGGCACTTTCCAGACGCTGTCCATTCCCAAGCTGTTTATTGCCGGCATCATCCCCGGCATGGTCATCGCCGGCTTCATCCTGGTGGTCAACTACTTTATTTCACGCAAGCGTGGCTACTGCGGACTGAGCGAGCACTGGTCCATGGCGGATATCCGCACCACCCTGCGCAGGGGTATTTGGTCCATGCTGGCCCCCATTATTATTCTGGGCGGTATTTATAGCGGCCTTTTCACACCGACGGAATCCGCCGTTGTGGCGATCTTTTATACGCTGGTGGTGGGGATTTTCCTGCATAAGGAGCTGGAATTAAAGCCGGCGCTGAAAACCCTGGAGACCACCACCTGGATTACCGGCCGGGTTCTTCTTATCCTGTTTACCGCGACGGTCTTCGGCCGCCTTCTCGTTGAGAATCAGGTGCCGTCTTATATTGCCGAAATCATGCTGGCCGTCACGGATAACCTCTATCTGATCTGGGCCATGATTATCGGCTTTCTGCTGTTTGTGGGCATGTTCATGGAAACTCTGGCAGCCATCATGATCCTGACGCCGGTGCTGTTGCCGATCATGTATATGCTGGGGATGGATCCGGTGCACGTCGGCATTGTGGTGGTGTGTTCGTTGGCTATTGGCTTTCAGACGCCGCCGCTCGGGGAAAACCTCTTTGTTGCCTCGGGTATCGGGGGCTGCTCGGTAGAGGAAATTTCCCTCAAGGCGCTGCCCTTTGCGGCGGCCTCGATTACGGCCATTTTCGTTATTGCCTACTTCCCGCAGCTATCCTTATGGCTACCTCGTGTTTTGGGTTATTAAGGTGATTCCCAGCGCAAGCTGATTTTTCAGGAGTGATGAAAACATGTCGAGTCTCGAGCAATCGCGTCTGTCGTTGCCCAACCTGTTTGCCAGGGGCCAGCAGGTTATGCCCGGGGTGATTATTTGCGTCACTATTGCACTGGCTACGACTTTTATTGCCGATAACTACGGCGGCCCCACGCTGCTCTATGCCTTGCTATTCGGCATGACGCTGCATTTTCTTTCGGAAGAAGGGCGCTGCCTGGCGGGTATCGAGTTTTCGGCACGCACGATACTGCGCCTGGGGGTGGCCTTGCTCGGGGTGCGCATCACGCTTGAGCAGGTGGCCGAACTGGGCCTCGGTCCGCTGGTGACGGTGATTGGCGGCGTCACGCTGACGATTGCCATCGGCGCGCTGCTGGCTCGCGTGCTGGGGCTTGAGCGTGATATGGGGCTGCTGACCGGGGGCTCGGTAGCGATTTGCGGGGCCTCTGCGGCGCTGGCGCTATCCGCCGTTATGCCGCGTCACGAGACCCACGAGCGCAATACCATCATGACCGTCGCCGGGGTGACTACTCTGTCCACCATGGCAATGATTGTTTACCCGCTGCTGGTCTCTGTGCTGAATCTGGGCGACAGCGATGCCGGCATCCTGCTGGGGGGAACCATCCATGACGTCGCGCAGGTGGTGGGGGCGGGTTACATGATTTCCGAAGGAACCGGCGACATTTCTACCTTCGTCAAGCTGATGCGCGTGGCAATGCTGGTGCCGGCGGTCATGGTCTTCATGTTTATTTTCCGCCATAGCCGGCAGGAAGAAGGCGGCAGAAAAATGCCGCTTCTGCCCAGCTTCCTGGTGGCATTTGTCGTCATTGTGCTGATCAATAGCATGGGCTGGATACCCACGATGGCGACCGACGCGATTACCGACCTTTCGCGCTGGTGTTTGGTCACGGCCATTGCTGCGCTGGGTATCAAAACGTCTTTCCAGAAGCTGGCCGTGGTGGGCTGGAAGCCAGTTATTCTGATGATGGCGGAAACGCTCTTCCTGCTGCTGTTTGTCATGGCCTGTATTTATTTTGGCCTGGCCGGCATGTAAGAAAGCTGGCGCTGGTGGCTTTGGCCAGCCCCACCCCGATGAAAATTTAACGCAAGGTATTGATAAAGCGGCGATAGTCGGCCAGCGCGGCCTCGGCCGGCACGGGCTTCAGGATGACGGCGTCCCCCGGCATACACTGCGCCAGGCGGGCGCAGGCCAGGAGCGTGAGCGCTCCCAGGCGCGGGTAGCCGCCGATGGTCTGGCGGTCGTTGAGCAGGGCAATGGGCTGGCCGTCCGGCGGTACCTGGACGGCGCCTAGCCCGAGCCCTTCCGAAATCATTCGGTCAAGGCGGCAGCGCAGCGCCGGGCCGCACAGGCGAACGCCCATGCGGTCAGCCCGATCGTCAACGTGCCAGGGCTGGTTGAACGCCGCGTACAGGCTCGCGCCGTCGAATTCGGCAATCTGCGCGCCCGGCATCAGCGCCAGCTCGGGCGTCGCGCGATAATCCGGCCGTGCGTCATCCGGGGCATGCTGTTCGTCTGCACGCCGGGAGGCGGCCTTGCTCACCATCAGAACGTCGCCTTCCGCCAGCGGGCTGCCGTTGCCGTCGTGGCCGCCCAACCCCTCGCGGGCCACGCAGGCCACGCTGCCCAGCACCGGCGCTGCCTGAAAACCGCCGGCGACGGCCAGGTAGGCGCGCAGGCCGCTGGCAGGCTGCTGGAAGCGCAGCACCTGGCCGCGCCGTAGGGTGATGCTCTGCCACAGCGGCAGCGGGGCATCGTCCAGGGTAGCGTTGAGGTCGGCGCCGCAGACGGCGAGGCGTATATCGCGCTCGGCTTCCAGCACCAGGCCGCCAAACGTGACTTCCAGGACCGCCGCGCCCCAGGCGTTGCCCGCCAGGCGGTTGGCCCAAGCCCAGGCATGAATGTCCGCCGGGCCGCCCTGGGTGACGCCCAGCCGGCGCACGCCGAAGCGACCTGCGTCCTGGAGCAGGGCCAGGGGGCCGGCACGCCGCACGCGCAGCCCGGGTTTGTGATGGCTCATGGGGCCTCCTTCATGGCGGTGGTGTCGCCCCCGAGGCGCGCAAACTCCTCCCGGGAGACCGGGACAAAACGCACTTGGTCGCCGACCCGCAGCAGGCTAAAGCCGTCGCGCTTGCGGTCAAACAGTACCGCCGCGGTCCGGCCGATAAGGTTCCAGCCACCCGGGGACGCCATGGGGTAGGCCGCCGTCTGCCGCCCGGTGATCCCGACGCTGCCCGCCGGCACGCGCTGGCGCGGGGTTGGCAAGCGGGGCACTGCCAGGCGCTCATCCACGCTGCCCATAAACGCAAAGCCGGGGGCAAAGCCCAGCGCGTATACCTGATAGGTCACGCCTGCATGGCATTCCACCACCTCGTCCCGGCTTATGCCGGCGTGCGCTGCCAGGCGCTCAAGCTCGGGGCCGACGCCGGGGGCGTACCAGGTGGGCAGCTCGCGCACCTCGGCGTGTCCGCGCTGCTCATCCGGCGCCAGCGAGGCGAGTACCGTGCGCAGCTGCCGGCGCGCCTCGACCGGGGTCAGCCGGTCGATGTCAAAAACCACCAGCAGCGTGGTGTAGGAGGGCACCAGGTCCACCAGGGCATCGCCAAAGGTCGCTTCGCAGTCGCGCACCAGCGCCAGCATCCAGGGCATGTTGGCTTCGTCAATGGTGTCGAACAGCCGCACCAGCCAGCCATCCATGCCGGCAGACTCCAGGCGCGGTAGCGTCACCGTTTTCATGGCTTCGCCCCCTGGGCCTGAACCACCTCGCGAATCGCCTTGATCGCGGCGATGGATTCAGGGTTGTCGCCGTGTACGCACAGCGTATCCGCATTGAGCCTGAGGTCGCGGCCGTCGCTGGCGGTGAGCGGCTCGCCCCGGGCTATGCGTCGGGCCTGCTCCACAATCTGGTCGACATCGCGGTGCACGGCTCCGGGTTCCCGGCGCGACAGCAAGCGGCCTTCCCCGTCGTAGGCGCGGTCGGCAAAGGCCTCAAACCAGACGGAGACGCCGTGCCGCTCTGCCAGGCGCTGTACCGGTGCGGTCTCCCGCGTCGCCATAGCCATCAGCGGCAGGGCGGCATCGTAGGCGGCCAGCGCACGCATCACCGCTTCCAGCTTGGCGCTGTCTTGCATCATGTCGTTGTACAGGGCGCCGTGGGGTTTGACATAGCCAAGCGTCATGCCCTCGGCGCGACACACCCCGGCGAGCGCCCCTACCTGATACAGCACCAGGTTCTTGATTTCGGCCGGCGTGCAGGCCATGGAGCGGCGACCAAACCCTACCAGGTCGGGATAGGCCGGGTGCGCTCCCACCGTTACGCCGTGCTCCCGGGCCAGGCGCACGGTCTGGCGCATGGTGTCCGGGTCCGAGGCATGAAACCCGCAGGCCACGTTGGCCAGATCCACATGGGGCATCACGTCCCGGTCGCACCCCATGACCCAGGGGCCAAAACTTTCGCCCATGTCGGCATTGAGCCGTAAGGCCGGTGGGGGTGTTGGCTGTGAGGTCATGGATCCTCCCGATGACGTTTGGCTGACAAGTTACCAAGATGTTGGCGTGACAGGATAGGTGTTTGAGTGTTGGTACCGTTGACACTGTATCGTGGGACGGCCTGGCCTTCACGCTACCCCAATTCTATGCTCCTCTGGTACGGGGTCGTTGAAGTGGCCTCGCTGAATAATAAATGCCTTGTGGAGAACATCGACCATGCCGCTACGCAACGTATTGCCTCGCCTGGCTTTTGCCGGCGCTATTGGCTTAAGCCTGTCTATCCTGAGCGTGAGCGCTCAGGCGGCAACCGAATGGGACATGCCCACGCCCTACGGCGATCGCACCTTCCATACGGAGAATATCCGCGAATTTACCGAGGACGTTCGCCAGGCCACCGACGGCGAGCTGGATATCAAGGTGCACTCCAACGGCTCACTGATTGGCCATGCCGAGATCAAAAACTCCGTGCGCCGGGGCATTGTGCCCATCGGCGAGGTGATCATGTCGCGGCTGGCGAATGAAAACCCCATTTTTGAAGTGGATTCGGTGCCCTATCTGGCGGCGGGCTACGAGGAGGCGCGCGCACTCTGGGAAGCGTCTCGGGACATCATCGACGAGGAGCTTGCCAAGCAGAACCTGCGCCTGCTGTTCGCCGTCCCCTGGCCGCCTCAGGGGATCTATACCCAGGACGAGGTGACCGGGCCCGACGACCTGCAAAACCTCAACATGCGCGCCTATAACAATGCCAGCGAGCGGCTGGCGCAGCTTGCCGGCGCGGTGCCTACCCAGGTCGAAGTGCCGGATATCCCCACCGCCTTCAGCACCGGGCGGGTGGGGGCCATGATTACCTCTCCGGCGACCGGGGCGGATACCAAGGCGTGGGATTACCTGAGCCATTTCAACCACGCCCAGCTGTGGCTGCCCAAAAACATGATCATTGTAAGCGATCGTGCCTTTTCTCAGCTTGATGAAGGCACCCGGCAAGCCGTTCTCGATGCCGCCGCCGAGGCAGAAGAGCGCGGCTGGGAAATGAGCCGTGAAGAAACTCAAGAAGCGCTGGGCGTGCTGAAGGACAACGGGATTACCGTTACCACGCCAACGCCCGAGCTTGAGGACAAGCTTCAGGAAATCGGCGATACCATGACCGATGAATGGGTCGAGCGCGCCGGCGATCAGGGTCAGCAAATCCTCGATGCCTATCGCGGTCAGCAGGATTAATCCATCGGGCGCGGCGGCTCTTGGGTTGCCGTCGCTACCCGGGTGCCGAGCCTCTCCCGCCTTCCAGGCGCGACCCTGAAGGCGGCCACCAAAGGATAGGTGACCATGAACTATCGGCTACGCTCGCTCTATCACCTGGGCGGCTACTTGTCAGCCACCTGCCTGGTGCTGATATGCGGCCTGATCACCCTGCAGATTCTCGGCCGCCTTGGCGATATTTTGGCGACGGCGGTGGGGGCCGGCCGCATTGGCCTGACCATTCCCGGGCTTGCTCAGATATGCGGTTTCCTGCTGGTCGGGGCCACCTTTTTCGGCCTGGCTTATACGTTTATCCATCACGCGCACATTCGGGTCACGCTGCTGATCGGCCAGCTGCCGCCCCGCTACCGGGTGTTTGTCGAGGTCGCCTGTCTGAGCGTGGCACTGGCGCTGTGTCTGTACCTCGCCTTTTATCTCTATCAGCTGCTCGCCGACAGCGTCGCCTACGGCGAAACGTCCTACGGCCTGCTGAGCATTCCCCTGTGGCTGCCGCAGTCGGCCATGCTGGCCGGCGTCGTGCTGTTTTGCCTGGCGCTTGCCGAAACATGGTGGCAAACCCTGGCCATCGCCGTTCGCCGCCCGGGTAGCTTCATCCCCGGCGATACCGACCAGACCTGACGAGGCGCCCATGCTGATCCTGACTCTGACCCTGTTCGTCACGCTTTTGGTGCTGCTGGGCAGCGGCGTCTGGGTGGCTTTCTCGCTGCTGGGGCTTGGCTGGGTTGCGCTGAGCCAGTTCACCAGCATTCCTACCGGCGACGTCATGGCGTCGGACCTCTGGGGGGCCAGCTACAGCTGGGAGTTGACGGCGCTGCCGATGTTCATCTGGATGGGCGAGATTCTGTTTCGCTCGCGGCTGGCCAACGACATGTTTACCGGTCTTTCTCCCTGGATGCAGCGTATTCCGGGGCGGCTTTTGCATACCAACGTGGTGGGCTGCGGGCTGTTTGCCGCGGTGTCCGGCTCCTCGGCGGCGACCTGTGCCACCATGGGGAGAATGACGCTTCCCGAGCTGACCCGGCGCGGCTACGACGAGCAGCTGGTGATTGGCACCTTGGCCGGCTCTGCGACGCTGGGTCTGCTGATTCCGCCCTCTATCATCCTGATCGTTTACGGCGTTGCCACCGACCAGTCCATCGCCCGGCTGTTCATGGCCGGTATTCTGCCAGGGGTGCTGCTCAGCGGGCTGTTTGCCGCCTATCTAATGGTCTGGGCATGGCGCTATCCGGAGAAGATTCCCGCCGCCGAGGCCGCGCTGCCCTGGCGCGAACGCCTGCGTCATTCGCGGCGGCTCATTCCGCTGCTGGCGCTGATTCTTGGGGTCATCGGCTCGATTTATGCCGGACTGGCTTCCCCCACGGAGGCCGCGGCCGTCGGCGTGGTGCTCTCCCTGCTGCTGGCCAGGGTGCAGGGCAGCATGGACCGCCACGTCTTTCACGACGCCCTGATGGGGGCGGTACGCACCTCGTGCATGATTGCGTTTATCCTCGCGGGAGCCTCGGTTCTCACCGCCGCCATGGGCTTTACCGGCTTGCCCAGCGATCTGGCGGCGTGGATCGGCACGCTGGGGCTTTCTCCGGTGATGCTGCTGGCCGCGCTGACGGTGCTGTTTATTCTGCTGGGCTGCTTTCTGGACGGCATCTCCGTGGTCGTGCTGACCACCTCCATTTTGCTGCCCATGGTCGAGACCGCCGGCATTGATCTGATCTGGTTCGGTATCTATTTGGTCATCGTGGTGGAGATGTCACAAATTACCCCGCCCATCGGTTTTAACCTTTTCGTGCTCCAGGGCATGACCGGGCGCAATATTCTGAGTATCGCCCGGGCCGCGTTGCCGTTCTTCTTTTTGATGATGCTCGGCGTCGTTTTGATCGGGCTGTTTCCGGCGATCGTCACCTTTCTACCCTCTGCCATGGGGAACCGCTGAGGGGTATCTTCAATGCCCTATCTTACCGCGTACTCTCCGCGCCGCTTACCGTAAAGCTCCGCTCTTTTTGCCGCTGGGCTGGCGCCCGGCCACAAGCGGCAAAGGCAAGGGGTTACAGGATAGGGGGGCGTTCGTTAAGCAGCTGCCATAGCTGATTAACGTTAGTGTCGTTGTCCTCGGGGTGGGTGTAGCAGGCCACTACCAGCTTCGGCCCCCCGAGCTCTTCCAGCAAAGAGACGAGCTTCCCGGCCGCCAGGTCTTCTTCAATCAGGCCATGCGGAAGCCAGCCAACGCCGAGCCCGGCCAGTGAGAGCTCACGAATGCCTATGGTGAAGGCCGTTTCGCAGACCAGTTCGATTTCATAGCGACGCTGCAGGTTTAGCAGGTAGGGCGTTGCCAGGATTTTGCCCAAAAAGCTGTTGGAATCGTAACCGATAAGCGGGAGGCGGAGTTCAGTTTCCAGGTCGTATATCGGTCGGCCCAGGCGGTCTGCCGCGCATACGGGTATCAGCTGTTCGGTGCCCAAAGTGACGCGCGCGATATCGTCCTGCGATAAAAACAGCGGCGAATCCGCCACCTCGTTACACAGCAGCAGGTCCGCTTCGCCGCGTTGGAAATCGCGGATGCAGTCAATGCGGTCGGCTGTCCTGACCTGTAATCGCGCTTCAGGGGCCCGGTTGCGAAAGTAACGCAAAAGCTGTGGCAAGTAGCTGACGGTCAGGGTGTGCTGGGTGGTCAGGATGGCGCGCGGGCCGCGCTCCACGTCGGCGCGTATGCGGCTGCGCATGGCGTAGAGCCCGGCGAGCCAGTTGCGCATCGGCACCTCGTACGCCTGTGCATGGGCGGTAAGCGATAGCTGAGATGAAGTGCGATCGATCAGTTCGACGCCGAGCCACTCTTCCAGCTGACGAATACGGCGCGAGAAGGCCGGCTGCGTCACGTAGCGCCTTTCAGCGGCCTGGGAGAAGGTCCCTGCCTCGATCAGCGCAAAGTAATCTTCTAGCCACTCCGTTTTCATATAAATTGTCCTAAATAATCAACGGCATTAGGGCCTGTTGACGTTTCACATTGGTAGCCATAAAAAGCCGCATGCCAAGGCCACCATGCTTTCGTAATTTCGTTTGAGCTTATCGTAGCGCGTCGCAATGGCGCGATACGGTTTCAATCGA
>NZ_JASSZF010000028.1:0-40119 GCF_031935715.1 Halomonas garicola | reverse complement strand
TGTTCATCCGTGAGCATTTGTCGGGGCATGGCAGGCTTGCAGTTTGTTGGCTTAGGAACCTTTATTCTGTGAGCTTGCCCCTATCCTGCCAATACCCCTGCCATGAAACGTCAACAGACCCTACAAGGAACACGCCCAGCTTCCACCTTACAATATCGTGCTGGACAGCGGCTATCCGGCCATCATTGCCGAAAAGGGCTTTGGTACCGTTGACGCCTACTTCCCTCTCACCGAGGTAGACGGCAACGGCCCGATCATCACCGAGATCACGGGCGGACTGGCCACCAATCAGATCCCCTCCAAATCGGTTGCCACCATTGAAGCCAATAACGCCGGGGCAATAAGCCAGCAGCTCAAGGCTCAGGGCAAAGCGTACGCCGAGGACAACGGCGGCGACTTCACGGTAGCCACTGAGGTGGAAGGCGATACCGTCAATCTGACGCTCAAGGGGCAGTCCGCCCATTCTTCCCGCCCGCAGTCCGGCGTCAACCCTGTCCCTCGCCTGGCAGGGCTGCTGGCCGAAGTCGACATTGACTTTCAGCCCAACCACTATACCCGTGCCGTTCACTATATCGACGACAACTACGGGTTGGACTACCAAGGCAAAAAGCTCGGCGTCGGCTACGACAACGACTTTATGGGACCGCTGACGCTGACGCCGACCTACCTGGAGGAGCAGGAAAACAGGCTGCGAGTCGCCGTCAACGTGCGCGCACCCGAGGGTGAGCAGTCCGTTGACGACCTGGCTCAAACGATCCATGACAAGCTGATGGCCTACGGCCAGGAACAGAACCTGGACATGGAAGTGGACGCCGAAATCCGCGACTGGATGCGTCGCGACCCCCAGGGGGAATGGCTGCAGACCCTGCTCAATATCTTTGGCGACACGACCGGCCAGAAGGCAGAACCCATTGCCACTGCCGGCAGCACGACGGCCAAGCTGCTGCCCAATGCCATCAACTTCGGCCCTTCCATGCCGGGTGAAGACTATACCGGCCACACGGCCAACGAATTCAAAAAAATAGATAACCTGATGCTGGACATCCAGATGTTTACGGAAATGCTGGCACGAATTGGCAACCAGGATCAGCTGGACTAACAACGTCGCCAAGAACTGATAGCAGGAAGTATCGCCGCTGCTGACTTATCGTCAGCGGCGGCTTTTTTGTGGGCCGGTCAGGCAGGCTCAAAGCGTAGCGCCAGACCGTTGTTGCACCAGCGCAGGCCGGTGGGCTCGGGGCCGTCTTCAAACACGTGCCCCTGGTGGCCGCCGCAGCGCGCGCAGTGATATTCGGTGCGCGGCCAGATCATGCTGAAGTCCAGCTTGCTGAGCAGGTGCCCTTCGACGTGTTTGAAAAAGCTCGGCCAGCCGGTGCCGGAATCGTACTTCATGGCGCTTTTAAACAGCACCAGGTCGCACCCGGCGCAGCGGAACTCGCCCTCCCGGTTCTCGTCGTCCAGGGGGCTGGAAAAAGCAGGCTCGGTGTCGTTTTCGCGCAGCACCTTGTAGGCCTCGGGCGACAGGCGTTCGCGCCACTCGTCCTGCGTCAGTTCGAGCGGCTGGATATCGTCGGCCGCGGTCAGATCAAGGCTCGGGTAGCCGAATGACATGCCGGGCAGCGCGCCGACGACGCCGGTCAGGCCGGCAAGGCCAAGAAAATGGCGGCGTTTCATGAAAGGCCTCCTCAGGGTTGTGGGTCTTTCAGCCAGTATAGTAGCACCACACCTGTACACCGCATCCAATAAAAAAGACCAATGTACAACCATTGGCCTTTTTAATACGAAGCCACCGCCCTCGCGCGGCACAGCCGCCCTCCCACAAGCTCACTGGCGCTATCAGGTCATATGTGGGAGGCCGATTTATCGGGCGACGCGGGCCAAAGGCCCGCCGAGTGATGGCCTTCCAAGGCGCCTGGCGGTGCCGGTAGCCACAAACCCCGAGATTGCTTCGCTACGCTCGCAACGACACTGGAAACGAGTGCTGCATCTGCCCTGCCCGTCAATGCACCGTGGGCGACGGGGCATCCGGGTCGCCGGAGAGCAGCGCTTCTATGTCGGCGGCGGTATAGCGATAGTTCGAGTGGCAGAAGTGGCACTGAGTGTCGATGGCGCCCTGCTCCTTGACGATATCGCGCAGCTCTTCGGCGCCCAGGGTCAAGAGACCGTCGGCCATGCGCTCCCGGGAGCAGGTGCAACCAAAGTACAGCGCCTTGGGCTCGAACACGCGCACGGTTTCTTCATGGTAGAGCCGGTAGAGCACCTGGCGCTGATCCAGGCCCAACAGCTCGTCGGGCTTGATGGTCTCGGCCAGCTTGACGCTGCGCTCCCAGGCGTCCACGTCCTGGTTCTGCGCTTCGTTGGGCAGGCGCTGAAGCAAAAGCCCGCCGGCGCGCTTGCCGTCGGCCTCAAGCCACAGCCGGGTGGGCAGCTGTTCAGACTGGCTGAAGTAGGCCTCCAGGCATTCGGCCAGGGTCGGGTGGTCCAGCGCCACCACGCCCTGATAGCGGTTGCCCTCGCGCGGATCCAGAGTAATCACGATCTGGCCTTCGCCCACCAGCTCGCGAAACGCCGCGCCGGCATCCGGCAGCGCGGCGTCTTCGGCGACCCGGGCAATGGCACGCAGCTCGCCGCCGGGGTTGGACTCGGCCATCAGCAGCGACAGCGCACCCTCTCCGCGCACCTCAAGGCTCATCACGCCGTCGAGCTTGACGGTATCGGTCAGCAGCGCCACCGCGGCCAGCAGCTCGCCTAGCAGCGCGTTCACCGCCGGGGGATAGGCGTGGCGGCTGAGCACGTCGCTGTAGGCTTTCTCCAACGTGACGATTTCGCCGCGCACGTTGGTGTTATCAAACAAAAAGCGTTGTATCTGGTCGTTCATTTATGCGGTTACCTGCAAAGAAAAAATCGCGGCCGACGCGAGGATTAGCCGCCCTGGTTGCGCTGGAACTGCTTGATCTCGCGGCGCTCTTTTTTATCCGGGCGCCGGTGCGGATGCTGCATGACCTGCTGGCCCAGCCGCCGGGCTTCCAGCTCGCGCGCCCGGCGCTCGGCGCTTTCCGCGGTCTCTTCGTAGAGCTTTCTGGCTTCCGGCGCCCCTCGGCGCTGGCCGGAAAGTCCGGTCACGCGGACCTCGTAAACGTCAAATCCCTGGGGCACGCGAATCAGCGCGTCCAGCTCCACCAGCTTGCTGGTTTTGGCCCGGCCGCCGTCGTAGTGCACCTTGCCGCCCTCAATGGCTTTTTTCGCCAGCTGACGGGTTTTGAAAAACCGCGCCGCCCACAGCCACTTGTCCAGACGTACGCTATCAGCCATGAAGCCCCTCCTTCATTGCGGTTTCCGGCACCTCGGCGGGATAGATCTCGGCAAAGCGGCCAAGCGCGGTAAAGGTCTGCAGCTCCCGCTCCGGGCGCCGGCTGTCCGGCTGTTTGATACCCAGAAGATGGCGGATGCCAAACGCTTTGGCGCTTTCCAGCACCCGCGGATTGTCGTCGATGAACAGCGTCCGCGCCGGGTCGAACGGCTCCCGGGCCCTGAGCGCGTGCCAGAACGCCTGCTCCTCCTTGGCCGCCCCCAGATCCTGAGACGACACAATCGCATCCAGGTAGGGCTCAAGGCCGGTCAGCGGCAGCTTGAGCTCAAGACTTTCGCGGTCGGCGTTGGTCGCCAATACCACCCTTGGGTGGGCGACTTTCAGCCAGCGGAGAAAATCCAGCGCGTCGCCGCGCAGGCCGATCAGGTGCTGCACTTCGCGCTTGAGCGCGACGATATCCACGTCAAGCTCTCGGCGCCAGTAGGCCAGGCTGTACCAGTCGAGCGTGCCCTGCTCGCCCACAATGCGCGCCTCGAGCGCGCGCTGGGAGGCCTCGTCAAGCTGGTGCAGCTCCACGTAGCGGCGCGGCAGATGCTCAAGCCAGAAATGGCTGTCAAAGTGCAAATCCAGCAGCGTGCCGTCCATGTCCAGCAACACCGTATCGATGGTCTGCCAATGTATCATCGCCGCTCCTCTTGGGGTGTTTTCCGCGCGGTACCCGGGGCCGTTGGGCAACGTCAGGGCTTGCCTGCGCCGGCCCGGTCAGGCGTGCTATTGTAGACTATCGATGATGCATCAACGACCGCTGGCCCACGAGTGCCGATCCGCGTTCACCGATCGCAACCCATTTTGCCAGGGGCGCCGCGCCTCTGCCCTGCCACGGAGACAGCATGTCCGCGAACGCTTCTTCTACCGTCCTGCAAAAGCCGCAGATCCTTTCCTGCACGCCCGTTGCCCAAAGCCGCCTGTTTCGCGTGGAAGCTCTTGACCTGCGCTTTTCCAACGGCGAAGAGCGCCAGTTCGAACGCCTGGGCGGCAAGGGCAGCGGCGCGGTCATGATTGTCGCCATGCCCGACCCGGAAAGCGTGCTGCTGATCCGCGAATACGCCGCCGGCTTCGAAGACTACGTGCTCACGCTGCCCAAAGGGCTCATCGACCCCGGCGAAGACGCCGTTACCGCCGCCAATCGCGAGCTGATGGAGGAATGCGGCGTCGGCGCTCGCCAAATTGAGCCGCTGTGCGAGCTGTCGCTGGCGCCCAACTACATGCGCCACCGCATGAACGTGCTGCTGGCCACCGACCTCTACGATAAGCGCCTGCCCGGCGACGAGCCCGAACCGCTGGTGGTGGAAAGTCAGCCGCTCGACGACATCGACGCCCTGCTCGCCCGGGACGATTTCCACGAGGCCCGCGCCATCGCCGCGCTATATATTGCCCGGGACCGGCTGCGCGCCGAGCGCGAAGGGCTGGTGCCGTAACGGCTTGCCACAGCGCCCACCGGTCTTTCGTCAAAAGGGGCTGCCTGCATGGCAGCCCCTGGCGTTGACGGCCTATTACAGAAGCCGACGCGGCATTACTGAAACACGACCTTGGCCACGTCGCGGTAGCGATCGGCGAAATGGACCGTCATGCCCTCGCGGAGAAACTCGGGCAGCTCGTTATAGTCCTGGCGGTTGGCCGCCGGCAGCACGACTTCGTAGATGCTGCTTCGGCGCGCGGCGATGATTTTTTCGCGGATACCGCCCACCGGCAGCACCTGGCCGGTCAGGGTCAGCTCCCCGGTCATCGCCAGCGGCCGGCCGATAGACTGGCGCCGGGCCATGGACAAAAGCGCGGTGGTCATGGTCACCCCGGCAGAGGGGCCGTCCTTGGGCGTGGCGCCTTCGGGCACGTGCAGGTGTATAAAGGACGAGTCGAAGAAGTCCGCCGGCGCGCCGTTTTCGCGCAGGTGACCAAGCGTATAGCTGTAGGCGATGTTGGCCGACTCCTGCATCACCTCGCCAAGCTTGCCGGTGAGCTTGAGACCGCGGTCCAGCCCGTGCACCCGGGTCGCCTCTATCGGCAGCGTGGCCCCGCCCATGGAAGTCCAGGCAAGGCCGGTGACCACGCCTTCGCCCTTGAGCACCTTCTCCTTGCGGAACAGCGGCGCCCCGAGGAAGTCTTCGAGGTTTTTCACCGAGACCTTGACCGTGGCCTCGCCTTCCTCCTGCTCGCTTTCCAGCAGCCGTACCGACGCCTTGCGCACGATGCGGTGGAGCTGCTTTTCCAGCTGGCGCACGCCGGCTTCCCGGGCATAGCCATCGATCACCTGCCTGAGCGCGGCATCGGTCAGGTTGATGCGCTTTTTGCTCAGGTTGTTGCGCTTGAGCAGCTTGGGCCAGAGGTGATGCTTGGCAATGGCGACTTTTTCTTCGGCGATATAGCCGGAGAGCCGGATTTGCTCTGTGCGGTCCAGCAGCGCCCGGGGAATGGAATCCACGGTGTTAGCGGTACACACGAACAGCACCTTGGAAAGATCCATGCGCACGTCGAGGTAGTGGTCGAGAAAGTCCACGTTTTGCTCGGGGTCGAGCACCTCCAGCAGCGCCGAGGCCGGGTCACCCTGAAACGACTGGCCAAGCTTGTCGATTTCGTCAAGCATTATTACCGGGTTTTCCACTTCGACTTCCTTGAACGCCTGGACAAACTTGCCCGGCATGGCGCCGATGTAGGTGCGCCGGTGGCCCTTGATTTCGGCCTCGTCGCGCATGCCGCCTACCGAAAAGCGGTAGAACTTGCGGCCCAGCGCGTCGGCGATGGAGCGGCCTACCGAGGTCTTGCCCACGCCTGGCGGCCCTACCAGCAGCAGAATCGAGCCGCCGACGTCGCCCTTGAAGGTGCCTTCAGCGAGGAACTCGACGATGCGCTCTTTCACTTCCTCAAGCCCGTCGTGGTCGCGGTTGAGCACCTCACGGGCGTGATTCAGATCCAGCTTGTCGTCGCTGGTGATGCCCCAGGGCAGGCTGGTCAGCCAGTCCAGGTAGTTACGCGTGGTGCCGTATTCCGGCGAGCCGGTTTCCAGCACGCTGAGCTTGCCCAGCTCCTCGTCGATGCGCCCCTGCACGCGCTCGGGCACGGTGAGCCCCTCAAGCCGAGCGCGGAAGGTGTCGACGTCGTTTTCGCGGTCGTCCTTGGAGATGCCCAGTTCGCGCTGAATGACCTTGAGCTGCTCGCGCAGAAAGAATTCGCGCTGGTGCTCCTGCATCTTGGCGTTGACCTGCTCGCTGATTTCGCCTTGCAGCTTGGCCACGTCAATTTCCTTGCGCAGCAGCGGCAGCACCTTCTGCATGCGCTCGATCACCGGCAGCGTCGCCAGCACGTCCTGAAGCTCGGGGCCCTTGGCCGAGGTGATCGCCGCGGCGAAGTCGGTCAGCGGCCCGGGCTGGTTGGGGCTGAAGCGGTTGAGATAGTGCTTGAGCTCCTCGCCGTAGAGCGGATTGATCGGCAAAAGCTCCTTGATGCCGTTGATGATCGCCATGGCCCAGGCGCGAGTTTCCTCGTTTTCGCTATCGACAGGCTCTCTGGGGTAGCTCACCTCGACCAGGTACGGCGGCTTTTTCGACAGCCAGCGCCGGATACGAAAGCGCTGCAGCCCCTGGGCGATAAACTGGATCTGGTGGTCTTCAGCCTTGAGCTTGTGCACCCTGACGGCGGTGCCGAACTCGGGAAAGTCGTCTTCCCCCGGCGCCTCGCCGTCGTCATCGCCGTCACCGACAAAGGCGACGCCGATGGTGTGATGCGGCGTATTGGCCACCCGCTGCATGGTTTCTTCCCAGCGCTCGCGGTTGATCAGCAAAGGCTGCACCTGGGCGGGGAAAAACGGCCGGTTGTTGATGGGTAAAAGATAGATGCGCTCGGGCAGCGCTTCGCTTGCCGGCACGATATCGTGGACGCGCTCGCCGTCGGAACGGTACTCGTCCTTAAGCTCGTCGCCGGCATCCTCGTACGCCGTGGTCTCGTCTTGCGCGTCCCACTGGGGAGCCTGGTCGTCGCGGTCAAAGCCCTGGTCGCTATAGTCCTGGTCGCTCATGCACCCTCCGTTAACAAAAGCCGGCGATATAGCTGCCGGGCGGTTGCTAAGGGAATGCGGGCGCCAGGGCCAAACTTCAAGCCATCCCCCTGTTTTACCCCTCCGGCAGCGGGCGGCCGTTGACCCGCCAGTCGCCCTCGATCAGGTCAAACACGAGCTCGCGCTCGTCAAGCGGCAGGCCCAGCCACAGCGCGGCCACGGCGGGCGCCTCGTGCCAGGTAATGTCGCCGTTCAGGTGCTGACGAAAGCGCGCCTGCATGGCGGGCTCGTCGAGCCGGGAAAAATCCAGGTCATCGAGCTTGCGGGTATCAAAAAACAGCGCGCCGTCGGCCTCCATGGCGATATCCAGCAGGGGGCTGGTCAGCGCGATTTCCTCGACGTCCAGCCGCGGCGCCTCGCTCAGCATCTGGCGCAGCAGAGGCGAAAGGCGCTCGAGTACGCCGTCGGCCACGGGCATATCGGCGTCGCCCCGGGCGGCGTTCTGGCGCAGCCGGGCGAATATTTGCCGCACGGCGTCGGCGTCCAGGCGCGAAAGCGTCCCCGCGATCCGGCCGTTGAGCGCCGGCGTATCCGGCGCCTCTTCCGTCAGCCAGACGTTGTCGAGGATGAGCTCGCCGTCGATGCGCAGCTCGCGCTCGTCCAGCGCCATGTCGGTATGCAGCACCAGCGGGGCGAACCTCAGCGCCAGGTCGGGATGGTCGAGATTCAGCGATTCGATGCGCAGCTTGTCGTGCTGGTTGAAGTGGTAGGCATCCTCGATATAGGTATAGCGGCTTTCAAGCGTAGCCGGCCCCAGAGTGAGACGGGCCCCGTGATCGATCAGGGAAAGCTCGTCGAGCTCGGCTGCCAGGCGCCAGTCGCCGTAAACGCCGCGCAGCTTGACCCGGGCACCGCGCACGGCAAGCTCGCGCCCGTGCTGGGTAATCGCCAGCGGCGCCAGCGCCACGCGCATTGCATAGCGTCCGCTATAGGTATGATAGCGCCCGTTCAGGCGCGGAGCGGCGCTCGCTCCCACCTCGCCCACGGCCTTTTGCAGCGTGCCGTCCAGCCGCGGGTGCAGGCTGCCGGTAATGTCGCTTGAAAGAATACCGTGGCGGGCTTCGTAGTTGAGCTCCAGCCGCCAGGGGCGGCCCAACAGCGGCGAAAGCAGAATGCGCCCCCGGGAGCTCAGCCAGCCGGCGTCGTTTTCGATACGCTTGACCCGCCACTCCCCCCGGGCCTGGAGGTCGGAAAGCGCCTGGCTCAGGCTGCGCTCGAACAGCACGCTGGACACCAGCTGGGCGACCAGCCAGGCAACCGCCAGGGCCGCAAGTACAGGCACTATCAGGCGCTCTTTACGCATCACGCTTCCTTAGGCCTCAGGCCGTTTGCCTCCCGGGCCATACGGCTAATGCAGCCAGAACCACAGGTGCATGGAACTCCAGGCATAGAGCCCGGCCATCACGTCATCGATCATGATGCCAAAGCCCCCAGCGACCCGGCGGTCCGCCCAGCGAATCGGCCAGGGCTTGAAGACATCGAAGATACGAAATATCACAAAGCCCCAGAGCGCTGCCTCCCAGGAAAACGGCACCGCCGTCATGGTAATCCAGTAGCCGACAAACTCGTCCCAGACGATCCCCGAATGGTCGTGCACTCCCAGGTCGTGGGAGGTTTTATCGCACAGCCAGACGCCGATGGCGAAGGCCACCAGCACGATGCCCAGATACCAGCCCTGGCTAAGATCGGCCATCAGCCAATAAAACGGAATCGCCGCCAGGGTGCCGAAGGTACCCGGCGCCCAGGGCATGGTGCCGCTGCCCAACCCGAAGGCAAAAAAGTGAGTCGGGCGCCGCCAGACGCTGGCCGGGGCGCGGTTCATCGGCGGGGCTCCGCCGACGCCGGGGCCGGCGGGGCAAAATGCTGCCAGCCACGCCGGCCGCCGGTGGCCGTCTCCAGTATCTCGGCGGCGTCCTGCCCCTCACCCGGTGCCACGCAGCGGCCAATGGCCGTCAGGGCCACGCCGGCTGCCTCCAGCGCTGCCCGGGCCCGGGCGACGTTCGTCGGGGCCAGGGTAACCAGAAGCTCGTAGTCGTCGCCGCCGGAAAGCGCCGCCCGGCGGGCCTCGTCGGCGCCCAGCGCGGCGCTCAGGCCGTCGGCGAGCGGCAGCGCGTCGATATCCAGCACCGCATCGACGCCGGAAGCACAGCGGATATGGCCGAGATCCGCCAGCAGGCCGTCGGAAATATCCATGGCGCTCGAGGCCAGCCCGCGCAGCGCCACCCCGGCGTCAAGCGCCGGCTCGGGCAGCAGGTAGCGGCGCAGCAAAGGGTGGTCAAGATCGCGCTCGCCGCGCTGCCAC
Organism: Halomonas garicola; assembly: GCF_031935715.1. Lineage (GTDB taxonomy): Bacteria > Pseudomonadota > Gammaproteobacteria > Pseudomonadales > Halomonadaceae > Vreelandella > Vreelandella garicola. The sequence goes on along the minus strand of NZ_JASSZF010000028.1, from coordinate 30,399 downwards.
AGCGCCAGCCCGCCGGCCCCGCCGCCGAGCGCGCCGGTCACCGCAACGATATCGCCTAGCTGCGCCCCGCTGCGCCTGAGCGCCTGGCCGGTGGGCACTTCCCCCATCACCGTGACGCTGACGGCCAGCCGCCCCGAAGTCACGTCGCCGCCGGCAAGCGCCGTTTCCCAGCGCGCGCAGCCGTCAAGAAACCCGCGGGCATAGCCGCCAAGCCAGGCATCCGCCGCGCGTTCATCGGCCAGGCGCGGCGCGTCCAGGGTCAGCGCCATCCAGCAAAAGCGCCCCCGCGCGCCCATGGCCGCCAGATCGCTCACTGCTACCGCCAGCGCCCGGTGGCCCACGGCGCGCGCCGGGGCATCGCCGGGAAAGTGTACGTCCACCACCGAGGTGTCGACGCTGACGGCAAGCTCAAGGCCCGCCCGGGGCGCGAGCAAAGTGGCATCGTCACCGATGCCCAGCGTCATGCCGCGGCTCTCCGCCCGGGCGGTATCACCGGGCGTGAAATAGCGTCGGATCAGGTCGAATTCGGCAAGCACAACGGCCTCTTAAACAGGGTGTGGCACCTTGAACGCGGGGGCAGGCATCAGCGTCGCCGCGCGCTGACTTCGGCACTGCGCAGCCGGTTGGCCAGCTTGTCCAGAATGCCGTTGACGTATTTGTGCCCGTCGGTCGCGCCGAAGGAGCGGGCCAGCTCGACGCCCTCGTTGATCACCACGCGGTACGGGACTTCCAGGCGATAGCGTAATTCATAAGCGCCCAGGCGCAGAATGGCAAGCTCCACGCCGTCGAGGTCTTCCAGGCGGCGGTCGAGCACCGGCGAGATATCGCGGTCGATCTCGCCCTTGAGCCGGGCAACGTTGTGCAAAAGCTCGGAAAACAGCGCCTGATCGGCAATGCCCATCACCGTGGCCCAGTTTTCGTGGGGCTCCAGGTCATCATCCGGCGTTTGCGCACGGAATTCGGCTTCGATGACGGTCATCGACTTGTCGTTCATCTGCCACTGATAAAGCCCCTGCACGGCAAGCTCGCGGGCGGCGTGGCGGCTCTGCTGCGCCGCGGCAGGCTGGCGCTGACGGCTCATTGTGCCGCTCCTGCCCTACCTACCGTGCGCAGCAGCGAGACCATTTCCATGGCCGCCATGGCGGCTTCGGTGCCCTTGTTGCCGGCCTTGGTACCGGCGCGCTCGATAGCCTGCTCGATGGTCTCCACGGTCAGCACGCCGTTGGCCACCGGGGTATCGTACTCCAGCTGCAGGGTGTTCATCGCCGAGTTGCAGCCGCCGGCGACGTACTCGAAGTGCGGCGTGCCGCCGCGGATCACCGCGCCAAGCGCGATCACCGCGTCGGGCTTGACCACGCCCAGCACGCGCTTGATCGCCAGCGGCAGCTCCCAGGCGCCCGGGGCATGAATCAGTTGGATATTTTCCGGGTCAACGCCGTGGCGCACCAGGCTGTCAACGGCCCCTTCCACCAGGCTGTCCACCACGTGGTGGTTAAAGCGCCCGACTACGATGGCGTAGCGGCCGTTGGCGTCGAAAAAGTTGCCTTCAATTTGGGCGAGCGGTTCCATCATGTCTTCCTGCTAGCTGTGTTTCCATAGACAGGGCCTTCAGGCCTTGTCATTCGGTCCAAGGCGCTCGACAACTTCGAGATCGAAGCCGGAAAGCGCGGAGAATTTCCACGGCGAGCTGAGCAGGCGCATCTTGCCTACGCCCAGGTGACGCAAAATCTGCGAGCCGGTGCCAATGGTCAGGTAGTTGCCGGCGCCGTCCGAATCGCTGGTGCGTGGGGTGCGCGTACGTTCGAGAAAGACATCCAGCTGGTCTTTCAGATCTGGCGACGGCAGGTTTTCATCGATCAGGACAAACACCCCGGGCTCGCTGCCGGCGATTTCGGCCAGCGCGCTGCCGGCGTTCCAGCGGTTCTTGTCATCCTGCAACAGGCCCAGCACGTCGCGCAGGGTATCGGCCAGATGCACGCGCACCGTGGTCGGCGTTTCGCTCTCGGGCCGGCCGTTGACCAGCGCCAGATGATGCGCGCCCTGAATGCGGTCGCGGAATACGTGCAGGGTCATCTCGCCGTGAGCCGTATGCTGGGGGCGGGATTCCAGCAGTTCCACCGTCTGTTCGTTGACGATGCGGTAGTGGATCAGATCGGCAATGGTGCCCATCTTGATGCCGTGAGCTTCGGCAAACGTTTCCAGCTCCGGGCGCCGCGCCATGCTGCCGTCGTCGTTCATGACTTCGCAAATCACCCCGCTGGGGTCGCAGCCGGCAAGCGCCGCCAGGTCGCAGGCGGCCTCGGTGTGGCCGGCGCGGCGCAGCACGCCGCCGGGCTCGGCCATCAGCGGGAAAATATGCCCGGGCTGGACGATATCCTGGGGCCCTGCGCTGGGCGCCACCGCGGCCTGCACCGTGCGTGCGCGGTCGGCGGCGGAAATCCCCGTGGTCACGCCTTCGGTCGCCTCGATGGACAGCGTGAACTTGGTGCCGAAGCCCGAGGCGTTGTTGTGCACCATCAGCGGCAGGCTCAGCTGCTCGCAGCGCGCCCGGGTCATGGGCAGACAGATCAACCCCCGGGCAAAGCGCGCCATGAAGTTGATGTGCTCGGCCTCGACCTTCTCGGCGGCCATGATGATATCGCCTTCGTTCTCGCGATCCTCATCGTCCATGAGGATCACCATCTTGCCCTGGCGAATGTCGTCAACCAGATCGGCGATGGGGGCCAGCCCCCCAACGGAGGATTGCGCCATGAAATCTCCCAGTGTTGTCTTTGCCATGCCGAAAACGTCAACCTGCCGGAGCGACAGCCTGCGCCAACAGCCGCGCGTCAGGGTACCTTGGTATCGCCCGGTGCGCCAGCCGGCAGCGGCGAGGCGATAATGCGCCAGTCCGGCCCCACGGCGCGAACGTCGTCAATCCTGAGCCGGCGCTGGTCGGCCATGCGCTCAAGTCCCGGCAGCGCAAACGCGCCCCGGGCATCGGCGCCCAGCAGCGTCGGCGCCATGAATAGCCACAGCGAGTCGACCAGCCCGGCATCCAGCATGGCGCCGGCCAGGGTGGCGCCGGTTTCAACCAGCAGCTCGTTGACCGCCTCGGCCTCGGCCAGGTGGGCCACCAGCGCGGCCAGATTCACCCGGCCGTCGGCGCCGGCGTCAAAAGTCACTATCTCGGCGCCGGCAGCTTCAAGGGCGGTGCGCTTTTCGGCGCCGTGGCCGGGAACCGTCGCGATCAGCGTGCGCCCGGGCTCGGCCAGGCAGGCCGCCGTCGGGGGAAGGCGCAGGCGAGAATCGACAATGATCCGCAGCGGCTGGCGGCGTGCCACCTCGTCGGCGCTCTCCAGGCCCAGCTGGGCGGCGCGCACCGTCAGCCGCGAATTATCCATGAGCACCGACGCCACCCCGCTCAGCACTGCGCTTGAGCGCGCGCGCAGGCGCTGCACCTCGGCGCGGGCCTCGGGGCCGGTGATCCACTGGGACTCCCCCGACGCCATGGCGGTGCGTCCGTCCAGGCTCATGGCCATTTTCAGCCGCACCAGGGGGCGGCCGGTTTCCATCCGCGCAATGAAGCCCGGGTTCAGCTGCCGGGCGTCGTCCACCAAAAGCCCCGTTTCCACGACCGCGCCGGCGCTTTGCAAAAGCGCCACGCCGCGTCCGCTGACCCGAGGGTTGGGATCCTCCATGGCGATAACGACTCGGGCGATGCCGGCATCCACCAGCGCTTTGGCGCAGGGGCCGGTGCGCCCGGTGTGGGAGCACGGCTCCAGGGTGACGTAGGCGGTGGCGCCCCGGGCGCGCTCGCCGGCCGCCGCCAGGGCGTTGACTTCGGCGTGGGCCTCGCCGGCCCGGCGATGAAATCCCTCGCCGACGACAGTCGACGCCGCGTTGTCTTCGCCGACGATGACGCAGCCCACTCGCGGGTTGGGGTCGGCGGTATAGCGCCCGCGCTCGGCCAGGCGCAGCGCCCGGGCCATATAGCGGTGGTCAGCGGCAGAAAAGTGCACCATGGGGCTAGCTCTCCCCACTCGAATTGCTGCGGTCGGCAGCGTGACGCTCCGAGGCGCCGGCCAGGCGGTCGATTTCGGCGCGAAACTCGTTTAAGTCCTGGAACTTGCGATACACCGAGGCAAAACGGATATAGGCCACCGGGTCAAGATCGTCCAGCGCCTGCATCACCAGCTCGCCGATGTCCCGGGCGTCGATCTCGCGATCCCCCCGGGAGCGCAGGGTCTGGCGGATGCGCTCCACCGCCACCTCGATGGCCTCAGCGCTGACCGGGCGCTTCTCCAGCGCGCGCAGCATCCCCGCGCGCAGCTTGTGCTCGTCAAAGCTCGCCCGGGAGCCGTCGGATTTCACCACCCGCGGCATCAGCAGCTCGGCGGTTTCGTAGGTGGTAAAGCGCTCCTGGCAGCGGGCACACTGGCGGCGGCGGCGCACCTGATCGCCGTCGGCCACCAGGCGCGAATCGGAAACGCGGGTGTCGTGATCACCACAAAAGGGGCAATGCATTAAAGGCTACCCTGATTCAGCAAGACATTTTACCGGTGGAACATGGGCCGGCCAGTGTAACGATTTGGCACATAATCTGCAGTATTTCTTGCACTTTACCCGTCGGCAAGCTAATTCGGCCCTAATCCGGCGCTGCCAGACTGGCGGCGATCGACGCCTTCTGTTAATAACCCAATACCGCCAAGGCAACCACCGTGAAAGGCCACCAACATGACACCACGATTCAAGCGTACTCCCAGCGACAGCACTCTGCGCACCGCGCTGGCAGCGCGCCTGCTGGGCGGGCTAAGTATGACCGCCATCGGGATGGCGGCAGTAAGCCCCACCGCCCTGGCCGACGAACCCTTGCCTGCGCCGGTGCAGGCGCTCTCCCAGCAGGGCATCGATATCCACGAGCGCTTTGACGCCCCGAGCGGGCTGACCGGCTACGGCGCCAGCTCCCCCCAGGGGGAAGAGATGGCCGCCTACCTCACGCCGGACGGCGACCACGTTATCGTGGGGACGCTGATGGACGCCGACGGCAACGATCTCACCGAGCCCAAGCTCGACGAGCATGTTCGCGCACCGCTGGAGGCCAAGACCTGGAGCCTGCTGGAAGACAGCCACTGGATTCAGGACGGCGATAAAGACGCTCCGCGCATCATCTATACCTTTACCGACCCCAACTGCCCCTACTGCCAGCAGCTGTGGGAAGCCGCCCGCCCCTGGGTCGACGCCGGCAAGGTCCAGATGCGCCATATCATGGTCGGCATTCTCGCCGCCGACAGCCCGGCCAAGGCCGCTACCATCCTCGCCTCGGACGACCCCTCCGCTACTCTGCGCCAGCAGAAGCAGGGCGAGGCCGTAACGCCCAGCGCCCAGCCCGAGAAGTTTGAAGAGCAAGTGTACGCCAACAACCAGCTGTTTGAAGGTCTGGGGCTTTACGCCACTCCGACCAGCGCCTACCAGCGCCAAACCGACGAAGGCAGCACCCGCATCGAGCGGGTACAGGGCATGCCCGCCGACGACGCCCTGGTCAAGATGATGGGCAGTGAAAAACCCCAGTAACCCGAAACGCAACCCCAGGGCGCCTGACGGCGCCCGTCGCGCGACATAGCCGCCCTCCTACAAGTTCAGTGCTTTCACACAGGCTCAACAGCTTCTCTTCCTCAACTTCAGCAGCCTCTCACAGGTTCGCCAAAGGCCCGCCGAAACGCGTATCCACAAAAAACCCCGCTACCAATGGCAGCGGGGTTGATCGTGCCGGCAAGCAAAGCGGCTTAGTCGTCGATACCGTCGGGGTGTTCGCCGAAGTTTTCGTGGTCCCCCAAACGCTTGCCGTCGACTTCCTTGCCGTAAAAGCCCTGGTGCTGGTGGAACAGCTCCTGGGTCTTGTCGAGCGAATCCACCGTGCGGCGGCGCGGGTCCTGGGGGCGTTCGTGGCTGTTGACGAAGGCCGCGACGTCCCAGGCCTGCTGCTCGCTCAGCGAGTACGACTTGCTCAGCGGCATATTGGCGTGGATGAAGTTGGCAGCGGTATTGACCCGGTGCATACCCGCACCCCAGTTGTAGGCGCCGTCACCCCACAGCGGCGGAAATACCTGGCGCTCGCCGACCTTCTGGCCTTCGCCGCTGTCGCCGTGGCACACCGCGCACTGGTTGGCGTAAACCTCGGCGCCGCGCTCGCGGTCGGGCTCTTTCTCCGGGTCGTCGAGCGTCGGGTAGCTGCGCCCGGGCATCGAGGTATTGTTGGGCGCTTCGGTGGCCATCCAGTGCAGGTAGGTCTGCAGGGCAACCAGCACGTCGCTGCCCTCCTCCGGCGCCTTGCCGTTCATCGAGTAGGTGATACAGCCCTGAATACGGTCTGACAGGGTATTGACCATGTCGTTTTTGCCGCGATAGGCGGGATAGACACCGTAAGCGGCCCACATGGGCGCAGAGTGCGCCAGGCGGCCGGCATCCAGATGGCAATTGGCGCAGTTCTGTTCGTTGAACACGTTTTCGCCGCGCAGCGACTGGGTGTTGATGAAGAGGTCGCGCCCCCGGCGCACCATCTCGTCATACTGATCGTCACCAAGCGACGACTCCGCCGGCGGGGTGAACGTCACTTCGCCCTCGGGCGGCTCGGGCAGCTGGATCTGATAGTCGCGCTCGACGTCGTCGTCCTGGGCCAGCGCGGCAAGCGAGAGCCCCAGCGCCGAGGCGCTCAGCACAGAAACGACGCCACCGGTGATGAGCCAACGGGATTTGGGCAGGTTCATTGGGCGCTCTCCTCTTGCTCGGTGCCGCGCGCTTCCAGGCGCTGGGGAAGCGTGGCGTAGTATTCCGCAATCATCTCGACCTGGTCGTCGTCCAGGCGGTTGGCAACGCCGGCCATCAGCTCGTTGGGATCGTTATGACGCTGGCCGTTGCGCCAGTGTTCGAGCTGCGTCTTGAGGTAGGCTTCGTGCTGCCCGGCAAGCGGCGGAAAGCTATCGCCTACGCCCTGGCCGTTGGGGCCGTGGCACTGGCTGCAGGCGGGAATAAAGCTGCCGTTTTCCCAGTCGCCGCGCTCGGCCAGCCACTCGGCGTCATCGTCCGAATCAGCGGCGTGATAGGCGGTGGGCAGCTCGGGCCAGGGCTCAAGCCCGGCATAGTAAGCCGCCACGTCGGCCATATCCTGATCATCAAGCGTACCGAGAATGGGCGCCATGCTGGCGTTGTGGCGCTTGTCGGCCTTCATGTCATGAAGCTGTTTGACCATATACGCTTCCGGCAGCCCGGCAAGTCGCGGCCAGGACTCGGCATCAGGGTTGTTCTTGCCCATGCCGTCGGCCTGATGGCAGGCCACGCAGACGCGCGACACCTCCTCACCCTGCTCCGGATCGCCTTCCAGCGCCGTGGCGGCGCCGGCGTAGACGCCGGCCCCCAATAGCAGGCCAAGCCCGCTAAGCATCTTCTTGTTCATCACGGTCTCCCTTGCATTATTGTTTGCCCGGCAGTGCTTTGCCGGGATTCTACGGTGCCGTTTAGCCGCGGTCAGGGGGCACGGCCGGCACAATCAGTTCGACGCTGAGGCCTCCGCCGGCGGGGCTATGGAACGCCAGCCGGCCGCCGAAACGTTCGGCAATAGCAGCCACAATGGCAAGCCCCAGCCCGCTGCCCCCGGCGCGGCTGTCGTGCCAGAAGCGCCGGGTCAGCCGGGCCAGCCCGTGGGGGGAAAGCCCCGCGCCTTCATCGCGTACGCAGAACGCCAGCTCGGCAGCCTCCCCGGGGCCGGGCGCCCCGGGGACGGCGTCTGCGGCTTTATTGTCCACCCAGCGGGCGTCCAGCCACACCGGCGTTTCCGGCGGGCCGTGGCGCAGGGCGTTGTCGAGCACGTTGCGCAGCGCCGTCACCGCGAGTTCGTACGGCATCAGCAGCTGCGCCCGGGGCCACTCGTCGGGCAGTTTGACGCGCTCGGGCTGGCCGGTATCTTCCACCGCGCTTTCGGCGACGGCAACGACGGCGCAGGACTCTTTCTGCCAGGGCTTGCGCCCCTCGACCCGGGCCAGCAGCAGCAGCTGATCCAGCGTGCGATTGAGCCGCACGATACCCTGCTCGGCGTAGTCCAGCGCCTCAGCGGCGGCCTGCCCCTTTACCTTCTTGGCCACCTGGACGTGGGTCTTGATCGCCGTCAGCGGGGTGCGCAGCTCGTGGGCGGCGTCGTTGGTGAAGCGCTGCTCCCGGGTAAACGCCTCTTCCACTCGGGCGAGCAGCGCGTTGAGCGTTGCCACCAGCGGGCGAAGCTCCGCCGGCAGCCCTTTCAGCGTCACCGGCGCAAGCGTCTCCGGGTCGCGCCGGGCAAGTGATTCGCGCAGCCGCGCAAGCGGTGCTAGCCCGCGCCATACCGAGACCCACAGGGCCAGCAAGCTGCCCACCAGCGCGACAATGAACGGCACCACCGCGACCCGCAGCACGCCGCTCATCAGCGTGTTGCGCTCGTCCATGCGGTCGGCGGTGGTGATCGTCAGCCCGCCGCGCCGGTAGGTGAACACTCGCCAGGTCACGTCGCCTTGGCGGCGGTAGGCGTGGCCCGGCTCCTGGGAATCGAGCACGCCCTGCATGTCGCTGTGGGTCCGCGCCATGATTTCGCCCTTGGGCGAGTGCACCTGGCAGGCCAGCCCCTCGATGGCAGGGATCGACAGCGAACGGCGGTCGGCCTGTTGCCACACCTCCGGCGGCAGCTGCAGCATCAACCCCGCCACCATGCGCGCCGACTGCGCCAGGCGCTGGTCCAGCGTCTCCACCAGCTTGTCTTCCAGATCCTTGGCCAGCCAGGCAGCGGCGCTTGCCCAGAACAGGGCAAGCGCAAGCCCCAGCGTCAGCAGCAGGCGCGCGCGCAGACTCATGGCGATGGGCCTCTGGGCCGGTCCTCCCTGGCGGCATCCGGTAGCGCTACGGCATCGGCACGGCCCAGGCGGTATCCCAGGCCGCGCACGGTTTCAATCACGCCGCTGCCCAGTTTGCGGCGCAGGTGGTGAATATGAACGTTGAGGGCGTTGCTTTCGACGTCGTCGTTCAGGCCATAAAGGCTGTCCTTGAGCTGCCCGGCCGACAGCACGCTGCGCGGCGCGTATATAAAGGCCTCCAGCAGCACCAGCTCCCGGCGGGAAAGCGCCACCGGCTTGCCGCCCACGCACACCCGACGGGCCGTGGGATCAAGGCTCAGCTCGCCGTGGTGCAGAACGCCGCTGGCACGCCCGGCCGCCCGGCGCAGCAGCGCGTACAGCCGGGCCACCAGCTCGTCCAGATCGAACGGCTTGACCAGGTAGTCATCGGCGCCGCCGGAGAGGCCGTCCACCCGGTCGCGCACGGCATCCCGGGCGGTGAGAATCAGCACCGGCGTCGGTACCCCGGCAGCACGCCACTCCTCCACCAGGGACAGGCCGTCGCCGTCGGGCAGGCCGCGGTCAAGAATGACCGCATCGCTTTGCATGGAAGCCATCACCCGGCGCGCCTCGGCGATGGTGGCTACCCCATCCACCACAAAGTCAAAGGTTTCCAGTCCGGCGCGGATGCCCGACGCTACCAGGGCGTCGTCCTCGACCAGCAGTACGTGCATAGGTGGCCCCCTCAGTTGGCCCGAGCATGGCAAACAAGAATTAAGTGGAGGTTAAGCGCGGCCAGGCTCCGGCATGGGTACAAGCCAGGGACGCCGGCAAAAGCTCAACCTCTGGGCGCCGGCCAGCGAAAGTCCTGCGCCAGCAGCGTCTCCCCTTCCAACCCCGGGGCGCTTTCCGGCACGCACTGGCCCAATGCCATGCGCAGGCGCTCAAGCGCCTCTGCCCCATGAGCGTTACCCACCACTCGCGCCCACCACTGGCGGTGTATCGCCCGTACCTGCACCGGCACCGTGTCAAGCCCCAGATACTGAGCCATGGCCAGCCGATGCAGGCCGCGATTAATTTTTAACAGCCTCCCGTCGCGGCTCACCGCTACGCCGAGGGCATCCTTGCCCCGGGCAGCGTTAAAGCCGTGCTCGGCCATATCGTCGAGAAAGCCCAAATACGCCTGCAGATAGGTCAGAATACGCGCCCGAGAGTTGAGCAGCACGCCCTGCTGATGCGACTGCCAGGGGCGCCCTTCGGCCAGCCTTGAGGCCAGCTCGCGAAAGCGCCGGGTTTGAGTGAGCGCATCGCGTTGGGTATCAAGCTCGCTGATCAACTTATAGCGCGAGCTTTGGCGCAGATCACCGCGGTGTTGATCCCATTCGCCGTTCCAGATGAAGGTTACCGACGACGGCCGCTTGCGGCGGGGAATGGGGCCCCAGCGCACGCTCTGGATCAGCTCCCGGGGGCGCACGTTAAGCGTCAGCGCCTCGCCCATTGCCTCGCCCAGTGCACGACGCGGCAGGCCCAGCTGCTCAACCGCCGCATGGCCGGGCACATGACCAAGCCAAGCCCCCATCAGCAAGCGTTCAAGAGGCATCCCCAGCGCTGCCTGCACGCCCTCACGGACAAAAAGTTCCAGCCAGGCCCGGCGCACCGGCCAGCGCAAACTGGGATCGTAAAGCGGTGCAAACGCCGCATCGCCTGCCGGGGCCCGGGGGGCTCTGCCGGGTCGCGCCGACGGCTTTAACTTGATCACCTGCCACCTCTTGTACTCTGGGTCTAATCGATACTTACAGCCCCAATATTAACATGCTAATAAAGGATTCACTCGAAAGTCTCGCGGCCCATCGGCGGCACACAAACAGCCGCCAGGGCGGAGATGCCGGAGCGCGGCTAGAACCCTTCTCCTGCCTGCAAGCGACGCCTGAGATACTGCCCGTAACCGGTCTTTTTTAGCGCCTTCGCCGCGGCGGCCAGGTCATCATCGCTCAGCCACTCCTGTGACCAGGCAATCTCCTCCAGACAGGCCACCTTCAGCCCCTGGCGGTGCTCGATGGTCTGCACGTACTGGCTGGCCTCCAGCAGGCTATCGTGGGTGCCGGTGTCGAGCCAGGCGAAGCCGCGACCCAGGCGCTCCACGTTAAGATCGCCGCGCTCAAGATAGGCGTTGTTGATGCTGGTGATCTCGAGCTCGCCACGCTCGGAGGGCTCAACGCTTCGGGCAATCTCCACTACGTCGTTGTCGTAGAAGTAAAGCCCCGTGACCGCATAAGGCGACTTTGCCACCTCGGGCTTCTCTTCGATGGAGATAGCCCGGCCGTCGGCGTCGAACTCCACCACTCCGAAGCGCTCCGGATCGTTGACCAGATAGCCAAACACCGTCGCCCCGCTGGGCTGCTCCGCGGCGCGTTTTAACTGCTCGGAAAAGTGCTGTCCGTGGAAGATGTTATCCCCAAGCACCAGGCACACCGGGGAATCGCCGATAAAGTCTTCGCCAATCAGGAACGCCTGGGCCAGGCCGTCCGGGCTTGGCTGCACGGCATACTCAAAGCGCACGCCAAAGGCTTCTCCGTTGCCCAGCAGGTTTTCATACTGGGGCAAATCCTCCGGCGTGGAGATGATCAGGATCTCGCGGATACCGGCAAGCATCAGCACCGAGATCGGGTAGTAGATCATCGGCTTGTCGTAGATGGGCAGCAGCTGCTTGGAAACCCCTCGGGTAATCGGGTGCAGCCGCGTGCCGCTGCCGCCCGCCAAAATAATGCCTTTACGCTGCATGTTGATTCCTTGTTTCTTCTACGGTCAGCGCCAGCTGTGCCTGCCAGTCCGGCAGGGTAACGCCCAGCGCTTGCTCCAGTTTGGTGATGTCCAGCCGCGAGTTAAGCGGCCGTTGGGCCGGCGTGGGGTAATCCGCCGTGGCAATAGACGCAACCGCCCCGGGCGTAACGGTAAGCGGCATGCCAAGCCCGGCGGCCTCATCAAAGGTCGCTACGGCGACGTCGTGCCAGCTGGCCTCGCCCCGGGGCGCAAGGTGATAAACGCCGCGGTCTATGGCGGCCTTGCCGGTACGCGGCCAGGGGCCCAGCGCCAGCGCGGTGATTTGCGCAATCAGCCGAGCGGGCGTCGGCACGCCGACCTGGTCGGCCACCACGCTCAGCGCCTCGCGCTCGGCACCCAGGCGCAGCATGGTATTGACGAAGTTACGCCCGGTGGCGCTGTATACCCAGCTGGTCCGGAAAATCAGGTGGTCGCAGCCGCTGTCGGCTACCGCCGCATCGCCGTCGCGCTTGGTCTCGCCGTAGGTATTCACCGGCGCGGTGGGCGCATCTTCCTGCCAGGGCGAGCACCCCAGGCCGGAATAGACGTAGTCGGTGGAGTAATGCACCAGCCATTTGCCGTGCCGGGCGCAGTACGTTGCCAGCTGGCCGGGCAGCTCGGCGTTCAGCCGCCTTGCAAGCCCGGGCTCGTCCTCGGCCTTGTCCACCGCCGTGTAGGCGGCGGCGTTGACCACCAGGTCCGGCGCGTGGCGCCGAAGCCAGATATCTACCGCTGCCGCGTCGGTCAGGTCCAGCTCGGCGCGAGCGGGCGCCAGCACTTCGCCAAACGTCGCCAGCTGGCGGCGCAGCTCAAAACCGGCCTGGCCGCTGCCGCCGGTCACTAATATTTTTTGCATACGACATGATCCTTCCGTTACCACAGATTCGTTACAGCGAACCTGATTGATCGTACCTCCAGAGCTTTACAGCACGCCCAGGCGCTGGCCCTGGTAACTGCCGTCCTGCACGCGCCGCCACCACTCGCGGTTATCCAGATACCACTGCACGGTCTTGCGCAGGCCGGTCTCAAAGGTTTCTGCCGGGCGCCAGCCAAGCTCGCGCTCGATCTTACCGGCATCGATGGCGTAGCGCAGGTCGTGGCCCGGGCGATCGGCCACAAAAGTGATCAGCTCGTGGTACGGCGATTGACTCAATGAGCTCCCCGGGGCCAGCTCGTCGAGCAGGTCGCACAGCGTATGCACCACTTCCAGGTTGGTTTTTTCGTTGTGGCCGCCGATGTTGTAGGTCTCGCCGTTTTCACCCTCGAGCGCCACCCGGACCAGCGCCCGGGCGTGGTCTTCCACGTACAGCCAATCGCGCACCTGCTGGCCGTTGCCGTACACCGGCAGCGGCTTGCTCGCCAGGGCGTTGAGGATCATCAGCGGAATAAGCTTTTCGGGGAAGTGGTAAGGCCCGTAGTTGTTGGAGCAGTTGCTCAGCACCACCGGCAGGCCGAAGGTCCGCTGCCAGGCGCGCACCAGATGATCCGAGCTTGCCTTGCTCGCGGAATACGGCGAGCTGGGTGCGTAAGAAGTTTCTTCGGTAAACAGCTCGTCGGGGTCTTCCAGATCGCCGTAGACCTCATCGGTGGAGACGTGATGAAAGCGAAACCCGGCGGCCTTTTCCGGCGCGCTCTGCTGCAAGCCCTGCCAATAGAGCCGGGCGGCCTCGAGTAAGGTATAGGTGCCCATGATATTGGTGTGCATGAACGCCGCCGGCCCGTCGATGGAGCGGTCCACGTGGGACTCCGCCGCCAGGTGCATGATGACATCGGGGCGATGCTCGGCGAGCACCCGGGCCATGGCCTCCGCGTCGGTAATATCGGCGCGCTCAAACGCGTAGCGCTCGCTATCGGCCACGCCGGCCAACGACTCCAGGTTGCCCGCGTAGGTCAGCGCGTCGACGTTGACGACGCCATATCCCGTGTCATTGATTAAATGGCGCACCACGGCCGAGCCGATAAACCCCGCCCCGCCGGTGACAATGATTTTCAACGCTCTGCTCCTTGAAACCGTCAATACCTCGTCACGCAGTGCACGTGCAGGTTGATAATGAAAAATCGCGTAGCATAGCATTATTGCCTCGGATCTTGCCGGCCGTCATTCTCCGGCAGTGTGACCCTCCATCCAAAATCCGACTGCCCAACATCCTTTTGATTGGCAATTGCAAACACTGTTCACTACAATACAGCAGTACCCTTGCAGGGACCTTGCTCCCTCTCTTTTTTCCGGTGCACGAATTTACCCAGCACTATTGCCAATGCACCATTCAAAGATCGCCCTTTCAGGAGGTTGTTCCATGCGCAAGACCAAGTTGATGTTCGCCGTTGCAGCGACTACCGTTCTCGCCAGCCAGGCGGCCATGGCCTACCAGGCGGGCGATACTTATGTCCGCGGCAGCTTCGAGAAAGCTGATATTACCACCGACAACATCTCCGACGAGAACGCCTTCTACCTCTCCGGCGGCTACCTCTTCCACGACAAGATGGGCGTTGAGCTGGGTATCGGGGAAAAGGTCAAGCACGACTTCTTCGGCCTGGCCAGCAACGACCTGGGCACCATGAAGCGCATGCCGGTCAACCTGCTGCTCAACTACTACCCGCTGGGCGGCATCGAAGAAGCGCGCGTACAGCCCTTCGTCGGCGTGGGCATGAACTATACTCGCTACTCTAACATTCACGCCGTCGACCCGTACGACATCGATATCGATGACGAATACGGCGTCGTCGGCCAGGTCGGCGTTGACCTGAATCTCATCGATAACCTGAGCGCCACCGGCTACGCCCGCTGGTCCGACGTTGACGCCGACGTCGACTGGAAAACGCCCGGTGGCAGCGGCAGCGGCACCGTCCGTCTGGACCCCGTCACAGTCGGCGCCGGTCTGACCTACCGCTTCTGATAAGCAGTCGTTCGCTGCCGGCTCTCGCCGGAAGCACGAGCTATATCACACGAGCTATACCAACAGTGCCGCGCCCCCATTCCGGGGGCCGGCATTTTTTGTCTCTGCTTTTTCGGGCGCCTTGATGGCCTTACCGACCGCGTGCTATTTCTCTTCGGGTATCGGCAAGATTCGTGCCCTTGCGACGTTTCTTCCCGAATTCGCGCTGCGCCGCCACCGTCCGGGCCAGGCGGCCGACTACGTGCTCGGCTGGGGACTCAAGCCTACCGCTCGCCGGGCGCGCGACTACGCGCAGAAGCACGGCCTTCCCTACGTCGCGCTTGAAGACGGTTTTCTGCGCTCGTTGGCACCGGCGGCAAACGGTTATCAGCCGCATAGCCTGGTCGTCGACCGGCAAGGCATTTACTACGACGCTTCGCGCCCTTCGGACCTGGAGACCTGCCTTAACGAGGCCGCATTTTCGGCCGCCGAGCTTGCCGAGGCCGAGCGGTGCATGACCCTGCTGCGCCGCTACCGGCTGTCCAAATACAATCATGTCCCCGAGGCCACCCTTGACCACCTACCCGCCTCGCGCGTGCTGCTGGTCGACCAAACCGCGGGCGATGCCTCCATTACCTACGGCCAGGCCGACGCCGACACCTTCCACACCATGCTGGACGCGGCCATGGCGCGCCATCCCGACGCCACGCTTTTGATCAAGACGCACCCCGACGTCATTGCCGGCACCCGGCAGGGCCACCTGCAGTCGGCTACGGCGCATCCGCGCTGCCGGGTGATCGGCGAAGACGTCAACCCCTGGGCGCTGTTTGACCAGGTCGATGACGTCTATACGGTGACCAGCCAGCTGGGGTTTGAAGCCCTTATGGCCGGCAAGCGAGTGCACTGTTTCGGCCTGCCGTTTTATGCCGGCTGGGGGCTTACCCATGATGCCCAGACTTGTGCCCGCCGACGCCGGCAGCGCACGCTAGCCGAAATGTTCGCCGCGGCGTACCTGCGCTACTGCCGCTACGCCAACCCCTACACAGGGCAGGCGTCAACGCTGCGCGAGACCATTGCGCTGATTGCCGACCAGCGCCGCCAGCGCGAACGCGGCCGAGGGCACTGGCTGGCCTGGGGCTTTTCCGGCTGGAAACGCGGCTTTGTCGATGCCTTTCTCGGCGACGCCGGCACGCTGACCCACTATCCCCGGACGCATTATCTCCGGCAGCAGGCGCTGCCGGCCTCCCGGGCGCCGCTTCTGGCCTGGTCGTCGGGCATTGATGCCTCCCTCATCGACCATGCCCGCCGCCTGCAGGCGCCGCTTTGGCGCATGGAGGACGGCTTTATCCGCTCGGCCGGGCTCGGCCTGGACCTGGCGCGCCCGCTCTCGCTGGTGCTCGACCGCCAGGGCATCTATTACGACCCGCGCCGGCCAAGCGACCTGGAAACCCTGCTCAATAACGCTACCTTCGACGATGAATTACGGCAGCGCGCCCGGGCGCTGCGAAAGCGTTTGGTGGCGCTGAAGCTGTCCAAATACAACCTGACCGCCGGCCGGGACGAGCCGCCCACGTTCCCCGACAACCGGGAGCTGGTCCTGGTACCCGGCCAGGTCGAAAGCGATGCCTCCGTTGCCGCCGGCTCGCCGGAAATCAACACCAACAGCGCGCTGCTCAGGGCCGTTCGCCTGGCGCGACCCGACGCCTGTATTTTATATAAAGCTCACCCTGATGTAGTATCCGGCATTCGCCTGGGCGAGCTGGACCGCCACGCCGGCCGGCTTTACGACCTTGACGTCAGCGACGCGGAGATCGCCGGCCTGCTCGAGCGCGTGGATAGCGTCCATACCATGAGCTCGCTTACCGGCTTTGAAGCGCTGCTGCGGGGCCGCTGCGTGCATACCTACGGCCTGCCGTTTTACGCCGGCTGGGGGCTCACCCAGGATCATATGCGCTGCCCCCGGCGCACCCGCCGTCTGGACCTGGACGCCCTGGTCGCCGGCAGTCTGATCCTTTACCCCGGTTATGTGGACCCGGCCACCGGGCAGCTGTGCAACGCCGAAACCACCGTGGCTCTGCTCGAAATCGCCCGGCAAAAGCCGACCCGTCTGAGCTGGCAGCAGCAGGGCTACCGCCTGTATCGCCGCTTATTAACCCGAAGGTACTGAATTTGGCCTCCGCTACGCGCACATTTCTTTTTTTACAGGGCGTTTGTTCGCCCTTTAATGCGCGTTTGGCCTCACGCCTGGAGCACGACGGCCACCGGGTGATCAAGCTGCACTTCAACGCCGGCGATATCGTTTACTGGGGGCGCCAAGGGCATCACCGGCACCTCTTTCGCGGCCGCTGCGAGGCGCTGGGCGACTATGTCCAAGCGCTATGGCAGCGCTACGGCGTTACCGACCAGATTGTCTTTGGCGACCGCCGCCCGGTTCACCGCACGGCAGTGGAAAACGCGCCGAGCGCCGGCGTACGCACCCATGTGTTCGAGGAAGGCTACTTTCGTCCGTTCTGGGTTACGCTCGAGCGCGAAGGCGTCAACGGCCACTCGCTGCTCCCCCGGGACCCGGCGTGGTTCCGCGAGGTCGCGGCGACGCTTCCCAGGCCGGCAGCGCCGAGGCGCTTTACCTCACGCTTTAAAGTTCGCGCGCTGCACGACGTCTGCTATCACCTGGCAGGCCTGGCTAATCCGCTGGTGGCCCCCCACTACCGCAACCATTCGTCGCTTAACGCCCCCCAGGAATATATCGGCTATATACGCCGCTTTACCTGGCTTCGCTACCGCCGAATCAAGGATCATAATCGCATTCGCGCGCTGCTCTTGAGCCGCCGACCGTTTTTTATCCTGCCGCTGCAGCTCAACACCGACGCCCAGATCCGCGACCATTCGGCCTACGCCAACATGCAGGAGGTCATCGCCGCCACGCTTGCCTCCTTTGCCCGCCATGCCCCCGAGCAGGCCATGCTGTGCATCAAGAACCATCCGCTGGATCAGGGGCTATGCGGCTATGAGCGGCTGGTCAACCGGCTCGCCCGGGAGTACGCCCTCGAGCGGCGGGTGGTGTTTCTCGAGTCGGGCGACCTGAATCGCATTACGCGTCACGCGGCCGGCACCGTCACCGTCAACAGCACCACGGGGCTTGTCTCGCTGGGTCAGGGCTGCCCGACCATCGCCCTGGGCGACCCGATTTATCAGCTCCCCGGCCTTACGTTTCAGGGCTCGCTGGACGCCTTCTGGGGCGCGCCGACGCCGCCATCGGCCGCGCTGTTTGCCTGCTTCCGGCGCACCGTCATGCACGCCACCCAAATCAACGGCGGCTTTTATAACCAGCCGGGCATTGACCTGGCCGTCGAGGGAGCCGCCAGCCGTTTGACGTCCCGGATCTCCCCGCTTGAGCAGCTCGGCCTCACCATGCCCAAAGACGTTATCTGACATGCCCGATACCACCGTATTGATTACCGGCGCCACCGGCGCCATCGGCGGCGCCCTGGCCAGACGCTACGCCGCGCCTGACACGCACCTGATCCTGCACGGCCGCCGGCAGGACGCGCTTGAAGCGCTCGCCCGCCACTGCCGTTGCCAGGGTGCCCGGGTCAGCACGTCTTGCGCCGAGCTCACCGACCCCGCGGCGCTGTCCCTGTGGCTGGACGAGGTATCCGCCGCTGCCGTCCCGGATATTGCCATTGCCTGCGCCGGCAAAAACGCCCATCCCTCGGCGCCCGGTGAGCTTGAGCCCGCCGCCGACGCCCAAGCCGTGCTGGCGCTCAACCTGGCCGTGCCCGTGGCCATGGCCCAGCACTTCGTGCCCCCCATGCGCGCCCGGGGCAGCGGCCAGCTCGTGTTCATCAGCTCGCTGGCGGCCTGGTACGGCCTGCCCACCACCCCGACCTACAGCGCCAGCAAGGCCGGCATCAAGGCCTACGCCGAAGGGCTGCGCGGCTGGCTAAAACCCTTTGGTATCGGCGTCAGCGTGGTCATGCCGGGCTATGTGACCTCGTCCATGTGTCAGGCCATGCCCGGCCCCAAGCCCGACGAGTGGCCGCCGACGCGCGCCGCCCGAGTCATTCAGCGCGGCATCCGGGCCAACCGGGCACGTATCGCCTTTCCCTTCTGGCTGAACTGGGGAGCGCGCTGGCTGGGGCTGCTGCCCGCCGGTCTGTCTCAGCGGCTGCTCAAGCGCCTGGGCTACCACCGCCTGCCGGGCGCCGGCGATGAGTAGCCTGCCGCTGGGGCCGCTGCTCATGGGGCTCGCAGGCTCCCTGGTGGTGGAAGCGCTGCTTATACCCCGCCCCCGGCCTTTCTGGCGGCGCGGCGCGGCGGCCGGCGCCGTCCACCTGGGCAGCTGGTGTTTGCTCTGGAGCATTGCCTTCTTGCTGCTCCAGCGCCCCTGGTTCGCCACGGTGACCCTCCTTTCGCTGCAGCTCGTGGTGGTACAGTCCAGCAATACCAAGTCGCGCACGCTGAACGAACCCTTCATCTGCCACGACTTCGAGTATTTCGTTGATGCCATCCGCCACCCGCGCCTGTACGTGCCGTTTTTCGGTATTGCTCTGGCCGTCGGCGCCAGCCTGGCCGGACTGATCGCCATCGCCGCGTTTTTCCTGCTGGAAGTTAGCTGGCTATACGCGGCCGGATTAACGACCTTTCTGGCGACAGGGCTTGCGCTCTGCGCCCTCGGTGCCGCCTTCATCGCCGCCGGCGTTGCCGGCCTGCCCAAGCTGACGCTTTACCCCCGGCGCGACCTTGACACCCTAGGGCTCTTTGCCTCGCTGTGGGCGTACGGCATAGCACTGCTGCGCCAGGCGCCGCCGCCGGCGAGCGCCTCGCCTTTTGCCGCGGCCGGCGCGTCGCCTTTATCTGAGCTTGCTGCCACCGATCGCCCCAACGTGGTACTGGTACAAAACGAATCGTTTTCCGACCCGCGAACCTGGTGCCCGGACGTCGCCCGGGGCGTGCTGCCCCAGTGGGACGACACCTGCCGCCAAGCCCGGCAGCACGGCACGCTTGACGTTCCCGCCTGGGGGGCCAACACCGTGCGCACCGAGTGCGCCGTGCTGACCGGCATAGCGCCGGCCGACTGGGGCATTCACCAGTTCAACCCCTATCGCTACCTGGCACGCCGGCCCTTCCCCGGCCTTGCCGCCGCGTTCAAAGCGGCCGGGTATCGCACCGTTTGCGTGCACCCCTACCCGGCGCGCTTTTACTTTCGCCACCGGGTCATGCCCCACCTGGGCTTTGATACCTTTATCGACGACCGGGCGTTTTGCGCGGCAGATAAAAACGGCCAGTACATCGGCGACGCCGCCGTCGCCCGAAAAGTGGCGCAGCTGCTTGCCGAGCACACCGAGGCGCCGCTGTTTGTGTTTGTTATTACCATGGAAAACCACGGCCCGCTGGAGCTTGAGCCGCCCCGTCGTGACCTGCTGGCGGCCACGCTGCCCGGAGCCGGCTGGCCACTGCCCGAGCATCAGCGTAGCCTTGCGGTTTATTTGCGCCACCTGCGCGAAGCCGACGCCATGCTCGGCGCGCTCAACCGAGCGCTTATCCAGGCGCCCCGGCCCGGCCTGCTCGGCTTTTACGGCGACCACGTGCCCATTCTGCCGAAGGCCTACGCCTACTACTCGCCGCCCACCGGCGAGACGCCGTATATGGTATGGTCAACCCGGCAAACCGCCGAGGCAAAGGCCGCCCCTTCGCGGCTGGCGGCACAGGCGCTTGGCAGCGCGCTGCTCCGCCACGCCGGGGCCCCGTCACCCGCTTATAAAAACGTCGATATCGAGAACGATTTATGAACAAACGCGTTGCCATTATTGGCGCCGCTTATCGCTTCCCCGGCACCGCTTC
Source organism: Halomonas garicola (assembly GCF_031935715.1). Classification (GTDB taxonomy): domain Bacteria; phylum Pseudomonadota; class Gammaproteobacteria; order Pseudomonadales; family Halomonadaceae; genus Vreelandella; species Vreelandella garicola. The sequence goes on along the minus strand of NZ_JASSZF010000028.1, from coordinate 10,025 downwards.
AGAGACGTTCTGGCAAGGCCTGCAAGACGGCAAGGATCTCGTCACCAAGGTCGCGCCCGACCGCTGGAGCCAGGAGGCCTTCTGGCATCCTGATCGCCGCCATCCCGGCACCAGCGTCAGCTTTGCCGCCGGCAGCCTGGGCGACGTCAGCGGCTTTGACGCGGATTTTTTCGGCATTTCCCCCCGGGAAGCGGCCCACATGGACCCCCAGCAGCGCATCATGCTCGAGCTTGCCTGGGAAGGGTTTGAAGACGCGGGCATCCCGCCCTCAGCCCTGCGCGGCAGCCAGTGCGGCGTCTACCTGGGGGTGGCCAGCCTGGACTACGCCTACCGCATGACCGACGATCTCTCCGCGCTGGAGGCCTCGTCGGCCACGGGCAACACGGCGAGCATTGTCGCTAACCGCCTCTCCTACGTGCTTGACCTCCACGGGCCGAGCTTCACCCTGGATACCGCCTGCTCCTCGTCGCTGGTGGCGTTCCACCAGGCCTGCCAGGCCATCGGCAACGGCGACATCTCCATGGCGGTGACCGGCGGCATCAGCCTGCACCTGCATCCGTTCGGCTTTCTGGTCTTCTCCAAGGCCAGCATGCTGTCCGCCTCCGGGCGCTGCCGGGTCTTCGATGAAAGCGGCGATGGCTACGTGCGCTCTGAAGGCGGCGGGCTTTTCGTGCTGAAGGACTACGACCAGGCCGTTGCCGACAACGACCGCATCCTCGCCGTGGTCGCCGGCACGGCGGTCAATACCGACGGCCATAAAAACGGCCTGACGGTGCCCAACCCTACCGCGCAGAGCGAACTGATGCGCCAGGCGTATCGGCAGGCAGGCATTGCCCCGGACGATATCGACTACCTCGAAGCCCACGGTACGGGCACCGCCGTGGGCGACCCGATCGAGGCGCGCGCCATTGGCGAGGCGCTGGCCCAGCAGCGCCGGCGGCCGCTCCCCATCGGCTCGGTCAAAAGCAACCTCGGCCACCTGGAAACCGCCTCGGGCGTTGCCGGCATGGCCAAGGCGCTCTACAGCTTGAGGCACCGTCGGGTGCCCGCCACCATCGGCATTCAAAAGCTCAACCCGGCGATCCACGTCCACGACTGGAATCTGGATATCGTCACCGCCTCGCGGCCGCTGAAGCCCCGGGGCGAGCTGGTGATCGGCGTCAACTCCTTCGGCTTTGGCGGCGCCAACGCCCACGTGATCCTGCGCAGCGCCCCCGATACGCCGGCAGCGGCTGCGAAAGCGCCCTCTGCCGAGGTGCCGGAGGCGCTGCCGGTACGCGTGACCGCCCGCAGCCAGGCGGCGCTCGGCGCCAATGCCGAGCGCCTGGCCGAGACGCTGCGCCGCTCGCCGGACGCCTTTTACGACATGGCCTATTCGCTGAGCCACCACCGCGAGCACCTGCCCCACGGGGCGCTGTGCTTTGCCCGCAGCGCCGACCAGGCGGCGGACGCCCTGGAGCGGTTCGCCGCCGGCGATACCGCTAACGCCGCCGTGGTTCGCGGCGAACGCCTGGCTGCCCCCGCCGGCCCGGTACTGGTGTATTCGGGCAACGGCTGCCAGTGGGCCGCCATGGGCCGCGACCTGCTGGATCACGACGCCGTGTTCGGCGAGCACTTTGACTGCGTTGACGCGCTGTTCCAGCCGTACGCGGGCTTTTCCCTGCGCGCCGAGCTTGAAGGCCGTAACGACGGCCAGGGCGAAGGCAGCCAGCGCCTGGACCATACCGATATCGCCCAGCCTACCCTTTTTGCGCTCCAGGTCGCGCTGACCGAGTGGCTTGCGCACCAGGGCGTCGAGCCCGCTGCCGTCACGGGCCACAGCGTCGGCGAAGTGGCCGCCGCCTGGGCCGCCGGAGCGCTGAGCCTCGCCGATGCGGTCCGGGTCATTTACCTGCGCAGCCACTACCAGGAGACCACCCGGGGCACGGGGGCCATGGCCGCGGTGGCCCTGGGCGCCGAGGCCATACGCGAGTGGCTTGACGACCCCGAATTCAGCGCCGTGGCCCTGGCCGGCATCAACAGCCCCAAGGGGGTCACGCTCGCCGGCCCGGCCGACGCGCTCAAGGTGCTCGAGCAGCGCCTCCACGACGGCGGCATCGTGGCCCGACGGCTGCCGCTGGACTACGCCTTTCACAGCGCGGCTATGGACCCCACCCGCGAAGGCCTGCTCCGGGCGCTGGACGGCCTTGCCCCCGGCGCAACGCGGCTGCCGTTCATCTCCACCGTGACCGGCGAGGCGCTGGCCGGCACCGCGCTGGATGCCCGCTACTGGTGGCACAACATCCGCCGGCCGGTGCTGTTTCATTCGGCCGCGGCAAGCCTGGTGCAGCAGGGCTACAACGTTTTTGTCGAGGTGGGCGCGCACCCGATCCTGCGCCGCTACCTCAGCGAAGCGCTGCACGAGCAGCAGCAGAGCGGCCAGGTCATCGCCACCCTGGTACGCCAAGCAGACGGCCCCCTGGCGCTGCGGGAGAGCCTGGGCAAGCTGCTGCTAAGCGGCAGCGTGCCGGATACCCGGCGCTTTTTCCCCGTCCCGGGGAAAAGCGTCGCGCTGCCGCACTACGCCTGGCAGCGAACGTCCCACTGGGTTGCCGATACCGCGGACAGCCTGGGGCAGCTCAAGCGCTACTATCAACATCCGCTGCTGGGCTACCCGCTTGCTCAGCAGGACAACGCCTGGGAAAGCCAGCTCGATACCCAGCGCCTCCCCTGGCTTGCGGGCCACGTCGTAGGCGAAGGCGCGGTCTTTCCCGGCGCCGGCTTTGTCGAGCTGGCGCTGGCCGCCGTGCGACAGGAGTCCGCGGCGGCGCTGATCGACGTGGAAGCGCTCGACATCCTCGCGCCGCTGCTGCTGGACGGCGCCCACGGCCGCAGGGTGCGGCTGCACCTGGACCCGGCCGACGGCCGTATGCGCATCGCCTCCCGGGAGCCCGCCGAAGGCCGGGAATGGCAGCGCCACGCCGTTGCCCGGCGCCTGGAAGAAAGCCGCGGCGCGCTGCTCAAGCGCCGCCCGCCCGCGCTTCCCGGGCGCGCTCCGGACTTCACCCGCGCCGACCACCTGGCGCTCGCCGAGCGTATTGGGCTTCACTATAGCGGCGCTTTCCAGGCGCTCAGCCACGGCTGGGTCGAAGGCGACAGCGTCATCGGCGAGCTGGCCCTGGACGACGCCATGCGCGCCCAGCAGGAAACTCTTCACCTGCATCCGGGGCTTCTGGACAGCGCCTTCCAGCTGTTTATTCCGCTGCTGGCGGAGCAGAACGACGCCGCCGGGGAGCCGCTGGCCTTTGTCCCGGTGCGCCTCGAGCGCATTCAAACAAACCTGGACGCCGGCCCCCCGGTGCTGGCCCAGGCCATCATGCGCCGCCGGTCGCCCCACTCCTTCAGCGCCGACTTTTGGCTGTTCGACGCCCGGGGCAACTGCGTCGCCGCAGTCAGCGAAGCGCGCTTCAAGGCCGTACGCCTGGCGCGGCCCAATCGGACCCCGATCCGCTACCTGGATGTCGTGCTCGCCCCGGCGCCGCTGACCGCCGCGCCGCTCGATCTGGATGACGCCGCCCTGGCCAAACTGCTGACCCTGAGCACCGCCTACGCCGAGCGCACCGAAAGCCGCTATTCCCGGGAAGTCGCGCCGCTGCTGGACAGCCTGAGCGACGCCTTTTCCGGCGAGGGGCTGACCCTGGAAGGCGAGGACGAGGCGCTGCCGCCCGAGGAGATCTGGCAGCTGCTGGTGCGCGACTACCCCGACTACTTCGCCCTGACCCAGCTAACCGGGCGGCTGGGCCTGCACCGCGACGCCCTGGCGCGCGGCACCCGGACGCTGGACACCCTGGGAATTACCCCGGGTCAGCTTAGCCGCCTCAGCGCCGCGATTCCCGGCGAGCGCGGCTGGCAGGTGCTCAGCGACGCCCTGGGGGAGCTGCTTGAGAGCGCGCTTGCTGCCCTGCCGAACGGCCAGCGGCTCTCCCTGCTCGAGGCCGGCCCCTGCGCCCCGCTGCTGGGCCAGCGCCTGCTCGAGCGCCTGTCGCCGGCGTCCGACGCCTGGCACTACCGCGCCGTCACCACCCACGATAGCGCCCGCCACCAGGCCCAACAGCTGCAGGAGCGCTTTCCGCTGATCGACCAGCACAGCCTGGACGACGCGGCCGGCGACGACGAACTCCCCTCGCTGGCTCCGGCGCAGCGGGCTCAGCTTGCGCTACTGAGCGTCGATGTGACCCGGCCCGAGGCCAGCCGGCAGCTGATCGTCCGGCTGCCCGAGCTGCTCGCCCCCGGAGCCCAGCTGATGGTGCTGGGAAGCCACCCCCACGCCTGGCTGGACGCCGTGCTGGCCACCCCCGGCATCGACCAGGCGCCGCCGGAACTTGCCACGGTCAGCGAGTGGCTGCGGCAAAGCGGCATGACGGTCGCCGCCCCCGTGCCCCTGGAAAACGGCGATACCGGCATGTACCTGCTGCAGGCGCAGCTGCCCGAAGCAACCCCGGATCTCCCGGCAGACGCCGCCGAGCCGGGGCACTACCTGCTGTGCGCCGACGCGCCCCGGGCCGGGGAAGCCGAGCAGCTGGCACAGGCGCTGCGCCGCCGGGGCGCTAGCGCCAGCCTCGCCGCGACCGGCGCGACCCCGGCGGAGGCGCTGGCAGGCTCACCGCCTTTCACCGACGACCTGCACGTGCTCGACCTTACCGGCCCAGCAACCGAACCGGCTGGGCGCTGCCTGCGCGCTCGCCAATGGATGCTGGCGCTGGAAGAACTGTCTGACCGCGATGCCGCTCGCCAGTCGACGCTGTGGCTAGCCACCCGCGGCGTTGCCGCGCTCTGGGGCGAAAGCGACTCGGCTGACGGCGCGCCGGCCGTTTCCGACGACGCCGCGCTCTGGGGCTTTGGCCGCACCCTGGCCAACGAGGCTCAGGGCCAGGACGTGATGCTGCTGGACCTCCCCGCCGCCCTGACCGCCGAGGCCCTGGCGATCTGCGCCGCTACGCTGCTCGCCCCGGACGACAATAACGAGCTGGTGATCACCGCCGGCGGCGAGCGTTTTGCCACCCGATTGCGCACGCGGCCGACCCCCGGCGACGCGCCCCACGCGGGCCCGGCGGCGTCCAATCAGGCCATGGCGCTGGGCTTCAGTATGCCCGGCCAGCTGCGCAACCTGACGTGGCAGCCGCAGACGCTGCCCGAGCTGCAGGCCAACGATATCGAAGTGCAGGTCAAAGCCACCGGCCTCAACTTCCGCGACGTCATGTACACCCTGGGGCTGCTCGCGGATGAAGCGATCGAAAACGGCTTTGCCGGGCCGACGCTGGGGCTGGAGTTTGCCGGCGAAGTCGTCCGCGCAGGCGCGAGCGTCACCGATCTGACCCCCGGCCAGGCCGTAGTCGGCTTCGGCCCGGCAAGCTTCAGCGACCGGGTCATCGCCAAGCGCGAGAGCGTCGCCCCCCTACCCGAGCACATCGGCTACGCCGCGGCGGCGACGATTCCGACCGCCTTCTTTACCGTTTACTACGCACTCAAACACCTGGCGCGGCTAGAGCCCGGCGAAAAAGTGCTGATCCACGGCGCCGCCGGCGGCGTGGGCATTGCCGCGGTGCAGATCGCCCGCTGGCTGGGCGCGGAGATTTACGCGACCGCCGGCTCCCCGGACAAGCACGACTTTTTACAGCTAATGGGCATTACCCGGCGCTACGACTCGCGCTCGCTCACCTTTGCCGAAGATATTCTTGAAGACACGCTCGAAGACACCCGGGGCGCAGGCGTCGACGTTGTGCTCAATTCGCTGGCCGGCGAAGCGATCAATCAGAACCTGCGCGTGCTGCGCCCCTTCGGCCGCTTTCTGGAGCTGGGCAAGCGCGATTTCTACGACAACACCCACGTCGGCCTGCGGCCGTTTCGCAACAACCTGAGCTACTTCGGGATCGACTCGGACCAGCTGATGCAGGTCCAGCCCGAGCTGACCCGGCGGCTGTTCAACGAGATGATGGCGCTGTTCAACGACGGCACGCTGCACCCGCTACCGTATACCCGGTTTGCCCACCCTCAGGTGGTGGATGCCTTCCGCTACATGCAGCAGGCCCGGCAAATCGGCAAGGTCGTGGTCACCTACGATGATGCCCGGGCGCAAGCGCCCGCCAGCCAACCCGCCACCGGCCGAGCCGCTACCTCGCTTGAGCTGTCGGCCGATGCCAGCTACCTGGTCACCGGCGGCCTCTCGGGTTTTGGCCTGAAAACCGCCCGGTGGCTCGTCGACAAGGGCGCGCGCAGGTTGATTCTGCTCAGCCGCCGCGGCCCGCAAAGCGAGGAGGCACAAACCGCCCTGGCCGCCTTTGCCCGCCAGGGCGTCGAGGTGCTCGCCGAGGCCTGCGACGTCACCTGCCGCGACGCTCTGGCCGGCGTTATCCAGCGCGGCCAGGACGAGCTCGGCCCCCTGGCCGGCGTCGTCCACGCCGCCACGGTGATCGAGGACGGGCTCGTCCGCCACCTTGAACCCGAAACGCTCAGCGCCGTGCTTGCCCCCAAGATCGACGGCGCCCGGCACCTGGACGCCCTGACGCGCGCTCTGCCGCTGGACTTTTTCGTGGCCTACTCGTCGGCCACCACGCTGTTCGGCAACCCCGGGCAGGCGAGCTACGTGGCCGCCAACCACTGGCTGGAAGGGCTGGTGGCGGCGCGGCGGCAGGCCGGGCTGCCGGCCACCGGCGTGCGCTGGGGCGCGATCGAAGACGTTGGCTTTCTGGCACGCAACGCCCGCACCCGGGAGGCGCTGCAGGAGCGCCTGGGCGGCCATGCCCTGCACTCCGACGAGGCGCTGGCGATACTCGAACAGGTACTGCTGGCCGACAGCGCAAGCCTCGGCGTGCTCGAGCTTGACTGGGGCGCGCTGTCGCGCTTTTTGCCCACCGCCCGGGCCGCACGCTTTGACGAGCTGGCCCGCACCGGGGATGATGCCCCCGGTCAGGAGACCCGGGAGGATATCGGCGCCCTGCTGCTGACGCTGCCGCCGGACGAGCAGTACGCAACCCTGGTGGAGGTGCTGCGCGCCGAGCTTGCCGGTATCCTGCTGCTTGACGAAAGCGGCATCGACGTCGATCGCTCCGTTTACGACATGGGCTTTGACTCGCTCATGGGCGTCGAGCTGATGACCGCGCTGGAAAGCCGCCTGGGCGTTCAGCTTCCGGTGATGGTGCTTGGCGAAGCCTCGACCGTGGCCCGGCTGGCCACGGTGCTACAGCAGAGGATTCAGCAGAAAGGCGACGGCGAGGAGACAACGGAAAACGCCCAGGCCCTGGAAACGCTGGCCGAGCGCCACGGCGTCGATACGCTGGATGACAGCTGACCAACGGGCATTACGATCAACGGGCACACGACATGGAAGACTCAACGTTAAAGCAGAAGCTCCTGGCCCGGGCCAGGCGCCGGTCGTCACCGCGCGCGGCCGAAGCGACGGGCGGCGAGCGCCCGGCCCCGTCCACCGGCAACCCGGCGGGCGATTATCGCACCTGGACCGACTTTACCGCGCACCCCGGCTACCAGCACCTGGCGCTGATGCGTCAGGGCGCCAGCCGGCTGGGCCTGACCGATCCGTTTTTCAAGGTACACGAAGGCACGGCCGGCGCCACCAGCACGCTCGAGGGTCAGACCTTCATCAACTTTGCCAGCTATAACTATCTGGGCTATTCCGGCGACCCCCGGGTGAACCAGGCGGCCCGGGACGCCGTGGAGCGCTACGGCACCTCGGTATCCGCCAGCCGGGCGGTGTCCGGCGAGCGCCCTATCCACCAGGCGCTGGAGCAGGCCCTGGCCGACGTCTACGGGGCCGAGGACGCCGTCGCCTTTGTCAGCGGCCACGCCACCAACGTTTCCACCCTTGGCTACCTGCTCGGCCCCAGAGACCTGGTGCTCCACGACGAGTACATCCACAATAGCTCGCTCGTCGGTACCCAGCTGTCCGGCGCCAAGCGAATGCCCTTCAAGCACAATGATCCCCAGAGCCTTGAGGCGCTGCTCGCGCGCCATCGTCACCGCTTCGAGCGCGTGCTGGTCATCATCGAAGGGCTTTACAGCATGGACGGCGATGCGCCCGACCTGGCCCGCTTCGCTTCGCTGAAAAAGCACCACGAGGCCTGGCTGATGGTCGACGAGGCGCACGCTCTGGGCGTGCTGGGCGAGCGCGGCCGCGGGCTTTACGAGCATTGCGGCACCGCGCCCGACGACGTCGACATCTGGATGGGTACCCTGAGCAAGACGCTGGCCGGCTGTGGGGGCTATATTGCCGGTTCCAGGCCGCTGGTGGAAATGCTGCGCTATTTCGCGCCGGGCTTTTTATACAGCGTGGGGATGCCGGCCCAGGTGGCCGCCCCGGCGCTCAAGGCGCTCGAACTGATGCGCGCCGAGCCCGAACGAGTGGCCCGGCTGCACGCTATTTCGGGCTACTTTCTCGCTCAGGCGCAAAAGCGCGGGCTGGATACCGGCTACAGCATCGGCGCGGCCGTGGTGCCGGTCATTGTCGGCAACTCCCCCCAGGCCACCCGGCTGTGCCAGGCGCTGTTCGATCAGGGTATCAACGTCCAGCCAATCGTGTATCCTGCCGTGCCGGAAAACAGCGCCCGACTGCGTTTCTTTCTCTCCTGCGACCATACCCAGGAGCAGATCGACCGCACGCTGGACATTCTTCAGCAGCAGCTTGACGACGCCAACACGCCACGGTGAAGAGGAGACGGCCTATCTGTCAGGATACGCAGACACCCAACGCCCCAAAAGCCGCCTGGTACGTCATTCAGTGCAAGGCCGGCGAGTCCTTTCGCGCCGCCGAGCACCTGTCCTATCAGGGCTACCGGGTATTTCACCCGGTGCTTGAGCGCAAGCGCCGCCGGCGAGGCAAGCTGACCCCGGTGTGCGAGCCGCTGTTTCCGTTTTATCTGTTTATCCGGCTCGACCAGATCAACAGCAACTGGCGCCCGATCCGCTCCACCCGGGGGGTACTGCGCATTGTCAGCTTCGGCAATATTCCCGCCGCAGTGCCCGACGCGCTGGTCGAGCAGCTGGAAACCTGCCCTCACGACACCGACGGCCCCCACAGCCGCTTTTCTGCCGGCGACCGCGTCAATATTGCCGACGGGCCGTTCAAGGGCCTGGAAGCCGTCTTCCAGTACGCCAAGGGCACCGAGCGCGCCGTGATACTGCTCAACATGCTGCAGCAGCAGCGCCCGGTCGAAGTGCCCAGCGACCACCTGATTCCCTAGGCGCCATCACACCACCCTCTACCAGCAAACCCGAGATAGCTTCGCTTCGCTCGCTATGACACAGCAGGGGGTGCTCGCCACGACACAACAGCCTTGTGCACGCCTCCCACCACCGTCTTCGCGAGGAGCGCAGCGACGTGGCGATCTCATACTTGCGGTGGACTTTTCCCTCTACCGTCATCGCGAGGAGCGCAGGCGACGTGGCGATCTCGTATGTGCGGTGGCGCTATAAGCGGTTCTTCGTCGTTTCATGTGGATTTGGCCTGATCGAACAGGCGCCCCACCGGGCTGCCAATCAGGTAGATCATGGCGATGAAGTTGGCCTCGTTCCGGTAACCCCGTGCGCGTGACCGAGCCGCCTGAAACAGACCGTTCATGCCTTCCAGTCGTGCGTTCGTCAGTCCCGAAATCCAACGCCTGACCACCGCATCGGCGTGGCGCTCCAACGTCGCCAGGGCTTTTCCCATCGGCTTCAGCAATGGCTTCTCCGAGACCGCCGCCTTCATGACCTTGAGGTAGTTCGTGATGCGCCATCGAGCCGCGCGTGGCGTCGGCGCCTTCTGGATCCAGCGCAGCTTCTCCTTGATCACCCAGGCATCGGACGTGGCGCTCTGGTCAGCCACCAGCTCCTGGAGCGCCGCCAGCTGCTTGGGCGTCAGGTTCTCGTTTTCCAGGCTCTTCAGCAGGGCCCAGCGCAGCGACTTGGGGTGTTCCTGCTCGCGGCGCTCCTTCTTGCGCACCTCGTCTAGCCGCTTGGTGAAGGTCTGCACGATATGGAACCAGTCGACCGTG
>NZ_JASSZF010000027.1:0-41516 GCF_031935715.1 Halomonas garicola | reverse complement strand
CCAGGCAAGCGCCCACATGAATTACCTGATCAACTTGTTAAAGAGCGTCTCGCTAACACCACTCGCCGGCGATGACCTGCCGCGGCGGCTGCGAGGAAGGCGCATTCTACACGCCTTGAAGCGTTTGTCAACGGCTTGAATTAAACCGCGTAACTGGCTGACAAACAAGGCCTTTTTTGGGCCCTATCACCGCCGGTGACGCTTGGCGTCGCCGGCAGCGGATGCGTACTATAGGATCTGACAGGGTGTTTGACAAGGGGGAAGCCACGAATTTTCCGCTTCGCCTCCACCGGTAGGCACGTTAGCCCGTCTGGATTAGCCTGTCTGAAAAAGCAAGCTCAGCGCCGACACCGTACACAACGTCAGCGATATAATTTGCAGCCAGCGCCGATTAAGCTTCGGGGCAATACGGTTGGCCAGGGCATTACCCAGCAGTACCGCCGGCAGTAGCGTGGCGGCAACGCCAAAATGCCAGACGCTAATTTGCCCGGCCACGGCCAGGGTAAACAGCGTAAAAATTGAGGTCAGGATAAAAAACGCGGCTAGATTACCGCGCACGCGGTCGGGCGGAAGACCGTGCATAAGCAACACCATGGGCGGGCCACTGATGGAAGCCACGGTTCCGAAAATCCCCGACAGCACGCCGGCACCAAAGAGCGTCTGACGATTTACCGGTAGTCGAAAACGAAACAGCGTGACCAGAACGGCAAACAGCACGATGGCGGCGATCAGCTTTTCCAGGATCGCCATGGGCGCGGCGAGCAGCAGCCAAGCGCCCAGCACATTGCCCGGTAGCCGCCCGACCAACGCCATGCTGATCGGCCCGAGGCTCACTTCGTGGCGGTAGTAGCGCACCATCATCAGCGATACCGTCAGCCCAAACAGCACCAGCACCACGGGCACCAGTCGGGGCTCCAGCATCAGCAAGAGCGGTGCGCTGACCACCGCCAGACCAAACCCGGTGGCACGCTGGACAAAGGCGCCTACCGTCAGCACCGCCGCCGCGCTGAGCCACAGGCGCGGCGTCATCTCCAGCCAGGCAAAGACATCAAACATGATCAGGGGAAGCGTCGGGCACGGGCCTCGGGGTCAGCCAGCGCACCCCCACGTTGCCTATCGCCGATGCTATCAGCATGGTCACCACCATCGGCCACATGTTCTCGATTTCGAAATAGCCCACCATCATGCCGGCGAGCGCCCCGCAGCTGAACTGGATGCCTCCCAACAGCGCCGTGGCGGTAGCGCTGATGTGGCCAAAATGATCCAGCAGCGAGGAAATCGAGTTGGGCGTAATCAGGCCGATCATCCCGGTAAAGCACATCACCAGGGCGACCACCACCGGCAGGCTGTTAAGCCCCAGCGCGGTAACGATCACCAGACCGGACGACGCCGCCAGCTGCACCGCCAGCCCCAGGCGCAGGTTCTGCTGGGGCGTTCGCGTCTTCAGCAGGGCGATATTCACCCGGTTGGACGAGGCGATAATGATCACGTTGGCGCCAAAAACAAACGGATATAGCGCCGGCGACAGGGAGAAATACTCCATATAAACAAACGGCGAGGCGGTAACGAACGCAAACAGGCCGGAAAATGCAGCGGCGACTGCACAGATATACCCCATGCCCTCGCGGTGGCGCAGAATGCTGGCGTAGTTGCCGAGCACCTGACGGGGTGAGGCGGCCGGCAGCGACATATCTCGAGTTTCGGGCAGCTTGGTGCCTAAAAGCCACAGCAAAAACAGCGCATAGGCCGCAAGGAACACGAAAATAAGCCGCCAGTCCACGGCATGCAGCAGCGCGCTGCCCACGCTCGGCGCCACCAGCGGGGCAAGCATCATGATCATCGCCATGGTCGACATCACCCTTGCTGCTTCCCGCCCCTGAAAACAGTCGCGCACGATCGCCGCCGAGTTGACCACGCAGGCGCCGCCGCCCAACGCCTGAACAAAGCGCAGCGCCAGCAGTTCGGGCAAACTGTCCACCTGGGTAAGCATCAGGCTCGCCAGCGCAAAGATGGCAAGCCCGCCGGTGAGCACGGGCTTGCGCCCCAGTCGGTCGGAAAGCGGCCCGAAGCACAGCTGCCCCAGCGCAAAGCCGAACAGGAAAACGCTGATGGAAAGCTCGGTGCGATGGATGCTGGCGCCGACGGTATCCGCTAACGCCCCCATGGCGGGCAGATAGGCATCAATCGCAAACGGCGCCAGCGCCGTATTGGCAGCGACCAGCAACGCCACGCGGCGAGGGTTAAGTTCCATGCAGCTCCTTAAATACAGAATAAGTGGCAGCACCCTGCTCGCCGACAAGCGGCATAAAGGTGCTCATGAGGTAGCTAATCATAGACGATTCAGCCCCTCTTGGCTGCGCTGTTCGAGGCGCCGCTGCCTTGCTAGAGTACAGCCACGATATCAAAGGAGCGTGACATGGCGAGAAGCCTGCTATCCCAACTCAAGCAAATGACGACCGTGGTCGCCGACACCGGCGATCTGGACGCCATCCGCCGCTTTCGGCCCCACGATGCCACCACCAACCCCTCGCTGATTCTGCAGGCTGCTCAGCACGAAGACCGCCGCGAACGCCTGGCGCGCATTGCCGGTGAAAGCCGCGACCTGGACGATGCCCTTGACCGGATCGCCGTGGATATCGGCAGCGAAATCAGCGCGCTGGTGCCCGGCTATGTGTCCACAGAAGTCAGCGCTCGGCTGTCGTTCGACCGCGAAGCTACCGTTGCTCGGGCCCATTCGCTGATCGAGCGCTACCAGCAGGCCGGCGTGGGCCCCGAGCGCATCCTGATCAAGATTGCCTCTACCTGGGAAGGCATTCAGGCCGCATCCCGGCTGGAGCGCGAGGGCATCCAGACCAATCTGACGCTGCTGTTCGGCTTTACCCAGGCCCAGGCCTGCGCCGACGCCGGCGCCACGCTAATCTCGCCGTTTGTGGGGCGTATACTCGACTGGCACAAGACCCGGGATCCCGAGACGGACTTCAGCGGCCATAACGACCCCGGCGTCATTTCGGTGAAAAAGATCCATGACCACTTCAAGGCGAACGGCTACCCCACCATCGTCATGGGCGCCAGCTTCCGTAACGCCGGCGAAATCCAGGCGCTGGCCGGCTGCGACCGGCTGACTATTTCGCCCAAGCTGCTCGGCGAGCTGGACGAGCGGTCAGGCACCCTGCCCCGCCAGCTCGACGCTGCCGGCGCCGGCACCGCTGCCAAGCGCACGGCGCCGCTTGACGAAGCGACCTTTCGCTGGCAAATGAACGAAGACGCCATGGCAGACGAAAAGCTTGCCGAAGGCATTCGCAAGTTCATGGCAGATCAGCGCCGACTGGAAACGCTGCTGGGTGATCTTGGCCAAAAAGGCGGATAGCCGGGGCCGCCACGACGAGCTGCCACGCCAACGTCAGTGGCGAGTCGAGGTGTCCTGGGCTTCGAGCATTTCCACCAGCGGCTGAAACTCCTCACGGTTATGTTCGTTCATGTGCATCAAAATACGGTGGGCTTCCAGAATGCGCTCGCGCAGCCCGCCTTCGTCCGCCTGCACTTCGGGAAGATCCTCGGCATCATCGGCCGGGCTGTGACAAAGCGGCGCTGAAAGCAGCGTGAAAAAGCGGGCAAACCCCATGACGTCGAGCATCTGACGCACGTCGGGGTTGTCGGCAATAATGGTCGGCGGCTGCTCCAGGCGACTTCTCACCGCCATGGCGACCTTGGCCAGAAACCCCAGCGCCGTCGAGTCAACGTTGCTTGCTTCGCGCAGGTCGATAATGACCGCGCGCAGCCCCGGCGTTTGCGCCAGCTGCTGCGCCTGGGTGTCCAGCGTGGCACAGAGTGTCAGGCGGACATCACCGCATAGCTTGAGGACAAACACCCCGGAATCGAACGCCGCTTTAATGCGGCCTTCCTCAGTCAGCATGACCAAATCCGCTCACCATCATGATGGTTAAATCATCGGGTAACGCCAGCCGGTCATCGCTCGCCTCGTCCGGCTGGCGCGCCTTTGCCAGGTCAACATGGGTGCTGGTCCGGGCAAGCCCGTCGCGGAACTGCTCAAGCGACGCGCTTTGCGCTAACAGCTGCTCCAGTTGACCCAGCCGCGCATCGAGCGTTTTCCCCGGCAGGCATTCCAGCACGCCGTCGGAGCACAGCCACAGGGCAAAGTCGTCCGGCAGCGCGCACTCAAGGACAGGATAGACCGCATCCGGAAACAGCCCAACCGGCATGCCCTCACCTTCCAGGCGCTCAAGCGTGCCGCCGGCCTGCAGCATGGGCATCGGCAGCTGGGCGCCCAGCGAATAGTGCAGCGTCCTGTTGACGTGGTCAATCACGCCGGCAAACAGCGTCGCGTGCTTGCCAATATCGCTGTCCTGAAGCTCGCGGTTGAGAGAGGCGAGCCAGTCTGCCGGCATGCGCTCGGGGGCTTTACCGTCCCACTCATGCAGCCAGCGCGTAAACAGGTATTTAAGCAATACCGTCACAAAGGCTGACGATGCCCCGTGACCGGAGACATCGGCAAAGTAGAAGGCACTATAGCGGTCACTGTAGCGCTGATAGCCCAGAAAGTCCCCGGAGAGATACAGCGACGGCGCCAGCCAGTAGTCAAAGCGCACGCCGCTGAACACGCGCAAACTCCGTGGCAGCAGCCGGCGCTGGATATAGCCCCCGCTTTGCTGGTCCAGACGCAACAGCTCAAGCCGGGCCTGGAGACTGGCATTCTCCCGAGCCAGCTCCTCGCAGCGCTGCCGGTACACATCGAGCGACTCACGCATGGCGGTATCGCGCTTGTTTTCGTGCTTCATCCCGAGCCTCAATCGGCGGCGTTATCGTCGCCGGGATCCGCGTCGTCAACGTTTGCGTCATCAAAATCCGCGTCATCAAAATCCGCGTCATCAAAGTCAAAGTCGTCTGCGGCAAAGGGATCGTCACCCAGCTCGCCATCGCTGATCTTGAACGCGCGATTCTGCAGATAGGCATCGCGCATAAAGCGATAGCGATCTCCCTGGATCAGGTCTTCCTGGTCGAGCAGACTGGCACGCTGGTCGATCAGGTTGAGCGCGCCCAGAGCAATCCGGGTTTTATCGTCGTCGACGTAGGTGACCGGATAGGCGGCGATATCCGCCGGCAGACCGGTGGCATCGCGCAGGGTGCTCGGCCCCAGGAACGGGAGCACCAAGTAGCGCGAATCCGTCCAACCCCAGGTGGCCAGCGTCTGGCCAAAGTCTTCTTTCTCCTGGCGAATGTCCATCTTCTTCGCCACGTCAAAAAGCCCGCCGACGCCCGCCGTGGTGTTGATCAGCAGCCGCGACGTAGCGCGGCTGGCATTTTCGCCCTTGCCCTGCAGCAGGCTGTTCAGCACCGTGCGTATTTCCCCCAGGTTGGAAAAGAAATTGCCCACGCTGTCCTCGACCGGTTCGGGCGTAATCGTGCGATAGCCCTTGGCAACCGGGCGCAACGCATAGCGATCCAGCACGTCGTTGAACACAAACACCTTGCGGTTGAAGCCTTCCCAGGGATCCTCCGGATGCGGCTCGCCTTTCGTCGCGCTGCTGGCACAGCCGCCAAGCACCACGGCAAGCGCCACGGTAGGCATCAAAAGGGCTGCGCGTTTAACGCCCGGCGCAGGGGTGAGGCGGAAATTATCTGACATGGGAGTCTCTTCAGGGGTGGTCATGAAATCAAACCGGCAACGCTAGGCTTTCTGCAGCACGACGCTGCCCGCGCTGTAGCCGGCACCGAACGAGCAGATAATGCCGATATCGCCGGGCGCAAGCGAGTCGCGGTGCAGGTGAAAGGCAATAATCGAGCCCGCCGAGCTGGTATTGGCATAGCGGTCGAGTATCACCGGCGCCTGCTCCGGACCGGGCTTGGCGCCAAGCACCTTGCGCGCGATCAGGTCATTCATGTTCTGGTTGGCCTGATGCAGCCAGAGCCTGCGCACGTCATCTGCGCCAAGCTCGAGAGAAGCCAAATGGTCGCTGATCAGCCTTGCCACCAGCGGGCAAACCTCCTTGAACACCCGCCGCCCTTCCTGGACAAACAGTTTGTCCAGCGCGTTAGGGTCGGCATCGGCCACGCGATTCAAAAACCCGGCGTTATTGCGGATGGCGTTGGAAAACTGCGTTACCAGCCGGGTCCCGAGTATCGCGTAGCGCTCTTCGGCCCGGGCGACCGCGTCGTTCTCCAGCACCATGGCGGTACAGGCGTCGCCAAAGATAAAATGGCTGTCGCGATCGCGGAAGTTCAAATGCGCCGAACAGATCTCCGGATTGACGATAAGCGCGCGCTTGACGCTGCCCGAGGCAATGGCGTTGGCGGCCGTTTCCAGGGCAAAGGTGGCCGAGCTGCACGCCACGTTCATATCAAACCCGTAGCCGCCGGCACCCAGCGCCTGCTGAAGCTCTACGGCCATGGCCGGATAGGCGCGCTCCAGGTTCGAGCAGGCAACGATCACAAGCTCGACATCTTCCGCTTCTATGCCGGCGCTGGCAAGCGCCTGGCGGGCCGCGTCAAGCGCCATGTCGCACTGGATCGACGGCTCGTCGTTACCCCGCTCGGGCAGGTGCGGGCGCATCCGCTCCGGATCAAGGATGCCTTCGGCATCGAGCACGTAGCGGCTTTTAATACCCGAGGCCTTCTCGATAAAGGCGCTGCTGGAATACGCGAGCGGTTCGCGCTTGCCGGCGGCAATGGCTTCGGCATGGCGGTCGTTCTCGGCTTTAGCCCAGGCGTTGAACGCGCTCACCAGCGCCTCGTTGTCCACGGCGTGCTCGGGGGTATAAAGCCCGGTACCGGTAATCACCACCTGTGTCATTCGCCCTCTCCTCCCGGCGGCACGCCGCCTGCTCGATCGTCGATTACGCCTGAGTGATATCCTGCCAGCGCTTTTCCAGCCGCTTGACCGATACCGGCATGGCCGTGCCCAGCTGCTGGGCAAATAGCGACACCCGAAGCTCCTGGAGCCACCAGCCAAACGCCACAAGCTCCGGAGATTCTACCCGCCCCCGGCGCTCGCTTTCGCGCCGGGCGTCAAAACGCGCCTCCAGCGACTGGATATCGCCCATCAGCATCTGGTCGCGGCCGCGCTCGCGCGGGGCCTTTTCCAGCCGGATCAGCGCGGCCTGCATGTAGCGCGGGTAGTGCGCCAGCCAATCACCCGAATCGCACAGAAACCCCGGGTACACCAGCCGCTGCATCTGCGCCTTGATATCACTGTAGACCAGCGCCAGGGCAAAGTTGAGCTTGCCCTTGAGCACCTTGGTTACCTCCAGGTGCTCCTTGAGGGCAGCGTGGGCCTGTTCCAGCAAGGTTTCCGCGTGGGGAATGACGGCGTCGCCAACCTCCTGCAAGCGCTCTTCCAGAGCGGCGGCCGAGCGCGGCAGCGGCGCCACCGCCACTACCTGGGTAAAAACGGCCTCGACCAGATCGTCGATAAACGCCTGCTTGCTGCCTACCTTGGCAAACAGCAGCGCGCAGGTTTCCATTCCTTGCAGCTGGCGAATCTGCCTGACCCACTCCGGGCGGTTGGCCATGGCCAGTCGCGCAACGCCCTCCCGGTGGGCGGCTTCGGCCTTGGCCGGGTGATCCAGCAGCGACACGCTGAAGGATCCCCCTTCCTTCACCAGCGCCGGATAGGCTTCCACGCGGATGCCTGCCTGCTCGGTCACCCGGGACGCCGGCAGCGGCGTTTCCGGCAGGCCCTCAACCACCGGCGCCTCGCTTGCCTCGGCGGCAAGCGCACGCGCGCCCTGGCTGGCGGCGTCTTCAAAGCGCTGCTCCAGCGCCCGGGCGTCGCGCCCCCGGCCCAGGGTCTGGCCGTCGTGGCCCACCACGCGAATATTCATGATCAGGTGCGGCTCCAGCTGCTCCAGCCGCCAGTCGTCGGGGCTGACCCGGGTGCCAGTGCGCCGGCGAATGAACTCGCCCAGTGCTTCCGTGAGCGGGCGGTTATCGGGTACCAGGGTCTCAAGCGCGGCGTCCACCCAGTCGGGGATCGGCACCACCTGGCGGCGCAGGCTCTTGGGTAGCGACTTCATCAGCGCAATGCACTTGTCGCGCAGAAGCCCCGGCACCAGCCATTCCAACGCGTACACCGGCAGCTGGGGCAGCATGGCGGCGGGCACGGTGAGCGTCACGCCGTCGTCTTCCGCCCTCGGGGAAAAATGATAGCTGACCGGGTAGCTCACCCCGCCAAGGGTCAGGTGATCCGGGTACTGCCCTCGGGTAACCTCCTCGGCCTCCCGGGCCTTGAGGGCGTCGAGGTCAAACTTGAGCAGATCCGGGTTGTCGCGCTCGGCCTTCTTGCGCCAGCTCTCAAAGCCCTTGCCGTTGACGATATCGGCGGGGATACGAGTGTCGTAAAAGGCAAACAGCGTTTCTTCGTCGACGAGGATATCCCGCCGCCGGGCGCGGTCTTCCAGATCCTCAACTTCGTCGATCAGGGCGCGGTTGTGGGCAAAAAACTCGCCCTGGGTACGAAACTCGCCTTCGACCAGCGCCCGGCGGATAAACAGCTCTCGGGACTCTTCCGGCGCAATGGCGCCAAAGTTGACCCGCCGGCCGCTGACGATGGGCAGGCCGAACAGCGCCACCTGCTCCTTGGCCACCACCTGGGCGCGCTTCATCTCCCAGTGCGGGTCGCTGTAGCTGCGCTTGACCAGGTGGCCGGCCTCGGGTTCGATCCACGCCGGGTCGATTTTTGCCACGGTGCGGGCAAACAGCCGCGAGGTTTCAATAAGCTCAAAGGCCATCACCCACTTGGGCGTCTTTTTGGCAAGCCCCGAACCCGGGTGAATCACGAACTTGCGGTTGCGCGCGCCGAGATAGTCACGATCTTCGGTGAGCATCCCCAGGTTGGACAACAGCCCCGAAAGCAGCGCCTGATGCAGCTTGCCCGAGGTCTTGCGCCGAGCCTGGCGGGCCTCTTCCTCGCTCTGCTCGGGATCGCCCGGCGGTGCTTTGGGCACGTCAATATCCATATCGCGCAGCAGCTGACGCAGCTGGCGGAAAGTATCGTGCCACTCGCGCACGCGCAGGTAGTTGATGTAGCGCTCGCGGCACCAGCGCCTGAGCTGGTTGCCGGAAAGCGCTTCCCGGGCGTTTTCGATGCCGTGCCAGAGGTTGACCAGGGCGACAAAGTCCGACTCCGGCGAATGCCAGCGGTGATGCGCCTGGTCCGCCGCCTGACGCTTGTCCGCCGGGCGGTCCCGGGGATCCTGGATCGACAGCGCCGAGACCACCACCAGCACCTCGTATAAACTGCCGCGATCGGCGCCGGCCAGCACCATGCGCGCCAGCCGCGGGTCGATAGGCAGCCGTGAGATCTGCCGGCCAAGCTTGGTCAGCGCGTTTTTATCGCTCACCGCGCCGAGCTCATACAAAAGCCGAAAGCCGTCCTTGACAAAGCGCGGGTCCGGCGGGTCGACAAACGGGAACGCCTCGATGCTGCCAAGCTTCAGCGAGAGCATGGACAAAATCACCGAGGCCAGGTTGGTGCGGCGAATTTCCGGGTCGGTAAACTCGGGCCGGGTGAGAAAGTCCTCTTCGTCGTAGAGGCGAATACACACGCCTTCGGCAATCCGCCCGCAGCGGCCCTTGCGCTGGTTGGCGCTGGCCTGGCTCACCGGCTCCACCGGCAGGCGCTGGATCTTGGCGCGGAAGCTATAGCGGCTGATGCGCACCAAGCCCGGGTCGATCACGTAGCGAATGCCGGGCACGGTGAGCGAGGTTTCCGCGACGTTGGTGGCCAGCACAATGCGCCGCCCCTTGTGCGGGGCGAAAACGCGGTTTTGCTCGGCGTTGGACAGCCGCGCGTACAGCGGCAGAATCTCGGTGCCGCGCAGATCGGCCCGCCGCAGGGTGTCGGCGGCCTCGCGGATTTCGCGCTCGCCGGGAAGAAACACCAGCACATCCCTTGGGCCGTGCTGCCAGCCCTTCTCCCGCTCGATCTGCTCGATTTCTTCTACCGCCTGGACGATGCCGTCCTGCAGGGAAAGATCGTCTTCGTCGTCGGCCTCGCGGACAAGCGGCCGGTAGCGCACTTCCACCGGGTAGGTGCGCCCGGTTACCT
Source organism: Halomonas garicola (assembly GCF_031935715.1). GTDB lineage: Bacteria > Pseudomonadota > Gammaproteobacteria > Pseudomonadales > Halomonadaceae > Vreelandella > Vreelandella garicola. The sequence goes on along the minus strand of NZ_JASSZF010000027.1, from coordinate 31,453 downwards.
CGACCACCGGTGCCGGCGTCTCCCGAGTGCCGAAATGGGCGGCAAAGCGGTCCACGTCGATGGTCGCCGAGGTGATAATGATTTTCAGATTGGGGCGCTTGGGCAAAAGCCGCTTGAGGTAGCCCAGCAGAAAGTCGATGTTCAGGCTGCGCTCGTGTGCCTCATCGATGATGATGGTGTCATAGCGCAGCAGCAGCGGATCGTTGCGGGTTTCCGCCAGCAGAATGCCGTCGGTCATCAGCTTGACCAGGGTGGTATCCCGGCTCTGGTCGGTAAAGCGCACCTGATAGCCTACCTGCTCGCCAAGCGGCGTCTCGAGCTCTTCGGCCAGGCGGGTCGCCACGCTTCTGGCCGCCAGCCGGCGCGGCTGGGTATGGCCAACGAGGCCGCGACGGCCGCGCCCGAGCTCCAGGCAGAGCTTGGGCAGCTGGGTGGTCTTGCCCGAGCCGGTCTCCCCGGCAACGATGACTACCTGGTGCTCGTTAAGCGCTTCGAGAATATCCTCCCGGCGCTCCGCCACCGGCAGTTCCGGCGGGTAGTTGAGCGTGACGCGCTGCTCTCGGCGCGCCTGAACCAGGCAGGCGGCGCGCTCCATTTCCCGGGTGATCTCGCCCAGGCCGCGATCAATCGGCTTGCCGTCGCCAAGCCGCCGCTCAAGGCCTGCCAGGCGACGCTCAAAACGCTGCGCGTCCTTGAGCATCAGCGCAGCGGCTGCCTGACGCAACGCCTGCAGGCGCTCGGCAGGGCTGGCGTCGGTGTCAGCCGGGGATACGGGCGGCGTTATGGTAGAAGAATCTGAGGTATCGGCAGTCACGGTCGGCTCAATTTCATCGGCGGTGGCCATCAACAATCGGCCCGCTCGGGTGAGCGGGCCGGCGAGTATAACGCTTTCAGGCAAGGGGCACCTACCCCAAGGCACTAATCCCGATCAGCACGACTGGTCCGCACGGCACCCGGCGACAAACGCGGCCGCAGCCATTCCCGCTTCGTGGCGCCGAGTAGAAGGCAACCGCTACGGCGCTGCCGCGTCGGGATCCTCGTCGCGCAGCTGGCGGCGCAGCACCTTGCCCACGTTGCTCTTGGGCAGCTCGTCTCTGAACTCGACGTGTCTGGGCACCTTGTAGCCGGCGAGCTCCTTCTTGCACCAGCGGCGCAGCGTCTCGGCGTCGAGTTCGGCGCTGTCGGTGACCACAAAAAGCTTGATCGCCTCGCCGCTGTCGTCGTCGGCAATGCCCACGGCGGCGGCTTCGCGCACGTCGGGGTGGGCGGTGACCACGTCTTCGATTTCGTTGGGATAAACGTTGAAGCCCGACACCAGGATCATGTCCTTCTTGCGGTCGACGATGCGCACGTAGCCGTCTTTTTGCAGAACGGCAATGTCCCCGGTGGCAAACCAGCCGTCCCGGAGCGCACGGCGAGTTTCCTCTTCCATGCCCCAGTAACCCTTCATGACCTGGGGGCCCTTGACGCACAGTTCGCCCGGCTCGCCCAGCGCCACGTCGTGACCGTCCGCGTCCACTGCCTTTACCGCCGTGCCCGCTACCGGCTTACCGATGGTGCCCAGCTGAATGGCGTCGCTTGGATTGAAGGCGACAATCGGTGAGGTTTCGGTCAGGCCGTAGCCTTCGGCCACCGGGCAGCCGGTGACCTCTTCCCAGCGCTCGGCGGCGGCCCGGGTCAGCGCCATGCCGCCGGAAATGGTCAAATGCAGCCGGGAAAAGTCCAGCCGCTTGAAGTCTTCCCGGTGGCACAGCGCGTTAAACAGCGTGTTCAGGCCGATAAAGGCGCTGAACGGCTCCTTCGCCAGGGTTTTGACAAAAGCGCCCAGATCCCGCGGGTTGGGTATCAGCACCGAATGATTGCCGGTATTTACCAGAAACAGGCAGTTCACGGTAAACGTATAGATGTGGTAAACCGGCAGCGGCGCGATCACCCGCTCGCTGCCCTCGCCGATATTCTCCCCGATGGCCTGGCGCGCCTGCAGCATGTTGGCCACCAGGTTGCCGTGGGTAAGCATCGCCCCCTTGGGCTTGCCGGTGGTGCCGCCGGTATATTGAAGCGCGGCCAGATCATCCAGGGTTTGCGGCGCATCGCGCTGCTCAAGGGTACGCCCCTTGCTCAGCGCCCGGCGCCAGGGCGTCGCATCGGGAAGCGAATACGCCGGCACCATTTTTTTCAGGTACTTGACGGCGGCGTTGATCACCCAGCGCCTGGGCGCCGGATGAAGGTCGGCAAGCTCGGTCACCACTACGTGGCGAATGCTGGTTTGCTCCCGTATTTTTTCCAGCTTGGCCGCCATGTTGGCCAGAATGACGATCGCGCTGACGTCGGCGTCCTTGAACTGGTAGGCCATTTCGCGCTCGGTGTAGAGCGGGTTGGTATTGACCACCACCATGCCGGCGCGCAGCGCGCCGAACACCGCCACCGGGAACTGCAGCACGTTGGGCAGCTGAATAGCGATACGGTCCCCGGGCGCAAGGTCGGTCTCGTGGGTCAGCCAGGCGGCAAAGCTTGCCGACAGGCGGTCCAGCTCGCTAAAGCTCAGCGTTTGCCCCATGCAGGTAAAGGCCGGACGGTCACCGAAGCGCGCGACGGCTTTGCGCCACACGTCGGTAATCGAGCCGTACTGCTCAACGCCCTCAAGCGCGGGCCCGTGGAGCACCGGGTCGCTTCCCGGTCCGGAAAAAGCAGCGTGTTCGCTCATGGGGCAGTCTCCGCTATCCGCGTCGGCCAGATTACCGACGTTGTTATTGTGTCAGATACGGTTGTTGTATCAGCCATGGCGGCGCTTGTCTCGGCCGGCGCCACTCTTTCGAGCCCGGCTGCGGCGCTTCTGCTTTCAGCTATTGCCTTTGTCAGGCGCTACTGGCTGCCTGGCCATCGCCTGTATAGCGCGCCTGTATCTCGCCGTCCTTCCACACCAGCAGCTCCCCCGGCGCCATACGCCGCCATTTCTCGTTATGGGTCAAGGGCTCGGTGGCAATCACCGACACAATATCGTCAGGCGTGGTGTGTTCGACAAAGTTGACCGTCATCTCGGCATCGGAAAGCTCGGCCTCGCCGAAGGGCGCGCGCCGGGTAATATGCGCAAGCTTGGTCGCACAGTAGGTATAGAGGTAGTCGCCGTCGGAGAGCAGCAGATTGAACACCCCAAGCCCGCGCAGCCGCTCGCACAGCGCGTGAAGATACTGCCACAGCCGTCGCGGATCGTCCGGCGGCACGGGGAAGACCCGGCGTACCTCGCCGAGCAGAAAACAGCAGGCGTGCTCGCTGTCGGTAGTGCCCACCGGGGTATAGCTACCCAGCGGCAGGCCTTGCCAGCCGGAAAGCTGGCCGTTGTGCGCATAGCACCAGGGGCGCCCCCACATTTCCCGGGTGAAGGGATGGGTATTGGCCAGGGTCACGTCGCCCACGTTGGCCTGACGAATATGGCTGATCACCACGTGAGATTTGATCGGATAGTCGCAGATCAGCCGCGCAATGGGCGAATCCACCGACGGATGCGGATCGCGAAACTCGCGGTAGCCGCCTTCTTCATAAAAGGCGATACCCCAGCCGTCGCGGTGCGGGCCGGTGCCGCCGCCGCGGTGCAAAAACCCCGCAAAGCTGAAGCAGATATCCGTGGGCACGTTGGCGCTCATTCCCAGAAGCTCACACATCGCTGACTCCTTTCGCGGGGTACCGCCCGGACGAACGCCTAGCCGAGGACCGGCTCCCGGCGGCGGGTTTCGGTCTCGGCGCCGGTTCCTCGGGCCGAGGCTGTCTTCCTGCCGGCCGGGGGCGTACGGTCGTCCTCAGCGCTGGCGCTCGGGCGACGCCACCACCAGAGGGCAATGCCGACAAGCGCTCCCAGCACCACGCCGCTCAGCAGCCACATCAGGCCGCCGGCAAACGCCGTCGAGTCCCCTTCCAGAAAGCCCACGGCGGCGACCATGGCCGACGGCGCCCAGCCGTGATAAAACTCGCCTTCTTCCACCAGCGGTAGCGAAAAGCTCGCCGGCATCCAGATGGCGCCGACAATGGCCCAGGTGAGCACCAGCCGCGCCAGGCGCGGTAAAAACGCAAACGCCAGATAAACCGCGCCCAGCACCAGAATCGACACGCCGTAATACGCCAGCCAGAGCTGTGACATTGAATCGGCAAACAGCATAGTATTCCTCTTGTGGATCTCAGTATCCGTGCAACATTTTCCGTTATGGTACCCGTCAATTGAACAAAGCACAGCCAGAACGTACCGAGCTTTCACCGGTATTGCGTTATTTCCGTTCCGACGCCCCCGAATGGCACTGGCTTGAAGACGACGAGGCGCCCGCTACCCGGGCGTTTCTCGACGCCGCCAACGCCGAGCACGCCGCCTGGTTTGCACCGCTCAAGCCGCTGGCCGAGGCGCTCTATCGCGGCCACCTGGCTCGGCGCGAGCTGGCCTCGACAAGCCTTGAAACCGCCCTAGATCACTATACGTTCTACAGCGTCACCGGCGCCGACGACGACTATCCCCGCTGGTGGCGCTACCCCAACGGCTACCCGAGCAAGCGCGAATGCTTTTTTGACCTGCCCGCCCGGGCCGCCGGCCAGGCGTTTTTCGAGATCGGCGACATGGCGCTTGCGCCGGACGAGCAGTGGCTTGCCTGGACCGAAGACACCCGGGGCGACGAGCGCTTTATGCTGTGGCTAAAGGCCCTGCCCGACGGCCAGCCCCAGCGCCTGCTTGACGACATCGGCCCGGCGCTGTGCTGGGCCGAAGACCAGACGACGGACGCCGCCACCCTGCTGTTCACCCGCTTCGATGCCACCCAGCGCCCGGACAGCGTCTGGCGCCTGCCGCTGACGCTTGCCGAGCCGGCCGTCGGCGACACGCCGCGGCTGATCTGGCAGGAAGACGACCCCGAATTCTGGGTAGGCATGGACAAGACCCGCTCCCGGCGCTGGATCGTACTGGAAAGCGCCTCCAAGGACACCGGCGAAACCTGGGTGGTGCCCGCCGCCGCGCCGGCCACAACGCCGGTGTGCCTATACCCGCGCGACACCGGCGTGGAGGCTGGCATCGACCACCGCCCGGGCTTTTTCTACTGCCTGCACAACCGCGCCGGCGCCCACTTCCAGCTGGACGTGGCCGCCGAAGAGACGGCCCTGGCAGCGGCCCGAACCGGGGACGAGAGCATCGCCTGGCGGCCGCTGGTTGCCCACCGGGAAAGTGCCACGTTAGAAGGCGTTGACGCCTTCTCCTGGGGCTTGATGCTGGCCGAGCGCGACCACGCGCTGGCCCAGGTGACCCTGCGCCGGCTGGTGCTCGACGACGCCCACCGCATCAAAAGCGACGAAACCCTGGCGCTCCCGGAAACGCCCTGCTCCCAGCTGCTGGAAGACGCTCCGCACTTTGCTGCCCAAGCGCTCAGGCTGCGCGAGGAGTCCTTCACTCGCCCGCCGCGCTGGGTCGAGGTGGACTTCGAAAGCGGCGAACGCCAGGTGCTCAAGACGCTGCCGGTGTACGGCGAGCTGACGCCGGAAAAACTCACCAGTCGGCGTCTCTGGGCGACAAGCGCTGACGGCGAAAGCGTCCCGGTATCCGTGGTCATGCGTGCCGACCTCGCCGATCGACCGCTGCCGACGCTGCTGTACGGCTACGGCGCCTACGGCGACCCTCAGGATCCGTGGTTTTCCATCGCCCGGCTGGAACTTCTAGAGCGCGGCGTCGCCTTTGCCGTGGCCCACGTGCGCGGCGGCGGCGAGCGCGGCGAGCCCTGGTACCTCGACGGCAAGATGGCGCACAAGGAAAACAGCTTTGATGACTTTCTCGCCGCCCGAAACGCCCTGGTAGAGCAGGGCGTCAGCCAGGCCGCGCGCATCGTCGCCTTCGGCGCCAGCGCCGGCGGAATGCTGGTAGGCACCTGCGTCAATCGCGCTCCCGACGCTTTTTGCGCGGCGGTGCTGGAGGTGCCCTTTGTGGACGTGCTGCGCACCATGCAAACCCCCGAACTGCCGCTGACCACCGCCGAATACAGCGAGTGGGGCAACCCAGCAACCCCCGAGGTCGCGGCGCGCATCGGCGGCTATTCGCCGGTGGATAACGTCACGGCGCAGGCATACCCGGCGCTGTGGATCGAAGGCAGCTGGTTTGATACCCGAGTGGCCTACTGGGAGCCGGCCAAGTACTATGCAAAAGTAACACAGGCCCGGGTCACGCAATGCCAACAGGGCGAGGCGCCGGTGCTTTTGTATACCGACATGCAGAGCGGCCACGGCGGCGCTTCGGGGCGGTTCAAGGCCTGGCGCGACGCCGCCCGGCAGGATGCGTTCATACTCTGGGCGCTGGGCCTTGCGCCCGACGCCTAAGCCGCCCGCTTCACCGCCTAGATTGGCAACACGGCAATCACGTGCTCTTCCAGGCGGTGCTCGGGCACCCAGTCCTGGGAGATGGCGTAGCCGCGCACGCTCACGCCCTTGCGGTGGACGCGTTCGGCGTCGTTGCTGAGCAGCGGATGCCAGCCGGCAAGCTTGCGCCCTTCGGCCACGCGGCGGTAGCCGCAGGTGGACGGCAGCCAGGCAAACTCGCGGACCAGCGCCGGCGTGAGCTGAATACAGTCGGGCACGCTGTCAAAGCGGTTGGGGTAGTCGCTGCACTGGCAGCTGTGGGTGTCCAAAAGCCGGCAGGCCACGTTGAGGACGGCCACTTCCTGGGTGTCCTCGTCGTGGAGCTTGAGCAGACAGCACTGGCCGCAGCCGTCGCACAGCGCCTCCCATTCGGCGTCGTTGAGTTCTTCCAGGGAGAAGCGCTCCCAGAAGCGTTCGCGCATCGGCATGGTCGTCTGCCCTCCTTCTTCACGGTTTACCGAGCTGGTGGCTCTCGCCACGCCTAGTAAACGGCCTGAGTGGGTGTCCGGTACAGATCGAGCAGATAGTCGTCTTTCGCCGGCGGCATCTGGAAATAGTAGCCCTGATCGGCGATGGCGGCCAGCACGTCGGCGGCATTGACTCGGGCCAGCGGCTTGTCCGCGGTCAGCAGCAGAGTAAACACCGGCACCGGCTTGCCGAACTGCTCGAGCAGCGCCTCGGGGATCTCTTCAAGCCCCTGGCGCTTGTCGACGTACAGGTACATCTCTTCCTTGCGCGAGCTTTTGAACACCTCGCAGATGATGCGGTCGGCGGCGGTCATGATGCTTCCTCAAGGGTTCGGGTCAACGATTCGTTCAGGCATTCGCCGCGCCAGCCGTCGGGCAGTACGGGCGTTTCACCGGCCAGCGCCTGCATGGCAATGGCTTCGATATCCCGCCGGCGCAGGAGCATTTCCGGCGCCATACCCAGCGCGGCGGCGCGGTCGCTGACGGTCTTTTTCAACGCCTTGAACAAGGGTTTGAACGGCGGCCGCGCGGGGTCCGGCCAGACCCGGGGCAGCGCTTCTGCATCCCGCTCCCGGGCTGTTTGCACCAGCGCCAGCAGAGTATCGCCCTCCTTTTTGACCAGCGACGGCTTCACCTCTTCTATCGCGGCCAGCTCAAAGCGGTTTTTGGGCATGGCATCGGCCACGGCGAATAGCACCTTGTCGCTTACCAGCCAGTTGCGCGGCAGGTCGCGCCGGCGGATCTCGCCTTCGCGCCAGGTGGTCATCAGCCGGTAGGCCTCGATCTGGCGCGGGGCAAGCCGCCACAGCTGGCGCTGGCGGGTAAACCACTTCGCGTCCTGGTCGGCGCCGCGCCCGGCCTGCTCCACCAGCGCCCGGCACTGGGCCAGCGCCCAGCGCATGCGCCCGCTTTTTTCCAGCGCTTCACCCTGGCGCTTCCACACTTCCAGCAGGCAGATCACGTCCAGCGCGGCGTAGTCGCACTGGGCCCGGCTCAGCGGACGCTTGAGCCAGTCGGAGCGGGTTTCTTCCTTGGGCAGGGTTTCCCCCAGCCAGTGCTCTACCAGTTTCTGATAGCCCATGCCCGGGGTGTCGCTCAGGAAACCCTGGGCTACCTGGGTATCCATCAGCGGCGCCGGTAGCACGCCGGCCCAGCGCTGGAACACCTCAAGATCTTCGCTGCAGGCATGGATCAGCTTGAGCGCGTCGCTTTGCAACAGCGCCCGACACGCCGGCGTGCAGTCAATCGCCAGCGGATCGACCAGCCAGGTCATGCCGCCCGCGGCAAACTGAAACAGCGCCGGCAGCGGATAAAACGTCTTTTCACGAAAAAACTCGGTATCCAGCGCGATCACGTCGGCCGTCGCCATCTGCGCGCAGGCATCATCCAGCGCCCGGGGCGTGGCAATCCACTGGTACGAGGGGGAGTCAATCAAGGACAAAAGCAGGATTTCCGGTCAGGGCGCACGCGCGGCGTGCACGGCAGAGTTTATTCGCTGGTGAACGGCAGGCGGCCGTTGAACGCCCGACTAAGCGTACCGCCGTCGACGTACTCAAGCTCGCCGCCCATGGGCACGCCGTAGGCCAGGCGTGAGAACGTCACGCCGTAAGCGTCAAGCCGGGTCGCAATGTAGTGCGCGGTGGCCTCCCCTTCTACCGTGGGGTTGGTGGCCAGCACGATTTCGCCTATCGCGCCCTCGGCCACGAGCTGCTCCAGCTGTTCAAGGCCGATGGTTTCGGGCCCGATGCCGTCAATGGGCGACAGGTGTCCGTGCAGCACGAAATAGCGCCCGCTAAAGCCCCCGGCCTCTTCGATGGCCAGCTGGTCGGCCGGCGACTCGACCACGCACAGCAGCGTTTCATCCCGCCGCGGACTTTCGCACAGTGTGCACAGCTCGGCCTCGGTCAGCGTACGGCAGCGCCTGCAGTAGCCCACGGCCTCGACCGCCTCGGCGAGCGTGGTTGACAGGCGCTTGCCGCCTTCGCGCTCGCGCTCCAGCACGTGCATGGCCATGCGCTGGGCGGTTTTTGGCCCCACGCCCGGCAGCACTCGGAACGCTTCCATCAGCTGTTCGACAAGCGGAGAAAAGCGCATCGCTTAAAACGGCATTTTAAAGCCGGGCGGCAGGTTCAGGCCCGCGGTCGCTTCTTCCATCATCTCCTTGGAATTGGCCTCGATCTTGCGCACGGCGTCGTTGACCGCCGCGGCCAGCAGGTCTTCCAGCAGCTCCTTGTCCTCTTCCATGACGCTCGGATCGATGTCGACCTTGCTGACGTCGTGGCGGCCGTTCATGGTGATTCTGACCATGCCGGCACCGGCTTCGCCCTGAACTTCGGCCTTGGCGACCTCTTCCTGGGCCTGCTGCATCTTTTCCTGCATTTCCTGGGCCTGCTTCATCATGTTGCCCATTCCGCCTTTCATCATGGTCTCTCTCCAGACAGGTAAAATATCGTTTTCAGTCGGTGCCCCGGGCAGGCGTCACGCCGTTATCTATAAAGGTGGCGCCAAACGTTTCCTTGAGCTGTTGAACATGGGGGTCACGGTTAAGCGTATCAAGCGCCCGGGCGTGGCGCGCCTGCGCCAGCCGGCTTTCGCGCTGCCGGGGCGTTTCCAGCGTCGGATCCAGCGGCTCCGGGGTAAAGGCTACCCGGCGCTTTAGCCCCTGGGCCGCAAGCGCCCGGGCAATACGGGTTTCGTGTATCTCCGCCTGCATGGCCGCCTGCTCCGGATCCAGGCGCAGCTCCAGGGTCGCGCCGTCGTCGTGTTTGAGCTGGCAGTTCGCGGCCAGGCTGCGCGTCAGCCCGCCGAGCCCCAGCGCGGCGAAGCCGTCAAGCCAGCCGGCGTGGTCCAGCCGATCGGACGCTGCCGGCTCCCGAGGCTCGGGGGCAGCCGGATCGGGCTCGGGCGGTACGGGCGCCGTCTCTACAGCCGTCTCAATCACCGGCTCAGGAGCAGGCTGAGATGCCGGCTCGGGGGCCGCTTCCAACGTTGAGTCCGGCTCCGGCGCGGCGTCGCGCGCCGGCTCCAAAGCCGGCTCAGACTTTGGGATGGGCGACGCCGGTGGCGGCTCAGCCGGCCGCTCGGGCTGCAGCGGTAGCGGCGTGGCCGGCGGCCGGGGCACGCCCTGGGGGCGAAACGCCAGCATGCGCATCAGAGTCATTTCCAGGGCGCTGCGTAAATCCGGCGCGTGGGCCATGTCGCCGCGGCCCTGGATGCCGATCTGATAGTAAAGCTGGACATCTTCGGCAGTGAAACGCGCCGCCAGCGCGAGCACGGTCTCACGATCGCCGTGGCCGCTGTCCACCGCGTCGGGGACCATCTGCGCCACCGCCAGGCGGTGCAAAATAGCCGTAACGTCGTCGAGCACCGCGGCAAAGTCCGGGCCCTGCTCGGCCAGCCGGGCCACCTCCTCCAGCAGGCGAGCTACGTCTACCTCGGCAAGCGTCTCGACCAGCGCCAGCACGTGGCGATGGTCCAGCGTGCCCAGCATGGCGGCCACGTCGGCATGGTGAACGACGCCCTGGCCAAAGGCGATGGCCTGGTCGGTGAGGCTCATGGCATCGCGCATGGAGCCTTCGGCGGCCTTGCCCAGCAGCCACAGCGCGCTTTCTTCAAACGCGATGCCCTCTTCGCCAAGCACGTGGGTCAGATGCTCGACCACGCGCTCCGGCGGCAGATGCTTGAGAGTAAACTGTAGACAGCGCGACAGCACCGTGGGCGGCAGCCTGTGCGGATCGGTGGTCGCCAGCAGAAACTTGACGTGGGGCGGCGGCTCTTCCAGCGTTTTCAGCAGCGCGTTGAAGCTGCTGGTGGAAAGCATATGCACCTCGTCGATGAGGTAGACCTTGTAGCGCCCCTGGGTCGGCGCGTACTGGACGTTGTCCAGAAGCTCGCGGGTATCTTCCACCTTGGTGCGCGACGCGGCGTCCACCTCGATCAGGTCGACAAAGCGGCCCTCGTCGATGGTCCGGCAGCTGTCGCACTGCCCGCAGGGGGTCGACGTGACGCCTTCATCCCCCTTGCCGCCTGCCGTGCAGTTGAGGCATTTGGCCAGAATCCGCGCCAGCGTGGTCTTGCCCACGCCGCGGGTGCCGGTAAACAGGTAGGCATGATGCAAACGCCCCTGGTCAAGGGCATTGACCAGGGCGCGCTGCACGTGCGTCTGCCCCACGAGTTCATGGAATGTGCGCGGCCGCCATTTGCGGGCCAGAACCTGATAGCTCATGGGGCAGAATATCCTTCGGCGGGCAAAGAGACAGGGAAAGGCGCCATTCTAGCGGCTGCCACCGTGCCCGCCAACCGCTGCCGAGATACGGCAGAAGCGACGCTTCAGGCGTTGTCGCCTTCTTCGGCGGTGCCGGCGCGCTGGGCCGCGCCCTTGACCAGCTTTTCCAGCTCGCCGTTCTGGTGCATGTCGACGACGATGTCGCAGCCGCCAACCAGTTCGCCTTCTACCCACAGCTGGGGGAACGTCGGCCAGTTGCCCACCTTGGGCAGCTCGGCACGGACGTCTGGATTATCCAGCACGTTGACGAAGGCAAAGCGCTCGCCGCAGCTCATCAGCGCCTGTACGGTCTGGGCCGAAAAGCCGCACTGGGGCAGCTGCGGCGTGCCTTTCATGTAAATCAGGATTTGATTTTCGCTGATCTGCTGCTGAATGTTTTCCACGGTTGTGCTCATGAGGCCTCCTTGGGATTGCCGACGCAAGGCATCGCCCTGCGTCGGTTTCGAGAACGGTCGCGTCGCCGAATCAACTCCGGCTCTGCCAATACCCGACCATGCTACTAGGCCTTGCAGCCTAGCGCCATCCTACCCAATGCGGCCCGCGTTGCGCATCCCCTACCGCGCCGCTAGGATAGTCTTTTTGCACGGAGAGCTCTCATGGCGCGCCATTTTTTGACCCTTCTGGACCTGTCTCCAGACGAGCTGCACTACCTCATCCAGCGGGCCATCACCATCAAGAGCAACCTTAAGGCGCAGGGGCCCAACTACGCGCCGCTACCCAACCGCACCCTGGCGATGATCTTCGAGAAGTCGTCGACGCGCACTCGAGTGTCGTTTGAAACCGCCATGGCGCACTTTGGCGGCCACGCGCTGTTTCTGTCTCCGCGGGATACCCAGCTGGGCCGCGGCGAACCCATCGGCGATACCGCCCGGGTGCTCGCGGAAATGGTTGATGCGGTGATGATCCGCACCTTTTCCCACGCGGGGCTTGAAGAATACGCCGCGGCAAGCGCTGCGCCGGTCATCAACGCGCTTACCGACGACTACCACCCCTGCCAGCTGCTGGCCGACGTGATGACCTGGACCGAGTTGCGCGGCCGAATCCAGGGCCGCACGGCGGTGTGGATCGGCGACGGCAACAACATGTGCCACTCGTGGATCAACGCCGCCCGCCAGTTCGACTTCAACCTGCGCGTCTGCTGCCCCGAAGGCTACGAGCCCCGAGCCGATATCGTCGCCGCGGCGGGGGATCGCGTCAGCATTCTTCACGATCCGCAGCAGGCCGTGGACGACGTTGACCTGGTCACCACCGACGTCTGGGCCTCCATGGGTCAGGAAGAAGAGCAGGCCAAGCGCGAGGCCGACTTCGCCGGCTTTCAGGTCACCGAGGCGCTGCTCGACCGCGCCAGAGAAGACGCCCTGTTTCTGCACTGCCTCCCCGCCCACCGGGGCGAGGAAATCAGCGCCACGCTGCTGGACGACCCCCGCGCCGCGGTCTGGCAGGAAGCCGGCAACCGCCTGCATGCGCAGAAAGCGCTGATCGAATTTCTGCTGCTGGGGCGGGTCAGCTAAGCCGCTGCCCCGTGGCAGCCAGCCGCTGCCGAGCCATACAAAAAACCGCCCGATGGTCTGAGCCATCGGGCGGTTTTTAAATCTGGTGGAGCCTAGCGGGATCGAACCGCTGACCTCAACACTGCCAGTGTTGCGCTCTCCCAGCTGAGCTAAGGCCCCAAGGCTGCGTTCAGCAGCGAGGCGAATCATAAGGGCAGAACCTAGCCGAGTCAAGCCGCCATAAAAAACGCATCTTGCACTACGTCTCCCGGAAAAAGGTGTGGCACTATCGGCTTGACGGCTTGCGCTTGACGGTTTAACGCCTACCCCTTATATGACCCGGCCTTGTAGCGGTTCAGCTGACTTGCCACGCAGGAGCTGCCCCTTGATCCACTTACTGATTGCTGACGATTATCATCTGGTCAGAACAAGCATCGCGCATCGGCTCAGCCAGGAGTGCGATATTGCCATTGCCGGTGAGGCCGCCGACGGCGAAAGCGCGATCGCCCAGTGTCGCGAGAAGCGCCCCAATGTCGTGCTCATGAACATCCGCATGCCGGGTATCGGCGGGCTGGAAGCCACCCGGCGGCTTTATCGCAGCATGCCCGAGATTAAAGTGCTGGCGTTAACCACCCAAACCAAGGACAGTCTGGCCCGCCCCATTCTAGAGGCAGGGGCCGCCGGCTTTCTGAACAAAAGCTCCAGCTACCACGAAATGCTCGACGCCATTCGCCACGTCTTTCACGGCCGGCGCTATATCGGGCAAAGCGTTGCCCAGCGTCTGGCGCTGGCCAACATTGCCGGAGAAGCCGGCCGATTTGACCGGCTTTCCCAGCGCGAGCTGCAAATCGCCCTGATGATTGTCAACTGCCAGCGCGTTCAGGAAATCTCCGACCGCCTCCATCTGAGCAGCAAAACCGTTCACACCTACCGTTACCGGCTGTTTGAAAAGCTCAACGTCAGCACCGACGTAGAGCTGACTCACCTGGCGCTGCACCACGGCTTGGTGGACGGTTTTGACGCCACGCCGCCTTAGCACTGCCTTTTACTCGGCCGCGGTACCGACAAGGATCGTCCGGCTATACGCCGGGCCAAGTCTGTTAGACTGGGCGGCACCCCATGAACACGAACGTTGCGTCATTAATCTTGCCCCATGAGCTTTGACCACAAGCAGTTTCTGAGTACCGTCGGCGCCTCGCCGGGCGTTTACCGTATGCTCGACGCCCAGGGCGACACCCTTTACGTGGGCAAGGCCAAGCGGCTGAACGCCCGCCTGGCGAGCTATTTCCGCGGGCGCCTGAACGCCAAGACCCAGGCCATGGTCGGGCGCATTGCCGATATCCAGATCACCGTGACCCGCAGCGAAATCGAGGCCCTGCTGCTTGAGCAAACGCTGATCAAGTCCTGGCGTCCGCCTTACAACATCCTGCTTCGCGACGACAAGTCTTACCCGTTCATCTTCGTCACCGATCGCCACCCGTTTCCCGCGCTGGAGTACAAGCGCGCCCGCCAGCGAAAAAACGACGGCCGCTATCTCGGCCCCTACCCCGGAAGCGGCGCGGTGCGCGAGAGCCTGGCGCTGATGCAGAAAATTTTCCGCATCCGCAGCTGCGAAGACAGCGTCTTTGCTCACCGCTCGCGCCCCTGCCTGCAATACCAGATCGACCGCTGCAGCGCGCCCTGCGTGGACTACATCAGCGAAGCCGACTACCGCCGGGATCTGGAGCACGCGATCATGTGCCTGGAAGGCAAGAGCGAGCACGTGACCCAAACGCTCACCGATGCCATGGAGCAGGCCAGCCAGTCGCTGGATTTCGAAGAAGCCGCGCGGCTGCGCGACCAGATTCAGCAGCTCAGAGCGCTGCAGCAGCGCCAGTTTGTCGATACTGAAGGCGGCGATGCGGACGTCTTCGCGCTGGCCCAGCGCCCCGGGGGCCTGAGCGTAGCCGTGCTCAGCGTGCGCGACGGCCGCCTGCTGGGCGCGCGCCACCATACTCCGCCTAACGACCTTGATCTTGACCCCGGCAGGCTGCTCGCCAACGTGATCGGCCAGTATTACCTTGCCCAGCCGCACGAAATCCCCGCCGAGATCATTACCTCCCACGCCCTGGACGACGCCGAGCTGCTGCAAAGCGCGCTCTCCCAGCACGCCGGCAAGCGCATTCGTCTGGCCTATCAGGTGCGTGGCCACCGCGCGCAGTGGCAGGATCTGGCAATCACCAACGCCGAGCAGCACCTGGCGACCACCCTTGCCGATCAGCAGCAAATGCACGAGCGCTTTGCCGCACTGCAGCAAGCCCTGGGGCTCGATGCCATGCCCGAACGGCTCGAATGCTTTGACATCAGCCACAGCCACGGTGAGGCCACCGTCGCCTCCTGCGTGGTATTCGATACCGGCGGGCCGCGCAAAAGCGACTACCGCCGCTTCAACATCAAGAACGTTGCCGCCGGCGACGACTACGCCGCCATGCAGCAGGCGCTGACTCGGCGGCTCAAGCGCGTGACCGACGACGCCGGCGTTGCTCCTGACGTGCTAATCGTGGACGGCGGCAAAGGCCAGCTCAACATGGCCCGCGAGGTGCTGAAAACGCTCGGCATCGACAACATTATCCTGCTCGGCGTGGCCAAGGGCACCACCCGCAAGGCGGGGCTGGAAACGCTCTTTCTCGAGACCCCCGAACACCCGCTGGCCCTGGAGGCCACCTCGCCGGCGCTGCATCTGGTGCAGCACATCCGCGATGAGTCCCACCGCTTTGCCATCGCCGGCCACCGCGCCGCCCGAGACAAGACCCGACGCACCTCGACGCTACAGGAGATCCCCGGCATCGGCCCCAAGCGCCGCCGGGAGCTGCTACGTTTTTTTGGCGGCCTGCAGGGCGTACAAAAAGCCGACCGCACCGAGCTTGCCCGGGTCCCCGGCATCAGCGAAGCGCTGGCCGACGTGATTTATCAGTCGCTCCACGGATAAAGCGCGGCGAGCATGGATGCCGCTCGACAAGAGGGATAGAATAGCCGGGCGCTCACGACGCTCCGACGCTTTCTTCCGTTTTTCCGGCAAGGATCGCACCCCGCGATGAACATACCCAATATCCTCACGCTCGCCCGAATCGCCTTCATCCCGCTACTGGTGGTGCTGTTTTACCTGCCGTTCAAGTGGAGCATGTCGGCCGCCGCGATTTTTTTCGCCCTGGCCGCGGTTACCGACTGGCTGGACGGCTACCTGGCCCGGCGCTGGAATCAATCCACCCCTTTCGGCGCGTTTCTCGACCCGGTGGCGGACAAGCTCATGGTCGCCGTGGCGCTGGCGCTGATGATCGAACGCTTTGATACCTGGCTGCTGACGCTACCGGCGCTGGTGATCATCGGCCGCGAAATCGTCATCTCTGCCCTGCGCGAATGGATGGCCGAAATGGGCAAGCGCGGCGCGGTCGCCGTGTCCTGGATCGGCAAGTTAAAAACCACGCTGCAGATGGCGGCCATACTGGTGCTGCTGGGCTTTCCTCCGGGACACCTGATGGCTAACCTGGGGATTGTCACCCTCTACGCCGCTGCCCTGCTGACGCTGTGGTCCATGATCCAGTACCTCAAGGCCGCCTGGCCGCATCTTAGCCGGGAGATGTAAATCGCCCGATGCAGTGATTCGTCCATTGACAACGGGGGCAACCTGCGTATAATTCGCCAGCGAGTCGAGCGGGAATAGCTCAGTGGTAGAGCATCGCCTTGCCAAGGCGAGGGTCGGGAGTTCGAATCTCCTTTCCCGCTCCAACGACTTGAGGCTGGATGGCAGAGTGGTGATGCAGCGGACTGCAACTCCGTTAACGCCGGTTCGATTCCGACTCCAGCCTCCATTTCTTTGAGTATCCTCCCCCTCTTAGTTTTCGCATGCCTCGCCCGGATGGTGGAATAGGTAGACACTAGCGACTTAAAATCGCTTGCCTAATGGCGTGCCGGTTCAAGTCCGGCTCCGGGCACCACATGCGCTTTCCCTATTGCTGAAAACTAATCTTAGTTTTTATTATCAGCTAGTTACCGTTACTTTTAGCGATATTCGTATCGCTACTTCGCGCAGCGGCATTGCGCTACATCCTTGCCTCTTGCTGCTTGTGCTGACCGTGATAAAAAAAGCCCGGTCCCCGATGGGCCGAGCTTATCGCCGACTTCAGCTGATGCCATTATTCATCCTTGTCCTGCTTGTTATCGTCGCCGCTATTCGTGGTGGAGCGAGACCCGAGGCTTGACGCGTCGTCAGATTCGCTACCAGGGGTGCCTTGGCTGCTCGGGTTCTTGCGCTGACTTCTTTCGTCCTGAGCGCCGGGATACCCTTGGCGGCGTGGATCATTCTGATCGCTGTCGCCTTGCTGGAGCCCCTGGGTGTAGCCTTGCTGGAAACCTCTCAATAGCCCCTGCTGGATGCCTTCCTCCTTGCCCTCCATATATCCCTGTAGATAGATGTATTGGAAAAACTGCGACGAGTCGTCCTGCTGCCGGCTGCCCCGGTCCCACCGTTCTTGCGAATCGCCGCCCCGATGGCTCTTCCCGGAGGCATTGCGATCCTGTTGCCAGGATCGATCCGACGAGCCAGAACGGGAACGTTCTCGGTCGCTGCTGTCATGATCAGGCCGAAAGCGCTGATTCTGTGCCTGGCGATCCTCGTAGTCCCGGTTACGCCATTGCTGGCGATGCTGGTCGCTATCGTAGCGTTCCTGATTATCAAACCGCTGACTGCTTTGGCTATCGCGCCATGGCTGACGATCCTGATTATCGCTTTGCTGAGCCATAGCGGCGCTGCTGGTAACGAGTGTGGCCGACACGATGGAAGCCATTAGAAGTTGGCTGTACATGACTACTCCTTGGGTATTTATCGAGGCGCACGGGCGCTCGGTTAATTGTTAATGTTTATCCAAGTATCACTCCGACCTTGTCAGCCTACTTAATAGTCGTTGCGATTGCGTTGATTGCTGTCGTAGCGGTTATGCCGGTTGCTGTCATGGCGATTGCGCTGATTGCTGTCGTAGCGGTTTTGCCGGTCGCTATCGTAGCGATTGCGCTGATCGCTGTCGTAGCGGTTTTGTCGGTTGCTGTCGTAGCGGTTGCGCTGGTCGCTGTCGTAGCGGTTTTGCCGGTTGCTGTCGTAGCGGTTGCGCTGATCGCTGTCGTAGCGGTTTTGCCGGTCGCTATCGTAGCGATTGCGCTGATCGCTGTCGTAGCGGTTTTGCCGGTTGCTATCGTAGCGGCTGCGCTGATCGCTGTCGTAGCGGTTTTGCCGGTCGTTGTCGTAGCGGCTGCGCTGATCGTTGTAGTCACGATTTTGATGTATGTTGCCGGAACGGCTTTGCTGTCCGCTGTCGTAGCGCTGAGTGCTGGAATCATAGCTACGTTCGCTATTCATCCAGCCTTGCTCACCGCTTTGCTGGGCAGCGGCGCTGCCTGTGACCAAGAGAGCTGATATAGCGGAAGCCAAGAGCATTTTCTTAAACATCAGTTTCTCCATTAGTTATTTTTGTATCAACAACTTCATTGGGTATTTTCCAAGAGCCTTCCAAATAAAGCTTAGTTAGCATTGTTGATAATTCAAGAAATCGCCTTTCCGGCCATCATGGAAAGATGGCGCGGAGTCATCGTCTATCCTTGAGTCTCGCTCACAGGCTCAAATCTTTCGCCCCACGCTTATCGTGATGGGCTTATCGCGCCTGCCCACATACCAAGGTGCTGATGATTGGCGGCGGCATGGCCGGCCTGACGCTGGCCATGCAGCTCGCCGGCCACCGGCTGACTCAGCTGCCGGGGCGGTGGAACACCCGGCGAAGCCGGCGCCGGGCATCCGCAGGCGCGCTGTCAGGCCATAGCCATAGCCGCTTGCCGCCAAGCCTCAGACCGGCAAGCCAAGGGCCGAGATAGTCGCACTCGAGCGGCGCCCAGACAGGCGGCAACGCCGTGGAGGGCACGGGCAGAAAACGCCCCTGTACGCTCGTCTCGTCAACGCTTACCTCAAGCGTCCCCCTTGGCTCGCGACGGCGCGCCTGCCACAGCCAGAGAGCGCCAAGCGCGGCGCAGACCGTCGCTGCGATGAAACCCAGGCACAGCCCGACAACCCACGCCGCCAGCCCCAGCAGCAGTCCGTGAGCTCCCAAGCGGACCTTAGAGGCCGCGATAGGCAGCGCTATCGAGGCTTTCCGCATGGGCCACAATCATTTTGACAATGCGCCGGCGCGAGGCATCTTGAGGCCACTCCCGACGCATCAGCCAGGCGAACAGGTCCTGGTCTTCTTCGGTAATCAGCTGGCGGTAGACCGCCTGGTCATCGGCACTCAGGGTGTCATAGCACCGTTCAAGGAACGGGATCAGCAGCAGGTCCAGTTCCCACATGCCGCGGCGGGAGTGCCAGTACAGTCGTTTGCGCTGGATTGCTTCCGGGGAAGTCGCGTCGCTCAACGTCGGCCTCTTTTGCGTTGATGAAAGGAAACGCCAGTATAGCGCACACGCACGTTCGCGACAGCGGCACTTCCGGCCTATGCTGCCATTATCGGCGACGCAGGCTAGTACCTTGTTTTCGCTGAATTGTTTTATCCACAATGGAGCAGTATGCTGAATACCGCTGCACACTTGGGCGACACCGCGCCGCGGCCGCCGATACTCTTTGCCTCTGCGTTTCTCGCCGGCGCCCCACCCCTGTCGTTGCATGGAGCCAACCGATGACCAAATCAGAGCTGATCGAACAGATTGCACTGCAGAAGCCGGAGCTTTCCCTCAAGGAAGCAGAAACCGCCGTGCGCCTGATACTCGACGACATTACCGATACCCTGGCAAGCGGCAGCCGGGTAGAAATCCGCGGCTTTGGCAGCTTTTCGCTCCACTACCGCGAGCCGCGCACCGGCCGCAACCCCAAAACCGGAGACCCGGTGGAGCTCGACGGCAAATATGTGCCGCACTTCAAGCCCGGCAAGGAGCTGCGCGAGCAGGTCGACGAGAGCCGCACCCAGGGCTATTAGCACGGGTCAGTCCGCTCCCGGCCACGGCCGCCGCGGGGTGACGCGGCGCCCCGAGTCATACACAATAGGGCACCGGATACGCTACCAATCAGGACATTCATCATGCGCTGGATCAAAGGGCTTTTACTTGCTGCCATTTTGCTGGTGGTATTGCTGGTCGGCATTCTTTTCGCCGTCAACAACCAACAAACCATAGCACTCGACCTTATCTGGCTGGAGCTGCCGCCGGTATCGCTTTCGGTTTGGCTGCTGGCAACGCTTACCGCCGGGGTGATCGTCGGGATGCTCGCCATGCTCGGCGTCTACGTGCGCCTCAAGGCGCGGCTAGCCAGCGCCCGGCGCAGCAATAAACAGCAGCGCAAGGAGCTTGACCGCCTGCGCACCCGGGAGCTCAAGGAGCTCGCCTGAATGAAGGACAGCGCCTGAATGCTCGATGCCGTGCTGCTGGGGGTGCTGGTGGCCGCCATTGCCATCGGCTTCGGGCTGGGTTACCGCCAGGCGCTTCGCCGTGCCAGACAAACGCTGCCAGACCCGTCCGAGGCGCTGTCCCGGGACTACTTTATCGGGCTCAACTACCTGCTCAACGAGCAACCCGACGAAGCCATCAATACCTTTATCCAGGCGCTTGAGGTCAACAGCGACACCGTTGATACCCATATCGCCCTGGGCAAACTCTTCCGCACTCGCGGCGAAGCCGACAAGGCCGTCAACATCCATCAGAATCTGCTCGCCCGCCCGGCGCTTCCTGCCCTGCAGAATGAGCAGGTACAGCTGGAGCTGGCGCGGGACTTCATGGCGCTTGGGCTACACGACCGAGCCCAGCGTCTCCTGCAGCAGGTCGATGCCGACAGCCGCCACGAAGCCCACCGGACCACCGCCAGGCGGCTACTGATCGATCTCTTTGAACGCGAGAAAGACTGGCAGAGCGCGCTTGAGGTCATGCAGCCGCTGCTGGAACAGCAGCCCGACATGCAGGGGGCGGCCGCCCACTGGCAGTGCGAGCTGGCCGAACAGGACGTGATCCAGGCCAGCCGGACCCTGGCCCGGCGCCGGCTAAAAAAAGCGCTGCAGCTTGACCCCCGCTGCGTACGCGCCAACCTGCTGCTCGCCGAGCTGGCCATGGACAAAGGCCACTATTCGGACGCCATTGCCCGGCTGGGCCAGGTCGCTGACCAAGAAAAAGCGCATATTCCCACCATGCTGCCGGGCCTGCAGCGTGCCTACCGCCGCGCCGGTGACGAGGCCGGCTTCGAGCGCCACCTGCTCGCCCTGCTGGAAGACGCCCCCTATACCAGCGTCATCGTGACCCTTGGCGAACTGACTCACCGGCGCGACGGGGTAGACGTCGCCATTGAACGCACCGGCGAGCGCCTGGGCGTATCGCCAAGCCTTGGCGGGCTCGACTACCTGCTCGACCTCTACATTGAAAGCCAGCGCCTGAGCGGGCGGGAACCCCCGGACTCGCGGCTTTTCCTGCTCAAGCATCATACCCGGGCGCTGCTGGAAAACCGCCCCCGCTATCGCTGCCAGCGCTGCGGCTTCAGCGGCGAAACCCTTACCTGGCAGTGCCCCAGCTGCCGCCACTGGGGAAGCGTCAAGCCGATCACCGGGGTCGAAGGCGAGTAGCCGCTGCTCGGCGGCTGCCATCGCATCAATCGCCGGCAAGCTCGGCTTCAATCGCCTCGAGGGCAGCCATCGGGGCATCGGCCCGAGTTACCGGTCGCCCCACCACCAGGTGCGTGCTGCCGGCCCGCATGGCGTCCGCCGGCGTCATGATGCGCTGCTGATCGTTGGCGGCGGCAAAGCGCGGCCGAATGCCCGGCGTCACTTTCAAAAAGTTCTCGCCGCAGCAGGCGGTCAGCAGCGGCGCCTCCCGGGCCGAGCAGACTACCCCACTCATGCCGCTGTCGCGGGCCAGGAGCGCAAGGCGCCGAACCTGGTCTTCCGGCGTTCCGCCGACCCCCACTTCTTCCAGGTCTGATGCTTCCATGCTGGTCAGCACGGTCACCGCAATCAGGTGGGTGGCCAGGCGATGAGCGGCCAGGCGCTCGGCGGCGGCTGCCATCATTTGGCGCCCGCCGCCGGCGTGCACGTTGACCATCCACACGCCCTGCTCCGCTGCCGCCTGGACGGCGCTGGCCACGGTGTGGGGAATGTCGTGGAATTTCAGGTCAAGAAAGACCTCGAAGCCGCGCCCGTGAAGGGCTTCCAGCACGGCCGGGCCGCTACGGGTAAAAAGCTCTTTGCCGACTTTCAGCCGGCAGCGCGCGGGATCGAGCTGGTCGGCCATGCACAGCGCGGCATCCAGCGAAGGGTAATCCAGCGCGATAATCAGCGAAGGTGGCGTCGTCACGTTATGGCTCCCCGGGAGAGTGTCAGCATGGCGCAGTATATCAGCCGCGGCGCGCCGGTGAAGCCTGACCCGGCAAGCCCTGTACGCCAGCAATGCCTGTACGCCATGGATGACAGCGCCGTAGCCGTTGTCTTACATCCCCGGCCCGGGCTGGCTGACATGCCGCGCTTGCCCGCCGGCTAACGTGAAAGGGCGTGAGGCCTTCCCGCCACGCACGTTGCCCGTACAGCACTCCCATGGAGGATCAACATGACGCTCAAAGGACTCACCGCTGCCCTACTGCTCAGCCTTACGCTCGGCCTTTCCGGCGGCGCTATCGCGCAGCAGGTAGCCCCCATCAACGTCAACACCGCCGACGCCGAGCTGCTGGGAGAACTCCCGGGTATCGGCCCCAGCCGCGCCGAAGCCCTGATCAAGGAACGCGAAGCCAACGGCGAGTTTAAAGACGCCGACGACCTCACCCGGGTCAGCGGTATCGGCGAGGCCACGGTGGACAAGATTCGCGACGAAGTCGAGTTTTAAGCGCCCGCTATATCCGCCACTGATCCATGAACCGGTGCACCGGCGTGCCTTCCAGCGCGTCGGTGCTCTTGCACTGGGCCAGGATGGCGTCCGCCTGCCGGGGCGGAAAGCGCGTGGCCAGATGGCGGGTAAACTTCTCGACCAGCTCCGGCATCCCCTCTTCCCGCCGGCGACGATGGCCGATGGGATATTCCACTTCGACCCTGTCGGTATGGCTGCCGTCGTTGAAAAACACCTGAACGGCGTTGGCAATGGAGCGCTTGTCGGGGTCCAGGTAGTCGGCGGAGTAGCGCGGCTCTTCCACCACCTGCATGAGCCCACGGAGCCGGTCGATTTGGGGATGCGCGGCGTGAAAGTCGTCTTCGTAGTGCTCGGCCTCAAGCGCGCCGAAAATCAGCGGCACGGCGACCATGTACTGCAGGCAGTGGTCGCGGTCGGCGGGGTTGGCCAAAGGCCCGGTCTTGGCAATGATGCGAATGGCCGACTCGTGGGTGACAAGCTCGATGCGTTCAATCTCGTCCAGCCGGCCGGCAACGTCCGGGTGCAGCGCCATCGCCGCCTCGCAGGCGGTCTGGGCGTGAAACTCGGCGGGGAAGGAAATCTTGAACAGCACGTTTTCCATCACGTGGCAGCCAAACTCGCGCTGGAAGCTGAAGCGGCGCTCGCCTTCCGGCTTGGTGGCCAGGTCCCGGTTGGTATGGCTGAAGGCGACGTCGTAAAAGCCCCACTGGGGGGCGCTCAGCGCACCGGGGATGCCCATCTCGCCGCGCATGGCCATGTCGGCCAGGCGCACGCCCCGGGCGGTGGCGTCCCCCGCCGCCCAGCTTTTGCGCGACCCGGCGTTGGGCGCGTGACGGTAGGTGCGCAGGCTTTGGCCGTCGACAAAGGCGTGGGACAGCGCGGAAAGCAGCTGTTCGCGGTCCGCGCCCATCAGCCACGCCGACACCGCGGTCGAGGCCACCTTGACCAGCACCACGTGATCCAGTCCCACGCGGTTGAAGCTGTTGTCCAGCGCCAGCACGCCCTGGATTTCGTGGGCCATGATCATCGCCTGAAGCACGTCGTCCATGGTCAGCGGCGCCTCACCCCGAGCCGTGCGCTGCTGGGATAGGTGGTCGGACACGGCGAGAATCGCCCCCAGGTTATCCGAGGGGTGGCCCCACTCCGCGGCAAGCCAGGTGTCGTTGTAGTCCAGCCAGCGGATCGCGGTGCCGATGTCGAAGGCCGCCTTGACCGGGTCCAGGCAAAACGACGTCCCCGGAACCCGCGCGCCCTGGGGCACCTGGGTGCCGGGCACCTGGGGCCCCAGGTGCTTGGTGCACTCGGGAAAGCGCAGCGCCAACAGGCCGCAGCCCAGGGTATCCATGAGGCAGTAGCGAGCCGTTTCCCAGGCCTCGGCTGAGGGCGCCGGTGCGCTCAGCACATAGTCGGCAATGCGCTGCAGTTCGTGATCATAGTCGGGGCGCTGATTGTCGTCGGACATGCAAACCTCTTTGCTTCATTGGCGGAAATCGGGCTGGCAAAAGCGCCATCAGTCGCGCTGGTCGATGGGCACCCAGTCGCAGTGCTCGGGGCCGGTGTAGTCGGCGCTGGGGCGGATAATGCGGTTATTGGCGCGCTGCTCGAATACGTGAGCGCACCAGCCGGTCACCCGGGCCATGACGAAAATCGGCGTGAACAGCTTGGTGGGAATGTCCATGAAGTGATAGGCGCTGGCGTGGAAGAAGTCGGCGTTGCAAAACAGCTTCTTCTCCCGCCACATGACCTCTTCGCAGCGCACCGAGACGGGGTAGAGCACGGTATCGCCCACGTCATCAGCCAGCTTTTCCGCCCACTTTTTGATGATGGCGTTGCGCGGGTCGGACTCGCGATAAATGGCGTGGCCGAAGCCCATGATTTTTTCCTTGCGCTCGAGCTTTTCCAGCATGCCGCGCTCGGCGTCACCCGGAGAGTCAAAGCCTTCGATCATCTCCATGGCGGCCTCGTTGGCGCCGCCGTGCAGCGGGCCGCGCAGGGTGCCGATAGCGCCGGTGACGCAAGAGTGCAGATCGGAGAGCGTCGAGGCGCACACCCGGGCGGTGAAGGTCGAGGCGTTGAATTCGTGCTCGGCGTAGAGGATCAGCGAGACGTTCATGGCGTCGGCGTGCAGCCGGCTCGGCGCCTTACCGTGAAGCAGGTGCAGAAAATGCGCGCCGGTGGACTCATCGTCGGTTTGGGTATCAATACGCTCGCCGCCGTGGCTGAAGCGGTACCAGTAGGCAATAATCGAGGGCAGCGCGGCGACAAAGCGGTCGGCCACATCCTGCTGGGCGTCAAAGCTTTCCTCGGTTTCCAGGTTGCCAAGCATGGAGGCGCCGGTGCGCATCACGTCCATGGGGTGGGCATCGGCGGGAATCTGCTCGAGCACGGTTCTGAGCGCGTCGGGCAGCCCGCGCAGGCTTTTCAGCCGGGCGACATAGGCGTCAAGCTCGGCGCGGTTGGGCAGCTTGCCCTTGAGCAGCAGGTAGGCCACCTCTTCAAAGCGGGCGTTATTCGCCAGCGTCTGGATGTCAAAGCCGCGGTAGGTCAGCCCCGAGCCGGACTTGCCCACGGTACAAAGCGCGGTTTCGCCGGCGCTCTGGCCACGCAGGCCGGCACCGCTGAGTTTCTGCTCCGCCATAGTTGTCTCCTGAACAAAAGTGAATGGCGCAGGCGCGCCGGCCGCGTCAGAGCGTGCCCCTATCAGTCGTCATCGCTCTGCCCGACAAACAGCGCGTCCAGTTTCTGCTCGTATTCGTGATAGCCAAGGATGTCGTAGAGCTCGTCACGAGTCTGCATGGTATCCACCACGCTTTGCTGGTGACCCTCGTCCCTGATGCGCTGATAAACGTTGAGGGCTGCCGCGTTCATCGCGCGAAACGCCGACAGCGGATAAAGCACCATGTCGCAGCCCGCCTCCCCAAGCTCGGCCTGGGTGAACAGCGGCGTGGCGCCGAACTCGGTAATGTTGGCCAGGATCGGCGCATCGACGCGCTCGCAGAAGGCGCGGTAGTCGTCAAGGCTGTGCACCGCTTCGGCAAACACGCCGTCGGCGCCGGCTTCGACGCAGGCGTTGGCCCGCTCGATGGCGGCGTCCAGCCCCTCTTTCTGGAAGGCGTCGGTACGCGCCATGAGGAAAAACTCGGGGTCGAGGCGCGCATCGGCGGCGGCCTTGATGCGATCCACCATTTCCGCCTGGGACACGATCGCCTTGTTGGGCCGGTGGCCGCAGCGCTTTTGGGCTACCTGGTCCTCCAGGTGCACGGCGGCCACGCCGGCGCGCTGCATCTCCTTGACGCTGCGGGCAATATTGAAGGCCCCACCCCAGCCGGTATCGATATCCACCAGCAGCGGCAGCTCCGTGGCGCCGCAGATGCGGTGGGCGTCTTCGACCACGTCGTTCATGGTGGTCATGCCCAGGTCCGGCAGGCCAAAAGAGGCGTTGGCCACCCCGCCACCGGAGAGATAAATCGCCTGGTGCCCCACGCGCTCGGCCATCAGCGCAGTGTAGGCGTTAATCGTGCCGAGGATCGGCAGCGGGTGGCTCCGGTTGAGCGCGGCGCGAAAGCGCGCGCCGGGGGTGAGTGCGGTCATGGTCATCCTCGCTGAAAAGACTTCCCCAAATACTACAGATCGTTTCATGCGCCAGCCAGCAGCGGCCCCCGGTTTACTCCAAAGGTATAAACGCTGCGCGCGTAACGGCGGCCCTTGCCCGGCAGCGCCGCCGGTATCTGGCAAGGCCGGCGGCTCGCCCCTAGAATAAGGCGCTCATATGAACTTAAGACGCTCCCATTCCGGCAAGGCGACACCCCGTACATGACCCAGCCGCTAACGCTTACCCCGCTGTCCTACGCCCGCGATCCGCTGGCGCTGTTTGCCCGGCTGCGCCATCGCCCAGGTGCTGTGCTGCTCGACAGCGGCCGCCCCGAGACCCGCGGCCGCTACGACATCATGACCAGCGACCCGCTGGGCACCCTTCATGTAGACGCCGGCGGTCATCCGCGCCTAATGCGCCATGACGACGCCCTGGCCGCGCTGCCCGCCGAGCTTACCGATGCCTTTGCTGCCCAGGCCTGGCTACTGGACCAGCTGCCGGCCCCCGGGCTTTCCAGCGAACTGCCCTTTCTCGGCGGCCTGGTGGGCTATTGGGGCTATGACCTGGGCCGCCAGCACCAGGGGGTTGCCGGCGCCCAACCCGCCGCGACGTCGCTTCCTGCCGCGCGTCTGGGGCTTTACAACTGGGCAATCATATTCGACCACGAGGCGCATCGGGCCTGGCTTGCCGCCACGCCGGCGCGCGCCGAGGCAGTCAAGCAATGGCTTGATCAGCCGGCGGACGCCAGCGGAGACTTCCATCTTGTCGCGCCGTTTCGTGCCGACATGAGCCAGGACGAATATGCCGAGCGCTTCGCTCGGGTGAAGGACTACATCCGCGCCGGTGACTGCTACCAGATCAATCTCGCCCAGCGGCTTTCTGCCCGCTACCGGGGCGATGTCTGGGCCGCTTACTGCCGCCTGCGCCGAGCGACGCCGACGCCGTTTTCCGCCTTCATGGCATGGGACGACAAGGCCGTGATGTCGCTGTCGCCCGAGCGCTTTATCCAGGTCCGCGACGGCCGGGTGGAAACCCGCCCGATCAAGGGCACCCGGCCCCGAGGCGACACGCCGGAAAGCGATCGTGCCCGGGCACAGGAGCTGCGGCACAGCGCCAAGGACCGCGCCGAGAACGTGATGATCGTGGATCTTCTGCGCAACGATCTCGGCCGGGTATGCCGGCCGGGCAGCGTGCGCGTGCCGCTGCTTTGCGGGCTGGAAAGCTACCCCAACGTGCATCACCTGGTCAGCGTTGTGCAGGGCGTGCTTGCCGCCGGCTACTCACCGCTTGCCCTGCTGGAAGCCGCGTTCCCCGGCGGCTCGATTACCGGCGCGCCGAAAATCCGCGCCATGCAGATCATCAATGAGCTGGAACCCTGCCAGCGCAGCCTCTACTGCGGCAGCCTCGGCTACGTGGACGTGCGCGGGCGCATGGACACCTCCATTGCCATCCGCACGGTGCTGGCCGACGGCGAGACGCTCCACGTCTGGGGCGGCGGCGGCCTGGTCGCCGACTCTGACCCGCACGCCGAACACGCCGAGACCCTGGACAAAATCCGCCATCTGATAGCTTCTTTGGAATAAAAAAGTGATAAAACCAAATATTTAGGAATATAAAAACCAAACAAAACGGTATTGGGCCCCCGGTTGGCCTTATTGTTAGCCTTTCTGCCAACCCCACGGCCACAGGAGACAATATGGCAATTCCAGCGCTTGATACCGTCAACCGCGACCTCGGTCACGACCCCAGCGCCCTGATCGAATGGGCCATGCGCCAGGGCAACCGGCCCCTCTGCACCACCAACTTCCGCCCATTTGAAGCGGTCATTCTGCATATGGTCACCCGGGTGAAGCCGGATATTCCGATCGTGTGGATGGACAGCGGCTACAACACGCCGGCCACCTATCGCTTTGCCGACGAGCTTGTCCGCCGGCTTGCCCTCAACGTCATCAGCTACGTGCCCCGGCGCACCCGAGCCCACCGCGAGGCGCTAGAGGGCGACTTTCCCGACATTGACGATCCGCGCCACGCCGCCTTTACCCGGGAGGTCAAGATCGAGCCGTTCGAACGCGCCCTGAGCGAGATGCGCCCGGACGTCTGGTTCACCGCCCTGCGCGCCGAGGACACCGCCGCGCGCGCCAAAATGCAGCCGGCAAGCCCGGGCGAAAACGGCCTGGTAAAAATCGCCCCGGTACTTAACTGGAGCGCCAAACAGATGCACGACTACCTGGTGGCGCACGACCTGCCCAACAACCTCGACTATTTTGACCCCACCAAAGGCGAAGAAAAGCGCGAATGCGGGCTGCACCTGCAGCACTGAAAACAAAAGGCCGCCCGGCGCGGCCGCTAGTATTCCGGCAGGCGGATGTCGTCAAACAATGTTTTCTCATGGCGCGGCCCGGCCGTGAGGGCGGCGTCTACCAGGTCCCGGTCCAGGTGCGGCGCAAAGCGGGCGAGGAAGTCATACATGTAGCCACGCATGAAGGTGCCCCGACGAATGCCGATCTTGGTGGTCGAGCTTTCAAACAGGTGGTCGGCCCTGAGCGCGACCAGGTCACTGTCCAGGACTTCGTCAACCGCCATGCCGGCCACAATGCCCACGCCCATACCCAGGCGCACGTAGGTTTTGATCACGTCGGCATCGGCCGCGGTCAGCACCACGTTGGGCGCAAGACCCTGGGCCTTGAAGGCGTCGTCCAGCTGGGAGCGGCCGGTAAAGCCAAACACGTAGGTGACCAGGGCGTAGCCGGCCAGGGCCTCCAGGGTCAGGCCGCCGTCGAGGCGAGTCAGCGGATGGCCCCTGGGCACCAGCACGCAGCGGTTCCAGCGGTAGCACGGCAGCAGTATCAGGTCGGTGAACAGCTCAAGCGACTCAGTGGCAATGGCAAAGTCGGCCTGGCCTTCGCTGACCATCTGGGCGATCTGCTTGGGCGTGCCCTGCTGCATGTGCAGCGCCACGTCCGGATATTGGCGGGTAAATTCGGCAATCACCGGGGGCAGCGCGTAGCGTGCCTGGGTGTGCGTGGTGGCAATAGCCATGCTGCCGCGCCGCTCGTCGCTGTGCTCCTGGGCCACGTCCTTGATGTTTTCCGTCAGCCGCAGCACCTGACCCGCCAGCTCGATAATCGCCTCACCCGCCGGCGTAACCCGGGTAAGATGCTTGCCGCTGCGGGCAAAGATCTCTACGCCCAGCTCGTCTTCCAGCAGGCGAACCTGCTTGGAGATCCCCGGCTGCGAGGTGTAAAGGCTCTGCGCGGTGGCCGAAACGTTAAGATTGTGCCGCCTGACTTCCCAGATGTAGCGTAGCTGCTGTAGCTTCATGCTTTGGCCTTTTCTTGGTGGCAGCCCGATCAAGCGGCTGACATTTTCAATAACGAATAAAAAACATTTTTATAATACTTTTAAAGCATAGGCAATACCAGCATCGCGGCCCGTTTCAAAAGCGGTCAGCGCATCATCAGCGGCACCGGGCGTCCGCAGAGTTGCCAGCCCTGGCCACGCCGGCTAACATTTGCCGGCTTGGCGCGGTGAAAAAGCGCTCGAAACACGCCTGGAGCCGTTGCTTGGGACACGGCAACGACACATCAAGAGCAACGCAAACGGGAGAAGATAATGTCCAACGTAGACGTCACCAACACCAACTTTGAAGAGGAAGTCCTCAACGCCGAGCAGCCGGTGCTGCTGAAGTTCTGGGCGCCCTGGTGCGGCCCCTGCAAGGTAATGGCGCCGGTGGTCGACGAAGTCGCCGACGAGCGCGATGGCAGCGTCAAGGTGGCCAGCATCAACGTCGATGATGCCCCGGAAATCGCCGCCGAGCAGGGCGTCCGCGGCGTCCCCACCGTCATGCTGTTCAAGTCCGGCACCAAGGTGGCCTCGCTGGTGGGCGCGCAGTCCAAGTCCCAGCTCAGCCAGTTTCTCGACCAGAACGCCTGATAGCGCAGCCCCCTTAGCACCGAACCCTTAGGACAGAACCTACTAGCGCAAGCCCGGCCGCTGACGCGGCCGGGCTTCAGGCGCGCACCTGCCCCCTTCACTACCTATCACTACTGCCCATCATTCGCCCTCGGCTTCTCGCCGGCGCCGTGAAGGCGGGCGCTTGGCCTGACGCAGCCGGCGGCTCTCTTCTTCTCCGCCCATACGCGACCCTGGCCCCAGCAGATGGGCCATCCAGCGGGTTTGCGGGTGGCTGTCCAGTGCGATCTTGAGCGTCATGGTCAAAAGCACCGACAGCAGCAGTCCCGCCACGCCGAAAATCCAGCCCCACACCACCAGCGACAAAAACACCACCAGGGTGGAAAGGCCCAGCGCCCGTCCCATCAGGCGCGGCTCCACCAGGTTGCCTAGCACGAAGTTGACCCCCAGGTAGGCAAGCGAAAGCAAAAACGCCTCGCCGATGCCGCCATTCTGGCTGACCAACAGCAGCAACACCGGCGGCACCGCGGCAATTGCCGAGCCGATGTTGGG
Source organism: Halomonas garicola (assembly GCF_031935715.1). Classification (GTDB taxonomy): domain Bacteria; phylum Pseudomonadota; class Gammaproteobacteria; order Pseudomonadales; family Halomonadaceae; genus Vreelandella; species Vreelandella garicola. Next base: position 898 of record NZ_JASSZF010000027.1, on the reverse strand, counting down.
AATGAAGTTCAGCGCAAACGCCAGCACGGCCCAAAGCAGCGCAAACTGGACGCCCACCAGCAGGCAGGCCAGCCAGATGAGAACCCCGGTGGTCAGGCTGATCACCGTTTTTACCGCCAGGTAGCGCTTCAGCGTCAAACTGAACTCGGCAAAGCGCTCAAGGCTGGGAGCCGGGTTGGCCAGCGCCAGCGACACTTTCCCGCGGAAGTGCAGCGTTTCAAACATCATGAACACTACCAGCAGCGATACCACCATGCTCTGCATGAAAAAGTTGCCCAGCTCGCTGAGCAGCATGGAGACCCAAGTCGTGTCCTCTGCCCCGCCAAACAGCGCTTCGATCTCTTCGGTGTTAATTGCCAGACCGAACGCCGATAGCTGGTTGAGCACCTGCCAGTACGTCTGGCGCAGCCGGGTTTCGATGTCCGGCAGCGCCTCGACAAAAGTGCTGAAACTGTTGACGACGAGAAACCCCAGCAGCGTGACCAGCCCCATCAGTACCAGCAGAGTAAGCAATACGGCAGCGCGCATGGGCAGCCCGCGGCGGTGCAGCCACTGCACCGGCTCGGTGCATACCACGGCGATAAAAAACGCCAGCAAAAGCGGCACCAGCAGGCTGGCCCCCAGCTTCATGCCGGCAACGATGATCACCAGCGAGGCCAGCGCCAGGGTGGCGTGAAGCGGCATGCTGCGATAGTCCGGATCAGATTCGTTGTGCATTGAGCGAGTCTCTGGTAGATAGCTTGGGTGATGATGCAATAGCTTTGATGACGGTTGTTAGGGTCTGTTGACGTTTCATGGCAGGGGTATTGGCAGGATAGGGGCAAGCTCGCAGAATAAAGGTTCCTACGCCAACAAACTGCAAGCCTGCCATGCCCCGACAAATGCTCACGGATGAACA
>NZ_JASSZF010000026.1:0-44859 GCF_031935715.1 Halomonas garicola | reverse complement strand
ATAGAATCAACAGGGGTGGACACAGACAGCTCAATGCTGCCATCTATCGCGCGGCGATTGTGCGAATGCGAGGCCACGAGCCAACTAAGGTGTACGTTGCGCGAAGGACCGCAGAAGGCAAGACGAAACGTGACATTGTCAGGTGCCTCAAGCGTTACATCATTCGTGAGGTTTATCGTCTCCTACGGTATGGCCCCAAAGTAGCTGAATACGCGACTTGACAGATATAGGAGCATCAACGCGTCCTGCTTGCCGCTGACTCCGCCGGCCGGCGGGCAAACCAGGAAATTTGCCATGAAGAAACGCCCCTCTGATGACGCCAAGATCCGCGGCATCCACGAGCTTTATGCCGAAGACCCCGAAGCGGCCGACAAGCAGCTTTGGGATCGTGAGGTCGACCCCACCAGCCGCCGCGGCTTTTTGAAGCGTTCAAGCCTGCTGGCCATGGCCGCTGCGGTGGGCGGCTCGATCCCCTTTGCCGACCGCATGCCCGGCGGCCTGATTCCGGCAGCGCTGGCCCAGAGCGACGAGTCGTTCAACCTGGAAGGCAAGGACGGCCTGACCGTACTCAACGACCGGCCGATCAACGCCGAAACGCCGCCCCACCTGCTCGACGACGACGTTACCCCGGCCAAGCACATGTTCGTGCGCAACAACGGTATACCGCCGGCCGTTGAGGATATCGACGTCGACAGCTGGGAGCTCGAAATCGGCGGCGAGTCGTGCAAAAACCCGCAAAGCTTTACCATCGCCGAGCTCAAGGAGCGTTTCGAGCACCATACCTATCAGCTCACCGTCGAGTGCGGCGGCAACGGCCGCCACGAATACGTGCCCTCGGCCAGCGGCAACCAGTGGACCACCGGCGCAGTCGCCTGCCCGACCTTCACCGGGGTACGCCTGCGCGACGTGCTGGAAGCCTGCGGTATCGCCGACGACGCCGTTTACACCGGCTACTACGGCGCTGACGCCCACGCCAGCGGCGATCCGGATCGGGACCCCATTTCCCGGGGCGTGCCCATCGACAAGGCGCTGGAAGACGAGTCGCTGATTGCCTGGGCGATGAACGGCGAGGATATTCCCTACCTCAACGGCCACCCGCTGCGCGTGGTCTGCGGCGGCTGGCCGGGGTCGGTATCCGGCAAGTGGCTTGAGCGCATCGTGATTCGCAACCAGAAGCACGACGGCACCAAGATGGCCCCGCCTTCCTACAGCGTTCCCAAGCATCCGGTAGCGCCGGGAAGCGAAGTACCGGAGGAGGACTTCGTTACCATCCACTCGATGCCGGTGAAATCGCTGGTGACCTACCCCGAGTCCGGTACCGAGCAGTCGCGCGACGAGCCCATGACGGTGCGCGGCCACGCCTGGGCCGGCGATCTGAGCGTCAAGGAGGTGCATATCTCCATCGACTTCGGCGCCACTTGGCAGAAAGCCGACCTGAAAGATGCGCCCAACCGACTGGCCTGGCAGCGCTGGACCACCTCGGTGGAGTTCCCCGAGCAGGGCTATTTCGAAATCTGGGCAAGGGCCACCGACGAGGACGGACGCTCCCAGCCGATGGTCGTCCCCGGCTGGAACCCCAAGGGCTATCTCAACAACGCCTGCCATCGCATCGCGGTCCAGGTGGCCTAGGAGGCTTTTATGCGTGTCTTATCTTGTTGGGGCAAGGCGGCCCTGCTGGCCGGGCTGGCCAGCCTTCCGCTCGGCGCCCAGGCCCAGGAAACCGATGCCGACACCGGCCTGATCAAGGCCGAAGGCTGGGAGATGGTCAAGGGCAATTGCACCATTTGCCATTCGTCCCGGCTGGTCACCCAGAACAGCGGCTCGCGCGGCCACTGGGAGTCGCTTATTCGCTGGATGCAGGACACCCAGGGGCTGTGGGAATTCCAGCCTGACGTCGAAGCTACCATTCTCGACTATCTGGCCGACAACTACGGCCCCAAGGAAAGCGCCCGCCGCCTACCGCTGTCGCGCACCGACCGGCCCGATAACCCCTACCCCACGGTGTCCGACTCCGGATAGTAACCGCGGGCCTAGTGGTGAAAACGCTCGGCGGCCTCCCGGGCCAGCTGCTCAATGCTGGCCCAGTCTTCGGCGTCGATCAGCGCTTTGGGCGTAAGCCAGGAACCGCCTACGCACATGACGTTGTCCAGCGCCAGATAGTCGCCGGCGTTATCCACGCTGATGCCGCCGGTGGGGCAAAAGCGCGCCTCGGCAAGCGGCGCGCTGAACGCCCTGAGCGCAGCCACTCCGCCGCTGGTCTCGGCCGGAAAGAACTTGAAGCGGCGGTAGCCATACTGCCAGCCGGCCATCACCTCGGACACGCTGGCAATACCCGGCAGCATGGGCACCGGGCTTTCTATCCCGTAGCGGTAAAGCGCATCGGTGGTGCCCGGCGTCGCCACAAAGTCCGCCCCGACCTGCTCGGCCTGACGGTACTGGGCCGGGGTGAGCACCGTGCCCACGCCGACGCTCGCGCCGGGCAGCGCCTCGCGAATGCGCGTGACGGCGTCAAGCGCGCAGCCGCTTCGCAGCGCTACTTCCAGTACGTGCAAGCCGCCGGCGAACAGCGCCCGGGCCACGGGCACGGCGTCTTCCAGCCGTTCGACGGTGATCACCGGGAGCACTTCGGCTTTCAAGCAGATGCTGTCAAGCTCGGCAGTACGGGTTGAGGGCAGTTGTTTATCCATCATGGAACGTCTCCGGAATCGCGGCGGGGCTTCTTTACCGACAGCCCAGCGTTACCCTTAGATAGCGTTACCCTCAGCATAGCGTTACCTGTGACACCGTGCCGGCTCGTCTCATCCCGCCAGGATCGCGCGCACCTGATAGCCGCTGTATTTGCGCAGGTTGATCACCCCGGTATCGAGTATCAAGTACTGGCCCTTGATGCCCTCAAGCACGCCCTCCACCTGGGGCGTTTTGTCCAGATTGTGCGAGGCCACCTTGTGAGGAAACGCCCTGACCGGATAAGAAAACGTCTGCACCTCGGCATCCAGCCGGCGAATGGCGTCAGCGCCGTGGGTCTTGCGCAGCGCGTCAAGCCCCGAGGCAAACGAATCAAGCAGCCGGTCGCGCTCGGCGTAAAGGTCGAGGGTATCCACCTCGCCCTTGAGCATGGCGCGCCAGTTGGTGCGATCGGAGACTGCCTCCTTGAGCAGCACCTCGACAAACCCGGCCTGCTGGCGGCTGGCCACTTCCAGAATTGGCAGGCCCTGGATGGCGCCCTGATCCAGCCAGCGGGTGGGCAGCTGGGTCCTGCGGGTGATGCCCACCTTGAGCCCGGACGAATTGGCCAGATACACCACGTGGGGCGTAAAGCAGTGCGCCTCGCCCCACTCGGGCTCGCGGCAGGTGCCCTGAAAATAGTGGCACAGCTCGGGCTTGACGATGCACATGTCGCACCGCGCCAGGCGCTTGAAGCACGGGTAGCAGTGCCCCTGGCCGTAGCTTTTGCGGGTGTGGCGCCCGCAGTGAACGCAGTGGATAGCGCCCTGCCACTCAAGGCGCAGCGGCGTGCCGAGGCGCGCATTAAGCCCGGCTTCTCCGTCGCCCACACGCAGACGGTACGCCACTCGCCCCTGAGCGTCGGGGGCGGCGGCCATTTTGCCAAGCCCCCCGGCAAGCGCTTCGGCCGTGTCGTTAGCGGCCACGGGTGGCGTCCTCGCCAAGGCCAGCCATGGCCGGAGAGACGCCGCTGCCGTCGGTGCCGGCGCCGCAGGTGCGGCGGCTAAGATAGCCGACGCGCTGATCTTCAGGGACCTCGCTCTCCACTTCGTAGCGCATCACCGCTTCCAGGCAAAGCTCGGTCTGTTCGGCCGTCAGGCGCTTGCCGTCCGGCCATTTGCCCAGCGCCACCGCCTCCTTGAGGTTTGCGTAGATGGTCGGCGTCATCTGACGGATCATTGTTTCAAAGGTCATTTCACTCATGGCAGGCTCCGAACGGGTCATGGCTTCCGCCGGCGCTCGCCAAGACGGCGAACCCGACAGCGGCCTCAGGATATCATTGCCCCCGGCAGAAAACTTCCGGTGCCAGGTTCAAACCGAGGTTATCGCAGCTGGTTATGTCCAGAGGAGCCGGGGACAGGTCGAAGAGGGGTTCTACGCCATGGATGGCGCAGGTAGCGTCCAGGGAGGGATTCATAGCGCCCATCGTAGACCTGTGACCGGCTCAACTTGAGTGCTGCGATAGCCCTAAAGCTCAGCGCCGCGACGAGGCGAACCAGCCGGTGGCCAGCCCCACCAGCAGCCCGCCCAGGTGGGCTTCGTTAGCGACGTTGCCAAACCCTACCTGCCCGGCCATGGAGGTCATGGTGAAGACCATCCAGCCAAGCATGAAGACCACCAGCATGGATGGCACGAAAAAACCGCTGTTTGGCACCCGCCGCGACATGAGCCAAACGTGGCCCAGCAGCGCATAGACCACGCCGGACATACCGCCGAACAGCGCCGTGCCCGTGGCGTACTGGGCCAGATTGGCGCCGACGCCTGCCACCAGCACCAGCGCCAGCATCCAGCGGCTGCCCTGCAGCACTTCTACCTGACGGCCGAAAAACCACACCCACATCAGGTTGAAAATCAGGTGCATCCAGCCAAAGTGCAAAAAAGCAGGGGAAATCAGCCGCCACAGCTGGCCGCCGGCAAGCCCCTGACCCAGCGTGCCGTACACCAGGTCTTCGCCGGCGATACCGATCGGCACGATGGTCAGCTGGACAATCAGCCAGTCGCCCAAAAACCCGATCAGGGCAAAGACGACCAGGCACAGGCCGAGCGTTGCCGCCGTGACCGGAACGCGCCTGAGCAGCGGCATCAGGCCCGCCACGCGGCCCGGCTGGCGACGCTCGGGAGCTGCCGTCAGCGAGTCGCCGCGCTGCCAGCGACCGACCATCTCCTGCAGCGCATCGTGATGCGCCGGATCGGCCAGCCACAGAAGCTGTCCTTCGTCTTCCCGGGTAATGCGGTGGCCGATGCGGTGCTGCCAGAGGGCCTGGCGAAGCGGCCGGGTATCAGCATCGAGGGGCAATAGCATGACGGGCTGCATGAAACATCTCTTGTGGCATGTCTACGGATCATTTTGACACATCCGCCGGAGCGGCTCATGCCGCAGATCAGCAAAAGCGATCGCCCAGACGAAAAAATCCGGCGGTGGAGGCCGCCGGAGAAAGCAAGGGATCATTCAAGGGAACACCCAATCAGATGGCCACCGGCGGATAAAGTTCACCCGGTTTCAGGAAAATATGTAACTGAAAGTAAAGTCGGCGATCAGCCCGACAGCAGACTCTCTTCCCGGGGGACCCGCACCCATACGAAACGGTCGGCGTTGAGCGTCTGCTCGCCGCTCCAGCGGTACGCCACCAGGCGGCCGTACTTCACCGCGCTGTAGTCCAGGCAGGCAATATTGTGGGTCGGCAGCGACGGCACGCCTTCGCACCAGTAGTGGCCGATAAACAGCGGCGGCTGATCGCTGCCGTAGTAGCTCAGGCGGCGGCGCTCGCCGGGCTCCAGCAGCCGCGACTCCAGATCGCCGGGCAGATTATCCGGCTGAAATACCACGTCGCCCCACACCACGGGATCTTCGCTCCAGAAGTGGGCGCGAAAGCTTTGGCGGGTAAAGCCGTCGCCGGAGTGGATCTGGATGCCCCGGGGCAGCGGTATATTGGCGCCGCGCGTCAGCCGGTCGAGAATGGCGAAAGCGTCGGTGGAGGCATCGGTGGACTCTTCCAGAAAGGCGTCGTCCATGCAGGCATCCGGGTGGCGCTTTGTCAGCCGCTTGATCAGGGCATGGTCCCAGCAGGCGTGCACCACGCGGATGCCGTCGATTTCCAGGCACAGCGGGATGGTCTTGAACCAGGCCAGGGTATCTTCCCACTCGTTGGTGTAGTCGTAGTACTGCTCGAGAGTTTCGCGGATCAGGCGGTTGTTGCGCGGAGTATGCTCGCGCAGCCAGCGCTTGCCGCTCCCGGGCGGTGCCGGGTAGCTATACGCCAGGGCGTTATATTCGTGGTTGCCCATGACGATATGGGCTTCGCCCTCTTCGACCATCCGCCGGGCCACGGTCACCGCCAGGCGGATGCGCGGACCGCGGTCGATCAAATCGCCGAGAAAGATCACCTTGCGCCGGGGGTGGCGATACACGCCGCCGCGCCGCTCATAGCCGAGCTTTTCCAACAGCGTCACCAGGGTGGCACCGCAGCCGTGAACATCGCCGATCAAGTCATAGCCTTCCAGCCGCGGCTTGCCCTGCGGGGTCATGCCCATGTCTAATCTCCCAGCCGGTGGCTCCAGCCCAGTTTGCTGCGCAGCACTTCGTAAAAATTGTGGCCCAGCGGATGCGCCAGCTGTACCCGCTCGGGCTTGCGCCTGATGACCAGCACGTCGTCGGGCTTGGCCACGGCACGGGTCTGCCCGTCGCAGCTGACGTGGGGGTAGACCAGGTTGGTGTCGCCGATGTGAATGCGGATTTCGCTGGCGGCGTCAAGCACCACCGGCCGGCTCGACAGCGTGTGTGGAAACATCGGCACCAGGGTGACCGCTTCCAGGCGCGGATGCATGATCGGCCCGCCGCCGGCCAGCGCATAGGCCGTGGAGCCCGTGGGCGTGGCGACAATCAGCCCGTCGCTGCGCTGGCTGTAGACAAACTGGCCGTCCACGAACAGCTCAAACTCGATCATGCGCACGGCCTTGCCCGAGTGCACCACGATCTCGTTGAGCGCCTCGCCGTGACCCACCGCCACGCCGCTGCGGTAAAGCTCGGCTTCCAGCAGAAAGCGCTCTTCGCGCTCGAAGTGGCCGGCCAGCACCTCGCCCACCCGCTCTTCCAGCTCGGCGGGGGAGATATCGGTCAGAAACCCGAGCCGGCCGCGATTGACGCCCAGCAGCAGCGTGCCGGTTTCGCACAGCGTGCGCGCCGCCCCCAGCAGGCTGCCGTCACCGCCGATAACGATGACCAGGTCACACAGCTCGCCCAGCGCCCGGCGGCTGGTCTCTGGCATACCGTGGTCCGGTATCACCGTGGCCGTGCGGTCCTCGATCACCACGCGGTAGTCGCGCTCGCCAAGGTAGCGAATCAGGCGCTTTAAAGAGTCGACGACCTTGTCGCTGCCCAGCCGGCCAATCAGGCCGATGGTGGTAAAAGGCCGGGCGCCGCCGGGAGAGCCCGGGGCGCCGGTAGCAGTGGCTGTGTCAGTCATTGAGGCAACTCGTTAACATCGGCCTGCATTATGTCGACCCCGGCCTCGGCGGGCAAATCGTTCAGGCGCGGCCGGCGCCCTGCCCGGCCGGCCGGCGCCGATTGCGGTGATAATACCGCTGGTTCAGCCACAGCGAGGCGGCGATGATCGCCCCGCCCAGCGCCAGCCGGTCAAGCTCGGCCTCACGGTTCCACAGCAGCAGATTGACCACTAGCCCGGCCGGCACCAGGGCGTTGTTCATGATCGCCAGCACCCCGGCGTTGACCCTGACGGCCCCGCGGTTCCAGAGAAAGTAACCGCCGCCCGAAGCGGCAAGCCCCAGCCACAAAAGCACCAGCCACTGGGTCGAGGTTTGCGGCAGCGCCGAGGCATCCCCCAGCAGCCAGAAGGCCGGTAGCGCCACCGCCAGCGCGCCGAGAAAGAACCAGCCAAACACGCTGTGCCAGGCAAGCGACGCCGGCAGCGTGGCGGCCAGCCGCCGATAGCCCACCTGGCCCAGGGCAAAGCACAGGTTGGCGCCCTGAACCACGCCAAAGCCCAGCCAGAAGTCACCGCTTACGCCGTCATAGCGAATCACCGCCGCGCCGGCCACGGCCAGCAGCGCGGTCAGCAGATAAAGCGGCGTGAAGCGGCCGAAAAGCGCGTCGTCGAGCAGCGCGATATAAAGCGGCGTCAGCACGGTAAACAGCAGCACTTCGGGCACCGACAGCAGCAAAAACGACGAGTAGAAAAACAGATACATCACGCCCAGCTGCAGCGCCCCCACCGCCATCAGCGCCAGACGTTTTTTGCCCTGCAGCAGGCGGGGTCGCAAGAGCGGCAGGAACACCAGCGCGGCAAGCGAAACCCGCACCAGCACGGCAAAATAGCTGTCGACCTGGCCGGCCAGATAGGCACCGATCAACGAAAAGGAAAACGCCCACAGCCCGGTAACGCCGACAAGATAACCCAAGGTAAACCTCTTTTAATAAAAATATTTACCCCGAGTATAACGGCCCGAGCCCCACGTCCCAATGTTTTCAAGGGCGGCCCTCAGGGGCGGCGCAGCCAGGCAATGGCGTAGATAACGCCGGGGATCCACAGCAGCAGCGTCAGCGCCGCGCTGATCGCCACGCGCCGGCCGTTGCCGCCGCTAAGCCCCACGGCCAGCGGCGGCAGCAGCACCGCAAGGGCAGCATAGGCGGCGTTCAGCACGGCAGGCTCCCGGTCTTCGGGCACGTCGGGCATCTCAAGCTCGGCGGGCTGCTCGGGCGCGGGCGGCGTAAAGTGCCCAACCGCGGCGCTGGCCGGCTTTGCTTCGGCGCCGGCTGTCTCGCTGGCGCCCGCCTTGGGGCTCTTGTCTACCGGCGGCGGCTCGGCCGGGGCCTGCTCCTGTTCGCGGTGCGCTTCGCGGTCGATTTTCTGCTCCAGGGAAGAGGCGTCATCGGCCAGCTCGCCGTGATAGCGCTCCCAGTCTTCCCAGTCGTGGGGCGTCCCCGTTTTGGGGCGATGCTGACCGGCTTGGCGAGCGCGCTCCCAGGCTTTTTCTTCCAGGGTGTTGGTACGATCCGGATCACTGTCCAGCGCCACGCCTTTACGGCTTAAATACTCGCGTGCGTCCATGGGCGTACTCCTGCCGAGTCAACGGCTGCGAAATGGGCTACTGTCTAAGATGGCGGTCGTGAGCACGTTATTCAACTACGCTGCAACCGACGGACGCCCTCTGACACCAGAATAGGAGAAGGTCATGCTAACGGCCTCTGCGGAAACGGTTCTCAGCATCATGTCCCGAGACTGCTTCCGGGTGACATTGGACACCCCCATCACCACGCTTGCCCGAGGGCTCACGCTGCACCGCCTGCCCGGCGCTCCGGTGGTCGACGAGGCCGACCGCCTGGTGGGCTTCATTTCCGAGCAGGACGTGCTCGGCCAGATACTCGACAGCGTGTACCACGACGACGAAGCGCCGCTGGTAAGCGAGCTGATGCGCAGCGACGTGCTGAGCGTATCGCCGGACAAGAGCATCATCGACCTGGCCCAGGAAATGCTCGGAGCCAAGCCCAAGGTCTATCCGGTCGTTGAGCAGGAACGGCTGGTGGGCATGGTGACCCGGCGCGATGTCCTCATGGCCTTGCTCACCATGCACGGCCGTTAAGCCTGGCGCCGCCGTGCGGCGCCCTGCAAAGCCCGTCCATAAAAAAGCGCTGCCCGAAGGCAGCGCAAGCAAGGGATCAAAAAAAACAGTAAGCCAGTCCAGCAATGGTTACGGGGCAACAGTCTTGGCGACTGCTCTCGCTATGCTGTTGGTACCTACTCAGACAGCCCTTGGGATAAAAGTTCACCGACGGGCAAATTTTCTCCTCGGGCGCGTCTGCGTATAATGCGCAATCGCTTCATCCACTCACGCTGCGTACCCGCTACGCACAGGCCGGGAGCCGCTCAATGGCGCTTTACTTGCTGGTATTTGGCGTTTGCCTGCTGGTGATTGGCAGCACGGTCGTAATTTTGCTGACGACCCGCACGCCGCGCTACCGCACCGAATCCCACCACCTGCTTGAGCTTTTCGACAAGGCGCTGGAAAGTCGAGTCAGCGAAAGCGAGTGGCACACGCTTATCGGCTACCCGATCCGCCATAATGACTACCTGGAAAGCGTGCGCCGCCGGGCGTCTCGCCTGATGGAAGAGCACGGCCGTCACTGGCAGCTTGCCCAGGGCAAGCCGCTGCTCAACGCCACCGGCCAGGAGGAACTCCGGGCGCTGCGCGACCACCTCTCCGCCCGCATGGCGCTGCAGCACGCCTGACCGGCGCTTCCCTCAGCCGGCTGGCGGGGTCTCAGCGCCTCCACTAAAGTCTGAAGAGCCCTTCATCTCGGGACGCGTATCATGAAAGAATAGCGCTTTAACCGGCCAACCGGTGCCTGCGCCCTGCCACGGCATTCGCTACCGGCACCGTGCGTACTGCCTGATTCATTCCGTCTTTCCTCGGGGACTTCAATGCTCAATGCCAAGACACTGCGTGACTCAGCCACCTGGCAAACCGATCCCGATACGCTGATGGAGCGTATCAGCCAGCATTACATTGTTGATGAAGATCGTTTTGTTCGCGAGCTGGTCAAGCTGCTGGATACCGACCGTGACACCTTCACCCGCATTGAAGAGGATACGGCTTCGCTGGTGCGCGAAGTGCGCGACATGGATACCGCCGTCGATACCATCGACGAGCTGCTCCAGCAGTACAGCCTGGAAACCCACGAGGGGCTGATGCTGATGTGCCTCGCCGAGGCCATGCTGCGCATTCCCGACAAGGCCACGGCCGATGCCCTGATCGAGGACAAGCTCGGCCCCGCCGACTGGAACGCCCACGTCGGCAAGAGCGAGTCCTGGCTGGTCAACGCCTCGACCTGGGGGCTTTTAACCACAGGGCGAGTGCTCAAGCTCGATCACCCCCGAGACGGCCACCCCGCCGGCTTTGTCAACCGCATGGTCAACCGTCTGGGCGAGCCGGTGATTCGCCGCGCCATGGTCGAGGCGATGAAGATCATGGGCCGCCAGTTCGTGCTCGGCCGCGATATCGACGAAGCCCTCAAGCGCTCAAAGCCGCTGTTTGACAAGGGCTACACCTACTCCTACGACATGCTCGGCGAGGCCGCGCGCACCCGGGACGACGCCCGAGGCTACTTCAACGACTATCAGAACGCCATCCGCCACGTCGGCCAGGCGCGGCAAAAAATCGGCGATAAAGCGCCGGCGCCGTCGGTTTCGATCAAGCTGTCGGCGCTGCACCCGCGCTACGAATTCGGCCGCCGGGAGCAGATTCTCAGCGAGCTGGTAGAAACCGTTATCGCCCTTGTCACCACCGCCCGTGAGCTTGACGTCGAGCTCACCATCGACGCCGAAGAAGTCGACCGCCTGGAGCTTTCTCTGGAAGTCTTCCGCGCGGTCTACGAAAGCGACGCCGCGCGGGGCTGGGGCCGCTTCGGGCTGGTCGTGCAGGCCTACGCCAAGCGCGCGCTGCCCACGCTGCACTACGTTAACCGGCTGGCCGACCAGCAGGGCGACGAAATCCCGCTCAGGCTGGTGAAGGGCGCCTACTGGGATACCGAAGTCAAGGAGTCCCAGCAGCTGGGCGTCGAGGGCTATCCGGTGTTTACCCGCAAGGCCGGCACCGACGTGGCCTACCTCGCCTGCGTGGAGTTTTTACTGTCCCAGGATACCCAGGGGCGCATCTTCCCCCAGTTTGCCACCCACAACGCCCACACCGTCACCGCCATTCTCGACCACGCCAACCGCCACGGCCGGGCGTTCGAGTTCCAGCGTCTGCACGGCATGGGCGAAGCGCTTTACGACGCGGCCTTGAAGCGTGCCCCCCAGGGCACCTACTGCCGCATTTACGCCCCGGTCGGCGCGCACAAGGATTTGCTGCCCTACCTGGTGCGCCGGCTGCTGGAAAACGGCGCCAACTCCTCGTTCGTCCACCAGATCGTGGACCCGGACGTACCCGTGGAGTCCCTGTGCGAACACCCCGTTGACACCCTGGCCGCCCACGACGCCTACTCCAACCCGCGCATTCCGCTGCCCCAGCACCTCTACGGCCCCCGGCGGCCCAACGCCCGGGGCGTCAACCTCAATATCCGCAGCCATTACTATCCGCTCATGGAGCAGATGGCCGAGTTCATGGATAAAACCTACACCGCCCGGCCGCTGCTGGCCTTCGAGGTGGAAGACAACGCCTCAAGCACCCACGCCGTGACCTGCCCCTTCGACCGGCGCCAGCGCCTGGGCAGCATCCAGTGGGTCACCGGCGAGCAGACCGCCCAGGCGCTCGATGCCGCCTGGGCGGCGTTTGCCGACTGGGATGCCACGCCGGCCGCCGAGCGCGCCGCCATTCTGCGCCGCTTTGCCGACCTGCTGGAATCCCACATGCCCGAGCTCATGACGCTGTGCTCCCGGGAGGGCGGCAAGCTTCTCACCGACGGCGTGGATGAAATCAAGGAAGCGGTGGACTTCTGCCGCTACTACGCCATGCGCGCCGAGGATACTTTTGCCGAAGCGATCGAGCTGCCCGGCCCCACCGGCGAGTCCAACACCCTGCAGATGGGCGGCAAGGGCGTGTTCGCCGCCATCAGCCCGTGGAACTTCCCCGTGGCCATTTTCTGCGGCCAGATGGTCGCCGCGGCGGTGTCGGGCAATACGGTGCTGGCCAAGCCCGCCGAACAGACGTCGCTGATTGCCCACCGCGTGGTGGAGCTTCTCTACGCCGCCGGCATGCCGCGCAACGTGGTCCAGCTGCTGCCCGGCGACGGCGAAACCGTAGGCAGCGTCCTCACCGGTGATCCGCGCATTACCGGCGTGGCCTTTACCGGCGGCACCGATACGGCCCAGATCATCAACCGGGCGCTGGCTGCCCGGGAAAACGCGCCGCTGCCCACGCTGATCGCCGAGACCGGCGGGCTCAACGCCATGATCGTGGACTCTACCGCCCTGCCCGAGCAGGTGGTCGTCGACGTCATCCAGTCAGCGTTTCAAAGCGCCGGGCAGCGCTGCTCGGCGCTTCGCGTCCTCTACCTCCAGGAAGACGTGGCCGATCGCGTCATCAAGATCCTGATCGGTGCCATGCAGGAGCTGCGCGTGGGCGACCCGCGCGACCTGGGCACCGACGTCGGGCCGGTCATCGACGAGGATGCCCGGGAGCAGCTCCAGGCGCACATTGACAAGCTGACCGCCGAGAACCGCCTTATTGCCCAGACGCCGCTGGACGAGGACGTTATCCAGCACGGCACCTTCATCGCCCCGACAGCGTTTGCCATCGACGGCATCGACGCGCTGGCAAGCGAAAAATTCGGCCCCGTTCTGCACATCGTGCGCTACCGAGCCGACGAGCTGGATCAGGTCATCGATACCATCAACGCCCGCGGGTACGGGCTGACCTTTGGCGTTCACAGCCGCAACGCCACCTTTGCCGACGAGGTGGCGCGCAAGATCCGCGCCGGCAACGTCTATATCAACCGCAACATCATCGGCGCGGTGGTCGGCGTGCAGCCGTTTGGCGGTCAGGGGCTTTCGGGCACTGGCCCCAAGGCCGGCGGCCCCAACTATCTGCCGCGCTTTGCCTCGGAAAAGACCGTGACCAATAATACGGCGGCGCTTGGCGGCAACGCTTCCCTGCTGGCCATGGGAAACGACTAGAATAACAACACAACAAGCACAAACCCGGAGAGATGATTATGGCTATTGGCGTCTGGATCAGCCTGTTTACTTATTTCGCGCTCATGCTGGGCATCGGCTTTTATGCCATGCGCGCGTCAACGTCCACCTCAGAAGGCTACATACTCGGCGGCCGCTCCCTCAGCGCGCCGGTGGCGGCGCTCTCCGCCGGCGCATCCGACATGAGCGGCTGGCTGCTGCTGGGGCTGCCCGGGGCCATGTTTGTCTCGGGCTTCGCGTCCGCCTGGATCGGGATCGGCCTGTTCGTGGGGGCCTTCGCCAACTGGATTCTGGTCGCGCCGCGCCTTCGCGAACAGACGGTACACTACGGGAACGCCATCACCATCCCGCAGTTTCTGGCCAACCGCTTCCCTACTCGCGCCATACCGCTGCGGACCGTATCGGCCATTGTGATCGTGGTGTTTTTCGCGGTGTACACGGCCTCGGGCCTGGTGGCGGGCGGCAAGCTGTTTGAAAGCGCGTTTACCGACGTCATCAACATCGGCGGGATAAGCGACTACTCAGCCGGCATCATCCTCACGCTGGGCATCGTGCTGGCCTATTCCGTGATCGGCGGCTTTTTGGCGGTGAGCATGACGGACTTCGTGCAGGGCTGCATCATGATGCTGGCGGTGGTCATCATGCCGCTGGTCGTGCTCTACGGCGAAGGCGGCGGCGGGCTCTCCCAGGCATCAGACGTCCTGAATGAGACCGACCCCACCCTGCTCTCGTGGACGGACGGGCTGACCTTTATCGGCTGGCTCTCGGCGGTTACCTGGGGGCTTGGCTATTTCGGGCAGCCGCACATCATTGTGCGCTTCATGGCGATCCGCCACCTGAAAGACGTGCCCACGGCCCGCAATATCGGCATGAGCTGGATGTTCATCTCGCTGGTCGGGGCGGGCTCCATGGCCGTGCTCGGCCGTGCCTATGCCATCCGCAACGGCATGGACGTCGAGGATCCGGAAACTATCTTTATCATCCTCGCCGAGCTGCTGTTTCATCCGCTGATTACAGGCTTCCTCTATGCAGCGCTGCTGGCCGCCATCATGAGCACCATCTCCAGCCAGCTGTTGGTGGCCTCTTCATCGCTTACCGAAGATTTCTATCGCCTGTTTCTACGTAAAGAAGCTTCAGAAAAAGAAGCGGTGAATATCGGCCGGCTCAGCGTGGTGATCGTCGGCCTGGTGGCCGCCACCATAGCGTCGAACCCGGACTCCCAGGTGCTCGGGCTGGTGAGTAACGCCTGGGCCGGCTTTGGTGCCGCCTTCGGCCCGCTTATCATCCTCTCGCTGATGTGGTCGCGGACCAACGGCGCCGGCGCCATCGCCGGCATGATCGCCGGGGCGGTGACCGTCATGGCATGGATTGCGCTGGGCTGGAACGGAAGCTTCATGGGCGGCCCCGGGGTCTATGAAATCATTCCCGGCTTTATCGTCTCCTTCATCGCCATTCTGGCGGTGAGCAGCGCAACCGCCGATGCGGGCGAGTATCAGCACATCACGCGCTAAAAACTCGGGCTAACGCTCAGCGTGGCAAAAAGGCTCCTTCGGGAGCCTTTTTACTTTGTGGGTAGCCTTTTTCCCTACCATTGGAGGTAGAAGACGAGTACCTCTTGCGCTGGATCAATAATCAACGGGTTCCGGGCTTTTACACTGCTACCAGTGATCGACGGCACGCACTGCCTGCCTATAAAGCCACCCACTGGAGTGATGACACCATGCGCAAAACTGTCCTGCCTACCCTGCTTGCCGCCGGCGTTGCCGCTGCTGTCTTTACCGCCAGCGCCCAGGCGTTCGCCTACGGTGCCGGCGATTTTTATACCCGCGTTGGCGTCGCCAAGGTGTCGCCGAAAAGCGACAACGGCGATCTCGACACTCTGGGGATGACAAATCTCGGCGTCGATGTCGACGACGAGTCCGGCTTTGCCTTCACTTTGGGCTACCGCTTTCACGACAAGATCGGCCTGGAGCTGCTGGCCGCTCAGCCTTTCAAGCACGACATCAGCATTGCCGACGGCGCGGTCAGCGGCAAGACCAAGCACCTGCCGCCCACGCTAACCCTGCAATACTATCCGCTGGGCGGCACGCCAGCCCGGGTTCAACCCTACATCGGCGCGGGGGTCAACTACACCCACTTCTCCGACGAGAAGGTCGATGTTCCCGGCGCTTCGCTGGACCTGGATGACTCCTGGGGCGCAGCCGGGCAGCTGGGCATCGACGTGCTGATCGACGAACACTGGGCGATGAACGCCGCTGCCTGGTACATCGATATCGACACCGACGCAAAAGTTGCCGGCGCCGATGCCGGCACCGTGGAAATCGACCCGGTGGTGGTCATGGGCGGCATCAGCTACCGTTTCTAGGAGTTGATGACGTCGTCGACCCGCTCGACGCTCTGTACCACCAGCAGCTGGTCGCTGGCGCGAACGC
This sequence comes from Halomonas garicola, assembly GCF_031935715.1. Lineage (GTDB taxonomy): Bacteria > Pseudomonadota > Gammaproteobacteria > Pseudomonadales > Halomonadaceae > Vreelandella > Vreelandella garicola. The sequence goes on along the minus strand of NZ_JASSZF010000026.1, from coordinate 29,057 downwards.
TTTCCTGCTGAAGGTAGGCCTTTACCGCAGGCGCCACCTCGCACTTTTCCGGCAGCGCGGCCCCCTCTTCAAGGAGGCCGCGCAGGCGCGCGATAAACACAAAGCGCAGCCACTGCGGTAGGGACATGGTGTCGACGCAGAACGGCTGGCGGCTGGCAAACGCCGCCGGCGACGGCGTGTCCACGCGCCACAGCCCGGCGGTTTTCAGCGTGGCTTCCAGCGCGTCAAGCGCCTGTTCAAGCTCTTGGCGTGTCGTCATGAGAGAGACTCTGCAGATAGGTGAAGGACGGTAGCGGAAAATACACAGGGAAAGTCGCGTATTGTCCCAGCGCAGGCAGGCGCTGCCAAGCGCCGGCAGCCGGTGCAGCGCTGTGCACAGCCCGCTTGCGCTGTGGATAGAGGCCCCAAAGCGCCCCGGGATGGCTCGCCGATTCACAGAAAACCTGAAAGACGCTGTGGATAAACTCTGGAAAGGTCGCGCAAAGCGCCATTTCTCGGGCGTGAGGGGTGTTTGATCATTTTTTAACCGACCGCGCCTTCCCGAGCGTTTTAGCGCTAACGGCTGACACCCGCCGGGCGGCAAGGTAGAGTGCAGGCTTGCAATGCGGAAGGATGCCATGCAGCCGATTCACACCCTAGACGACTTTTTTACCCGCAGCGGGGCCACCCTCGCGCTCTATCACATGGGGCGCCGAGTGACGCCCTGCTCCCGGGATACCCTGGCCGCCTTTGAAAACGGCAGCGCGCCCTGGCCCGAGCCCTGGCAGGGGCAGGCGCGCCTGGCGGCGGTGTTTCGCCTGGGCGATATGCCCGATCCCGCCATCTGGTTTTTAAGCCTGCCGCTGGATGAGCAAGGCTATCTGTCGCCGGCACAGCGCGACGCTTTCCTGCAGCGCCTGCTGGAGACCCTGGGCCGCGATGCCCAGCAGAGCGCCGGGGAAAAAGGCGACGCCGTCGACCACCTGATGCACGATAACCCGCTGGCGTTTACGCCCGATACGACCTTCCAGGCAGTGCTCAACGCCTGCGCTACTCGGGATGCCGACCGGCCGCCAAGCCAGTACCTGGCCGGCGTGGAGACCTTTATCGAGGGCCGCCACGACGACTGGGAATCCCTTGGCCTCCAGGGCCTTGCCGATTACGCCATGCGCCTGAACGAGGCGCACCAGCACACCCTGGCGCCAGCGCTTGAGACGCTGCCCGTACCGGTGCTGCGCACGCTATGCCACTGCCTGGAACACCGGCCGCTGGCGCAGGTCCTGGTAGCCGCGCTTTGCCAGCGGGGCGAAGCCGCGGCAAGCCAGGGGGACGTGGAAACCTTCTGCGCCTGCATCCGCGCCGTCGGCAGCAGCCGAAACACCCAGGCCGGCGCCTGGTATGCCACGCTGCTGGCCGATACCGCCGCCTGCGGCCCGGATACTCTGGCTGCCATGGCCGGCCGCGGCTGGCCGCTGCTGGAAGACGGCGAGCGCCTGCCGGCCTTCTTGGCGCGCCTCGCCGAGAGTCCGCGCGTCGATTTTGGCGCCGTCGTGCGCGACCTGGCCCTGATTCCACGCCTACGGCTGCCGGTCATTACGCTGCTGCGCGATGCGCCGGAAGGCTCCCGCCTTCATGCCCGGCTGCTTGAGCTTACAGGCAACGCCTGAGCGCCGCTGCCGGCCAGGCAGGCCGTGCGGCAAAACAGGCATGGCGGCACGGCAACAACTTGTGGAGGGAGGATTCGATGGTGAAGGAGACTGCGCTGTGAGAGAACTGCCCTATCAGGCCAAGGCCATTATCGGCCGGCGTGAAATGGTTACGCTGCCGGAACTCGACCTATACTTGTGTTGCAAGGCCGACACCGGTGCGCGCACCTCGGCACTGCACGCCGAAGACATCGAGGTCTTCGATGACGACGACGGGCTTCCCTGGGTGCGCTTTGTGACTCGCAGCGGCGGGCAGGACACGCCGGCCCGCCACCTGACGCTGCCGCTGCACGATCGGCGCCGGATCACCAGCTCCAACGGCCAGACCGAGTACCGCTACGTGATCCGCACCATGCTTGAGCTGGGCGAGCTGGCGTTTCCGGTGGAGCTGACGCTGACCGATCGCCGCCCGATGCGCCACCCCATGCTGCTTGGCCGCCGGGCCATGCGCCGGCTGCTGGTTGCCCCCGGCGCCTCTTTTTTACACGGCGAGCCCTAGCGCCGCAGCGGCTTGCCCCTCACCGGCCTGGAGTATCGTATGCATATTGCCCTGCTGTCGCGCAATCGCCACCTGTACTCTACCCGGCGCCTGGTGGAAGCCGCCGAAGCACGCGGTCACAAACCTCGGGTACTGGACACCCTGCGCTGCTACATGAGCATTGCCTCGCACCGCCCCACCATCCATTACCGGGGGGAAAACATTAAGCCCTTCGACGCCGTGATTCCGCGCATCGGCTCATCGGTGACCTTTTACGGCTGCGCGGTGCTGCGCCAGTTCGAGATGATGGGCACCTATGTGCTCAACGATTCCGTGGCCATTGCCCGCTCCCGGGACAAGCTGCGCTCGCTGCAGCTGCTTTCGCGCAAGGGGCTTGGGCTGCCGATCACCGGTTTTGCCCACTCGCCCGACGATATTCCCGACCTCATTACCATGGTCAGGGGCGCACCTTTGGTGATCAAGCTGCTAGAAGGCACTCAGGGGATCGGCGTAGTGCTGGCAGAAACTAACCAGGCAGCAGAGTCCGTCATCCAGGCCTTCATGGGCATGAAAGCCAACATCATGGTGCAGGAATACATTCAAGAGGCCAAAGGCGCCGACATCCGCTGCTTCGTGATTGGCGACAAGGTCGTCGCCGCCATGAAGCGTCAGGCGGCCGAAGGCGAGTTCCGCTCCAACCTGCATCGTGGCGGCAGCGCCAGCGTGATCCGCATTACTCCTGAAGAGCGCTCCACGGCCATTCGTGCCGCCAGGGCCATGGGGCTGCGCGTGGCCGGCGTAGACCTTTTGCGCGCCCATCACGGGCCTGTCATCATGGAGGTCAACTCTTCCCCGGGGCTGCGCGGCATCGAGAGCGCCACCGGCCAGGATATCGCCGGGCTGATCATCGAACACATCGAAAAGAATGCCGCCCCGCGGCGCAAGGCACCGCCCCGGCCAAAGGGCTGATATGGCAGGTGAAAAATAAATCGGCAGAGGGGTGGCAAAACCGCGCTGCCGCCGCCACAATCTGCGTCACCGAAGGAGGTAGACGCTCATGTTTCTCGATAATCGCCAGGTGGCGATGGACAGCGCACTGGAGGCGCTGGCCGACAGCATCGACTATTTTCAGGATAATATCGAACGCCTGCGGCCCTCGCTGCGCGAAAGTCTGAAACCGCTGTACGAAGCGCGCCTGAAGCAGATGCACAGCCTGCAAGGCCTGGCGCGCAAGCACCTTAAAATGCTGCCTCGGGATGCCGACGTCGAGCGCGATGACTTCCTGTGGCTGTGGAGTCGGCTGAAAAGCTTTGTCGGCAACGATAGCCAGGTCTTGATCAACGAGCTGCTGGAGCAGGAACGGGTGCTGATGCAGTCGCTGTCGACGCTGTTCACCCATCCGCTGCCCGATCCGGTAGAGCCGATCATCGAAGAGTGCATGAAAGGCTGCCGTCAGCTGATCCGCGAGCTTTACGCGATGCAAAAACGCAAGACCTGGCGTTAAAGGCGCGCCTGCCGGGCTCACTCTCCGGGAGCGGGCAGTATGTCGGCGGGTTCCGGATCCTGCGGCAGAATGGCGTCCAGCGCCCGCTCCCCGGGCAAGGCCTCGTCTAGCCGGGCCTTGTCAGCGCCGGGTGGAATGCCGGTCGCGGGCGCCGGCAAAATCGGCTCGGCGGGCCCCAGAAAATACGGCTCGCGCGCCCAGAGATACAGATCCCCAAGCGTCGCCACCCGGGCCACCCCCTCGCGCAGCCTGAGCCGCCACTCCCCTTCTACCGCGCCGTCGTTGGCCACGCAGCCGGTCACGTCCATGCCTCGGGCGCGGGCAATGTATATCGCCCTTGGCAGATGCCAGCGCTGGGTAATCAGCGCTGCCCGCTCAAGCTGGAAGACGTCCTGGGCCCGGGCCAGAGTGTCGAAGGTGCTGAAACCGGCGAAGTCCATGGTCAACCGCTGAGAGGCGACGCCTCGGGCGCTGAGGTCCCGCCACATGGCTCGGGGTTCGTTGTACGAGCGGGTGCGGTTATCCCCGGACAGCAGCAGATGATCGACCCGGCCGTTTTTCACCAGCCGGGCCGCGGTATGCATGCGGGCGATAAAGTGCGGGTTGCGTACGCCGGTGCGCGTCCAGCTCGACGTGCCAAACACCACGCCCACCGGCTGGGCCCGGCAGCTGTCCAGCCGGGAGTCGATATAGGGGGCGGTGCGCGTCAGCACCCAGATATTGCCTGCCACCAACAGCAGCACCGCCAAGAGCAGCAGAGCCCCCAACACCATCAGCAGCTGCCTGATCCCGCCGAGCAGCCGCTGCATCATCTGACACGCCCCGTTTGCCGGCCGCTTCGCCGGTTAAAACATGCCCAGTTCAAGCTTGGCCTCGTCACTCATCATGTCCCGGCTCCAGGGCGGGTTGAAGACGATCTCGGTATGCACTTTCTGAATCTGCGGCGCCCCCAGAATCTTGTTGCGCGCGTCAGCGGCAATCACCTCACCCATGCCGCACCCCGGCGCGGTCAGCGTCATGCGGATGGTGACCATGAGCTCACCGCTGATCAGACGCTCAAAGCGGCAGCCGTAGACCAGCCCCAGCTCAACGATGTTGACCGGAATTTCGGGGTCAAAGCAGGTACGCAGCTGATCCCAGACGAACTGCTCAATGGCCTCGTCGTCGGCGTCCTCGGCAAGGGTCGGGCGCGGCAGCGCCTCGAGCCCCAGGGCATCGAGGTTGCTGCCTTCGATCAGGTACATCCGCCCTTCAAAGCCGACGCTCACCGTGCTGCCCTTGGCCTGCATGACGCTAACCACGCTGTCTTCCTCCAGGGTCACGATGTTGCCGAAAGGAATGACGATGCCGTCAACGTCGCGCTGCAGGGGCAGCATCTGGCCGTTTTCCAGCCCGGCAATCTGCTCGGTATCCATAGCGCTCCTTAGCGTAGCATGCCAATGACGCGGTTAAGCGCGGCAATAAAGGTATCCACTTCTTCCAGGGTATTATACGCCGCAAACGAGGCCCGGCAGGTCGCCTCCACGCCAAAGTGGTGAAGCAGCGGCTGGGCACAGTGGTGGCCGGTGCGGATCGCTACCCCCAGCTGATCGATGAGCAGGCCAATATCCTGGGAGTGCGCGCCGTCCACCACAAACGACAGCACGCCGGCCTTTCCCGGCGCCGTGCCCAGAATGCGCAGGCCCTCAACGCTGTTGAGGCCCTGAGTCGCGCGTCCCAGCAGCCGTTGCTCCCACTCGCCAATGGCCCAAAGCCCGACGCTTTGCAGCCATTCGAGCGCGCGCCCCATGGCGATGACTTCGGCGATGGCTGGCGTTCCGGCCTCGAACTTGTGGGGAATGTCGGCAAAGGTCGAGCCGTCAAACGACACCGTGGCGATCATTTCGCCGCCGCCCTGCCAGGGCGGCATGGCCTTGAGCAGCTCGCGCTTGCCGTAAAGCGCGCCGACGCCCGTGGGGCCGTAGGCCTTGTGCCCGGAAAACGCGTAGAAATCCGCGTCGATCGCCTGCACGTCCACCGGCTGGTGGGGCACGGCCTGAGCGCCATCCACCAGGATCAGCGCGCCGGCCTGGTGCGCCGCCGCGGCCATGTCGGCCACCGGATTCACGGTGCCGAAGGCGTTGGACACATGGTTGACGGCCACCAGCCGAGTGCGCTCGCTCAGCAGCTCGCGGTAGGCGGCAAGATCCAGCGCGCCGTCATTATCGACCGGGATGACCTTGAGCGTAAAGCCGATCTCTCGGGCCAGAAGCTGCCAGGGAACGATGTTGGAGTGGTGCTCAAGCATCGACACCAGCACTTCGTCGCCGGGGGCGAGGTTGGCGCGCCCCCAGCTGTTGACCACCAGGTTGATGGCCTCGGTGGTTCCCCGGGTGAAGATGATCTGGCGGGCATCCGGAGCATTTAAAAAGCCGCGCACGGTCTCCCGGGTTCCTTCGAAGGCGGCCGTCGCCTCGTCGGCCAGGGTGTGCAGGCCACGGTGAATATTGGCGTTGTAGCGACCGTAATAGTCGTTGAACACGTCAATTACCGGCTGCGGCGTCTGACTGGTGGCTGCGTTATCCAGGTACACAAGCGCCTTGCCGTGCACCTGACGTTCCAGCACGGGAAACTCCTCGCGCAGCCGCGCCACGTCAAACGGCGCTGCGGCTGTGGCCGGCGCGGTATCAACGATACTCTGAGACATGCGGCACTCCTTTTGTGTGGCCCGGCAGCAGCCGGTTAATCGTTCAGCGCCGTGGACGCCTCGACAAGGCCTACCAGGTTAAAGCGGTCGGGCAGCTTGCCGGCCACCGTCAGCTCGACCCGCTGGGCGATAGCGTCCAGCGCAACCTCTTCAAGCACCTCGCCGGCAAAGGCCAGGGTCAAAAGCCCCCGGGCCGTCTGCTCGTCCAGCCCCCGGGTGCGCAGCGCAAAGATGGCGTCTTCGTCCAGCTGGCCGGTGGTGGTGCCGTGAGAGCACTTGACGTCGTCGGCGTAGATCTCAAGCTCGGGCTTGGCGTCGATGTGCGCGCGGTCAGAGAGCAGCAGGTTCTGGTTGCTCTGAAAGCCCTCGATCTGCTGGCTGTCGCGATGGACGTAGACCCGGCCGTTGAAGACGCCGTGAGCGCGGTCGTCGAGCACGCCCTTGTAGTTCTCGTTGGAAAACGTCAGCGGCGCATAGTGGTTGACCTTGGTGTGGTTATCCACGTGCTGGCGACCCTGGCCGAAGAACAGCCCGTTGAAGGTCGCCTCGGCGCCCTTGCCGTTAAGATCGCTGATCAGGTCGTTGCGCACCAGCGCCCCGCCGAGGTCCATGTTGTGCGACACGTAGCGGCTGTCGCGCGCCTGCTCCACGTGGATGCTGGCGACGTGGTAATCTCCAAGCGGCGCTTCCTGAAGCTTGTAGTGGGTGAAAATCGCCCCCCGGCCCAGGAACAGCTCGGCGACCAGGTTGGTGAAGTTTTTCGCCCCGGCGTCACCGGTATGATGTTCGATGACGGTGGCTTCGCTGCGCCCGCCCGCCTCGACCAGCACCCGCGGGTGGCACATGGTGGGCGCTTCGTTTTCCCGGGATAAAAACTGCAGCAGGATGGGCTTTTCCACCACGCAGCCGTCGGCCAGGCGAATCACCGCGCCCTCTTCCATAAAGGCGGTGTTGAGCGCGGTAAAGGCGGAAAACTCGACGCCGGTCAGCCGGCCCAGCGGGCCGCCCACGGCTTCGTGGTTGTCCTCAAGCGCCTGGGAAAGCGGCAGTACCTGAACGCCGTCCGGCAGGCCCTGAAGGTCGGACAGCGCCGGCGCATAGACGCCGTCGACAAACGTCAGCCGATGGGCCTCAACGGGCAGCGTCAGCGCGGCCGCACTAGCGGGGGAAAACTCGCTGCTGTCGGTCAGGGAAAAGTTTCCCCGGGCGATGTCGCGCACGTTGGTGTATTTCCACTCTTCGTCGCGGCGGGTGGGGAAACCCACGGCCTCAAAGCGCGCCGCGCCGGCCTGGCGGCGGGCGGCAATCCAGGAGGGCTCCGGGCCGCGCTGGCTGTCCCTGGCTTTCAGCGTTTCCAGAAACGTTAGCGTATCGCTCATGCCGCTGACTCCTCGATTCCTTCATAGCCGTTGGCTTCAAGCTCGCGGGCGAGCTCGGCGTCGCCGCTTTTGACGATGCGGCCGTCGATCAGCACGTGGACATAGTCGGGCACCACGTAGTCCAGCAGGCGCTGATAGTGGGTGACCAGCAGGATCGCCCGCTCTTCGTTGCGCAGGCTGTTAACGCCGCTTGCCACCACGCGCATGGCGTCGATATCCAGGCCGGAGTCGATTTCGTCGAGCATGGCAAGCTTGGGCTGAAGCACCAGCATCTGCAGGATCTCGTTACGCTTCTTTTCCCCGCCGGAGAAACCCTCGTTGACGGCGCGCTGCAAAAAGCTGGCATCCATCTGCATGGAGGCGATCTTTTCCTTGATCAGCTTCATGAACTCCGGCGCCGGGATTTCGCCCAGCCCCTGAGCCTCGCGCTGGGCGTTAAGCGCTGCCTTGAGCAGATAAATGTTTTTGACCCCGGGGATTTCCACCGGATACTGAAAGCCCAGCAGCAGGCCTGCCCGGGCGCGCTCCTCGATATCCATTTCCAGCACGTCGCGCCCTTCGTAGGTAACCGTGCCCTGGGTGACCTCGTACTCTTCCTTGCCGGCGATGACCGCCGACAGGGTCGATTTTCCCGAGCCGTTGGGGCCCATGATGGCGTGGACTTCGCCGGCGTTGATGGTCAGGGAGAGGCCCTTGAGGATCTCGTTGCCTTCAACCGTGACGTGCAAATCGTTGACTTCAAGCATGCTGATACCTTGTAAAAAAGTTGACCTTGGAACCAGGCGTGTCGCCGCCCGGCAGCGCGTCGCGCCAAAGCGTTAGCCCACTGCGCCTTCCAGCGTGACGTTGAGCAGCGCCTCGGCTTCCACGGCAAACTCCATGGGCAGCTCCTGGAAGACGTCCTTGCAGAAGCCGTTGACGATCATGCTCACGGCGTCTTCTTCGGTAATGCCCCGGCTCTGGCAGTAGAACAGCTGGTCTTCGCCGATCTTCGACGTCGTGGCTTCGTGCTCGACGGTGGCCGTGCTGTTGTTGATTTCCTGATAGGGGTAAGTGTGCGCGCCGCAGGTGTCGCCGATGAGCAGGGAGTCGCACTCGGTAAAGTTGCGCGCGCCCTTGGCCCGGGGCCCGATCTTCACCAGCCCGCGATAGGACTGGTTGCTGCGGCCGGCAGAAATGCCCTTGGAAATGATCGTCGAGCGCGTACCCTCGCCGATATGCACCATCTTGGTGCCGGTATCGGCCTGCTGGCGGCCGTTGGTGACCGCTACGGAGTAGAACTCGCCGATGCTGTCCTTGCCGCGCAGCATGCAGGACGGGTACTTCCAGGTAATGGCGGAGCCGGTTTCGACCTGGGTCCAGCTGATGCGCGAGCGCTCGCCGCGGCAGTCGCCACGCTTGGTGACGAAGTTATAGATACCGCCCACGCCGTCTTCGTCGCCGGGGTACCAGTTCTGCACCGTGGAGTACTTGATATAGGCGTCGTCCAGCGCCACCAGCTCGACCACGGCGGCGTGCAGCTGGTTTTCGTCGCGCTGGGGCGCGGTGCAGCCTTCCAGGTAGGAAACGTCGGCGCCGCTTTCGCAGACGATCAGCGTGCGCTCAAACTGGCCGGTGTTTTCGGCGTTGATGCGGAAATAGGTGGACAGCTCCATGGGGCACGAGACGCCCTCGGGCACAAACACAAAGGAGCCGTCGGTGAATACCGCCGAGTTGAGCGCGGCAAAGTAGTTATCGTTCTGGGGGACGACCGTGCCCAGGTACTGCTTGACCAGCTCGGGATATTCCTGTATTGCCTCGGAAATGGAGCAGAAGATCACGCCGGCTTCGGCGAGCTCTTCCTTGAAGGTGGTGATGACCGACTCCGAGTCAAAGACCGCATCCACGGCAACGTTAGCGCCAGCAACGCCGGCAAGGGCTGCCCGCTCGTGCAGCGGAATGCCCAGCTTTTCGTAGGTTTCCAGAAGCTTGGGATCGACTTCGTCCAGGCTCTGGGGGCGGTCTTCGGGGCGCTTGGGCGCGCTGAAGTAGGAGATTTCCTGGTAGTCGATGGGCGGATAGTTCAGGTGCGCCCAGGACGGCTCTTTCATCTTGAGCCACTGGCGGTACGCCTCCAGGCGCCATTCGAGCATCCACTCGGGTTCGCCTTTCTTGTTGGAAATAAACGCGATGGTGTTCTCGTCCAACCCTGGCGGAAGCGTGTCGCTTTCAATGTCGGTGACAAACCCTTCCTTGTACTCGCGACGAACCAACTGTTCCATTTCTTCAGTTGCCATTGGTGAAACCCTCCGGGCAGTTGGGCGGCGAGGCCAGCTCGCCTGTGCGTAAATAAAGACGGCTCAGGCCATGGCCGCCGGTAAACTGATACTTTGAATAGGCAGGCGTACCGGCAGCTTGAGCGGCGCGGTGTCCGCCAGGTGCGCAAGCGTCACGCTTTCCAGCAGCGTACGAATCGCAAGCGACACCCGCTGCCAGTTGTCCGCCACGCCGCAGGTGTCGAGGAGCTCGCAGTCGCCTTCGTCGTGGCTGCATTCGGTCATTGCCACCGGCCCTTCAATGGCGGCAATGATATCGGCCGCGGTGATCCTGGATGCCGGGCGCGCCAGCCGATAGCCTCCCTGGGCGCCGCGTACCGAAGTCAAAAGCCCCGCCCGCACCAGCATCTTGAGCGTTTTTCTGACCGTTGGCGCCGGCAGCGTCACCGCCTCGGCGAGATCAGCGGCCGGGTGAGGCTTGTCCGGGTGGCGCGCAATCCAGGCCATAACCACGGCGGCGTAGTCAGTCAGCCGCGAAAGCTTGAGCATAGCGTCTCCCCTCTTCACCGGCGGCGGCTCGTGCGGCCCCGGCATTCGATTGGGGACCATTTTAGTCCTGTATCCAAGCGTTGTGAAGCCTTAAGGCAAAATACCCGGTAATCCATTGACTTTTTAGCCACGTTCGACGCATTTATCAACAAGAATACAAACTATTTCTATTTGCAAAAGAGAACCGCCCGCGATTTTTACGTATAAAAAACCCGCCGGCACAGCGCGTGCGGCGGGTGGGCAGCAGTCCGCCGGCATAACACCGGCCCGGCGGGGTAGGTTAGCTGCGCTTATAGGTGCCGATCAGCCGCTCCATGCCCAGCAGGTGCGGCTCGACCTCTTGCAGCAGCTCGACCATGCTCAGCCCCTCGGGCAGCGATGTCTGGGCATCAAGCGCCAGCACCCAGAAGTAGTAGTGGTGCTTGCCGTGGCCTTCCGGCGGCATCGGCCCCTTGTAGCCGGTGCCGCCGGCGTCGTTTTGCCCCGCCGTGCCAACCTGGGTATTTTCTTCAAGCGTCAGAGTCTCGGCCGGCAGGTTGTAAAGCGTCCAGTGGACGAAGCCGTAGGTACCGTGCTGCACCAGCGGCGCATCGGGGTCATGGCAGATGACAGCAAACCCCTTGGTGCCTTCCGGCGGGTTTTCCCAGGCAAGCGCCGGCGAGACGTCGTCGCCTTCACCCGAGTGCTTTTCCGGAATCGTACGGTGATGCTCAAACGCCGAGCTTGTTACTTCAAGCGCTGACGGAACAAATGCCATATCCATCTCCTTGCAATCGCATGTGTTCCGGCCTTGCCGGAACGAGTGTTTCTTACCCTAACCACCAGGCCCGCCGGCCGCAAGCCGCACCGGCGGGGCTCGCCGGCTACCTGAGCCGCTCGAACACCGTCGCCACGCCCTGGCCCATGCCGATGCACATAGTGGCAAGCCCGTGGGTGGTATCGCGACTTTGCATCACATTCAGAAGCGTGGTGGCGATCCGCGCCCCCGAGCAGCCCAGCGGGTGACCCAGCGCAATCGCCCCGCCGTGCAGGTTGACCTTGTCATCCAGAGCGTCGAGAAAGCCCAGGTCCTTGAGTACCGGCAGGCTCTGGGCGGCGAAGGCTTCGTTGAGCTCGACGGTCTGGATGTCGTCGGCGGTAAGCCCGGCTGCCTTCAGCGCCTTCTGGCTGGCGGGCACCGGGCCATAGCCCATGATCGAGGCGTCGCAGCCGGCAACGCCGGTGGAGACCACCCGCGCCAGGGGCTCAAGCCCCAGCGCTTGGGCGCGCTCGTAGCTCATGACCGCCATGGCGGAGGCGCCCACGGAAAGCGCCGACGACGTACCCGCGGTGATCGTGCCGCCCTTGGGGTCGAACACGGGCTTCAGCTTGGCCATGTCGTCAAGGTTGGCGCCGGCGCGAATCACCTCGTCAGCCTGGATCAGTGCCTTGACGCCGTCGGCATCGTGGCCCTCGACACCGATGATTTCGTTGTCAAATAGCCCCTGCTCCGTCGCCGCCTGGGCGAGCTGCTGGGAGCGCACGCCGAATCTGTCCTGCTCTTCCCGGGTGACGCCGTGCATCTTGCCTAAAAGCTCGGCGGTCAGCCCCATCATCATCGCCGCCTTGGCGGCGTATTTGCTCGCCGCCGGGTTGATGTCGACGCCGTGGGTCATGGGCACGTGCTCCATGTGCTCGACCCCGCCGATGATGTACATATCGCCCATCCCCGCGCTGATGTTGGCGCTGGCGATGTGCAGGGCGGTCATCGACGAGCCGCACAGGCGGTTGACGGTCTGCGCCGGTACGCTGCGCGGAATACCGGTCATGATCGCTGCGTTGCGGGCGATATTCATGGCCTGTTCCTGGGTCTGGTTGACGCAGCCCCAGATGACGTCGTCCACCGCGGCCGGATCCAGCCCGGCGTTGCGGTCAAACAGCGCCTGCATGGTGGCCGCCGACAGGTTCTCGGCACGCACGTGACGAAACGCGCCGTTTTTGGCGCGAGCCATCGGCGTGCGCACGGCATCGACCACCACGATATCTCTCGGATTCAAACTCATCTTTGCTCTCCTCTGCGCGGCGGCTTATTCGGCGGCGTCGTAAAAGCGGGCGTTGTTGTCGGCCATCTGGCGCAGCTTATCCGTCGGCGCGTAGAGCGGCCCCAGCTCGCCGGCGAGGCTGTCCGCCAGTTTGACGAACTCGGCCGCGCCCATCGCATCGATGTAGCGCAGCGCGCCGCCGCGGAAAGGCGGGAAGCCGATGCCGTAAATCAGCGCCATGTCGGCTTCCGCCGGCGTGGCAACGATGCCGTCTTCCAGGCAGCGCACGGTCTCCAGACACAGCGGCACCATCATCCGCGCAACGATGTCGTCGTCGACGAGCTCCGCCTGCCCCCGGGTAACCTCCTCGAGCAGCGTGTAGGCGGTATCGTCGCTGACCTTTTTCGGCTTGCCCTTTTTGTCTTCCTCGTAGGCGTAAAAGCCCTTGGCGTTTTTCTGCCCCAGGCGGTCGTTGTCGTACATGACGTCAATGGCGGTTTTGCTGTCTCGCGCCATGCGCTCGGGGAAGCCTTCGGCCATGACCTCGTTGGCGTGAACGGCGGTATCCATGCCCACGACGTCGAGCAGGTACGCCGGCCCCATGGGCCAGCCGAAGGTTTCCATGACCTTGTCGATGCGCTGAAAGTCCACGCCCTGCTCCACCAGCAGGCTGAAGCCGCCGAAATACGGAAACAGCACGCGATTGACCAGAAACCCGGGGCAGTCGTTGACCACAATCGGCGTCTTGCCCATGGCGCGAGCGTAGGCCACTGTGGCCGCCACGGCGGCGTCGGCGGTTTTCTCCCCGCGGATGACTTCCACCAGCGGCATGCGGTGCACCGGGTTGAAAAAGTGCATGCCGCAGAACTGCTCGGGCCGCTTGAGGTTCTGCGCCAGACGGTTGATGGAAATCGTCGAGGTGTTGGAAGCCAAGATGGTGTCGTCGCCTACCTGCTCTTCCACCTCGGCAAGCACCGACCCCTTGACCTTGGGGTTTTCCACCACGGCTTCGACGACCAGATCCACGCCGTCAAAATCGCCGTAGGAAAGCGTCGGGCGGATGTTGCTGAGCCGTTCGGCCATTTCCTCGACGGTCAGCTTGTTGCGTTCGATCTGCTTGCCGAACAGCTTGCGGGCTTCTTTCAGCCCCAGCTCCACGGCGTCCGCCTGGATGTCCTTCATCAGTATGGGCGTGCCCTTGGAGGCGCTCTGGTAGGCAATGCCGCCGCCCATGATGCCGGCCCCCAGCACCGCGGCCTGCTCGATCTTTGCGGCCTGCTTGGCGTAGACACCGGCCTTTTTCTTCACCGCCTGATCGCTCATGAACAGGCCAACCAGATTGAACGCGACGTCGCTCAGCGCCAGCCTGGCGAAGGTCTCCGCCTCGATGCGCTGTGCCCGGGCGCGCTCCTCGCCGGCGCCTTTCTGGATCACGCGAATAGCCTCTACCGGCGCGGGGTAGTGCGGCCCGGCCTTGCCCGCCACGTAGCCCTTGGCGGTCTCGAACGCGAGCATCTGCTCGCTGGCGTTAAGCTTGAGGGGGCCGGTCTTTTCCGCCCGCCGGGCAGCAGTATCAAGCTCGCCGGCATTGGCCCGCGCGAGCAGCGTGCGCGCCGCGGCCGAAAGCGCATCGGCGGGCACGACCGAGTCCACCGCGCCCATGGCCAGCGCGGCGTCGGCATGGTTCTGGGTACCGCCGGCGATCCATTCGATGGCGTTGTCGGCGCCGATCAGGCGCGGCAGGCGCACACAGCCGCCCCAGCCGGGAACGATTCCCAGCTGGGTTTCGGGCAGGCCGATTTTGGCGCCGACAGCCATCACGCGAAAATCCGCAGCCAGCGTCACCTCAAAGCCGCCGCCCAGCGCCAGGCCGTTGATGGCCGCCACCGTGGGAAACGGCAGATCTTCGATGGCGTTGAAGATATCGTGGACCCTGAGGTTCATGTCGACCAGATAGTCTTCGCCCTTGTCAAAGAGGCCGTGGAACTCGGTGATATCCGCGCCGACAATAAAGGCGTCCTTGGCGCTGGCCAGAATCAGCCCTTGCAGGCCGCTTTCTTTCTGCAGCGCGGCCACCGCGTCGCCCAGCTCTTGTATCGTCGTGCTGGAGAGCGTGTTGACCGACGCCTCCCCCGCATCAAACAAAAGGGTCGCGATACCGTCTTCGTCGCGCGACACCGTAATGGCACTACCTTGATAGATCATCCGCGCTGCTCCACAAAGGTTATATTCATACGATCGTTTTATCACCTAAGCTTGGGTCACACCCAAGGCCTCGTCAAGCCTCGCTCATTCCTCCCACGCCAACAAGCCGCGCGGCGGCGTCTGTGTTATTAATAGGCGGTTTTTTCACTTGCCGGATCACCCTGCTATGCCCACCTACCTGACTTCTCAGCGCCTTGCCCGCCTCCAGGCGCTGGTCGAAACCCTGATAGCGCGCCTAAAACCCTGGAGCTGGCTATGGCCGCCCGTGGCCTTCGGCGCGGGGCTGGGCAGCTTTTTTCTGGTGGATCGCCAGCAGTGGCTGGGGGCGGCACTGGCGCTGGGGTTGCTGATGGCCTGGCTGCTGCTGCTCTCGGAAAGCCTGATCGGGCGCTTTCTGGCCAGGCGCGGCTACCCGACTCTGCCCCGGGGCATCAGCACCTTTATCGCCCAGATGATCCACCAGGAGACGCTGTTTTTCGCCCTGCCGTTCGTGCTTGCCACCACCGTATGGAACAGCGGGCAAAGCCTTTATGCCCTGCTGGTCATGGCCATGGCGGTACTGTCGATTGTCGACCCGCTGTATTACGGCGTCGCCGGGCGCTATCGCAGCCTGTATTTCATGTTCCACGCCCACTGCGTATTTCTGGTGATGCTGGTCACGCTGCCAATCATGCTTCATTTGACCACCGGCGAAAGCCTCAAGCTTTCGCTGGCGGCCACCCTGGTAGTAGCGCTACCCAGCTTTATGCACCTGCTGAAGCGCCGATCGCCAAAGCGCTGGCTGGCTTTTATCAGTATCGCCCTGCTGCTGGCGCTGGGAGGCTTTGCCGGGCGTATCTGGGTGCCGCCGGCCAGCCTGTGGCTAACCGGCAGCGCCATTTCGCCGGCGCTCGACATCCAAAAGCGCAAGCCCCAGGGAGCCACGGCCCTGACGCCCAAGGCCCTGCAGGCCGAGGGACTTTACGTGTATAGCGCCATTCGCGCGCCCCGCGGCCTGAGCGAAACCATTACCCACGTGTGGTACCAAAACGGCGAGCGCCTTGACACCATCGCGCTGGAAATAGCCGGCGGGCGCGAAAAAGGTTATCGGGCCTGGAGCCACAAGCAGAACTTTCCCGATGATCCTCGCGGGGACTGGCGGGTCGATATTATGACCGCCGGCGGCCAGCGGCTGGGGCTATTGCGCTTTCACGTAGCCGACGACCCGGCGCTTGCTACCCGGGCAGACAGCGATATCCAGCCGGCCGGTATCAGCCTGCTACACCTGCGCCGGCTCGTTCCCGGTCAGCTGGAAGACGCCACGTAGCGGCGCCCGGCCCGCGCGACATCTTGCATTCCGCCAGTGCCGGGTTGACAATTCTCGTAACGGCTTTTTACGCCTTGACCGGCATATTTTCTCTTTGATCGATAGTAGGGCACCTATGGCTACGTCTCTCGGTTTTCGCATTGCCCGCCTACCCCACCTCTGGCGCTCCATTCTCGACCGTCGCCTGGCGCCGCTGGGGCTGACCCAGACGCGCTGGGTCACGCTTTACCACCTGTGGCGCATGGGCGACGGCCAGCCTCAGTGCGATCTGGCCCGCGCCATCGGCGTCGAGGCGCCCTCGCTGGTGCGCACTCTGGGTCAGCTGGAAGAGCAGGGCCTGATTGAGCGGCGCGCCTGCGAAAGCGACCGGCGCACCAAGCGCCTCTACCTCACCGCCGAGGCCATGCCGCTGCTGGACAAGATCGGCCGCGTGGCCGATGAGGCCCGCCAGGAAATGCTCGCCGGGCTGAGCGAAGACAACATCGAGCAGCTGGATAGCTGGCTGGCCGTGATTGAGGACAACGGGCTGACGCTTCAGGAGCGCGACCAAAACCTGGAAACGGTTTAGCGCGCCTTGCCGGGTCCGGCTTGGTGAGACTGGCTTGTATTAGCGCGGCCGCGCGCCGGGTACGGCAAGCGGCCGGGCATCGGGGCGATCGGCGTAGCCGCTCAGGTCATCGCGCAGCGCAGCCGCGTCTTTAATGCAGGGGGCAAAGCCGTCGGCGGTGGCGGACTCCCACCACCAAAGCGTTAGCGCCGCCGCGCTGGACTGAACCACCAGCACGTCGTCGGGCAGCGTTGACACCAGTGCCTCAAGCGTCTGCTGAGCGCTCGCCGGCAGCGGCCTAAGCGGCGCGATACGAAAGCGCCACCCATGGCAGTAGCGGTCAAGCGCGGCGCTGGCAACGCGATCGCGCACCAGCACGAAGTCCGGCCCCGGGTGCTCGTCGGGGTAGCGCAGCCGATAGGCCGGCATCTTTTCTCTGACCAAGTGCAGCGGCGCTTCCCGGCGGGCGATTTCTACGCCGCGCTGCCGCGCCATCTCGCGCAGGCGGCTTTGCCGACGCTGGCGCGGGCTGGGCTTTAGCCACATCACCGGTGAAATCACCATCAGTACCGCCGCCACCATGATCAGCCACCCCATGCTCAAGCTCCTGTTTTAGCACGCCATCCGTTGTTAATTCGGCCGTACCGGCCTAAAGTAAAGGCAGGTTCGCTGCCGTTTCCGGTACGGCTTGACCTGGCCTGTAGGCAAGCTCTATTTACAAGCTTTAGTTACAAGCCCTGTTTATAAGCCCTGCTTTCATGCAGCGCTGCTTTTCTTCAGGCCAAATCATCAATCACCTTAGCCGGCAAGCATCGTTAGTATGAAGTTTTACCACCGCGGAGGGATAACATGAGCTATCACCACATTCTGGTAGCGGTCGACCTGACCAAGGACTCGCACAAGGTGCTGGAGCGCGCCATGGCAATCGCCGAACGTAACGATCAAGCCAAAATCTCCATCATGCATACCCTTGAGCCGCTGGGGTTTGCCTACGGTGGCGATATCCCCATGGACCTGACCAGCATTCAGGATCAGCTGGATGACCACGCCAAGAAGCGACTGGGCGAAATTGCCTCCGCCGACGTGGACGACATCAACCAGCACGTGGTGGTGGGCATGCCGGATACCGAGATTCACCGCTTTGCCGGCGACAACGACGTCGACCTGATCGTGGTCGGCTCCCACGGTCGCCACGGCTTTGCCCTGCTGCTGGGCTCGACCTCGACCGGCGTACTCCACGGCGCCCCGTGCGACGTGCTGGCCGTGCGCGTGGGGAAGAAAGGCGAAGCAAGCGACGAATAATCGGCCGGTAACATAGCCAGTGCAAAGGCGCCGTCGGGCGCCTTTTTTGTCTATCTACCGCCGCTTTTCTGCACGCCGGGGCTACTCGCCCTCGGCCATGGCCTCAAGCTCCATCCAGCGCTCCATCACCGCGTCCAGCGCCTGCTGGGTGTCGCTCAGCTCCTTGAGCCGGGCCTCTACTTCATCGGCCGGCTGCTGATAAAAGGCCGGATCGGCGACGCCCTGCTCAAGCGTTTCCACCTTTGCTTCCAGCCGCTCGATCTCGGCCGGCAGGCCGTCAAGCTCGCGCTTAAGCTTGTAGGAAAGCTTGACGCCTTTTTTCGCCGGCGCCGCCGCGGTTTTTTTCACTGCCGCGGCGCTCTTTTGCTCGGCAACCGGTTCGGTTTGCTGGCGCGCCGCCCCTTCCCAGGGCGCCGGGGGAAGCGTGCCGCCCTGGCGTATCCAGTCCGTGTAGCCGCCGACGTATTCGCGCACCTGACCTTCGCCTTCAAACGCCAGCACGCTGGTGACCACGTTATCCATGAAGGTCCGGTCGTGGGACACCAGCAGCAGCGTGCCGTCGAAGTCCAGCAGCAGCTCTTCAAGAAGCTCCAGGGTTTCCATGTCGAGATCGTTGGTCGGCTCGTCGAGCACCAGGACGTTGGCCGGCTGAGTAAACAGCTTGGCCAGCAGCAGGCGGTTGGACTCGCCGCCGGATAGCGCGCTGACCGGCTGGCGAACCCGCTCCGGGGTAAACAGAAAATCCTGCAGGTAGCTCATCACGTGGCGATCCTTGCCGCCGACCGACACCCGGTCGCTGCCCTGAGCCACGTTGTTGAACACGGTTTCCTCGGGCTCGAGCCCGGCGCGCAGCTGGTCAAAGTAAGCCACGTTAATATTGGTCCCCAGCCGCACGCTGCCTCCGGTGGGCTCGAGTTCGCCGAGCATGATCTTCAAAAGCGTTGTCTTGCCGGCGCCGTTGCGGCCCAAAAATCCGATGCGGTCGCCGCGCTGTACTTCGAGGCTGACATCATCGATGAGCGTGTTATCGCCGTAGGAATGGGTCACGTGCTTAAGCTCGATCACCCGCTTGCCGGTGCGCTCGCCGCGGTCAACGCTCAGGTTGGCGGTCCCCTGACGCTCGCGGCGCTGGCTGCGCTCGGCGCGCATTTTTTCCAGCGCACGCACGCGGCCTTCGTTACGCGTGCGCCGCGCCTTGATGCCCTGGCGTATCCAGGCTTCTTCCTGAGCGAGCTTTTTATCAAACTCGGCGTTCTCCCGGGCTTCCACCTCCAGCTCGTGCTCCTTGCGCTCCTGGTAGGCCGCGTAGTTGCCGGGATAGCGCCCCAGCTTGCCGCGATCGAGCTCGAGCACGTGGGTGGCCAGCCGGGAGAGGAAGGCGCGGTCGTGGGTAATCAGCAGCACCGCGCCGTCAAAGGCCAGCAGCTGCTCTTCGAGCCAGGCAATGGTGTCCAGATCCAGATGGTTGGTGGGCTCGTCCAGCAACAGCAGGTCGGGCTCGGCCACCAGCGCCCGGGCCAGCGCCACGCGCCGGCGCCAGCCGCCGGAGAGCGTGCTCATGGCAATATCGGGAGGTAGCCCCAGCCGGGTGAGGATGACGTCGATACGCTGATGAAACGACCAGCCGTCAATGGCTTCGATGCGCGTTTGTAGCGTGGCCATGCGGTCCATGTCGGGCTCGGCGGCATGGATCAGGTGGTGATATTCCGACAAAAGCGCTCCGGCCTCGGGCAGCCCCTGGGCCACCATGTCGAAGATCGTCATGCCCGACGAGTTCGGCAGCTCCTGGGCCAGCACGCCGATTTTCAACCCCGGCGCGCGCCAGATCGTGCCGTCGTCGGGCTGAATATCGCCGGCGACCAGCTTCAAAAGCGTCGATTTACCCGTGCCGTTGCGCCCGACCAGCGCCAGGCGCTCGCCTCTTTCAATGGTCAGGTCGGCGCGGTCCAGCAGAACCTGAGTGCCGTAAGCCAGCTGTAGCTGTTCCAGTCGTAACAAGGTCACGCCGTCTCCTCCTCGTGTTGCGGAGCGGTAGTGTAACGTATGCAGCCGCGCAGGTGGTGGTATCGCCGCCGTGCCTGTCAGGCGTTACACTAGGCCGCGCCCGGCAGCTGCCACGCTCAGCGCCCCGCGCCGCATGGTACCGGTATTCTTCATTGACGCTTTACAGGAGCCCTTTGTGGCCAACGCCTTCCCTGACGACGTCCTCCCCGAGGCGCTGCAGTTTCGTTCGCCGTCGCCGCTGGTGGATATCGGCGCCAACCTGACCCACCAGAGCTTTGCCGGCGACCTTGACGCCGTGCTCGCCCGGGCCCGGGCGGCCAACGTCGCGGCCCTGGTCCTTACCGGTACCGATCTTGCGCACGCCAGGCAGGCGGCCGAACTGAGCGAACGTCATCCGGGGCTTTACGCCACCGCCGGGGTCCACCCGCACGATGCCAGCGGCTGGAACCCGACCCTTGCCGAGCACATGGCCGCGCTTTATGCCCACCCGGGCGTGGTTGCCGTGGGCGAGTGCGGGCTGGACTTCAACCGCAACTTTTCCACGCCCGCCGAGCAGGAGCACGCGTTCGAGGCGCAGCTGGCGCTCGCTGCCCGACACGACTTGCCGCTGTTCATCCACGAGCGCGACGCCGGGCGGCGCATGCGCGAGATGCTCAAAAGCTGGCGCGACGATATCGGCCAAGCCGTGGTGCACTGCTTCACCGCGGACAAGGACACGCTTTACGGCTATCTTGACCTGGACCTGCATATCGGCCTGACCGGCTGGCTCTGCGACGAGCGTCGGGGGCACCATCTGCGCCCGCTGGTGGGCGAGATTCCGCTCGAGCGGCTGATGGTGGAAACCGACTGCCCCTATCTGCTGCCGCGCAATCTGCCGGCAAAGCTCAAAGGGCGGCGCCACGAACCGGCGCTGCTGCCGTGGATCGTGCGCGAAATCGCCTGCCGGCGCGACATGGACGAGGCCGCGCTGGCCGCGGGCACCACCCGGACGGCCGCGGCCTTTTTCCGCCTGCCCGACTCGGCAGTGCGTGCCACCTGTGAAGAGACAACTGCTGAATGAACGAGATGCCGGGATTTATCGCGCTGGAAACCACCGACGACGACGGCCTGCCGCTGGCCATTGCCTGGTCGCTGCCCGACGGGCGCATCAAGCATACGCTGATCCAGCCCGACGACAGCTGGCTGGACGAGGAGTCCAGCATCACCGGGGAATACAGCATGGAAGAGCTGGAGAGCCTTGGCGTCAGCCCCCTCGACGTGATCCGCGAGCTGGAGAACGATCACTTCAACGCCACGCTCTACACCAACGGCAGCGGCGAGGAGGACCAAGCGCTGGCGCGCCTTTTCGACACCTACGGGCTCGACCCCTTTGTCGAACTGGCCCCGGCCGAGGTGCTCTACGACGCCGCCGGCCCGGGCGAGTGGCAGCGCCAGCGCGGCGAAACCTTCAACGAGCTGGGGCTTGAGCCCATGCGCCCCGAGCACGAAGTCGAGGCGATGCTGCACCTGCACCAGCGCCTTATCGCGCGCTAGCGGCGAGCACCTCGCGCCCGGCCTTGCAGGCCTCATCCCGCGTGGCCGAGGCCTGATAGTAGCGGTAAAGCGCTTCGCGAAACGCCGCCGCCCGGGCAGGCAGGCCGTCTTTCAGGTATCGCTGCGCCCTTGCGCGCACTTTGGCGGCAAAGGCGTGGCGGTCGACCTCGGCATCGCCGTCGAGATTATCCACGCTGACGTTGAACTCGCGCCCGCAGGCCTCGGCAAAAAGCGACTCCAGCGCCTGAGGGGCGACTTCCGCCCGCTCAAACGCCCGCTGCTGCTGTTCGTTGCGCCCGTCGGGCAGATACCAGTAGCCGTAGTCTTCACGCCTGCGCCGCTCGGCGCCGGCGATGCACCAGTGGCTGATTTCGTGCAGGGCGCTGGCATAAAAGCCCCGGGCGAAGATGATCCGGTGATACGGCGTCTCGGCGTCGGCCGGGGCATAAAGCGGCTCATCCTCGCCACGAACCAGGCGCGTCTGAAAGGTCGGGGCAAACACGCCGTCAAACAGGGCGATAATATCGTCAAGCGTCCAGCGTTGTTTGTCGGCTGCGCAGGCTTTGGATACCACGTCAACTCCTTGGCGGATAATGCTCATGCGGGCAGTATAACGTCGATCAACCGCCAGGCTAAGCAGGCCGCTTTTTATAATGACCCATGATAGACAGGAGGCCGCCTTGAGCCGCATCGCCTCTCGGCTAAAAACGCTTTACTGGCCGGAAACCCGCCTGCTGGCAAGTCTGGCGCTGCCCATTTGCGGGGCCCAGCTGGCCCAGGGCGGTATGAGCGTGGTCGACGTCATGATGACCGGGCGCCTGAACGCCACGGCGCTGGCGGCGGTCTCCGTGGGCTCAAGCTTGTGGCTGCCGCTGATGCTGTTCATGACCGGCACGCTGATGGGTGTCACCCCCATTGTCGCCCAGCTGCTCGGCGGGCAGCGCCACGCCGAGATTCGCCCGGCAGTCCATCAGGCGCTGTGGGTGGCGCTACTGCTCGGCGTGATGTCGGCCGGCCTGTTATGGCTGGCAGTAGCGCCGATATTCGCCCTGATGAGCGTGCCGCCTGACGTCGCCGCCGCCTCTTCGGCCTATTTGTCGGCGCTGGCCTTCGGCATGCCGGGGGTCGCGCTCTTTCAGGCGCTTAGGGCGTTTTCCGACGGCATGAACCATACCCGCCCGTCGCTTTGGATCAGCCTGATCGGGCTCGGCGTGAATATTCCCAGCAACTACCTGCTGATTTACGGCGGCGACGGCCTGGTCGATGTATTCGGCCCCTGGATCCCCGGCGTTCTCCAGCAGCTACCCGCCCTTGGCGCGTTTGGCTGCGGCATCGCCACCGCGCTTTCCATGTGGACCATGGCGCTGGCCATGGCGTTCTACACCCGCCGGGGCCGCGCCTACGACCCGGTTAATTTGTGGCAGCGCCTTACCTGGCCTCAGGCAAGCGGGCTGCGCGAGCTGACCGTGGTCGGCCTGCCCATCGGCATTGCCATCTTTGTCGAGGTAACGCTGTTCACGCTTATCGCTCTTTTTATCGCAAGTCTCGGCGAAATCACCGTGGCCGCGCACCAGATCGCCTTTAGCTATACCGGCATTCTGTTCATGCTGCCGCTTTCCCTGAGCATGGCGCTGACGGTGCGCGTGGGTAATACCCTGGGCCAGAACCGCCCCGCCATGGCGCGACTGGTGGCAGGCAACGGCGTTGCCATCAGCCTGGCCGCGGCGGCGATCAACAGCACCCTGCTGTGGGTTACCGGCGCCTGGGTGATTGCCCTCTACACGCCCAACCCCGACGTGCAGCAGCTGGCCGTTTCGCTACTCTCTCTGGCGGCGCTTTATCAGGTGTCGGATTCGCTTCAGGCCAACCTGGCCGGCGCTCTGCGCGGCTACAAGGACACCCGCATCGTCATGCTGATCACCGTGCTCTCGTACTGGTGCGTCGGGCTGGGCGGCGGGCACTGGCTGGGCACCCGCGGCGCCGGCTCGCTCAGCGGGCCGCTGGGCGTACACGGCTACTGGCTGGGGCTGATTGCCGGGCTCAGCACGGCCGCCGTACTGCTGGGCTGGCGGCTGCAGAAGATCAGCCGCCAAACCCGCGCTCAGGGCGTACCCGCCGCGTGACGTTCCGGCGCCTGATCCGTCGTCTCGCGGTCGCCCCGGCCATCGCCCTGCTGCTTGCCGGCTGCGGCGACGGCGGCGTGGAGCAGCGCTGGGTCGATTATCACCGCGCGCTCGAGCAGGCGCTCGGCATTGCCCCCATTGCCCGCTCGGCGCCGTCAAATATCGGCAAGCTGCCCGGGCGCCGTAACCGCCTTTTCAACATTGAAGAAACTCGCGAGGGGATGCTCAACGTCTACGCGCTGCGGGAGTGCCGGATTGTTTCGCTGGTAGCCGGACGCAATAACCAGCTCGGGCGCGTCGCCCCGCCCAGCCAGCAGTGGCTGTACGAGCGCGAGCTGTGGCAACGCCTGAGCGGCTGCTGGAATACCCAGGTACCCCGGGGGCTTGCCGATAATGATCGCCAACGCCTTCGCCGGCTGACGCTGACCAAGACCCGGCAGCTGCCCTACGTCAGCTGGAATGCGCTGTTCGATTCCGACGAGTGGGAAAAAAGCTTTGCCCGGGCAAGCCATGCCATCGACTTCAGCCGGGCCGATATTCGCTCCGACCTCGAAGCGCTCGACTACCTAACGGCCATGGTGCGCCACCAGTTCAGCCGCGAATGGGAGCAGGACTCCGGCCGCCTTGAGGAAAACCTCAAGACCCTGCGCGCCCGCCCGCTCACCGCTCAAACGCTGCGCACGCTGATGCTTGCCACCCGGCGCCTTCACGAAGCCACCGCTGCTCTGCACAAGGCCCCGCCCGGGCGCTGTCTGCCGCCCGGGCCGACCCTGGCGATCGACGCTACCCGCCATAAGGCCGGGCAGTGGCTAAACGCCGTCAAGGCGCTGTTCGACAGCCTGCCGGTAACGCCTCCCGGGGCAATGAAGGCCTACCGCCAGCGCTGGCTATCGCTGGATAACCCCCGGGCGCCCCGGGCATCGTTTCAGGCTGCTCTGATCGAGCATCACGCCGTACGCATGCGCTTATCACCCTGCTCTGACGAATAAAGCAGCAAAACAACAGGCCACGCTTAACCTTCGTCTCAAGCTGTGCTATTGGTGAGGGACAAGGCAAGGTGAGATCTTGCCGCTATCGAGGCCATGCAGCATCAGGAGGGACATCATGGGCGCATCCTTGTCATCCCGCTCTGCCCGGGTCATCGATCTGGAGACGGTACGCCGGCGTCACCAGGCACAAAAGCAGCTGGTACGCCTGGCGCCGGAGCTTGACGGGCTGGAAATGCTCTACCAGCTCGATACCGATACGGAAACCGGCTATAGCATTCCGGTACTTGCATGGGGGCTGCATCAGGACGGCAGCGTCGACGGCCTTGTGCCCTGGATGGCCACCCTCACGCCCTGCCCCCATATCAACAGCGAGGAAGACGGCCGCTTCATCGGCTACCGCGACCCGGAAACCGAAGAAATATTCACCGCCCCGCCGGAGCACAAATACGACGAGCTGCAGGCAGCAGCCACCTACTTTGAATATGAAACGTCCCGCGACGTCACCCTGCTTCAGCAGCTACCCGACACCCAGGGCACCCACGCCCTGTGCATGGATACCCACGAGACACCCTGGCAGATGAAGCCCGTCCACGGCTGGTCGCTTTACAGCGACGGCAGTATCGATGCGCTGCTTGCCGATGATGACCAGATAGTCATGACGCCGGTGCGGCTGGGTGACGACTGCCTGTATAACGCTCGCTCACGCCATCCGCGACTGTACTTCTTTCAGCGCCACATCGCCAACCGCATCATCGAGGAAGACCCGGCAACTCTGGATGCCCTGGCGCTCATCGTCGTGCCTCAAGGCGATAGCTAAGCCTCCTGGCGGCGCCTGACTGCCGGGCACCTTCATGGCACAACCGAATGGTTCAGCCCGCCAGGCGGATAAAGTACCGGTAAACCTCGCCGGCCGTATGCTGCTCCACGAGCTCATGGCCGAGAAACTGGCAGAACTTTGGCACGTCGCGGGTAGTGGCCGGATCGGTGGCCACTACCTGCAGTATCTCCCCCGGTGTCATGTCCCTCACCTTGTTATGCATCAGCATAACGGGCTCGGGGCAGTACAGGCCGCTGGTGTCCAGCAGCGCATCGTGTTCCGGCAGGTTGGCAGTCGTGTCAGACATGATTATCTCGCTCAGTCGTCAAACGCTTTCGGCATCAGGCACGTTGGCTGGCGGGAGCCAGCAGCCGCACATGCACAGTCACCTCTTCGCGGTCATGGTACAGATGGCGGCACGCCACGGTAGCGTCAATTCCAGTCTGCCCCAGAGAGCACTCAAGAGCACTCAGGCTTCGCTGAACCTCTTCCCAGCGCTTTTTCATCGGCAGCTTCAGGTTGAACACCGCCTCGCGGCACCAGCGCCTTATCAACCAACGCTCAACCATGGCCAGGACCCGGGCCGGCTTATCCACGATATCGCAGACCAGCCAGTCAAGGCGTTCCGGTGGCTCCCAGGTAAAGCCGTCCTCGCCCAGGTGCTCCACCTGCCCGCTCGCCATCAGGGCCTTGTCCATGGGGCCGTTATCAATGGCGTACACGTGCATGCCACGCTGCACCAGCTGCCAGGTCCAGCCGCCGGGCGCGGCCCCCAGATCGGCTGCCTGCATGCCTTCTGCCAGACGCGCGTCCCACTCATCGCGCGGCACAAACTCGTGCCAGGCCTCTTCCAGCTTCAGCGTCGAGCGGCTGGGAGCGCGCGAGGGAAACCGCAGCCGCCGGATACCGCCGGCAAGTTCGCTGCGATTGCCGGGAAAGCTCATGCCGACTAACACCTGCTCTCCTGACAGCCACAGCAGATGCAGGCGCCGACCGCCGGCATTACGCCGCAAGGCGCCACGCTTTTTCAACAGGCTTTGCAAAGGGCGCGTCAGCGCCTTTGTCAGCCGCGCTAACGATTTGCCGTCGTTGGTATCGGGGGTTTCATGCCAGATACTATCAAAGCTCCACCCGGCCCCGCTGACCTGGCCGGCAATAGCGCTCAGGCGATCGTCCCGCGAAAGGCTTAGCGCCGGCAGCGCAATCAGACTCTGCCGGGCAAACACCAGCCGCGAAAACGCCACTTCGCGCTGTAGCGCATTGGCCATTCCGCCGTCCGTTCGCGTAACGCCGGCCCAGCCGGCGCCGGCCGTCCCCTTGACATCGGCATCGTGCTGCGCTGCATGATACAAGAGCTCCGCCTGGGCGTCCCGCTCAAAGCCTTCCCGGCAGTAAACCAGCCACGTTGCCGGCACCGTCTGATTCACCTTGCCCCCTTGCGTCTCATGGAAAACGGGACTACATGCTAACACGGCTGCCATCGCCCCCTGTATCAAAGACGCCTGCCCCGTTATCCAGCCACCCCTGGGCAACCACTAACCGTATAAGGTATGCATGGAACGCATAATCGGGTTTAATAAGCTAGCTTTGTCATCTGCACACACATCATCGAACAAGGTAAAGACACCATGGCCGAGACACAGGATCCCCAACAGCATCTTGAAACCTACGTCCCCGATACGCTGGCCAGCCTGAAAAAAAGCAGCCCGGCCCAAACCGAGTTCTATCAGGCCGCTGAAGAAGTGCTGGAGTGCTTACGTCCGCTGTTCAAGCGCTGCCCACACTACCTGGAACACAATATCATCGAGCGCATCGTGGAGCCCGAGCGCCAGATCATGTTCCGCATCTGCTGGGCAGACGATAACGGCAAGGCGCAGGTCAACAAGGGCTATCGCATACAGTTCAACTCGGCGCTAGGACCCTATAAGGGCGGCCTGCGCTTCCACCCCAGCGTCACGTCCGGCACTATCAAGTTTCTGGGCTTTGAGCAGATTTTCAAAAACGCGCTCACCGGCCTGCCCATCGGCGGCGGCAAGGGCGGCTCCAACTTTGACCCCAAGGGCAAGTCGGATGCCGAGATCATGCGCTTCTGTCAGGCCTTCATGACCGAGCTTTATCGCCATATCGGCCCCACGACTGACGTCCCCGCTGGCGATATCGGAGTGGGCGCCCGCGAAATTGGCTACCTCTACGGCCAGTACAAGCGCATGACCGGCCGACATGAAGGCATTCTGACCGGCAAGGGGCTTGACTGGGGCGGATCCATCGGCCGCAAGGAAGCCACCGGCTACGGCGCTGTCTACTTCGCCCAAAACATGCTAAAAGCGCGCAAAGACAGCATCGAGGGCAAAACCTGTCTGGTATCCGGGGCGGGTAACGTCGCCATTTATACCATTGAAAAACTGCTCGAGCTCGGCGCCAAGCCGATCACCTGCTCGGATTCCGGCGGCACCCTCCATGACCCTGACGGCATCGACCTGGCGCTGCTCAAGGAACTCAAGGAAGTCGACAGTCTCTCCCTTGAGACGTATCTGGAAACGCGCCAGGAAGCCCGCTTTATCAAGGTGGCCGACTACCCCGAAGATGGCCACGCCGTCTGGCATCTCGAGGCGGACGCCGCCTTTCCCTGCGCCACGCAAAACGAACTGACCGCCACCGACGCCAAGGCGCTGCTGAAAAACGGCATCGATTGCGTTAGCGAAGGCGCCAATATGCCCTCCACCGCGGATGCCGTTGACTGCTTTATCGATGCCGGCATTGCCTACGGGCCGGGCAAGGCGGCCAACGCCGGTGGGGTGGCGACCAGCCAGCTGGAAATGGCCCAGAACAGCAGCATGGAACAGTGGCCGCTGGAAAAGGTCGATGACAAGCTCAAGGCCATCATGGCTGATATTCACCAGCAGTGCGCCGATACGGCCGCAGAGTTTGACGCCCCCGCCAACCTGGTGCTCGGCGCCAATATCGCCGGTTTCAGGCGGGTCGCTGATGCCATGATCGATCAGGGCATTGTCTGATCGTCTTGTCGGCGCAAATAGCGTATAGTAATAACTGACACAGTCCTTCCCCATTTTTTCGGGGAAGGACTGTTTTTATTGGCTATTGCGCGTTTGCGTTTTCTATTCCAAGGAGAGCACCATGGGATACCGTCCGCCTATCCTGATTAATCGACTCGACGCCGAGCGCCTGCAGCGACTGATTGACGATGCTTCCGACAAGGATCTGGACGTTGCTGAGCTGCTCGAAGCGGAGCTTACGCGAGGCGAAGTAGTGGATCCGGCCGATGTTCCCGATGATATTGTCAGCATGAACAGCCAGATCCAGTTTACCGATCTGGAACGTGATCGCCAGATAACCCGTACCCTGGTCTACCCGCACGCCATGAGCAGCGTTGAAGATGCCATTTCCGTCATGGCACCTATCGGTGCCGGCCTGATTGGCCTCAGAGTCGGCGACGTTGCCGACTGGCCGCTCCCTAATAACGGCAAGGCCCGCCTGCGCATCGATGCCATTTTATGGCAACCCGAACGCGAAAAGCAGTATCACCGTTAATACGCCATGCCGCGGTGGGCGCGTGCGCCTTTCCCCGCTACGGTCATCGCGATGACCCAGGGGTCGCTATGACGTGGCGGGTGCGGTGCTCACAGCCCGCTACGGTCGTCGCGAGGAGCGCAAGC
>NZ_JASSZF010000025.1:0-45496 GCF_031935715.1 Halomonas garicola | reverse complement strand
GACATGGGTCAACGCCTGTCGGTCGGTTTCTGTCAGAGGAGAGATGAAGCGCCTTACCATGCTGCCGTCCTAAGCTGATATTATACCGACATTATGCATGAAAATATTTGCCTAGGCACTTAGTGCACCTGAATCCCGAACGGGACCCAGTACCACAGGCCGCAGGATTTTAAAGAGCCGAAGTCATTTTATATGGCAACTATGTTGACAGACTCCGACGATCTGGGCGCGCTGCTCGTAGGGAATTAGCGTTTTCTTCCCTTTATTGAGGTTAAACTCGTCCGTGGAAACGGCGACGACGACGCGGTCGGCCATCTCGCTCAGGCGGCGCAATAGTTGAAGATGCCCCACGTGGAACATGTCGAAGGTGCCGTAGGTGATGATTGTTTTGGTCATGGTCTCTTTTTTGGGAGTCGTTGAAGATAGTGTCAGTGTGATGCTGTTTTAGCGTGTTAGAAATGCAGTATTCGGGCCTTTGATGAATAGATCAAGAAGTTTCCCAGTGGTTAGCAAAGGAGGGCCGCTATAGGCAGTTTTATCATTGAAGATTCTGCACTAATAAGCATTTTTATTATTAAAGCCTTTGAAGACCGTCAAGAAGATGATACGCAAGTCCAGCCACAGGGACCAGTTGTCGATATACCACAGGTCACACTCGATACGCTTGGCAAGATCGGTATCACCTCGCCAACCATTGATTTGTGCCCAGCCCGTAATACCAGCCTTGACCATATGTTTTTGCATGTAACCGGGTATCTCATGTTTGAATTGATCGACGAAGACCGTGCGTTCCGGCCGCGGACCGACAATCGACATATCCCCCTTGAGCACATTGATGAACTGAGGCAGTTCGTCCAGACTGGTGCGACGGATGAAGGCGCCGAACCTGGTGGTGTTTTTCTTCTGCGCACCGCCCCACTGCACGCCATGCTTCTCGACATCCACCGGCATGGAGCGGAACTTGAGCATCTCGAAGGACCGACCGTTCCAGCCGACGCGTTCTTGCCGGTAGAAAACGGGGCCCCGAGAAGACAACTTAACTCCTATGGACACCACCGCCAGAATCGGGCTGATCAACAGCAGGATGATAGCCGCGATCAGCCGATCCTCACCGGCTTTGAGAAAGCGACTCCATCCCGTCATGGGACTGCAGCTCAAGTCCAGCAGGTAGAGATCGGCCACGTTCGAGACACTATGGTTGATCAGGCGAAAATCATGCATATCCGGCATGTAGCGCACATTACTGGTAGAGAGGCTCAGATTATTCTGAATCTCACGAACCGCCTTTCCTTCCGATACGGGAAGGCAGATCCAGACCTCTTCTTCTTCGTGCTCGATGGGAATTCCAGGAAAGTATTGCTGAGGGTCTCGGCCTTGGAGTTCATCTTGATCATCATCCCCGACCAGTAGAATGCGATTCACGTCGAAGCCGGCCGACGGTACGCGCGTCAGGTGGGTATAGGCAGTAGCGCAGGAGTGCGCATCACCGACTAACAGAACGCGACGCCGGTTCTTGCCGCGCGCGCGCAGATTATTCAGCACCGGATAGGCGATGGCGCGTACCAGGATAGACAGCAAAGCACCATTGAGCATCCAGCCAAATACCCACAACCGTGAAAAGTCGAGGCTTCTGCCACTAAAGAAGGCGACAACAGTAAGCCCCGCACCGATGACTAGGTAAGCAACAGCCAAGCGCACCATCAGCTCGGCACGCAGCCTACCTCGCCAAGACTGATAGAGACGAAAGCTGGGCAGGATAACCGACGCCAATACCACACCGATCGTCACTGCCCACACATAGCGCTCGGACATTCCCAAGGTGCCAAAGCGCATGATATGCGCCAACATAGCGGCTAGTACGACAATAAGCAGGTCGGCACTGCGCGTCAGGATATGAGTATAGCCTTGGAAGCCGCTGATCTGGCGCGTCCTGGTTGATATGCTTGACATCGAAAAACCCTTTACCCGATGAACCGCTGACTATTGTCGACCATACCAGTCCTCGAACCGCACGATGTCATCTTCGCCCAAATAAGAACCCGATTGAACCTCAATGAGTTCCAGAGGAATTACCCCGGGATTCTCCAAGGAGTGCGTTTTCCCGATAGGGATATAGGTCGATTGGTTTTCCGTCACCAGATAGCTCTTGTCGCCATTAGTCACCTTGGCGGTACCGCTGACAACGATCCAATGTTCGGCGCGGTGATGATGCATCTGCACGGAAAGCTTGGCGCCCGGCTTCACGGTGATACGCTTAACCTGATAACGGTGCCCCTGATCCACCGAGTCGTAGACTCCCCAGGGACGATAGACCTCACGATGATTGTGGTACTCACTGCGCTCCGCCTTCTTCAGCCTGGCGACAACTTGCTTGACGTCCTGCACCTTACCCTTGTGCGCCACCAGCACGGCATCCTTGGTTTCGACCACCACTAGGTCCTCGACCCCTAATGTTGCCACCAGGCGATGTTCAGCCTGTACCAGGGTATGGGACGTGGCCTCAGCGAGCACATCACCGCGCAGCACGTTGTCGTTGGCATCCTTGTCGCTCACCTCCCAGAGTGCTGACCAGGAGCCGATATCACTCCAGCCGGCATCCAGGCTGACCATGGCGGCACTCTCGGTTTTCTCCATCACAGCATAGTCGATGGAGTCTTCAGGGCAGGCCGCAAAGGCGTCCTTACCTACCCGCAGGAAATCTAGATCTCGCTTTCCTTCCTCCAATGCCTGCCGACAAGCCGTCAGTATCTCCGGGGTATGGCGCTGTAGTTCTTCCAGGTAGCGACTGGCCCGGAACAGGAACATGCCGCTGTTCCAGAAAAACTCCCTACTGGCCAAGTAGTCTTCGGCCGTTTCGTGGTCGGGCTTCTCGACGAAGCGCGATACCTCGAAGCCCTTCCCGCTCAGGTTGGCACCCCGCTGGATGTAACCGTACCCAGTCTCAGCCTGGGTCGGCACGATGCCAAAGGTCACTAGCCGACCCGCTTCCGCCAAGGGCAGCGCCGCATTGATTGCCTCGTGAAACGCTTCTACCCGCTGGATCAGGTGATCCGCCGCCAGCACCAGCAGCACTGGGTCCTCTTCCCGCTCCAGGGCATGCAGCGCGGCCAGGGCAATGGCCGGCGCCGTGTTACGCCCCACCGGTTCCAGCAAGATGGACGGGGCCTTGCCCAGTTGACGCAATTGCTCAGCCGCAAGGAAGCGATGCTCCTCGTTGCAAATCAGGATCGGGTCGGCATGCGGGATGCCGTCGAGGCGCTCCATGGTAGCCTGCAACATCGACCGATTGCCGGTCAGTGGCAGAAACTGCTTGGGATTGAGCTGACGCGAAAGCGGCCACAAGCGTGACCCCGTACCACCGGCCATGATCACCGGACAAAGCGGTTGTGACATGAGTTACTCCAAAGCACCAAAAAATTCCTGGCAATCCGACTCGACGAAGGCCTTGAAGCGCTCCTGAAACACTGCCGTCGAAAAGCGCTCGGCGTTTTGACGTATTCGCCAAGGCTCGAAAGTGAAATCACTCTCGAACCGACCGACCGCAGCCTGCAGCGAGGCTTCGTTCTGCTCGTCGAAGAATACACCCGTCTCACCTGCCACTACGGTCTCACGGGCCCCGCCCCTGCCGTACGCGATCACCGGCGTGCCGCAGGCCTGAGCCTCCACGGGGATGATGCCGAAATCTTCTTCGGCAGCGAACACAAACGCCCTGGCACGTGCCATATGGTCCTTAAGCACATCGAAGGGCTGATAGCCGAGCACCTGGATATTGGGGGTAGCCGCGGCCTTTACCTTCTCCATTTGCGGCCCATCACCGATCACTACTAGTTGCTTGTCGGGCATCCCGGCGAAGGCGCGGACGATCAGGTCCACCTTCTTGTAGGGCACCAGGCGTGAGGCCGTGACGAAGAAGTTCTCCTTGGTATCGACGACGTCGAAGTCTTCCACCGCCACGTTAGGGTAGATAGTCTTAGCCTCTCGACCATAGACCTTTTTGATGCGCCGGCCGATGTAATCGCTATTTGAAACGAAATAATCTACCCCGTTGGTGGTGCGCAGGTCCCAAAGCCGCATCTTGTGCAGAGACCAACGTGCCAGCCAGCTCTTGAGCCCCTTGGTAAGCCCCGCCTCTCGAAGGTACTGATGCTGCAGGTCCCAAGCATAGCGAATGGGCGAGTGACAATAACAGATATGCAGCTGATTGGGCCCGGTAATCACCCCCTTGGCCACTGCATGCGAGCTGGAGATCACCAGGTCATAGCCCGACACGTCCAGCTGCTCGATGGCCAACGGCATCAAGGGCAGATAACCCCGATGCTTCTTCTGGGCAAAAGGCAGCTTCTGGATGAAGGTGGTATGAGCCTTTCTGCCTTGAATGAAGCTCCGCTGATCGTCGGGCAGGAAGTCGACAACCGAAAATATATCGGCAGAGGGGTAGATGGCCAAGATTTGTTCAACAACGCGCTCAGCGCCTGCGTAGGTAATCAGCCAGTCATGGACAACAGCCACTTTCATCATGACGGCTCTCCCTCAATCAACCCCAGCATATGCTGTGTCCTTATCTGATAAGTATGCTCACGCGCTACATTCAGCCGTTCTTCCAAGGGGGGGATATCGCCAGATAGCGTCTTTTCGATGGCAGCAATGAAATCCTCAGGAGTTTTTGCAGTTTCTACTACATGTGAAAAATCACGAAGTGATTTAAGGTCTACACTTACCACGGGGCAACCTGCCGCCAGGTACTCAGGGAACTTCATTGGAAACATAGCGTCAGTATATTCATTAATGTGATTTGGTAAAATCGCCACATCAACCCCCTTCAAGTATGAAGGAAGACTTCTATATTTCCTTGGACCAAATAAATGCAGATTATCCAAATCATCAAGTAGAGTGCTGTCAGTCCAGGGATCTCCTTCTCCCACTTCTCCAATAAGCACAACAGACCAATCAGGATGCGCCTCTGCAACCTGGCGAATCAATTTAAAATCAACTTTATAGCCACTAAGTGCGCCTATAAAACCTATGCGTGGATGCGGTAACGCCTCCAAGTCGGCAGGGATGACGGTGTCAGAATCTAGGGCATCATTGAAATGATGGTAATCCGCCACATTAGGAAAAAAATGTGTGTTTTCATTCCAGTATTTTCTGGTCTCCGTCAACTTGGGGGAAGTCGTAAAAACAATATCAGATTGTTGAACGAGCTCTTTTTCGGCCGCCTCCAGCAATTCCACTGGCATACCCGGTTGAGCCTTAATTTCATCGACACAGTGATACACTCGATAAGAAAATTTAGCCAAGTCAAAGAATTCTGTCGTTAGAGGATTGTACGTCCACAACCAAGGCTGTTTAAACTTCAGGGCTAACGACCAAACCCATAACCCTGCTGATAGCAATGCCCGATTTAACCGTCGCACAACAGGGTGTTTATGCCACGGCAAGACAATGGGTGACCAGACCCATAAATTCTCTTTAACTTTTCGCGGTGCACGTGCGGCCTTGAACAATCGTCTGACGATACGCTTAAAGTCACGGGCACTAGCACTGGGGCGGCGTAGCCCAAGCGAATCAATATATAGCACTCGATACCCCATTCCTGCCAGCTCGACTGCCACATGTTGCTTGTTAGTCCAGAAAGGGTTATCCCAATCAGCGGTGGACAATAAAACGATATTATTCGAACTCACGCGGTTTTCCTCAATTTAGGTGCAACCACATCAACAACGGCTTTCCTTATGTGAGGGACTAAAACCACCCACAGCGTCCAATAGATCATAGCGACAGCGATAGCCATGCTTAATTCCCGCCAAACAGATTCGGGCCGGGGCAACACGTAATTGAGTAGCAAATAACCGATAGCAGCCACTGCCAATATCCAACCGCGCTCAAGCACATCTCGCCAAAGTCCTAACGCCGTCAAGGTACCACCTAGTAAAACTAACCCATAGGCGGCATTTCCAAGGCCAAGCGTTATCGCACCAAGGTGAGGATACAAAACTAGATTGCATGCAGCATTCGCTAACAATGCAACGGCCATGATTCGTAATACTGCCCCATTGCGACGCTGAGCATTCAGTGCCTTGATCAACACATAGCCAAGCACCTGTGCCCATAATCCAATAGCGATCCCAAGCAAAATATTTGCCGTCACATTCACCGAAGCCATATCAAATGCACCACGTGAGTAAGCAGCCTCAACCACGGTATATGAATTAACAATTAGAAAAGATGATACAGGTATTGAAATAAGCAACACAGGAAAAGACAGCTTACTTAACTGCTCATTCATCTCGTCATGAGACAACTCACTCCAACTCCCAAGACCAACAAATGCTAATGGAACTGAAACTAATAAAATGAGCGTTTCACTCACGAACTTAGCGTAATCTATGCTTGAAACAGCCGCCAAACCTAGCAAAGATGCTACTGAACGCTCAACGGCAATGTTCCCTTGCAACATAACAGGAAGAAACAATAATGGGAGAAGCGTCCGCCAAAAAGAAGAAAGCACTTCTTTGACTCGTGGCCAGACCCATTTTTCCGGCCAGCATAACAGCCCAGACCTCCACTCTCTCACAACCACCCAGGCGCTAAATGCCACATAGGAAGATGTGAACCCCCAAGCGAGGAAAACAGCATTTTTGAGAGAGAAAGCCAGGATAGCGCCAGCGATCAGTCCGATATTCTGTATCGAAGGGCGTGCTGCCATCGGCACAAAATCGTCATTGGCCATACCAAGAAAAATTAACAGCGCCGAAATTATATAGAAAGGCACACCGAAACTCATTATTCGCAGCATATCCGTAGCTAGGCCGGACGTACCTGCATCCAACCCCGGCGCTAGTAAACCTACCCATGGCTCAGCCAATAGCCAAAGGCCCACACTTAGTAAGGCACTTAGAGAACCAAATAGGATAGCCAGCGACCAGAATAGAGTTTGTGCACTTTCTTGGGATACTGCCTTCAACAACTTATATTGAGGAACAAACGCTGAATTCAGGCTATCGCTTGTGAAAAAATTGACTGGCACCAATGTCCCGACCTGAGCAACGCGATAAGAACCGATAGCCTGCCCAGTGCCGAATAAGGCTGCTGTCAACACCTCCCTCCCCAGCCCTAAAAACTTGGAGAAAAGGTTGCCACCGAAAAGCTGAATTACGGATTTTCGCACTCGACATCCTGAATATTATTTACGCATGAAATGGAGTAGTTGGCGGATTCAGACTCTAAGAACAATACGATCAAAGGGTGGATGGTGGCACTTCACGATTTATCGCCATCACCTTCAAATAATTTTCAGCAACATATCTAAGAGCATATTGGCTGGGCAAATTGCTTTCTGAAAAGCGCCAATCATTCCTGCTCAATTGAAAAAATACAGCCTCCTCAACAGCACTTGATACTGATGGCCTTACTTTATAAATATAGCTGCTTACCGGTAAGCTCAAATGGTCAGAAACCACACATGGCAGCCCGGTAGACAATGCTTCCATAACATTTAAAGTCACTCCAACCTCAATGCGTTCTGTAAGGAAGAGAAACACATCGGAAGCTTGTAAAAATTGCGCTAACTCGTTTCGTTTGATCGCTCCTAAAAAACGCACACTATGTATAATATCCAGATCATTTGCTAGCGTTTCTAGGCGTTCCCGTTCGGGACCGTCGCCAGCAATTAGATAAACGGCATCAGGAAATTTTCCAAGTATTTTTGCAAAGGATTTTAGTCCTTGAACTATTCCTTTCTGAGCATGCAGCCGGCTCGCAGAGATTATTACCGACGTAGAGCCTGATATCCCTAAGTACTCACGTACTTTGACTCTATTCTCCATTGAAGGATGGAAGATTGCGGTATCAATTCCATTTTTCATCAAGTGAACATGATTTTCAGGTAATGCCCAATTTACTGGCACTCTTCTCAAATCTTTGAAAACACGCTCACCAACAGCTATCACTGCATCGAACTTACGATACGCATGCATATCTTTAGGCAGCCATGCGATATTTTTGGCCGAGCCCAGCAAGCTACGTAAACGCTTGCTTCTCCATTTTGATATTACCTCGCCCCATGACGTACCATGAGCTTGCATAATAAAAGGCACGTCAGGCATATGCTTTTTAAGCGGCAAAATACCGAAAGCCGCGGCGCTTACGCTCAAGACAGCCAGTGTAGTATCCATGCAGTGAGCAGAAAAATAATGGCGTGATTCTCGCCACCAGGCACGCGAGTAACGTCCCGATGAAGCCTTGGCCAAAGGGACTACGTAAACGCCATCCTGCTCAAACTCCCCCCGTCGATCAGGTAGTGATGTCGTGATGACACGTACAGGATATTCCAGGCGTGCAAACTCAACGGCAAGATCCCAAGCCACAACCTCCATCCCACCAAGCCCATGATGGGGCAGGGAGCGTGCTAGAATAACGATTTCTTGCTTCACCCGACCACCCGATCATAAATAGCTTCAAGTTTTGAAGTTTGATGACGAATATCAAACCGAGATTCACAAAAGGCTCGAGCCTCTAACCCCATGGCCCTACGCCGACCTTGATCCGCCAGCAAGACATGGAGTCGCTCGGCTAGTGCTTCAGTATCCCGCTCAGCCACAAGGAAACCTGTCTTGCCATCAACAATGGCTTCGGGAATGCCGCTGTGCCAAGTTCCAACGACTGGTATGCCCAAGGATGCTGCTTCCAGTATTGCCATAGGCAAACCTTCTGTATCACCGCTTAGTGCAGTAACACTTGGGATTGCTAGTAGGGCCGCCTTGAGCATCGAAGACAACACCTCCGCGTGTGGGCGCGCGCCCATAAAGTGAACTTGGCTTTTCAGCCCAAAGGATTCAACAAGTTTTTCCAGCGATTCACGTAACGGCCCATCCCCGATAATAACCAGTTCCACATCAGGGAAATCATCTGATATCTTAACAAATGCCCGAATAAGATATTCTGTCCCTTTTTTCTCAACAAGGCGTGCAACATGCAATACGATCGGTTTTTCGCCTTCCGGGTCGCGTGGTTGGACCGATTGCGTATCGATTCCGATATGATGCACATGCGTCTGATCCTCGGGAAAACCAAGCTCAAGTACACGCTGCCGAATGAATTCAGAGACGCAGAGAAAAATATCGCCGTGACGTGCCAGTTGGTGCCGTCTAACCGCATAGTTCATCCACGATGGTGACCGCGAAGCCAGCAGGGACTTTGTAGATAGTGTTGCGTCAAACCCGTGGAAGGTGGTAACTAAAGGGATATCTAACCTTCGTGCCAGCGGCAGCGCATACACGCCTTCCACACCAAAATGCGCATGAATGAGTGCTGGGCGACGCTGGTCGAGTAGTCGAAGATAGGGGCGTGGATCGCGTGTCACGACTTGCCACAAGCGCCGTGAGATCCGGCGTTGCTCCGGCATGTCTGTCAACGCAAGCGATTTGGAACCAACTGGCGCTTCACCAAATCGCTTTCTTCCCAAGTATACCGGAGAAAACTGACGAAACTGTTCTGCCTGCTGAGTAATAAATGGCTCAGATACTTTGAACATTTGATGACGAAATATTGCCACTTCTCTCATGCGATTTTCCTAACTAAATTTTTATTGCTCATGCTGCAGGAAAAAGCAAGGAGTGTTGCCAATATCGGTATCATATGTATATCACCAACCAGGCCAAAGTTTGTGCCCATTCCATGGATAAAGGTCCACGCAAAAGCACCAAGCATTATCACTGCAATGCCAGAGCTTTGGGGTTGTCCTTTAAGTATTTGCTGAAGTCCTGAGATTGTTACAAATAACATGAAGGCAAAGCCAAAAAGAAGCGCCAAAATACCACCCTGCGACCACAGATAAATAAGCGTGTTATGAGGCGGAAAGCTATCTTTTATACCAACTGACTCTGCATAGCTTGAATATCCTTGCTGCCAGCCACCGAAGCCTTGTCCTAAAAATGGTTTTTCGAGGAAAGCCTCAGCACCGTAGCGCCAAACCAGCAAACGGATGCCTAGCGTTGATTCAGACTGTTGTAAAAAGTCTTCCTGCTCCGTCTGCTCCGTCTGCTCAGCGGTATTGTGTGTAATTAATTGAGGACCTATCAAGCCGAGAACTA
This sequence comes from Halomonas garicola, assembly GCF_031935715.1. GTDB lineage: Bacteria > Pseudomonadota > Gammaproteobacteria > Pseudomonadales > Halomonadaceae > Vreelandella > Vreelandella garicola. The sequence goes on along the minus strand of NZ_JASSZF010000025.1, from coordinate 35,405 downwards.
TAACTATCCCGACCATCAAAAACCCTTTTATAAGGAAGGGGGGGCGGGAAGACAAATGCCAGGCTATCGTGATCAAGACGATTGTCGCTAATACAGGAAACAGCAGCACTACTGCCTTTGATCCCGAGAAATAGGCAGCCACTATAAAGAAAGAAGACAACACATACATGCTGCGTTTTCTTTTGCAGACAGCAAGCATTGAACTCGCCATTGCCATGATCCACAAATAGGCGCCAGCCACATTTCCATTGGTAAAAAAACCTCCGGATTTTTCGGGATCTAAAACGTTATTTCTTCCTGTTGTGTATAGAGCTTCCAAAGTATTTGGGTTGATAAAAAGCTGTGCAAAATTGGAGTCCAGAAAAGTCGCTTCCAGTTCCGGACTAATACGAAACGCGATCACCACTCCGGCTTCAATTGCCGCGAAAAGCACAGTTAAGCTCAATAGCTGCCATGCCACACGCTCATCCTTTTCCAACTGTAGCACAACAGCAGAAAAAATTGCCAAAAATACCCAAAGATAGACTATCGAACGCACTCCCAAGCGTAGATCCGTGGACCACAATAGGCTTAAACCATAAGCCATTAAAACACCTAGCAGCATTAAAACAGGTGGCCAGCGGTAAAGAGAGCGCACGCCATGCAAAAATTCTGGCCACAAGGCAAGGCCACCTAGCAATGCCAAAGGCGGCATATAGCCATCTCCCCCCAAGCCTGGGATGTATATCTGAAATACCGATATAGGGATGGCTAAAAAAAGACGCCATTGCAGCTCAATAAAAAAAGCTGAAATAATAAAAATGACAGCAGGCAGCACGGCAAGGAGCAATGTCGATTCCTCTAAGTTAGGGTTATGCTTTTCAATAGCTTTTTACAAAAGGCATGAGAATATATTATAAATATACAGCAGAAATATCTGCTAGGTACTGCTTACTTTTCATCTATAACGTCCAGGCACGCTACCGCCCGGGATTACATTGGGCGTATTCCCTTACCCAGAAACCAATAGCGGTGCAGACCCTGGGAGCTGCATGTGGCTAAGCCATGCTTCCTGGGATCGTTTTTGGGGCTGCCCACGCGCAGCAAAGGCGTTTTGGCAGCCAGTCTATCGAAGCAGGCAAGGATACCGTGCCGGGCGGTGCCTCACAATGGCGCCCGCCCTTGCGGGGCATGGTTGCGGGGGCGCTGTTGGTAAACCCCGAGATAGCCGCGCTTCGCTCGCTATGACGTAGAGGGTGCGGTGGCCGCACTGGCAAAGCCCGAGATAGCCGCGCTTCGCTCGCCACGACACAAGAGGCCGCTTTCCATGGCAAGTATGGCGCTCACTGCCCACTATCGTCTTCGCGAGGAGCGTAAGCGACGAGGCGATCTTGTGCGGTACCGAGGCCACCCAACCCCGAGATTGCTTCACTGCGTTCGCAATGACGTAGTGGGTGTAGTGCTTCGCTCGCCACGACACAAGAGGCCGCTTTCCATGGCAGGTATGGCGCTCACTGCCCACTATCGTCTTCGCGAGGAGCGTAAGCGACGAGGCGATCTTGTGCGGTGCCGAGGCCGCCCAACCCCGAGATTGCTTCACTGCGTTCGCAATGACGTAGTGGGTGTAGTGCTTTGCTCGCTATGACACAAGAGGCCGCTCGCTATGACGTAGAGGGTTCAGTGGCCGCACTGGCAAACCCCGAGATAGCCGCGCTTCGCTCGCTATGACGTAGAGGGTGCGGTGGCCGCACTGGCAAAGCCCGAGATAGCCGCGCTTCGCTCGCCATGACACAGCGCTACTGTCGTCGCGAGGAGCGTAAGCGACGTGGCGATCTCGTGGGTGGGCATTGGGTATGCGCCAGGTAGCGCTCGAACACCAGCATGGCGATGAGCCTTTCCCGCTGGGGGTGGAAAAACTCGGCGATGTAGCGGTTGGCGTTGTCGACGATGGCTTTTGCTTCGTCGGGGTGGGCCAGGTAGTAGGCGATTTTTTCGCCCAAATCGGAGAAGTCGTCTTTCACTTCGACGTAGTGGTAGCCCGGGATCAGCGTGCCCTCCATGAACCAGGTCTCAAAAATCGGGCGCTTCATGAAGCACAGCGAGTTGGAGGCCATGATCCACTTCAGGTTGGTGGCGACGTCGTTGCCTTCGATGCTGAAGATGAATTTGTGCTCGAGCTGCTGCTCGATGGCCATGAACGACTTGCGGTAGGCGGCCGTTTCCGGCTTGTCGTCGGTGGCGCCGACGTCGCAGCGGGGCAGGTCGTGGCACTGGGCCAGAAAGCGCTGCCGGTGCGGCTGGTGGGCTGCCCCCCGCCATACCAGCGCGTCCTTCTTGTCATCGTAGGGCCGGGTGTCTTTCACCGTGTAGTAATGGCGCACGCTGTCGAGCTTGAGCAGTACGGAGTTGCGGTTATCGCCGTGAATGGGGCGGCTTTTGACGAAAGTAGGCTCGTCGGGCACGAAGGTCTTGTCGCCAAAGCGGTAGTGATAGGCCGCGCCCGGGGGGAAGTATTTCGCAATCTGGTAAAAATCCAGGTGATACGACGACTTTCTCGCGCGGAGGGCAAAGTCGCGGTTCTGGACGGCCTCGCTGGACAGGGTGACGGGCGCATCAAGCCGGTGGTAGTGCGTTACCCGCGCCATGATGGCTTCCTGCTCGGCGGCGGGGAGGGCGTCGAAGGCGGCCAGAAGCGCCCGGCGCCGGTGACGAAAAAAACGCCGAGGGGGCAGGGCGCCCAGCAGGCCGGCGAGGTAAAACTTCAGCTTGTGCGCCTGGTAGGCGCTTTTTCCGCTCATCATGGACGAAGCACCTACGTTTCTGACGGGCCCCGGGCCGTACGCGGCGGGGAAAGAGGAGCGTATAGCGCCAGGTAAGCGTTGGCCATGGCGTCGGGCGAATAGTCGGCCAGGCGTTGGGTGGCCCGGTTGGCCAGCGTCTGGCGCAGCGCCGGGTCCTGCAGCCGGGCCAGGCGGTCGGCCAGGGCTTCGTCGTCGCCGGGAGGAAACAGCAGCCCCGTTTCGCCGTCGCGGACGATATCCGGAATGCCGCCGACCTCGCTTGCCACCACGGGAACGCCGGCGTGCATGGCGTCGAGCAGCACCGAGCCCAGCCCCTCGTTGCGCGACGGGAAGGCAAAGACATCCAGCGCCGGCAGGTAGTCGCCGATGTTGGCCTTGAAACCGGCCCAGACGACGTTCTCCAGCCCGGCGCTTTCCTGCTTCAGCGCGGCCTCGTCTTCCCCGCGGCCGAAAAACACGAAGCGCATGTCCGGCTGGGTGCGCTGCAGCCGACGAGCGGCGTCGAGGAGCACGCGCTGCCCCTTGTGGCGGTCCACCAGGGCGCCGGCGTGGCCGACGAGAAACTGCCCGGGGTAGCGCGCGCGAAAGGCCCGGGCGACGTCGGGGTCCGGCGCCAACGGGGTATAGGCGCTGGGAATTTTCACCACCGGGTGCGGGCTTAGCGGCGCTACCTCGGCGGCGATGACCCGAGACAGCGCCACGCAGCGGTAAGCGCCCCGGTAAAAGGCCAGGTTACTGCGCTTGCGTTTGATCGGGGTGTCCACCCGTCGGGTAATCAGGTAGGGCGTTTTGTAGCGCCGGCGATGGAGCCAGGCCCAGTGCACCGCCTTGGCGTCGTGGGCGTGGACCAGGGTGGCGCGCCCGGCCCGGCGGTGGCCGGCCAGCTGGTGGCGGGCGCCGACAAAGCGCACGCCCGGGGTGGCGGCAAGCTCCGCGCGCAGGGGGGAGTCCGGCCGGCACACCAGCGTCTGGGACGCGACGGCGTCCTTGCCGGCGAGCGCCTGGATCAGCAGCACCGTTTGCCGCTCGCCGCCGCGAAACCCGCGGGCCAGGTTGGCGTGGATGATGTGCAAGGCCGCCTCGCTGAAGGTTAATGGGAGCATTTGTGGGAGTCACGGCGGCTATAGTAGCATCCGCTTTCTATCCTGACAGGACGGTCCGACATGCTGGCCAAGCTAAGCGCCGTGATCATTACGCGCAACGCGGCGGCGACCCTGGCGCGCACGCTGGACGCGCTCGACGGCGTTGACGAGGTGGTGGTGTACGACAACGGCTCCACCGACGCCACCCTCGATATCGCTCGGCGCTACGCCAACGTCTCGCTCCATCAGGGGGAGTTTCTCGGCTTTGGCCCGACCAAGCGCCACGCGGTGTCGCTGGCCCGCCACGACTGGGTGGTATCTCTGGACGCCGACGAGGCGCCGAGTGCTACCTGGCTTAACGCGCTCGCCGAGTGGCTGCCCGGGGCCGAGGCGCAGCAGGTGGTGGAAGTCCACCGGGAAAACTGGCTGCTGGGCCGGCCCGTGCGCCATGCCGGCTGGGGCAACGATTGGCTGGTGCGCGTGTTTCACCGCGACCGGCACAACTTCAACGACGCCATGGTGCACGAGTCGGTGGTGGTGCCCGCTACCGCGCAGGTGGTGCGTCTGGACGGCTGCCTCGAGCATCTGGCCGTTACCGAGCTTGGCCAGTTTCTGGACAAGATCAACCGCTATTCGGGAATTCGCGCGGGCTCGGATGCGCTACGGGTGTATCCCGTGGCGGTGATCGTACTCAAGGCGGCGTTTGCCTTCCTGCGGACCTACCTGCTGCGGCGTGGGTTTCTCGATGGCTGGCGCGGGCTGGTGATCGCCGTGGCCAACGCCAACGGTGTATTCTGGAAATACATGAAACGTCGCGTCCGCGATCTCTAACCGCGCTCTGGAAACCCCACACCGATGACTCACGCCGCTTTACCGTTCTCTGCCTCCGCTGACGCGTCGCGGCGCATGCTGACCGGCGCCGCCGTTTTCCTCTTCGCCGCGCTCTCCCTGGTGGTCCCCACGGGCTACTCGCTGGGCCCCCTGATCCTGCTGTTGGCAAGCGCAACGCTTGCGGTGCGGCGCCCGAGCCTTGGGCTGCAGCGCGACGACTATTGGCTGATGCTGGCGCTTTGCGCCTATACCGCCGTGGTGATGGCGGGGGCGCTGTGGCACGGCCAGGGCCTGAGCAGCGTGGACCGGCCGCTGCGCTTCTGGCTGGCGCTGCCGGTGCTGTTCTGGGTCATGGCCTACCCGCCAAGGCTTGGTGCGGTCTGGTCGGGGCTGGCGCTCGGCGCCATGGGGGCGGCCGGGTTTGCCCTTTACCAGCACGGCCAGGGCGCCTCCCGGGCGTACGGCTATATGCACCCTATTCAGTTTGGCAACATCAGCCTGCTGCTGGGGATATTTTGCCTGGCGGGGCTGGGCTGGGCATGGCAACAGCCACGCCGCCGCGCCTGGCTTGCGCTGCTGGGGCTGGGGGCGGCGAGCGGTATTCTGGCCTCGCTTTTATCCGGCAGCCGGGGCGGCTGGGTCGGCCTGCCGCTGGTGTTCTGGGTGCTGTACCGCGCCTACGGCCGGGGCACGCCGCTCAAAACCCGGCTGCTGGCGCTGGTGCTGGTGCTGGCCGCGGGGCTTGCGGCTTACGGCCTGCCGCAGACCGGGGTCCAGCAGCGCGTCGGCCAGGCGGTGGATGATATTGCCCTGTACGTCAGCGGCGAAAAGCGCGATACCTCGGTCGGCCTGCGCTTCGAGATGTGGCAGGGCGCCGCCCATCTGATAGCGGAAAAGCCGCTTGTGGGCTGGGGGGATCGCGGCTATCGGGAAGGCGTGACTGATCTGGCCAAGCGCGGCGTGGTTCACCCGAGAGTGGCTAACTACGGCCACGCGCACAACCAGTTTCTGGATACCCTGGCCAAACAGGGGGTGCCCGGCTTTGCGGCTCTGCTGCTACTGCTGCTGTTGCCCCTGCGGCTGTTCGGCGTCTATTTGCGCGATGACGATTTAACCGTGCGCGCGCTGGCCACCGCCGGCGCGCTGCTGTGCGTCGCCCACGTGGATTACGGCCTGACCCAGGCGGGCTTCAACCATAATAGCGGCGTCATGGTTTACGCGTTCTGGCTGGTGGTCTGGTGGGGGCTTCTGTCTGGCTATCGCCGCCGGCAGGACGCGGCCCCGGCTCGGGAGACGACTCAATGAAAATAGCGCTGGTCCACATGCGCCACGCCGCCTCGGGCGGCACCGAGCGCTTTCTCAACGAGCTGTCGCGCTACCTGGCCGAGCGCGGCGAGGACGTCACCATCGTCTGCCGCTCCCACGTGGCACCGTCGCATCCGGCCATCCGCTTTGTTCGCCTGCGCCCGTTCAGCGTGGGCAAGGCGCAGCGTATGTGGCGCTTTGCCCGGGCCGTGGAGCGCCACGTCAGGGCGGCCGACTACGACCTTGTCTACGGGCTGGGCAAAACCTGGACCCACGATCTGCTGCGCATCGGCGGCGGCACCGTTCACCACCACCTGGCCTCGAAGCCCGAACGCCAGCGGCGGCGCAAGGACCGGATAGCGGCGCGTATCGAGGCGAAGGCCATGGCGCCCGGTGCCTACTGCCATGTGGTATCGAACTCCCGGCAAAGCGACGAGGAAATCGCCGAGGCCTACGGCGTGCCGGAAAGCAGGCGCTCGGTGATCCACAACTTTGTCGATACCCGCCGCTTTGACCGCGCCCGGCTGGGCGATGACGCCCGGGCGCTTGCCCAGGAGCTGGCGCTTGATACGCATCGGCCGGTGTTTTTATTTTTGGGCACCGGCTACCAGCGCAAGGGCCTCGCGCCGACGCTTGAGGCCTTCGCCCGGCTCGACGCTGACGCCACCCTGCTGGTGGTCGGCCGCGACTCCCGCCAGGCGGAATACCAGGCCCGCGCCCGGCAGCTGGGCATTGCCGACAAATGCCGCTTTCTCGGCGAGCAGCCCTCGCCCGAGCGCTATTTCGCCCTGGCCGACTGCTACCTGCTGCCGGCGCACTACGAGCCGTTCGGCTTTACCGTGCTCGAGGCGCTGGCCTGCGGCACGCCGGTGATTACCACCCAAAGCTGCGGCGCCAAGGAGGTGGTTACCCCCGAGGTGGCAACGGTGATCGACCGGGCCGACAACCGCGAGGCGCTGGCCCAGGCCATGGCGTACTGGGCCGGGCGCAAGGGCGAGGCGGCGCTGCGCGAGCGCTGCCGGGCGCTGGCGCTGGCGCTGGACGTCGAGGAAATCATGGCGCAGAACTACCGCTGCCTGCTGGACGTGGCCCGGCAAAAGCAGGCGGGGCAATGTTGAGCAGGGGGCAGAAAACAAGGCTGAACACGGACGAATGGCGCGTTATCGGCCGGGGCGACGAGCGGATCTGCTATCAGCACCCGGACGACCCCGGCCGCTGCGTCAAGCTCAGCCGGCGGGAGAAGGCCAAGCAGACTCGACGCGAGCTGCGCTACTTTCGTCGCCTCAAGCGCCGGGGGGTGCCGTTTACGCTGATCCCCGAGTTCTTCGGCGCGGTGGAGGATGCCGAGATGATCGGCATTGAGCAGGAGCTGGTGCTCGACGATCGGGGCGAGCTGCCGCCCAACGCCGGGGAGTACCTGGCCGGGCCGCTGACGCCGGCGCAGATCCGCCGTTTCTGGGTCGGGCTGGACGCGCTCAGGGCCTATCTGCTGGCCTATAACGTCATCCCCTGCGACCTGGTGATGAGCAATCTGCTGGTGCTCGAGCGGGCGGACGCCACCACGGTCATGCTGATCGACGGGCTGGGGGCGTCCGAGCTTGTGCCGCTGGCGGAATACATCCCCTGGCTGGGGCGGCGCAAGATACGGCGCAAATGGGCCAGGTTCATGAGAAAGACGGTCATGCCGCGCTTTGAGGCCACCCAGGGGCGTCAGCCGGCGTAGCCGGCGGCAATATGCTCGCCGGCGCGCAGGGCTTCTTCCGGGGCGGCGAACTTGCCCAGCGAGCGCGTAAGTCGGGCAAGGTTGGTGTGTTGCCACTTGCCCGGGGCGCGCAGCCGGCAGCGGTCAAGGTCGATCAGCCAGGGCGTGTCGTCGGGATCGATCAGGATATTGCGCGCGTTGAGGTCGACGTGGTCGAGCCCCGCGTCGTGAAAGCGGCGGATCATGGCGCCGACGCCCTGGAGGAGCGCAGGGCCCGCAGTGCCGTGTTCCAGCCGTGCGGCCAGGGCAGCGGCGCCGGGGATGCGCCGGGTGATCAGCGCGGCCTCGTAGGCAAGCCCGTGGCGGGTGACGCAGGCAGCCACCGGGCGGGGGACCGGCAGGCCCTGATTGAACAGCCGGGCGGTCAGGCGCATTTCGCGAAAGGCCCGGGTGCGCTCGGCGCCGGTCCACAGATAGCGGGCCTCGCTCAGCCGGGCGACCATGCCGCCGCGGCGGTAGGGGCGCAGTACCCATTGCTCGTTGCTCCCTTCTTCGGGGCTGATGAACAGGCTGCTGCCGCGGCCCGGGGCCTCGCCGGTCACCAGCCCGCGCGCGCGCCAGACGTCCGGCGAGAAATCGTCCGGGGCGAAGGGGGCAGAGGAAGACGGCTGACGCTGCTTTTGGCGCAACCCCGGCGCGTCACATAAACTGTCCGCATCGTGTAGTATCAAACTCTTTTTCTGCCGGAGTGTTGCTAAGCGCATGAAGCCCCCTTTGCCTGCCAATCCCCGCCATATTGCCGTGCTACGCCTTTCCGCGCTGGGCGACGCCTGTAACCTTGTGCCGACGATTCGCGCGCTGCAGCGCCATTTTCCTGAGGCGCGCATTACCTGGATCATCGGCAAGGGCGAGCACAGCTTACTGGCGGGGCTTTCCGGCGTCGAGTTCGTGGTTTACGACAAGGCCAGCGGCCTTGCCGGCATGCGCAAGCTATGGCGCGAACTGGCCGACACCCGCTTTGACGTGCTGCTGCACATGCAGCAGGCCCTGCGCGCCAGCGTGCTCTCGCTGGGGCTCAAGGTGGATGCCCGGCTGGGCTTTGACAAGGCCCGGGCCAAGGACTGCCAGCACTGGTTTACCGGCTACCAGCTCGCCCCCCACCCCCGGGCCCACGTGCTCGAGTCGTTCATGGACTTTGCCCGGGCGCTGGGCGTGGAAGACGACCGTCCGGAATGGCACCTGCCGGTGCCGCCGGGGGCCTACGAGGAGGCGCGCCAGCTTAGCGGCGAGGCGCCGTATCTGGTCATCAACCCGTGCAGCAATGTGCGGCTGCGCAATTTTCGCAACTGGTCGGTGGAGGGCTACGCAAGCGTCATCGAGCACGCCTGGGTGCAGCACGGGCTGAAAAGCGTGCTGACCGGTGGCCCCTCGGCGCTCGAGAACGAAACGGCCGGGCAGATACAGGCGCTGTGCCAGCCGGCCAGCGTGATCAACGCCGTGGGCGCCACCTCGCTCAAGGGCCTGCTGGCGCTGATCGATGGGGCGCGTGCGGCCATCGCCCCGGATACCGGCCCGGTGCATATGGCCAACGCCCTGAGCACGCCAACGCTTGGGCTTTACGCCACGACCAATCCGGACCGGGCGGCGCCCTATCTGTGGCGTGAATTCGTGGTGAACGCCTACCCCCGGGCGCTGCGCACCTACCTGAACAAGGGTGTCGACGACGTGGCCTGGGGCCAAAGGGTGCGCCACGCCGACGCCATGGGGCTGATCCAGGCCGATGAGGTTATCGCCCGGCTCGACGCGCTGCTCGAAGACACCGCTGCTCAAGGAACCCTCGATGAACATTGACCTTTCTGCCCTGGAGCGCGCCCGGGTGCTCGTCGCCGGCGACGCCATGCTCGACCGCTACTGGCACGGCGCTACCTCGCGGATTTCTCCCGAGGCGCCGGTGCCCGTGGTGCGGGTGGAAGACGCCGACGACCGCCCCGGCGGTGCCGCCAACGTCGCGCTTAACGTAGCCGCGCTGGGCGCCAGTGCGGCCCTGGCCGGGGTGGTAGGCGACGACGACAACGCCCGGCTGCTCGCCGGCCAGCTTTCGACTGCCGAAGTGAGCACCCACTTTCAGCACAGCGCCTTTGTGCCGACGATCACCAAGCTGCGGATAATGAGCCGCAACCAGCAGTTGCTGCGCCTGGACTTTGAGCAGCGCCTGGATAACGTCGATACCGCCGAGCTGGTGGCTCGGGTGGAAGCCGCCCTGGAAGGGCACGACGTGCTGGTGCTGTCCGACTACGGCAAGGGCACGCTCAACCGCGTGGGCGAGCTGATCGGCATCGCGCGCCGGGCGGGCAAGCGCGTGCTGGTGGACCCCAAGGGTACCGATTTCAGCAAATACCGCGGCGCCAGCCTGATCACCCCCAACCTCGGCGAGTTCGAGGCCATCGTCGGCCGCTGCGACACCGACGCCGAGCTCGCCGCCCGGGGCGAGGCGCTGCGCGCCGAGCTGGAGCTCGAGGCGCTGCTCATTACCCGCAGCGAAAAGGGCATGACGCTGATCCGCGAAGGCGAGTCGCCTTTGCACCTGCCCACCCGCGCCCGGGAGGTGTTCGACGTCACCGGCGCCGGCGATACCGTCATCGGCATGATGGGGCTTTCGCTTGCCGCCGGGCACGGCTTTGCCGAGGCGATGACCCTGGCCAACCTGGCCGCCGGCCTGGTGGTGGCCAAGCCCGGCACTGCGACGCTCTCGCTTGGCGAGCTGTACACCGCGCTGCACGGCGATGCCCTGGGCGAGTTTGGCGTGGTGGGGCAGAGTGCGCTGGTCAACGCCGTGCGCGCCGCCCAGGCCCGGGGCGAGCGCGTGGTGATGACCAACGGCTGCTTCGATATTCTCCACGCCGGCCACGTGGCCTACCTGGAGCAGGCGCGCACGCTGGGCGACCGGCTGGTGGTCGCGGTCAACGACGACGCTTCCATCGCCCGGCTGAAAGGCGACGACCGCCCGATCAACCCGCTCAGGCGGCGCATGCAGGTGCTCGCCGGGCTGGGCGCGGTGGACTGGGTCGCGCCCTTTGCCGACGACACCCCCCAGGCGCTGATTGAAACCGTGCTTCCCGACGTGCTGGTCAAGGGCGGCGACTACCGCCCCGAGGACATCGTCGGCGGCGAGGCCGTTCGCGCCCACGGCGGCGAGGTCAAGGTGCTGGGGTTTGAGGACGGGGTGTCGACCTCGGCGATGATTGCCGCCATCCGCGGCCGCGGGCGTTAAATGGCACCCTGGCCGCGCCTCGTCTACTGCGCCGCACTCTATGCGCTTTCCCCGCTGATCATCGCTCGGGTGTGGCGCGAGCAAGTGCCCACCTGCGTTACTACCGGCCCGCGCCGCCAGCGGCTGGGGCTGGGTGCCGAAGTCCACGAGCCTGCGCTGTGGCTGCACTGCGCATCAATGGGCGAGGTGCGCGCCGCTCGCCCGCTGATCGAGGCCCTGCTCGGGCGCTATCCCGGCCACCGGCTGCTGGTGACGACCATGACGGCCACCGGCGCCGAGCAGGTGCAAGCGCTTGCTAACCGGCTGGCCGCCGAGCCGGCGGCGCGGCTCGAGCACCGCTTTGTGCCGCTGGACTGGCCGGGCAGCGCCCGGCGCTTTGTGACCCGGGTGCGCCCGGTGCTCGCGGTGATGTTCGAAACCGAGCTGTGGCCCAACCTGCTGCACGCCTGCCGCCGCGCCGGCGTGCCGGTGGCGGTGGTCAACGGCCGGCTCTCGCCGCGCGCCTTTGCCCGCTACCGGCGTATCAAACCGCTGATGCGCCAGGCGCTGGGTAACGTCGCTTGGCTGGCGGCCAAGTCCGCCGCCGACGCCGAACGCTTTGCCGCGCTGGGCATGGCGCCCGAACGCACCGACGTCGTCGGCTCGCTCAAGTTCGAAGTAGCCCCTGAGAAACAGACTCTTGAGGTAGGTGAGCGCTTACGCACCGAGCTCGAAAAAGATGGCGGCGAGCGGCCGATATGGGTGGCCGGCTCCACCCGGGACGGCGAGGAAGCCGCGCTGCTGGAAGCGCACAAAACCCTGCGCACGCGCTACCCCGACGCGCTGCTGGTGCTGGTGCCCCGCCACCCCCAGCGCTTCGACGCCGTGGCCGACGACTGCCGCGCCGGCGGCTTTGCGCTAGCTCGGCGCAGCCGGGGCGAATCGGTCACCCGGGAGACGGCGGTGTACCTGGGCGATACCCTGGGCGAGCTCGGCGCGCTCTACGCCGCCGGCGACCTGGCCTTTGTCGGCGGCAGCCTGGTGCCATTGGGCGGGCAGAACGTGGTCGAGCCGGCAAGCCTCGGGCGGCCGGTGCTCACCGGCCCCTCGCTTGACAACTTCGATGACGTGGCCGAGCCGCTGAAAGCCGCCGGGGCGCTGGCCACCGTGGCCGACGCTGACGCCCTGGCGGAAGCGCTGGTTGGTGCGTTTGATGACCCGCCCAGGACCCGGGCAAGAGGTCGCGCCGGCAAGGCCGTGGTAGCCGAGCAGCGCGGGGCGCTGGAGCGCACGCTCGACGGCCTTGGCCGGCTGCTGACTCCCATCCATCAAAGGGGAGGTTAGTTGCCATGACGCCCAAGGCGGTGGAAGGCCGTATCAAGCGTGCCGCCGTGGCGGCCAAGGCGGGGACGGGGCCGGAGTTCAGCGCCGCCTTGCAAGTGGCAAGCGACGCGCTGGACGCGTTGAAGGAAGAGTATCCCGGGCACCCGAAAGTTGGCCTGTATGCCAGCCGCATCGCCAACCTGAGGAAGCTGGAAAGCTCCACCTGAGCCTTTAACTCCGCGCCGTACGCTCAACGCCGGTGCCCTTGCCCAGAAGCAGCACGTCGGCGCCCCGGGCGGCGAAGAGGCCGTTGGTGACCACGCCTGCGATGGCGTTGAGCCGGGCTTCCATTTCGATTGGGTCGTCGATCATGAAGTCGTAGCAGTCGATGATCTGGTTGCCGTTATCCGTGGTGACGCCCTGGCGGTAGACCGGCTCGGCGCCCAGTTTGACCAGCTCCCGGCCGACGTGGGAGCGCGCCATGGGGATGACCTCGACGGGCAGCGGAAAGTCTCCCAGCTGGGCGACGTACTTGGACGCGTCGGCGATGCAGATAAAGCGCGTGGCGCAGGCGGCGACGATTTTTTCCCGGGTAAGGGCCGCGCCGCCGCCCTTGATCATCTGCAGGTGAGCGTTCACTTCGTCGGCGCCGTCGATGTAGAACGGCAGGGTGCCGGCGCTGTTGAGATCCAGCACATCGATGCCCAGCGCTTTCAAGCGTTCGGCGCTGGCCTCGGAGCTTGCCACCGCGCCCTGAAAGCTGTCGCGCAGCGGCCGGAGCCGGTCGATGAAAAGGTTGACGGTGGAGCCGGTACCGATGCCAAGCACGGTGTTCTTGTCCAGCCAGGGTTCGATTTCCTTGATGGCGGCGTCGGCCACGGCGGCCTTGAGTGCGTCCTGGGTCATAAAGCCTCTGGGTCGAAAAATCATCGGATGTGAAGCGCACAGTATAGCGCCGCGATGCCGCGCTGCCGATATGGGCTTATGGCTGAAGCGCCGGCGTCAGTCGGTAGAGTGCTCCATCGGCGGCGTCCTTAAGCAGATAGATGGCGCCGGCGGGACCCTGACGGACGTCCCGGATGCGTCCGATCTCGCCCTCCAGCACCATTTCATGTTCCACCACGTCATCACCTTCCAGGGCCAAGCGGACCAGGCGCTCGCTGGCCAGGCCGCCGGCCAGAAAGTGACCCTGCCAGGCGGAGAAGGTGTCGCCGGTGACCTCGGCCAGCCCCGAGGGGGCGAAGCGCCCGTCGAAGTCATGCAGCGGATCACGCATGCCCGGCGCGCTGTCACGACCGATGGGCTGATTGGTGGCGTAGTCGTTGCCGCGGCTGACCACCGGCCAGCCATAGTTGTCGCCGCCATCCTGGCCGCGGGTGCTCACCTCGGGAACGCCGTCCAGGCGGGTAATCTGCCCCGTCTGGTCGATGCGTGCCAGGTGTCCCGGGCGCTCGCTGACCAGCAGGTCGCCGCCGGGCAGAAAGACCAGCGACCAGGGGTGCTCGAGGCCCGAGGCGATGCGTTCCAGACGCAGGGTGTGATGATCGCTCTCCAGGCGCTCGATCAGGGTCTCGGCTGCCTGGGCCTGAGCGCCGAGGGTCAGGCCGCTCAGCAACAGGGTGATGGTTAGCCTGCGTAGCATAGTCAGCCTGCGTCGCATGGTGGGCATATCGTGTCTCCTCCAGATGCTGGGTGGGCCTACATCAGCCAGGCCAGCAGCAGCGGCAGATAGAGAAGCGAGAGCAGGGTCGAGCAGAACACCAGGCTGGCGACATACTCCGGCTCGCGGCGTGCCTTCTGGGCGAACAGGTAGTTGAACACCGCCACCGGCATGCTCATTTGCAGCACCACAATGCTGTGGGCCAGCGGCGGTAAGCCGAGCAGGGCGCCGATGCTCCAGGCCAGCGCCGCAGCCACCGGGATGCGCAGCAGGCTGAAGCCGATGCCGGATCGCAGGCTTTTGACCTGAATGCTGGCCAGCGACACGCCCAGGGTGATCAGCATCAGCGGCACGGTAAACCCCGAGATCAGCTCGACGCTATTGGCGAGCCACAAGGGCAGGGCGGTGTCGGTAAGCAGCAGGACCAGCGACAGCAGGATGGCGTAGACGGTTGGCGTGCGCACCAGGGTGCGCAGCGGGTTGCCGCCGTTGCTGGCCATCACCGAGCCCAGGGTGAACTGGAACAGCGAGACGGTGACCATCACCGTGATGCCGTAGGCGAAGCCGGCGCTGCCGAAGGCATAGAGCACCACCGGCAGGCCCATGTTGCCGGTGTTGGGGTACATGGCCGGCGCCAGCAGCACCCGCCAGTCCTGGCGCAGCAGGCGTGCCAGCGGCCAGGTCATCGCCGCCATGGTGCAGATCACCAGCGCCGTGGCGAGCATGGTGCGGCCAAAGCTGCCGGCCTCGATCTCGGCGCTGGAAAGCGAGGCGATGACCAGCGCCGGCGTCCCGATATTGAAGACCAGGCGGGTGACGAACTCGACCGGATAGGGCTGCCCCAGGCGCACCCAGAAAAAGCCCAGACCCGCCCCGGCGAGTACCGGGGCCATCACCGCGAAGAGTTCGGCAAGCATGCAGGCGCCTCAGGAGAAAAGGAGAACCCGTTATTGTCCTGGATTAGCGCAATGCCTGGCAAGGCGCTCGTGGCTCCACGCTTATACCAATGTCTGGACGCGCCGGGTGTCGATCTGCTAACAATAGCGGGTTGCCTGCTTTTTGTACGACAAGCGAGTCATCCTCTTTTCATCCGCCGGCGTGCGGCCCTTTCCCGTGAGATACCAGAATGCTCGAAGCTACCGTGAAGAAGATCCTCCAGGCCCGTGTTTACGACGCCGCCTGCGAGACCCCGATTTCCCCCGCCCCGTTTCTTTCACGCCGCTTCAACAACACCATTCTGATTAAGCGGGAAGATCTGCAGCCGGTGTATTCCTTCAAGATTCGCGGCGCCTACAACAAGATGGCGCAGCTTGACGACGAGCAGAAGGCCAAGGGCGTGATCGCCGCCTCGGCGGGTAACCATGCCCAGGGGTTGGCCATGGCGGCGAAGCAAATGGGCGTGAAGGCGACCATTGTGATGCCGCGCATCACCCCGGAAATCAAGGTCGCCGCGGTGCGCGCCCGGGGTGCCAGGGTAGTGCTCAGGGGCGACGCCTTCAGCGAAGCAGCGGAGCACGCCCAGACGCTGGTGGAGGAGCACGGCTACACCTATATTCCCCCCTTCGACGACATCGACGTCATCGCCGGCCAGGGCACCGTGGCGGTGGAAATGCTGCGCCAGCACAGCGGGCCGCTGGACGCGATCTTTGTGCCCGTGGGCGGCGGCGGGCTGATCGCCGGCGTGGCGGCCTACGTCAAGTACCTGCGCCCGGACATCAAGGTGATCGGCGTGGAGTCCGAAGACAGCGCCAGCCTCAAGGCGGCGCTCGCCGCCGGCGAGCGGGTGACGCTGGACCAGGTCGGCGTATTTGCCGAGGGCGTGGCCGTGGCGTGCACCGGCGAAGTGCCGTTCAAGCTGATGCAGGGGCTGGTGGACGAGGTGATTACCGTCACCGCCGATGAAATGTGCGCCGCGGTGAAGGATATCTTCGAGGATACCCGGGCAGTCTCCGAAACCTCCGGGGCGCTGTCGCTTGCCGGGCTGAAAAAGTATATCCAGCAGACCGGCGCCGAGGGCGAGACGCTGATGTGCATCAACTCCGGCGCCAACACCAACTTTGACCGCCTCCAGCACATCGCCGAGCGCACTTCTCTTGGCGAGCAGCGCGAGGCCATCCTGGCGGTGACCATTGCCGAAAAGCCCGGCAGCTTCAAGAAGTTCTGCCGCACCCTGGGCAAGCGCATGGTGACCGAGTTCAGCTACCGCTACGCCGACGACAGCAACGCGCACATCTTTGTCGGCGTGCAGGTCAAGCCCGGCGGCGGCGACCGCCAGGCGGTGATCGACAAGCTGCGGGAGGCCGGCTACCAGGTAGAGGACCTGACCGACAACGAGCTGGCCAAGGTGCATATCCGCCATCTGAGCGGCGGGCGCCCCAGCGCCAACGTGGCCGAGGCGCTGTATCGCTTTGAGTTTCCCGAACGCCCGGGTGCGCTGATGAACTTCCTGACCCAGCTGCCCCACGACTGGAACATTTCGCTGTTCCACTACCGAAACCACGGCGCCGCCTACGGCCGGGTGCTGGTGGGCATCCAGGTGCCCAACGGCGACAGCGACCACGTGGAAGAGCACCTGGATGCCATCGGCTATCGCTACTGGGAGGAAAGCGATAATCCGGCTTACCGGCTGTTCATGGCCTGAGCGGCTTTGCTCCTTTTGTCGGAAACGGGGCGGGGGAAGGCCGCCTGCCCTGTTGTCAAGGGACGGCGTCGCGCCTTATAGTCTCGAGTTGATAATGAAAAGCGTCACTAAAAACGCTGATGCGGCGTTTTTAGTTCCCGACGCTGTACCGCCCGAGCGGGAGTTTCTCGGGCGCTTGTGTCTTTTGGGAGAAGCGGTATGCGTCGTAAAAAGCCGGACATGATCACGGCCCTCACCCTCGTATTTGCCCTGGGCGTTCTCGTCACGGGCTACGCCCAGGCGTTAGCCGGGGGCTAGGTGGGTTTTTAACCTCATCGAGTTGTTCCCGAGAAGCTCCGCTCGGCTAAGCGGCGATGGTTAATGAAACCGGGCGGACACTCAGCATGAATGGCAAACGGTTAAGGCCAGTGGCTTTATTTGGCGCTGTACGTCGCTTTATCGATATGCTTTTCTACATCGTCCCAGGGCAGCCGGCGCTTTTTGTTTTTCATTCGCTCCACTGCGCCGCGGGTTTCTTCTTTGGTCAAAAAACCACACTCAATCATCTCGGTTAGCACCCAAAGTGTCCCTCTGATCTCGGCTCCCTCCTTGCTGGCTACGGCTCGTAGCCTTAGATCGCCCGTGACCAGTGGGCAGGCCTCCTGCTTGGCCAACGCCAGAGCCAAGCGGTCGTAGAACCCGGGTTCGTCGCCATACATTATCCCCAGCTCGCTAGCATATTCGACGTATTTCGATTCTACCGTGAGTATCTTTAGACCCAGGTCAGTCAAACCCGGACTCCCCTCCTCAATCTCGTCGAAGTAAAGGATGTCGGGCATGGCGAAACGGTAAGGGAGCCTGAAAAGGGTGGGGAGAATATTTCCCGCATCGAGATCAATGATGACGTTGGCGTCACTGATGAGCAGCAGCATCTACCGGCTCCATAAAACGCTCCTGGTAAAAGCGCATGCGTGAGATGTCCAGTAGCCCCGCTGCTTTTGTCTCTGTAATGTGGTCCTCGGCCAACGCCCGATATACCAGCTGTTCAAACTGACGGGGTGTTTCCGCTGGTAACGCATCCCAGGGTTCCCGGGTTCGCCATCCGCGCCGGGAAAAAGCCTTCATTGTCCGAAGCCGTGTATCTTCGCCAATCACACCACACTGAAAAGCCCGTATCAGCCAGCCCATCATGGAAAGCCCGTATTCATGCTTAAGACGGTATAGCTCAAGCGGCTCAAGGCGTTTGCGCTGCGCCCCGAGCTCCTTGATTACTGCTTCTTTAGGGGCCAGGAAAGCCCCCGCGAAGCGGTCGCAGGCCTTTTCCTCATCTACTCCGTTAGCCAGACGGCCAGCCAAAACGATATGGGCTAGTTCGTGGGCCAGCGTGAACCGCTGGCGATCTCCGGGCCAGCGAGATGACACAGCAATGACATGGTATGACTTGTCGGCGGCCAGTGCGGTAGCCGTCATACCCGAAAATCCCGGATGTTCGACGTCAATCGCCATGACTAGCAAGCCGAAGGATTCCAGCTCAGCCGTCAGGTCAGCAATGGGGTTCATCCCCAAATGCCAGGCACGACGCACACGCTCTGCCATTGCCTCGATGTCTTCCAGTGCTTCTATGCGCTCGGGTATGCCATCAGGCACTGCGAAGTCGGGGATGGGCGATTCAGGAAACGCGTCGAGAATTTCGACACGCTTTTCAGCCATCTCCGCAATGCGAATCCTTGCAGCTTCTGAACGCCGCTTGCCAAAATCAACGTTCTTGCGGAACTCAATCCCCGATAGCTCTACCGTGGACTGACGGAAAAAATACTCTGTGCGAATACCACATGTCTTGGCAAGGGCGAGCAGTTTCGAGGAGTCCGGAGTCGATGAACCTCGCTCATATTTTTGTATGGCTGCCTTGGTCACACCCAGCTCGTTGCCCAACGCTTCAAGCGTCAGGTCAGCGGCAAGGCGGGCCTGTCGAATACGTTGTCCGAGCATGGTGCACCCTCTTTCGGTTTACTTACACCACAAGAATACACCAAAAGTAAACTAGCGGGACATTAACGATTTCCAGAAAAAATTTCAATTTGGGTTTTTGACGAGGCATTTGGGGTCGAAAAGGGCCTGTTGAAGGTCAAGAGAGGCCCGATAAGCTGAGGGAATCGGGTGCTGAGCCGCTGTGAAATTGTGGAAGGGCAAGTTACCGTCTCACGCGTTTGCGCGGTCGCACCACGGCGGTGTCGGTGGCGATGGCGGTCAGCGGGATGTCCCAGGGCTCCACGGGAAGCGCTTCGGCCTGCTGGCAGGCGTGGGCGACGCCGATCAGCGCCGGCGCCGGGCGCCGGTGGCGCATGAAGGCGAGCGTGCGGTCGTAAAAGCCGCCGCCCATGCCCATGCGGTTGGCGTCGGTATCGAAGCCCACCAGCGGGACGATCAGGGTATCCAGCGCCCAGGCCGGCAGGCGATTGGCGCGGCGGGCGCCAAAGGCGATGGCGGGTTCGCGGATGCCGAAGCGGTTTTTCACCATGGGCGTGCCCGGCCGGTAGGCCACGAACCACAGCGAGTTGGCGGAGAACGGGCGCAGCACGGGCAGATAGACGTTGACCCCGCGACGGTATAGCCAGGGGAGCAGGGGTAATGGGTCGATTTCGCCGCCCACGGGCAGGTACAGGCTAACGCGGCGGGCGCGGAGCAGTTCGGGCAGGGTTTTCAGCCGGCGACACAGGGCAGAAGCGGCAGCGCGCTGTTCGCGGGCGGTGAGGGCCCGGCGGCGGCGTCTCAGCTCTCGGCGCAGGGTGTTTTTCGCCTGGGCAGGCGGCGCTGTCGGCATGGTCTGAAGGTGGTTAACGGGAAGAAAAGGGCTTTTCAAACAAAGCGTGCCAAAAAAGGCTTGTTAAAAAGGGTTCTCCAGAGTGCCGCTGTCGTTCTGGCCCTGAACCTTGAGGTTCAGGTGGGTGGCCGCAGCCGAGCCGTCAGGCTTTCCGTCGCACGGACATGCACACGGGCTCGGCTAGCTTTTGGCCTCCCTGGGTATTACGCATAGGCTCGAGGGACTATAACGACTGGCGCACACCCCAGAGAACGCCTCCATCTTACCAGAGGCCCGCCCTCAGGCCAAAGAGCGGGGCTCAAGCGAGCAGGCGATCATCGTTGATCGGGGCTTTTAATCGGATCCGGCGACAGGCCTACAAGGGGGCGCTGTGAATCCATCCCTGGACGCTACCTACGCCATCCCTGGCGTAGAACCCCCTTTACGACCTGTCCCCGGATCCCGTGGGCATATCCAGCCATAATGTCGCTTTGCTATGGAGAGCCGGGGGATCATTCCCGGTCTTTTTTCAGCGCCTCGTCCAGGCGCTCGCCCAGGCGGGTAAGCTCGGCCTCGCGGTCGCGCTGCTCGTCCAGGGTTTCAAGCAGCTCGTGGGTAATGTTGAGCGCGGCCATGACCGTGACCCGGTCGTTGCTCAGGGCAGCGCTTTGCGACTGGATGCCGTGCATGGCGCGGTCCAGATAGCGCGCGGCGCGTTCCAGCTTGTCTTCTGTCCCCGGGTCGCAGGCGATGGTGTAATACCGCCCCAGCAGGGTGATTTCTGTGGTTGGACGCTTGGCGTCACTCATCCGTTGCTCCAGCGCAGGCCATCGAGGGATCTATGCGTTAACATGCCCGTATGGGCAAGTAAAGCGAGGCTTGGTCCGGGCCGGCGCGAGCCGGTGCCGGACGCTACAAGCCGCTTAACTATAAGAGAGCCTGCGCGCCGGGGTCAACGCGCAACCCTGACCATCGCGCTTGCCGTGTCGCCTTTTCTTACTCTGTTTCAACTTCTGTTTCAACTTCTGTTTCAACGGATCGCTTTTTTATGTCCCTGATCGACGAACGCCAGGATTTTTCCGCTATTGCCGACGTGTTTCTGCTGCATGGCAGCATGCAGTCGCCGGCTTTTCTCGACGGCCGGCTGTGTGCGCTGCTGGCGCTCAAGGACGTTAGCGCCGAGGCCTGGCTGGACGAGGTGTGCTCGAGCCTGGGGATCGAGCAGCCCCGGGACGCGGCCAGCGCCGAGCGGCTGTTGGGCTGGCGCCGACAGACCGTCGAGGCCCTGGGCGCCAGCGAAATGAACTACGAGCCGCTGCTGCCCGACGAGCTGTTTTCCCTGGCCGAGCAGGCCCAGGGCCTGCAGGAATGGACGCTTGGCTTTATCGAAGCGCTCGATGAAACCGTCGATGACGCCCTGCGCAAGCAGTGGTCTGCCGCCCTGCGCGAGGCGCTCGACGACCTGCCGGCGCTTACCCAGATGGAAACCGCTATCGACGACAGCCCGGAAAACGAAAACGACCTTTTCGCGCTCACCGAACACGCGCGGATGGCCGCCATGATGCTGTATACCGAGCAGCATCCCGGCCAGCCCCAGGTGGAGCAAAGCGACGCGACGCTGCACTAGCGCCTTTCGCTCGAACACCTTCCCCTCACCAACCAGGAGTCTTCATGCTACCCGAGTCCATGCCGCGCCCGGCGGCGATTTCCCCCGATGTCTACGCCGCGCGCTGCGCCGCGCTGATGGCTGAGCTGCCCGCTAATGCGGCCGTGCTGGTGCCCGGCGCGGGCCTTGTCACCCGCTCCCGGGACAGCGAGTTCGCCTTTCGCCAGAACAGCGACTTTTACTATCTCACCGGCATCGTCGAGCCCGACGCGCTGCTGCTGTTGCTGCCCGGCCGCGACGCCGGCGAGGCGGTGGTGTTCTGCCAGGACCGCGACCCGACGCTTGAGGCCTGGACGGGGCGGCGGCTGGGCGCAGCCGGCATGGTCGCCGAGCACGGGGTGGACGAGGCGTTCGAAAACGCCGAGCGCGACGAACAGCTCGACGCGCTGCTGTCCGGCCGCGAGCAGCTTTACCTGCCCTTTGAGGACCCCGAGGCCATGGCGCTGGCCGAGCAGGCCTACGCCGAGGCCGCCGCCGGCCGCCGCCGGGGCGTCGCGCCGGTGAGCGGCTTTCACGACGTCAGCCCGCTGATTCACGCCATGCGCCAGGTCAAGACGGCCCAGGAGCTTGACCTGATGCGTCATGCCGCCGAGATATCCGCCCGGGCCCACTGCCGCGCCATGCGCGCCAGCCGGCCGGGGCTTTTTGAATACCAGCTCCAGGCCGAGCTGGAGCACGAATTCGTCTGGCAGGGCGGAAGCGCTCCGGCCTACAGCACCATTGTCGGCGGCGGCGCCAACGCCTGCGTTTTGCACTACGTGGAAAACAGCGCCTCGCTCAATGACGGCGATCTGGTGCTGATCGACGCCGGCGCCGAGTTTGACCTCTACGCCGGCGATATTACCCGCACCTTTCCCGTTAGCGGCACCTTCAGCGCCGCCCAGCGCAGGCTCTACCAGGCCGTGCTCACCGCCCAGGAAAACGCCGTGGCGGCGATTCGCCCCGGTGCTACGCTGATCGACATCCACCGGGGCGTGGTGCGCGACATGACTGCGGGGCTGATCGAGCTGGGGCTGCTTGACGGAAGCGTCGATGAGCGCATTGCTGACGATAGCTACCGGCGCTTTTACCTGCATTCGACCTCGCACTGGCTGGGGCTCGACGTCCACGACGTGGGCGACTACCGCCAGGCCGACGGCACGCCGCTGCCGCTTGCAGCCGGCATGGTGCTCACCGTGGAGCCCGGTCTTTATATTCCCGACGACGCGGATATTCCCGAGGCCTACCGGGGAATGGGCATCCGCATCGAGGACGACGTCGCGGTCACCGCTGAGGGCCACGAGGTGCTCACCGCCGGCGTGCCCAAGCAGATGGCGGATATTGAGGCGCTAATGGCCAATAAGTAACCGTTTTGGTTTTGACGTTATTTTAATTACGTAATTTACGTTACGGCTAATTTCCTTCTTCCCGTCGTGCGCTTTGGCAGGAAATATAGAGATAAAACAGCCGTTTAGGAGTCTGCTATGGAGACACCCGCGCAGCCGCTCACCCACGATATGGTCATCGTGGGCGGCGGCCTGGTGGGGGCCAGCCTGGGTTGTGCGCTGGCCCCGCTGATCGAGCGCTACGGCCTCAGGGTGGCGATCATCGAGGCCGCGCCGCTGCCGGCCGCGCCGCAGCCAACCGAGTGGCAGCCCAGCTTCGATGCCCGGGCCAGCGCTATTGCCGAAGGCTCGGCGGAGCGCTTTCATCGTCTGGGAGTGTGGCGGGCCATGCGGCGCGAGGCCGAGCCGATCCGCCGTATCCACATCAGCGAGCGCGGGCGGCTGGGGGTGACGCGACTCGATGCCGAAGACGTCAGCGTCGAGGCGCTGGGCCATGTCATCCCCAACGCCTGGATGGGGCGGGTGCTGCATCACAAGCTTGCCGGGATCGAGCTTGACTGGCACTGCCCGGCGACGGTGGAGCACATAGCGCCGACGTCCGCGGGCCACCGGCTGGCGCTGTCGGACGGCAGCACGCTGACTGCCGGGCTGACGGTGCTGGCCGACGGCGGGCGCTCGGGGCTGAAGGAGCAGCTGGGTATTCCCAGCCGCGCGGCGGACTATGATCAAACGGCTTTGATTGCCAACGTGGCGATAAGCGAGCCCCACCGCGGCGTGGCCTACGAGCGCTTTACCGCCGAGGGGCCGATGGCGCTGCTGCCGCTGCCGGGCAACGCCATGGAGCTGGTGTGGACGCACCCGGCCGGTGAGGAAAAGGCGCGCATGACGCTGCCTGACGGCGACTTTCTCGCCGCGCTGCAGCGGGCGTTCGGCGACCGCGCCGGGCGTTTTACCCGGGTGGGCAAGCGCTATGTCTACCCGCTGTCCCTGGTGACCGCGGAAGAAACCGTGCGCCCGGGGCTTGCGGTGCTGGGCAACGCCGCCCACGCGCTGCACCCGGTGGCCGGCCAGGGCTTCAACCTGGCGCTGCGGGGGGTGGTGGACCTGGTGGAAACCCTGACCGACAGCCTGGCGGCGGGGGCCGCGATAGGCGACATGGCGACCCTTGGCGCCTTTGATCGTAAGCGCGCCCGGGACCGGCGCGACGTGGTGCGCTTCAGCGACGGGCTGATCCGCCTGTTTGGCGCGCGGTTTCCGCTGCTGCCCCAGGCCCGGGCGGCAGGGCTCATCGGCCTCAACCTGGCCGGGCCGCTGCGGCGCGATATGGCCCGCCGGGCCATGGGGCTTGAGCGCTGATTTTCCTCCGCGCCCGGAGGCGGGCGCCCTGATGACGAGGCAACGCAAGTGACGACAACGGAAACAACTACGGCAAACGGGCCGCCGGCGACGACGTTCGATGCTTTGATCGTGGGCAACGGCATGGTGGGAACGGCGCTGTGTGCGCTGCTGGCGGACGCCGGCATGCGCGTCGGGCTGGTCGAGGCGCAGCCCCGGCCTCTGATTCTGGATACGCTCGGCGAGGCGCCGGCGCCTCGGGTCAGTGCGCTGTCGCCGGTCTCCGTGCGGCTGCTGGAGCACTTGGGCGCCTGGCCGGCGATGGCCCAGAGACGGGTGACGCCCTATCGCCACATGCGCGTCTGGGACGCCGACGGTAGCGGGGAAATCGCCTTCAGCGCCGACGAGGCCGGCGTGGCCGCGCTTGGCTACATTGTCGAAAACAACCTGACCACGGCGGCGTTGAACGCCCGGGTGCTCGACCACCTCGGCGTCACGACGTTTTACGGCAAGCGCGTCGCCGCGCTGCAGACCTCCGCGACCGGGCGCTGGCTAAAGCTTGACGACGGGCGCACGCTTGGCGCCCCGCTGGTGATTGCCGCCGACGGCGCGCGCTCGGCGCTGCGCGACATGGCGGAAATCGACGTCGTCGAAGACGACATGCACCAGCACGCGGTGGTCACCACGGTGCGCTGCGAGCGCCCCCACGGGGCAACGGCGCGGCAGGCGTTCGTCAACGGCCAGCCGCTGGCGTTTTTGCCGCTGACGGTGGCGGGCGACGAGCGCTACTGCTCGATTGTCTGGTCGGTGGCGCCCGAGCGGGCCCGGGAGCTTGAAGCGATGACGCCCGAAGCGCTGGGCGAGACGCTGGGGGCAGCGCTTGAGCATCGCCTGGGCGAGGTCGAGGTTTGCGACAGGGCGTATCGGCTGCCGCTGGTGCAGCGCCATGCCCGGCGCTATACGGCGCCCAACTTTGCCCTGGTGGGCGACGCCGCGCACAGCATCCACCCGCTGGCGGGGCAGGGGGTCAACCTGGGGCTGATGGACGCCGCCGTGCTCGCCGAAGAGGTGGTCGCCGCCTTCAAGCGCGGCGCGCCCTGGGGAGACGCCCGGCTGCTCAAGCGCTTCGAGCGCCGCCGCCGGGCGGATAACGCCGCGATGCTTAAGCTGATGAAGGGCTTCAAGACCCTGTTCGACACGCGCCACCCCGGCGTGCTGCTGGCGCGCAACGTCGGCATGAGCAGCCTTGATCGGCTGGTGCCGCTGAAGCGGACAATCATGCGCCAGGCGACCGGCGAGCGTGGCCGCCTGCCCGCGAGCTGCCGTTAGCGCCCCCGGCGGTCGACGACGTTGAGCGCCTTGAGCAGGTTGAGCGCCTCGCTCAGCTGGTAGTCGTCGCGCAGGCGCGACGAGCTGGCGGCGTCGGCTCCGCCGGCGCCGCCCGGGGCGTCCAGGTGGCCTTCGAGATCGGCTTCGCGCAGCTCGAAGGTGCTGTCGGCGATTTCCAGCCGCCCGCGCACCACCTTGACGTCGGGCTCGATGCCCTGGGCCTGGATCGAGCGGCCGTTGGGCGTGTAGTAAAGCGCGGTGGTGAGCTTGAGGCCTTCGTTCTCGCCAAGCGGCATGACCTGTTGCACTGAGCCCTTGCCGAAGCTTTCGGTGCCCATGATCACGCCGCGGCGCTGGTCCTGAAGGGCGCCGGCGACGATTTCCGCGGCCGAGGCGCTGCCGCCGTTGATCAGCACCACCAGCGAGACGTCGCCGGCGGGCGTGCTCGGGTTGGCGGAGAACGACATCTCGCTATTGTCCAGGCGGCCCTCGGTGTACACCACCCGGCCGTGATTGAGAAACAGGTCGGCGACGTCGACCGCGCTTTGCAGCACGCCGCCGGGGTTGTTGCGCAGGTCCAGCACCAGGCCGTCCAGGGTACGGCCGTCGCTTTGCTCCTGCATGTCGTCGATGGCCTGGAGCGCCTGTTCGGCGGTGCGCGTTTGGAATTGGCTGATGCGCAGGTAGCCGTAGCCCGACGCCAGCAGCTCGTGCTTGACGCTTTCCGTGCGGATATTTTCCCGAGTCAGGGTGAGCTGGCGCGGGCTGTCTTCGCCCTCGCGCAGCACGGTAATCTCGAGCTCGGTATCGGGTTCGCCGCGCATCAGATTAACCGCCTCGTGCAGGGAAAGGCCGTCGGTAGAGGTGCCGTCGATGCGCATGATCACGTCCCGGGACTCAAGCCCCGCCCGGGAGGCCGGGGTGTCGTCGATGGGCGTGATCACCGTGAGCCGGTCGTCCTCCATGCCGACTTCGATGCCGATACCGCCAAATTCGCCCTCGGTGGTTTCGCGCAGGCTTTTGTACTGCTCTTCGTCGAGGTAGGTGGAGTGCGGATCCAGCTCGTTGAGCATGCCGCGCATGGCGTTGCGCAACAGGGTGCGATCGTCGATGTCTTTGACGTAGGCGCGCTTGATGTGCTCGAACACTTCGGCAAAGGTCTGGATGTCTTCCAGCGGCAGCGCATCGCTCCCGGGATCCGCCTCCGGCGTGGCGGCGGCTGCCGGCGGCAGGGCCAGCATGGCGGCAGGCAGCACGGCGGCCAGAAAGCGCCGGGAAGTGAGCAGTAGCGGGAAGGCAAATGGCGTCATGGTGGCTCCGCAGGGCGAAAGGCGGCGGGGCGCCGCCGGAAAAACGTCAGTGGCGCAAGCTTATCCCCTCAGCGACGTGCAATCCAACGCCCGGGGTCGATGGGCTTGCCGCTGCGGCGGACTTCAAAGTATAGCGCGGCCCGGGGCTGGCCGCCGGTATTGCCCACTCGGCCGATGGTCTGGCCGCTTTCCACCCGGGCGCCGGGCTGTCGGTCAAACCGCTGAAGGTGGGCGTAAAGCGTCATGATGTGATCGCCGTGGTCGATGATCAGCAGGTTGCCAAAGCCGCGCATCCAGTCGGCGAATACCACCCGGCCGGCGTGGACGGCCTTGACCTCCTTGCCGGCTGCCGCGCCGATGATGATGCCGTTGTGGTGCACGCCGTCCCGGCGCTTGAAGCCCGTACGCAGCGTGCCCTGAACGGGCCAGGGGAGATCGCCCCGGGTCTCGGTCATCTGGGTGCTGGGCGTGGGGCTCGATAACCTGGCCATCTGCTCGCGGATCTCGCGCAGGCGCGCTTCGGCCTCTTCGCGGTCGCCCTTGAGCTTGGCCAGATGGTGGCTCTGGCTTTCTTCGCGCCGGCCGATGTCGGCCAGAAGCTCGCGGCGTTTGGCGGTGCGCTTGGCAAGGGTCGCGCTTTCTTCTTTCAGGTCGGCGTTGACCGCCTCCAGGCGCCGTTGGCGCTGGTCAAGCTCGGCGGCGTTTTCGCTCAGCGCCTCGTCCAGCCGGGCGATGTCGGCGAGGCGCTTTTTTCTCGCCTGGCTCAGGCGGTTGAGGTAGGCCTGCATGCGGTCAACCTTGGCCGGGTCGCCCTGGTTGAGCAGCAGCTTTAGCTGCGGCGCGTCGCCCAGGCGGTATAGCGCGGCCAGCTGCTCGCCAAGCGCCTCCACCTGGGCCTGGCGGGTGGTTTCCAGGCGTTGACGCCGTTTTTTCAGCGCCCGGTTTTCCTCGGTCAGGCGGCGCCGTTTGGCCTGGACGTCATCCAGCCGTTCGTGGATATCGGCAAGCGCTTCTTCTACTTCGCGCAGCTTGTCTTCGGCGTCGCTGCGCGCCTCGCCGGTCGCGCCAAGGCGCTTTGATGCCGTCTGGATTTCCTCGCCCAGGGCGTCGAGCTTTTCCCGGGCGGCGGCTTCGTCGGGGCGCCCGTGAGCCGGCAGGGCGAGCGCTAACAGCAGCGCCAGCGCGCCGATGGCGTAGCGCCGCCGGGTCGGCCGAAAGGGCACTCAGCTTAGCCGAATCAGCGATTTACCGGTCATCGCCGGGGGAATCTCCTGATTCATCAGGGTCAGCAGGGTCGGCGCCAGGTCGCATAGCCGGCCGTCTTCCAGCTCGCCCTGGCGCTTGCCTACGTACACCAGCGGCACGGGGAAGGTAGTGTGGGCGGTCTGGGGCGCGCCGGTGACCGGGTGCACCATCTGCTCGGCGTTGCCGTGGTCGGCGGTGACCAGGCAGGCGCCGCCGGCACGCTCGATGGCCTCGACCACGCGACCCACGCAGCGGTCGACGGTTTCGATGGCCTGGACGGCGGCCTGGTAGTCGCCGGTGTGGCCCACCATGTCGCCGTTGGCGTAGTTGCAGATGATCAGGTCATAGCTGTCGTCGTCGATGGCGCCGATCAGGCTGTCGGTGACCTCAAAGGCGCTCATTTCCGGCTTTTCGTCGTAGGTGCGCACGTCCTGGGGCGAGGGCTTTAGAATGCGGGTTTCGCCGTCGAACTCCTCTTCGCGGCCGCCGGAGAAGAAAAACGTTACGTGGGGGTATTTTTCCGTCTCGGCGATGCGCAGCTGCCTGAGGCCGCGCCGGGAGACCACTTCGCCCAGGGTGTCGGCCAGGTGGTCCGGGGGGAAGGCGATCGGGGCGGGGATGTCGTCGGCGTATTCGGTCATCATCACCAGGCCTTCGCCGGCGAGCACCGGGCGCGAGGTGCGCGCAAAGCCGTCAAAGTCGGGGTCGGCAAAGGCTCGCGCGAGCTCCCGGGCGCGGTCGGCGCGAAAGTTGGCAAAGATCGCCGCGTCGCCGTCCTCGATCACTACCGGAGCGCCGTGGACCCGCATGCTGGTGGCGGCGACGAACTCGTCGGTTTCGCCCCGGGCGTAGGCCTCGCGCAGGGCGGTTTCGGCGCCGATGGCGGTAAAGTCGGCCTTGCCCTCGGTGAGCAGCTCGTAGGCCTGGGCCACGCGCTCCCAGCGGTTGTCGCGGTCAAGCGCGTAAAAGCGCCCGATGACAGAGGCGATAAAGCCGTTGTCGGGGCCGACCAGCTCGGAAAGCCGGGCGTTGGCCCGCTCGAGCGAGGCCATGGCGCTTTGCGGCGGCATGTCGCGGCCGTCGAGGAAAGCGTGAAGATAAATGCGCTGAGCGCCGCGGCGGGCGGCAAGCTCGGCAAGCGCGATGATGTGGTCTTCGTGGCTGTGCACGCCGCCGGGAGAGAGTAGCCCCATGAGGTGAACGGCCCGGCCGTGCTCGACGGCGTCGTCGATGGGGGTGGTCAGCGCCGTGTTGAGGTCAAGGTCGCCGTTTTCCACGGCCTGGGTGATCCGGGTAAAATCCTGAAACACGATGCGCCCGGCGCCGAGGTTCATGTGGCCGACCTCGGAGTTGCCCATCTGGCCGTCGGGAAGCCCGACGTGGTGGCCGTCGGTGTGAACGAAGGCCCGGGGGCGATCGGCCCAGAGGCGGTCCATGTTCGGCGTGTGCGCGCCGGCAATGGCGTTGTGCCGGCTGTCCGGGTTGTGGCCGTAGCCGTCGAGGATGATCAGCGCCACCGGGCGCGGCGTGGGGGTAGTGTCCATGAAGACCTCTCGTCATTAGGCCGAGCGCAGGCGTGGCTCAACGTCGCGGCGGATGCAAGTTGTTCGCATCATAACGCAGGGGGGTCGCTGTCGTCATGGCGGGGCCTGCTCGTGTTGCTTCGGGGTGTGTATACTGGGGCGCTTGTCGGCAGCAAGGTCGCTGCCGGCGGTGATTTTTTTACTGTTTGTTGACCCACTATTGACCTAGAGATTGAGCGCGCGATGTCGGAGATAATCGAACGGCTACTGGAGTTTTCCCAAAACCACTTGCTGCTGGTGGGGGCCTTTTTACTGGTGTTGCTGGCCTGGGTTTTTTACGAAACGCGCCGCGCCGCCGGCAACGGCGTGACCTCCAGCGAGGCCACGCAGCTGATCAATCGCGAAGATGCCGTAGTGCTGGATATTCGCGAAGACAAGGAATTCAAGGCCGGCCATATTGCCGGGGCCCAGCATATTCCCCAGAGCAAGCTGGATGACCGTATGAACGAACTGGGCAAGGCCAAGAACAAGCCGGTGATCATCGTTTGCAAGCACGGCCAGAGCTCGGGCGTGGCTCAGGCCAAGCTTGCCAAGGCCGGCTTCGAGCGAGCGTTGAAGCTCAACGGCGGCATAGGGCAGTGGCAGGCCGACGGCCTCCCGGTAGTGAAAAAATAAGCGCATCGGCGCCGGCGTGGCCGGCACGACCTTCGTAGAACGACCCTTTCAGGAGTTTCACATGGCGGAAGACACCAACCCCCAACAGGCCGGCGCGGCGGACGACAACAAGCAGAAGCTTACGTTTTCGCTGCAGCGCATTTACGTCAAGGACATTTCCTTCGAGGCGCCCAACTCGCCCGAGGTGTTCAAGCAGCCGTTCAAGCCCAAGGTCAATCTGGACCTGAATACCACCAGCGCGCAGACTGCCGACGACCAGTACGAGGTCACCATCAAGGTGACCGCCCAGGTCAACGACAGCGAAACCGGCACCACCTCGTTTCTGGCCGAGATCGAGCAGGCCGGGCTGTTCCGCATTGCCGGCATTGAAGGCGAGCAGCTGGACCAGACCCTGGGCGCCTTTTGCCCCAACCTTCTCTTCCCCTATGCTCGTGAGTGCGTGGACAACCTCGTCAATCGCGGCGGGTTCCCTCCGCTGATGCTTGCCCCGGTCAACTTTGACGCCATGTACGCCCAGCGCAAGCAGCGCGAGGCCCAGGCACAAAGCGCCGAGTAGGCCGTGCAGGCTGCCGACTGGTACGCCGCCAACGGCCGGATGCCGCGCCTTTACGTGCCGGCGGTGCTTGAGCCCGGGGCTGACGTCACGCTGCCCGAGGGCCCGGCGCGCCATCTGACCCGGGTGCTGCGCCTGGGCCTGGATGCGCCGCTGGTGCTGTTCGACGGTGCGGGGGTGGAAGCCGGCGTGCGGCTGATCGAGGTTACGCGCAAGCAGGCCCGGGTGCGCGTGGAGGCCGTGTGGCCGGGGGCGGGCGAGTCGCCGCTGGCCGTGCATCTGGGCCAGGCGATCTCCAAGGGCGACCGCATGGACTACGCGATCCAGAAAGCCGTCGAGCTTGGCGTCGCGGCGATTACCCCGCTTTATACCCCCCGGGGCGACGTGCGCCTGAAGGGCGAGCGCGAAGCCAAAAAGCTCGCCCACTGGCAGGCCGTGGCCGCCAGCGCCTGCGAGCAGTGCGGGCGGGCGACGCTGCCGCCGGTACACCCGCCCCAGCGCCTGGGCGACTGGCTTAAGGCGCGCGACGAGCCGCTGCGGCTGATGCTGCACCCGGCAACGGACAGCGCGCTTGAGGCCGCTGTTGCCCCCGCGACGGCGGCGCTGCTGATCGGCCCCGAGGGCGGGCTTTCGGCCGAGGACGTCGCGGCGGCAGAGGCGGCGAAGTTTGCCCCGCTGACGCTTGGACCGCGCATTCTGCGTACCGAAACCGCCCCCGTGGCCGCGCTTACGCTGTTGCAGTACCGCTTCGGCGACCTTTGAGAAGGACGTTTTTGCTATGCCCAACGAGACTCCTGGCCCCGCTTATAGCGCGACGGATACCGCCGCCCGCATTGGCGAGGTGGCGTATCTGCCGGTGACGGCGGTCACCCACGTCGGCGCGTTTTTGCGCTGGGGGCAGCCCAAGGACGTGCTGCTGCCGTTTAGCGAGCAGCTGTTCCGCCCTGACCCGGGCAAGCGCGTGCTGGTCATGCTGTATGAGGATGATCAGGGGCGGCCGGTGGCGTCCATGCGCCTCGAGCGCTTTCTGAGCGACGACGCCTGGGCGCTTCAGAGCGGCGAGGCGGTGACCCTGGTGGTGGCCGAGCGCACCGACCTGGGGATGAAGGTGGTGGTCAACCACCGCTACTGGGGCCTGATCTACGCCGACGACGTCAGCCAGCCCCTGCGCCGGGGTCAAACGCTGCCCGGCTTCGTCAAGCAGCGCCGGGACGACGGCCGTGTGGATATTTCCCTGCTGCCCCCGGGCAGCGCGCGGCTGGACGTGGTCGGCGACAGGGTGCTCAAGGCGCTGCGCGAAAGCGGGGGCTATCTGCCGCTGGGCGATAAAAGCGCCGCGGCGGACATCAAGGCGCGGCTGGGGGTGAGCAAAAGCGCCTACAAGCAGGCCATCGGGCGGCTGTACAAACGCCAGCTGATCACCCTTGAGCCCCATGCCGTGCGTCTGGTGCCCGGCGCGCTGGACTGATCCGGCCGCCGCTTGGTGCCGCGCGCGGCGTCAGGCATACTGCAGGCCTGTCATTTACCCACGGGCGCGCCGGCCCGGCGCGCTCTATCCCGAATGGTTGTTGCGATGAGCCAGTCAAACCTGCATCTGGGTGTGGTGATGGATCCCATCATCGACGTTGCCTACAAGAAAGATACCACCATGGCCATTCTGTGGGCCGCCCAGGACCGTGGTTATCAGCTGCACTACATGGAGCAGGAAGACCTGTTTCTCAACGCCGGGCAGGCCTACGCGCGGATGCGGCCGCTGACGGTGCATCGCGACCCCGACCACTGGTTTGATCTGGGCGAAGCCGATTCCCGGCCGCTGGCCGAGCTCGACGTCATTTTCATGCGCAAGGATCCCCCGGTCGACGCCGACTTCACCCACGCGGTGCATTTGCTGGGCTTTGCCGAGCGCGAAGGCGTGCTGATCGTCAATCCCACCCAGGCGATTTTGACCTGCAACGAGAAGCTGTTTGCCCAGCAGTTTCCCCAGTGCTGCGCGCCGACGCTGGTTTCCGCCCGGGACAACGTCCTGCGGGCGTTTCACGCCGAGCACGGCGACGTCATCTTCAAGCCGCTCGACGGCATGGGCGGCAGCGGGATTTTCCACATCGCGCCGGACGGCCGTAATCTGGGCTCGGTGATCGAGCAGCTGACCCTGGACGGCACGCGCCAGGTCATGGCCCAGCGTTACCTGTCTGCGATCAAGGACGGCGACACGCGCATTCTATTGATCGACGGCGAGCCGGTGCCCTACGGCCTGGCGCGCCTGCCTCTGGCGGGGGAAACCCGGGGCAACCTGGCCGCCGGCGGGCGCGGCGAAAGCCGTGAGCTGACCGACCGCGACCGCTGGCTGGTCGATCAGGTCAAGCCCGCGATTAAAAAGCTGGGGCTGCTGTTTGTCGGCCTCGACGTCATCGGCGACTACATCACCGAAATCAACGTCACCAGCCCCACCTGCGTGCGCGAAATCGACAATCAGCGCGGCACCCGCATCGCCGATCAGCTGCTGGATGCGGTAGCCCGGCGTCTGGACGCGATGCGCTGAGACCACCGCCCGGTCATCGACAAACGTTTAGCCGCCGGCGCCCCCGGCGGCACTAGGAGATCCATGCAAAGCCTGAAGAATCATTTCCTGTTGGCCATGCCGCATATGGACGAGTCCCACTTCGCCGGCAGTCTGGTGTATCTCTGCGACCACGACGACAACGGCAGCATGGGGGTCATCGCCAACCGGCCGCTGGATATCACCCTCGACGCGCTGTTCGAGCAGCTGGAGCTGGGCGGCGGCCAGAGCCTGCATCGCAGCGCGCCGGTGTACTACGGCGGCCCCATGCACAAGGACCGCGGTTTCATCCTTCACCGCGGCAAAAGCGATGACTGGGACTCGAGCGTTCAGGTGACCGACGAGCTGGCGCTGACGACCTCCATGGACATGCTGCAGGCGCTGGCCAATAACGAAGGCCCCGAGCGCTTCATTGTCTGCCTGGGCTGCTCCGGCTGGGACGTGGGCCAGCTGGAAGACGAGATCAAGGATAATGCCTGGCTGATCGTCGAGGGGGAGTCCAGCGTGCTGTTCGAAACGCCGCCGGCCGAACGCCTGGGCGCCGCCGCCGGCATCCTCGGCGTCGATCTTAACCTGATGACCCCCGATGCCGGGCACGCCTGATGGCCGCTGAAGGCCAGCGGCTGGTGCTGGCGTTTGATTTTGGCGCCCGGCGGATTGGCGTAGCGGTCGGCAACGAAATGCTGCAAAGCGCCCGGGAGCTTGAGCCGCTTGTCGCCCGGGACGGGATTCCCGACTGGAACCGGGTATCCCGTCTGCTGGACGAATGGCAGCCCGACCTTCTGGTGGTTGGCCTACCGCTGCACATGGACGGCAGCGAGTCCGAGATGAGCGCACGCGCGCGCAAGTTTGGCAACCGGCTTCACGGCCGCTACGGCAAGCCCTGCCGGATGGTGGACGAGCGCGGCTCAACCCGGGAGGCCAAGCAGATTGCCCGGGAGGCCGGCCACAAGGGCGACTATCGTCACGACAGCGTCGATGGCATTGCCGCCGTGCTGATTCTGGAAGGCTGGTTTGCCCACCGGGAAGGGTTGCCCGGCGGGCGCGTGTCCGACTAACCCTCGCCCCAGGCGGTTCAGTCGTCCCGGGTGCCCAGCCGCTCGGGCACAAACCAGCGCACCGGGCGCATGTCCTTTTCAATCAAGTCTTCTACCTGCAGCAGCGTGGCAAAAATTGCCATGCGCATGGGGATGCCGTTGTCGGTCTGGCGAAAAATGGCAAGCCTGGGGTCGCCGTTCAGGTCCACGTCCAGGTCGTTGGCATCGGGGCGGCTGTCCCGAGGCAGCGGGTGCATGACGATAGTATCCGCGGTGCAGCGCTGATCCATGAAGCCCTTGTTGACCACGAAGTCGGCGGACACGCCGTCGAAGGCCTCGCTCAGCTCGCTGGTAAAACGCTCCTTTTGAATGCGCGTGGTGTACACCACGTCCAGGTCGCCAAAGTCGCTGGCCAGGCTGTCGCGCTGCTCCACCTGATGCCCGCGGGAGGCCACCAGTTCCACTAGTGCCGGGGGCATGGCAAGCCCGGGCGGGGCGACCAGGGTGATACGCATCGGCGGGTACAGCGACAAAAGCTTGATCAGCGAATGCACCGTGCGGCCGTGGAGCAGGTCCCCGGTGAGTAGGATATGCGCGCCCGAAAGCGATTTCCCCCGCCGGGTAAACTCCTTGTCGATGGTGTAAAGATCGAGAAGCGCCTGGCTGGGGTGCTCCCCCGGCCCGTCGCCGCCGTTGACTACGGGCACGTTGGTGGCGTTGGCAAACTCGGCCACCGAGCCCTGCTCGGGGTGGCGCATCACGATAGCGTCGCAGTAGCCGCTCATGACCCGACTGGTGTCGTACAGCGACTCGCCCTTGGCCATGGACGAGAAGGTAAAGCCGGTGGTGTCGCAGACGCTGCCGCCCAGGCGGCAGAACGCGGCGTTGAAGCTGACGCGGGTGCGGGTGCTGGCCTCGAAAAAGAGGTTGCCCAGCACCGCCCCTTCCAGTATCCGGGTGACCTGGCGGCGGCTGGCGATGGGCTCCATGCGGCCGGCCACCTGCAGCAGATGGTCGACGCGGCCGCGGTCCAGCGAGTCAATGGAAAGCAGGTGCGGGTTCATCAAGGGGCTCCCTAAGTAAGGCAGGCAAGCGGTAGCCTGGGTTAAGCTAGCGCAGTGTATGAATAACGGTGGGCCCAGTTTACTCGCAAGCGCTCCCCAAGCCGATATGCTTTTTCGCGCCTCGCCGATGGCGGCTTTTTGATTTCTTTTTGGCACCCCCTTGCGTAAGCTCTCCTCAGGCCGTACAGTACGCATCCGCTGCCGGCGACGCCAAGCGTCACCGGCGGTGATAGGGCCCAAAAAAGGCCTTGTTTGTCAGTCAGTTACGCGGTTTAATTCAAGCCGTTGACAAGCGCTTCAAGGCGTGTAAAATACGCCTTCCTCGCAGCCGCCGCGGCAGGTCATCGCCGGCGAGTGGTGTTAGCGAGACGCTCTTTAACAAGTTGATCAGGTAATTCATGTGGGCGCTTGCCTGGGTGGGTGACAAATCACC
>NZ_JASSZF010000024.1:0-47273 GCF_031935715.1 Halomonas garicola | reverse complement strand
AGAAAATCAAGAAGTTCCGGCGGTTATCTACACGCTATGAGCGACTGGCAAGAAACTACCAGTCACTCCTCTGCCTCGTGTCAGCCGCCATATGGCTGGCCTAATTGTTAACGCCCCCTAGGGGGGATAAACTTTACTGGCACTGACCGCCGCCGGGCAGGAGTACCGCAGCGTATGGCAGAGCCGGGACAGGTCGCAAAGGGGTTCTACGCCAAGGATGGCGTAGGTAGCGTCCAGGGATGGATTTACAGCGCCCCGTGCAGACCTGTCCCCGGCTCGGCTCAAGGTTTACGGTTAACTGTGTGATAATAGCCGCCTGACTTCGTTGACAATAAGTGCGTAACCATGACCGATTCACCGAAAACCCGCGTGCTGACCGGCATCACCACCACCGGCACGCCGCACCTGGGCAACTACGTGGGCGCCATCAAGCCCGCCATCGAGGCAAGCCAGGACCCCAGCGTGCAGTCGTTCTACTTCCTCGCCGACTACCATGCCCTGATCAAGTGTCAGGACCCCAGGCGCGTGCAGCAGTCGCGGCTGGAAATCGCCGCCACCTGGCTGGCGCTGGGGCTGGATACCGACAACGCCATTTTTTACCGCCAGTCCGACATTCGCGAAATCCCCGAGCTCACCTGGATGCTCTCCTGCGTCTCGGCCAAGGGCCTGATGAACCGCGCCCACGCCTACAAGGCGGCGGTGGCCGAGAACCAGGAGGCCGGCAGCCAGGACGCCGACAAGGGCATCACCATGGGGCTTTTCGGCTACCCGGTGCTGATGGCGGCGGATATCCTGATGTTCAACGCCAACCGCGTGCCGGTGGGCCGCGACCAGATCCAGCACATCGAGATGGCCCGGGACATCGCCGGGCGCTTCAACCACCTCTACAAGGGCGAGTACTTCACCCTGCCCGAAGCGGCGGTGGACGAAAGCGTCGAGGTGCTGGGCGGGCTCGACGGGCGCAAGATGTCCAAAAGCTACAACAACACCATTCCGCTGTTCGTCTCCGAGAAAAAGCTGCAGAAGCTGGTGCGCAAGATCAAGACCAACTCGCTTGAGCCCGGCGAGCCCAAGGACCCGGAGAGCTGCACGCTGTTCCAGATCTACGCGGCCTTTGCCACGGCGGAGGAGACCGCCGCCATGCGCGAACGCTACGCCGAGGGCATCGGCTGGGGCGACGCCAAGAACGCGGTGTTCGAGCACCTCAACGCCCACTTAAGCGGCCCCCGGGAGCGCTATAATGCCCTGATGGAAGATCCCGGCCATATTGAGGCAGTGCTTGAGAAGGGCGCCGAGCGCGCCCGAGAAGAGGCCGCCGTGACCATGGACAAGCTGCGCCACGCCGCGGGGCTTGGCCGCTTTATCTGACGCTTGCTCGATTCATCACTGCTCCATCCACAATGGTGCAGTCAACAACGGGACGAATGCGATGAGTGACGCTTCTGTAGGCGAGCCCCGTCCGCCGGTGGCGCGCTACCGCATCGCCGGGCTGGCAACGGCCGCGGTGGTGCTGGGCAGCGTGCTGCTCGGCGCGCTGTTTGCTGCCAACGTCGGCCTTTTGCTGATTGTCGGCGGGCTCTTTGGCGCGGTGCTATACCACGCCGCTTTTGGCTTTACCTCGGCCTGGCGGGTGCTGATTACCCGGCGCCGGGGCCGCGGGCTGCGCGCGCAAATGCTGATGCTGGCCGTGGCCGTGGTGCTGTTCTTCCCTGCGCTGGGGGCGGGTAGCCTGAACGGCGTCGCGGTGGAGGGCTTTGTCGCCCCGCTGGGCATCTCGGTGCTGGTGGGCGCTTTCCTGTTCGGCCTGGGGATGCAGCTGGGCGGCGGCTGCGCGTCGGGCACGCTGTTTACCGCCGGCGGCGGCAACGCCCGCATGCTGATCACGCTTGTATTTTTTATCGTCGGCTCGGTGATCGGCACCGCGCATTTCCGCTTCTGGACGGAGCTTCCGGCGCTGCCGCCGGTGTCGCTTGTCGACGTTGGCGGCGCCTACGGCGGCATGGCGATAAGCCTTTTGCTGTTCGCCGCCATTGCTGCGGCCACGGTGGTGCTGGAAAAGCGCCGCTACGGCGAGCTGGAGCGCACTGCCCCGGCGCCGCGGCGTGGCCTTGAGCGGCTGCTGGCCGGCCCCTGGCCGCTGCTGGCGGGGGCGGTTGGGCTGGCGCTTTTGAACTTTGCCACCCTGGCCCTTGCCGGGCGGCCCTGGGGCATTACCGCGGCGTTTGCGCTGTGGGGGGCCAAGGGCTTCTCGCTGCTCGGCGGCGACGTTACCCAGTGGGGCTACTGGCAGTCGCCGGGCAACGCCGCCGCCCTCGAGGCAAGCGTCTGGGGCGACATTACCACGGTGATGAACGTCGGCATCATGCTCGGCGCGCTGGCGGCGGCAAGCCTTGCCGGGCGCTTTGCGCCGAACTTTCGCATTCCGCTGCGTTCGGTCGTGGCGGCGGTGATCGGCGGCCTGCTGCTGGGCTACGGCGCGCGGCTGGCGTTTGGCTGCAACATTGGCGCCTATTTCAGCGGCATTGCTTCGGGCAGCCTGCACGGCTGGCTGTGGCTGGTGGCCGCCTTTGCCGGCAATATGCTGGGGGTCAAACTGCGCCCGTTGTTCTTCACCGGCGAGGCGGCGCGGCGGCCCGTGGCCAAAACGTCCTAGCCTGTCACCAATACGCTATGCCAACTGAGGATGACCCCGGTTTTTGCGTCGCCGGCGTGTTACATTAAGCGAGACTGTTTTCAAAAACGTTTTCCACAATCGGTTTTCACAGCCGGTATTCAAGACTGGTGGGCCGCTCCGGCCAAGGGCGTCGTAATGCGCCCTGGCCGCCACTGCCGGCCGCAACGGTTAGTCGATTCATCTGGTAGAGAGTAGCCATGACCATGAGCAAGCGCCCATTATATATCTCCTACGCCGGTCCGTCCCTGCTGGAAATGCCGCTGCTGAACAAGGGCAGTGCGTTTTCCGGGGAAGAGCGCGTGGCCTTTAACCTCATCGGACTTTTGCCCCAGGACCGGGAGACCATCGAGGATCAGGTGGAGCGCGCCTATCGCCAGTACCAGCAGTGCAACAGCGACCTGGAGCGCCACATCTACCTGCGCGCCATTCAGGACGACAACGAGACGCTGTACTTCCGCCTGGTGACGGAACACCTGGAAGAAATGCTGCCGATCATCTACACCCCGACGGTGGGCAAGGCGTGCCAGGAGTTTTCCAACATCTACCGCAACCACCGGGGGCTTTTCATCAACTACCCCGACCGCGAGTACATGGACGACATCCTGCGCAGCGCGACCAAGGAAAAGATCAAGGTCATTGTGGTGACCGACGGCGAGCGCATCCTGGGGCTTGGCGACCAGGGCATCGGCGGCATGGGCATTCCCATCGGCAAGCTCGCCCTCTATACCGCCTGCGGCGGCATCAGCCCGGCCTATACGATGCCGATCACGATCGACGTGGGCACCAACAACCAGGCACTGCTCGACGACCCCATGTACATGGGCTGGCGCCACAAGCGCGTGAGCCAGGAAGAGTACGACGCCTTCATGGACGAATTCATCGCCGGGGTGAAGCGTCGCTGGCCCGACGCGCTGGTCCAGTTCGAGGACTTTGCCCAGGCCAACGCCGTGCCGCTGTTGGAGCGCTACCGCGACGAGCTGTGCTGCTTCAACGACGACGTTCAGGGCACCGCTTCTGTGGTAGTCGGCACGCTGATGGCCGCCTGCCAGGCGCGCCAGGAGACGCTTGCCGACCAGCGCGTGGTGTTTGTCGGCGGCGGCTCCGCCGGCTGCGGCATCGCCGAGCAGGTGATCGTCGCCATGCAGACCCAGGG
The DNA here is from genome assembly GCF_031935715.1 of Halomonas garicola. Taxonomy (GTDB): domain Bacteria; phylum Pseudomonadota; class Gammaproteobacteria; order Pseudomonadales; family Halomonadaceae; genus Vreelandella; species Vreelandella garicola. The sequence continues at coordinate 43,446 of NZ_JASSZF010000024.1, read as the reverse complement.
GATGAGCGAAGAAAAGGCCCGGGAGCGGGTTTACATGGTCGACCGCGACGGGCTGATGACCACCGACCAGGACTGGCATCGGGACTTCCAGCGCCGGCTGGCTCATGACCCTTCGGTGGCCGCCGAATGGCAGGGTCAGGGGCTCGACGAGACCGTCGCCCAGGTCAAGCCGACCGTGCTGATCGGCGTGTGCGGGCAGAAGGGCATCTTCACCGAGCGCGTGGTTCGCACCATGCATGAGCACTGCGAGAACCCGGTGATTTTCCCGCTGTCCAACCCCACCTCCCAGGCGGAGGCGGTGCCCGAAGATATCCTTGAGTGGACCAACGGCGCTGCCCTGGTCGCTACCGGAAGCCCCTTTGAACCGATCGTGCACAACGGCCGCAGCATTCCCATCGCCCAGTGCAACAACGCCTATATTTTCCCCGGCATCGGCCTTGGCGTGGTCTCGGCCAACGCCTCCAAGGTCACCGACGAGATGCTCATGAGCGCATCCAGAGCGCTTGCCCGGGAAGCGCCGCTGGTCAAGGAGGGCAAAGGGGCACTTTTGCCGCCGCTGTCGCGCATCCGCGAGATCAGCATGGCCATTGCCTTCGAGGTGGCCGCCCAGGCCCAGCACGACGGCGTGGCGCTGAAAACCGACGGCAACCGGCTGCGCGAGGCCATTCAGCACAACTGCTGGGAGCCCGAGTATCGCACCTACCGCCGTAGCGCCGTATAAGCGCTCGGCGCTTTGAGGCGGCGCGCCAGTCTGCGATGAAGCAAAAAAAAGCCCCCGCCAGCCAAGCTAACGGGGGCTTTTGCATGACGGCATTCAAGCCGTGGCAGCGATACGCTTACGCCGCGCCGATCATCTTGCGCAGCACGTAGTGCAGGATGCCGCCGTGGCGGTAGTACGCAAGCTCGTTGTCGGTGTCGATGCGGCATTTGGCGTCGAGCTTGTGCTCTTTGCCGTCGGCGGTCTTGATGGTGACCTTGACGTTGCCGCCCGGGGTCAGGTCGGAGAGCCCCTCGATGGAGACCTCTTCGTCGCCGGTCAGGCCCAGCGCCTTGCGGTCCTGCCCCTCGGGGAACTGCAGCGGTACCACGCCCATGCCGATCAGGTTGGAGCGGTGGATACGCTCGTAGGACTCGGCGAGTACGGCGCGCACGCCCAGCAGGCGCGTGCCCTTGGCCGCCCAGTCCCGGGAGGAGCCGGTGCCGTATTCCTTGCCGGCGATGACCACCAGTGGGGTATCCTCCTCCTGGTACTTCATGGCGGCGTCGTAAATCGCCATCTGCTCGCCGCTGGGCACGTGGCGAGTTTGGCCGCCAACCACGCCGTCGAGCATTTCGTTTTGAATACGCACGTTGGCGAAGGTGCCGCGCATCATCACTTCGTGGTTGCCGCGCCGGGAGCCGTAGGAGTTGAAGTCCACCGGCTTGATGCCGTAATCCTGCAGGTAGCGCCCTGCCGGGCTGTCGGGCTTGATGGCACCGGCCGGCGAGATGTGGTCGGTGGTGACCGAATCGCCGAGCATCGCCAGCACCCGAGCGTTTTTCACGTCTTCGACGGTGTCGGGCTCGCGCTTCATGCCGTCAAAGAAGGGCGGGTGCTGAATGTAGGTGGAATCGGGCCATTCGTAGACCTGGCTTTGGGGCACGTCGATGGCCTTCCAGGTCTCGTCGCCTTCGAACACCGCCGAGTATTCCTTGTGGAACATTTCGGTGTTGACCTGCTCTACGGCCTTGGCGATCTCGGCCTGGGACGGCCAGATGTCCTTGAGGTAGACCGGGTTGCCGTCGCTGTCCTGGCCCAGCGGCTCTGTGCTGAGGTCGACCTGCACGTTGCCAGCCAGCGCGTATGCCACCACCAGGGGCGGCGAGGCCAGCCAGTTGGTCTTGATCTGGGGATGGATGCGGCCTTCGAAGTTGCGGTTGCCCGAGAGCACCGAAGCGACGGTCAGATCGCCGTCGTCGACGGCCTTCTCGATTGCGTCGGGCAGCGGGCCGGAGTTACCGATACAGGTGGTGCAGCCGTAGCCCACCAGGTGGAAGCCCAGGGCGTCCAGGTCGTCGTTGAGTCCGGCGGCGGCGAGGTAGTCGGTGACCACTTTGGAACCGGGGGCCAGCGAGGTCTTCACCCAGGGCTGGGTTGCCAGGCCCTTTTCCCGGGCGTTGCGCGCCAGAAGCCCGGCGGCCATCATCACGCTGGGGTTGGAGGTGTTGGTGCACGAGGTGATCGCGGCGATGACCACGGCACCCGGGTTGAGCTTGAACTCCTGGCCGCGGTAGTTCACCGGCTGGCTTTCGGGCTCCTCGTAGCTGCGCTCGACGCCCACGGCGGTTTGTCCGCCTTCGGAAAACAGGCGACCTTTCTCTTCGGACGCGGTGCGTTTGACCCCGGGCGTGGTCTCCTTGGTTTTCTTCTCGTCTTCGAGGATCCGCTCGAAGGTTTTCTTCATGTCGCCCAGTGCCACCCGGTCCTGGGGGCGCTTGGGGCCGGCCAGGCTGGCTTCTACGTCGCCCATGTCCAGCGCCAGGGTGTCGCTGAAGACCGGCTCGGCGCCGGGCTCGCGCCACAGGCCCTGGGCCTTGCTGTAGGCTTCGACCAGCTCAATCTGCTCGTCGTCGCGGCCGGTCAGGCGCAGGTAGCGCAGGGTTTCTTCGTCCACCGGGAAGAAGCCGCAGGTGGCGCCGAATTCCGGCGACATGTTGGCAATGGTGGCGCGGTCGGCCAGGGGCAGGTCTTTCAGGCCGTCGCCGTAGAACTCGACGAACTTGCCCACCACGCCCTTGTCGCGCAGCATCTGGGTCACGGTCAGCACCAGGTCCGTGGCGGTGATGCCTTCGCGCAGCTTGCCGTCGAGCTTGAAGCCGACGACTTCGGGAATCAGCATGGACACCGGCTGGCCGAGCATCGCGGCTTCGGCTTCGATGCCGCCCACGCCCCAGCCAAGAATGCCCAGGCCGTTGATCATGGTGGTGTGGGAGTCGGTACCCACCAGAGTGTCGGGGAAGGCGTAGGTTTTGCCGTCGACTTCCTTGGACCAGACGGTCTTGCCCAGGTACTCAAGGTTGACCTGGTGGCAGATACCGGTGCCCGGCGGCACCACGCGGAAATTGTCAAAGGCGTGCTGGCCCCAGCGCAGAAACTCGTAGCGCTCGCGGTTGCGCTGCATCTCGATTTCCACGTTGTTGGTAAAGGCCTGGGCATTGCCGAATTCGTCCACCATCACCGAGTGGTCGATGACCAGATCCACCGGCGATAGCGGATTGATACGTGCCGGGTCGTCGCCGAGCGCCTGCACCGCGTTGCGCATGGAGGCCAGGTCAACCACGCCGGGCACGCCGGTGAAGTCCTGCATCAGCACCCGGGCAGGACGATAGCCGATCTCGCGGCTGGACTTGCCCTCTTTCTGCCAGTCGACCAGCGCCTGGAGGTCGGCGGCTTCGACGCTTTCGTCGTCGGCGAAGCGCAGCTGGTTTTCGAGTAGAATCTTGAGCGTCTTGGGCAGACGGTCGATGTTGCCCAGCGCCTCAGCTGCCTTGGGAAGGCTGTAGTAATGATACGTCTGGCTGCCGACATCGAGTGTCTGGCGCGTATCGGGTATCTGGCTCATGCCTTTCTCCTCTGCTGACTAGACCACGGATGGCCTGGCGCGACAGGCGCTCGCGTTGCCCGTTACGCTATGGGGCTGGCACGGGCACGGCGTCCGGCGCGGCGGCCGTTGTTCTTCTTTAGCGGCTTTCCTTTAATATGGCTCATCCTAGCCATAGTAGATGGGTGCTGGCGAGGGCGGTTTCAAGGATCTACGCCCAATGGCTAAGGTCCAACCGGCCTCGGCCTTGCGTATCTGCGGCGCCGGGCGCACCCTGCACGGGCCCGGCGCGCAGCGCCCGGGCCGGCTCACGAGCCCGGTTGGCTCATGGCCCTGTTGGACTCATTACCCTGTTGACGAAGAAAGGTGTTTTCATGGAAACGCGGCACGAACGTTTGATCATTCTCGGCTCCGGCCCGGCCGGTTATACGGCGGCGGTGTACGCGGCGCGTGCCAACTTGAAGCCGCTGTTGATTACCGGCATGCAGGCCGGCGGGCAGCTGACCACGACCACCGACGTGGATAACTGGCCGGGCGATGCCGAGGGCGTGCAGGGCCCGGCGCTGATGGAGCGCATGAAGGCCCACGCCGAGCGTTTTGATACCGAGGTGCTGTTCGATCACATCAATGAGGTAAGCCTGGGCGAGCGGCCCTTCACCCTGACCGGTGACAACGGCGTTTACACCTGCGATGCGCTGATCATCGCCACCGGCGCCAGCGCCCGCTACCTGGGCCTGCCCTCCGAGCAACAGTTCATGGGCCAGGGGGTCTCGGCCTGTGCTACCTGCGACGGGTTTTTCTACCGCAACAAGGAAGTCATCGTGGTGGGCGGCGGCAATACCGCCGTGGAAGAAGCGCTGTACCTGACCAACATTGCCTCGAAAGTCACCCTGGTACACCGTCGCGACTCGCTGCGGGCGGAGAAAATCCTCCAGGACAAGCTGTTTGAGAAAGCTGAAGAAGGCAAGGTGGTGCTGGAGTGGAACTACACCCTGGACGAGGTGTTGGGCGACAACACCGGCGTTACCGGCGCGCGGCTCAAATCCACCCGGGACGACAGCGCCAAGGAGCTGGACGTCCCGGGCGTGTTCATCGCCATTGGCCATAGCCCCAACACCGACATGTTCCAAGGCCAGCTGAAGATGAACGGCGGCTACATCGAGGTGACCTCGGGGCTTAACGGCAACGCCACCGCGACCAGCGTGCCCGGGGTGTTCGCCTCGGGCGACGTCATGGACCACGTCTACCGCCAGGCCATCACCTCCGCGGGCAGCGGCTGCATGGCGGCACTCGACGCCGAGCGCTACCTGGACGGCCTGGCTTAAGGCGCCGCTTGGGCCCGGCTAGGAGGCAGCGCAGACGCCGGGGGTGTGACTCACGCTGGTGCGCCCGAGCTGGCTGAGTACCAGGGTGTTGTGGCCGCCGGAAGCTACATTGCCCGCGGGGCACAGGGTAAAGGTGCCGTTGTGCCCGCTGCTGTGGCCCAGCGGGCTGAAGCGCACGCGCCGCCAGCCGCGGTTGTAGGTAATCCGGGCTTCCACCTTGGGAAACACGCGCACAATGCGCTCCGCCGGCAGCGGCGCGCGGGTGTCGCCGGTGACGACCAGCAGGGTGCGGCCCCAGTCAAGACCGCAGGCGTTGCGGCTGCCGGCCCGGGGGCAGACAAACACGCGCTCGCTGCGGGTGATGGCCGTATGCCGGGCCAGCGCCAGCGCGCTCTGCAGCTGGCCTAGCGCCGCCCGCTGGGCGCTGCGCTCTGCCAGGCCGCGCATTTGCGGATAGCCCACGCTTGCCAGCAGCACGACCAGTGCCAGCACTACCAGCAGCTCGAGTAGCATCGTCCCCCGCTGAGCGCTCGCTGCCATGGCGCACCTCCCCGTTTGCCGTGGCCCGAATCTCGGGCCATGGGGTCATGCTAGGAGCGCAAGGTCGGGCGGGCGTAAGACAAAGCGGATAAGGGCGGTAGGACATCGCCCGGCGCCGGCGGGCGGCTGAGGCAGGCTGTGGAGGGCACAAGACTCAAGGCACAGGCGCAGCGGGCGTTCAGGGCGAGGGCTTGTCCTGCTCGGCGAGGAAGCGATCGCGGTGGGCGGGGCAGCAGAACCATTCGGCGCGTTCGCGCAGGGCTTCGTTTTCCGGCACGTGGACGTCGCACCAGCGGCAGCGCACCATCTTCCCGCCTTCGTGGCGGTTTTCGCGCTCAAGGCGCGCCTCGCGTTCGAGTTTCCATTCGCGGTAGATGCCGTAAAGCTTCAGGCCGGCGAAAAATATGACGCCAAAAAGAATCAGCCGAATGATCAAGAGGTTCATCCTTAGTGTCTCCCGAGAGTCGTGCGCGCCTGGCCTTTGCCAGCCGGCAGTGCTTGCGGGACAATGCCACAAGACGCCGTGTAAAAACAGCGGTGAACGCCTGAGCCGGTGCCGCCGTTGGCGCTGCTTGCGCTCGGCCTTCCGGTTCTCCCGACTTCAGATTTTCAAGAGATTTCAACGCCCATGCAAGATTTGACGCTGGTGATGGCGCAGTTCGACCCCCTGGTGGGAGACATTCCGGGTAACGCCGCCCGGGCCGTTGAAGCCGTGCGCGAGGCGCGCATCGAGCATGGGGCGGATATCGTGGTCTTCCCGGAGCTGTTTCTGTCCGGCTATCCGCCCGAGGACCTGCTGCTTCGCCCCTCCATGGAGGCGCGCCTGCGCGAGGCTCGGGCCGTCATGGCGGAAAAGGTCTCCCCGGATGTGATGGTGATCATCGGCTACCCCGGCGTGCGCGAAGGCAAGCGCTATAACCTCGCCGGCGTGCTGTACAACGGCCAGTGGGAGGCCGAGTACGCCAAGCAGGTGCTGCCCAACTATCAGGTGTTCGACGAGCAGCGCTATTTCACGCCTGGCGAGAAGCCTCTGGTTCACGAGCACCGGGGCGTGTCGCTTGGCCTTTTAATCTGCGAGGACCTGTGGGACGAGGCGCCGCTGGAGGCCGTGCGCGACGCCGGCGCCGACGTGATCGTGACGCTGAACGCCTCGCCCTACCACCAGCAAAAGCCCGCCGAGCGCCTGCGCCTGATGGAAGCCCGCGCGGCCCAGGCGCAGTGCCCGCTGGTGTACGTCAACGCCATTGGCGGCCAGGACGAGCTGGTGTTCGACGGCGGCTCCTGCTGTTTGGACGGCGAAGGCGAGCTTGCCGTGCTGGCGCCTTACTGGCAGCCGGGGCTGATGCCGGTGGCGCTGCGCCAGCAAAGCGCCAGCGCCTGGACGGTGATGTCCGGCGAGGTCGAGCCCGACGTCGAGCCCGAAGAGAGCCTTTACTGCGCGCTGGTGACCGGCCTGCGTGACTACGTCAACAAGAGCGGGTTTGACGGCGTGGTGCTGGGGCTTTCCGGCGGCATCGATTCGGCGCTGTCACTGGCCATCGCCGTGGATGCGCTGGGCCCGCAGCGGGTGCAGGCGGTGATGATGCCCTACCACTACACCGCCGATATCTCCCGGGAGGACGCCGCCCGGCAGGCCGATATGCTCGGCGTGCACTACGACGTCATGCCCATCGAGCCTATGGTGGAATCCTTCATGACCTCGCTTGCCGGGGTGTTTGAGGGCACCGAGCGCGATACCACCGAAGAAAACCTGCAGGCGCGCTGCCGCGGCGTGCTGCTCATGGCGATTTCCAACAAGAAGGGCCTGATGGTGCTGGCAAGCGGCAACAAGAGCGAAATCGCCGTGGGCTACACCACGCTTTACGGCGACATGGTGGGCGGCTACAACGCCATCAAGGACGTCTACAAGACCTGGGTTTACCGCCTGGCGCGCTGGCGCAACACCGAGTCGCCGGCGATCCCCGAGCGGGTCATCGAGCGTCCGCCGTCGGCGGAGCTGGCGCCGGACCAGCAGGACAGCGACTCGCTGCCCGGCTACGACGTGCTCGACGCTATTCTTGAGCGCTACATCGAAGGCGACATGAGCGCCGAGGCGATTATCGCTCTGGGCTTTGAGCGCGACGACGTCTATCAGGTGGTCAAGCTGGTGGACCGCTGCGAATACAAGCGCCGCCAGGCGCCGGTGGGCGTGCGCGTGACGCCCCGGGGCTTTGGCCGCGACCGGCGCTACCCCTTGGTCAACGGCTGGCAGCCCGGCGACTAGATCCGGCGGGGCAAGTATTCCGCCAGGAAGTGGGAGCGGACTTCAGTCCGCGAAGAGGCTGCCTTGACACAGCGTTCGCGCAATAAGTTGTGCTCCCACGATAAGTTATCAATGCTTGGGCTTGAACGCGCCGTTTTTCAGCTGCTTGTGGTCCGGGGCGTTGTCCTTGAGTACCTTGAGCACCTCCCGGGCGCGATCGTCCATGCCCAGCCCCTGGTAGCCTTCCACCATGGTGGCCAGGGCGTCGGCGCCGGCGCTGGACTCGGGATAGTTTTCCAGCACCCAGCGGCCGCGCTTCACCGCCGCGACAAAGGCGCCCCGGCGCAGATAGTAGTCGGCGACGTGCAGCTCGTGGCGGGCCAGCAGGTCGCGCAGGTAGACCACGCGCTGGCGGGCGTCCGGGGCGTAGTCGCTTTGCGGATAGCGGGTAAGCAGGTCGCGAAAGTCGTTGTAGGCGTCCCGGGTGGCGCCGAGGTCGCGCTTGGAAATATCGACCACGCGCATCCGCTCGAGGCTGAAGCGCCCGGCCTGCCAGGCCGCCAGGCCGCGCAGGTAGTAGGCGTAGTCGGCCTGGGGGTGGTCAGGGTGCAGGCGCACGAAGCGGCTCGCCGCGGCGCGGGCTTCTTCCCACTTGCTGTTTTCGTAGTAGGCGTAGATCAGCTCCAGCTGGGCCTGCTCGGCGTGTTTGCCAAACGGATAGCGCGAATCCAGCGCTTCCAGCCGCTCGATGGCGGTGGTGTAGAGGCTGCGGTCGAGCGCGTCCCGGGCAAGCTCGTAGAGTTCGCGTTCACCGGTGTTGGCGTATTTCCCCTCGTCAACGGAAGAGTCGGTAGCGTTACTGGCACAGCCGGCGAGTAGCGTAAGGCTGAGCGCGACGGCGCCAAGCCGGGTCGCTGCGGAAAAAGCGCGCATGAAGTTCCTCGTGACAATCAAGCCGTGATCACCGAAATGCGGCGATGGCCGTGGTAGAATGGACGCAGTTGATACACTATAAAACACCTCGAGGCAAAACGCAGGCATCGCCGGCGTGCTCGGGGGCAAGGAATTCTTATGACCCGCACCGTTGACGCCACCGCGCGCGTGCCGACCGGCCTTGCCGGTGCCCGCTTGGACCAGGCGGCGGCCGAGCTGTTCAGCGACTATTCGCGCGAGCGCTTGAAAGCCTGGATCAACCGCGGCGAGCTGACCGTGGACGGCGCCCGGGCCAAGCCCAAAGCCAAGCTCATCGGCGATGAAACCCTGACGCTTAGCGCCACTCTGGAAGAGGAGCAGCGCTTCGTCGCCCAGGACATCCCCCTTGACGTGGTGTTTGAAGACGACCACCTGCTGATCGTCAACAAGCCCGCGGGCATGGTGGTCCATCCCGCCGCCGGCAACCCCGACGGCACGCTGTTAAACGCGCTTTTGCACCATCATTCGCCCGTGGCCGAAGTGCCCCGGGCGGGCATCGTCCACCGCCTGGACAAGGACACCTCGGGGCTTTTGATGGTGGCCAAGACGCTGGCCGCGCAAACGTCGCTGGTCGAGCAGCTCCAGGCGCGCACGGTCTCCCGCCAGTACGACGCCGTGGCGATCGGCACGCCGGTCGCCGGGGGCACCGTGGACGCGCCCATCGGTCGCCACCCCAAGGACCGCAAACGTCAGGCGGTGAACGCCTCGGGCAAGCCGGCGGTGACGCACTTTCGCGTGGTCGAGCGCTTTCGCGCCCACACCCACGTGCGCTGTACCCTGGAAACCGGGCGCACCCACCAGATACGGGTGCATATGGCCCACGCCCGCTACCCGCTGATCGGCGATGCGCTGTACGGCGGCCGGCCCAAGCTGCCGCCGGGGGCGTCGGATACGCTCAAGGAGATCCTGCGCGAGTTCCCCCGCCAGGCGCTGCACGCCCGCCGGCTGGGCTTTGTGCACCCCGAAAGCGGCCAGGAGGTGACCTTCCGCGCACCGCTGCCGGATGACCTGCTGATGCTGCTCGACTACCTGCGCGAAGACCACGAGACGATGCGATGAGCCGGGAGGGCACGAGATGAGCGACGCGCCGGATTTGACGCCAACCCTGATTACCCCCGACTGGCCGGCGCCGGCCAACGTGCACGCCTTTGCCACCACCCGGGAGACCGGCCCCAGCCAGGGCGCCTTTGCCGCCTTCAACGTCGCCACTCACGTCGGCGATAACGCCGACCACGTGGCCCTGTGCCGGCGCCTTTTGGCCAGGGAAACCGGCGACGAACGGCCGTTTCTGTGGCTCAACCAGACCCACGGCGCCCGGGTGCAGCAGCACTACCCGCGGCGCACCGCCCTGCAAAGCGAGATCCCCGAGGCCGACGCCGCCGTGGCCGACAGCGCCGACTACGCCTGCGTGGTGCTCACCGCCGACTGCCTGCCGGTGTTTTTCTGCAACCGCGCCGGCACCCGGGTGGCCGTGGCTCACGCCGGCTGGCGCGGGCTTGCCGGCGGCGTGCTCGAGGCAACGGTCGCCGCGCTCAATACCCGGGCGGAGGACGTTATCGTCTGGCTGGGACCGGCCATTTCCAACGCCCAGTTCGAGGTCGGCCCCGAGGTATTCGAGGCCTTCGTCGCCGTCCACCCCGAGGCCGAAGACGCCTTCGACCTGAGCCCCTACCGGCTGGGCCATTACATGGCCGACCTTTACCGGCTGGCCCGGCTGCGCCTTGAGCGGCTGGGCATCGACGAAGTCAGCGGCGGGCATTTTTGCACCGCCAGCGAATCGCGTTTTTACTCCTACCGCCGGGACAACGGCCAGACCGGACGCATGGCCAGCGTCATCTGGCTAAGCTAGCGCCGTCCTCTTGAAACGCCCGCCCACAGCCGCCATCTAGTCAAGCATACCGATACCGCCGCAAGGTGCCGCGTGACGGCGTTTTCCCGGCGGACAATGCTTTAAGAAGAGGATGGCACAGATGCGATTCGACAAGTTTACTGCCAGGCTGCAAAACGCCATTGCCGATGCCCAGTCGCTGGCCGTTGGGCAGAGCCACAACCAGATTGCCCCGGTTCACCTGCTGCTCACGCTGCTGGACAACGCCGATACCGGGATGAAGTCCCTGGTGGAAAAAGCCGGGGGCAGCGCTTCAACCCTGCGCGATACCCTGACCGACCAGCTGGACGACCTGCCCAAAGTGGGCCAGTTCGACGGCGACGTGCAGCCGTCCAAGGAGCTGATCAAGCTTTTCAACCTCACCGACCGCGAGGCCCAGAAGCGCGGCGACCAGTTTATCGCCTCGGAGCTTGTGCTGCTCGCCGCGCTTGAAGCCGGCGGCGAGACCGGCCGCGCGCTCAAGCAGGCGGGCCTTGCCCGCCGGGCGTTGGAGACCGCCATTGACGGCGTGCGCGGCGGCGAAAACGTCACCGACCCCAACGCCGAGGAGTCCCGGGAGGCGCTGGACAAGTACACCCAGGACCTGACCCAGCGGGCGCTCGACGGCAAGCTCGACCCGGTCATCGGCCGCGACGACGAGATTCGCCGCACCATCCAGGTGCTCCAGCGGCGCACCAAGAACAACCCGGTGCTGATCGGCGACCCCGGCGTTGGCAAGACCGCCATCGTTGAGGGGCTGGCCAGCCGCATCGTCAACGGCGAAGTGCCCGAAGGGCTGAAGGACAAGCGCGTGCTGTCGCTGGACCTGGGGTCGCTGCTGGCCGGGGCCAAGTTCCGCGGCGAGTTCGAGGAGCGCCTGAAGGCCGTGCTCAAGGAGCTGTCCGAGGAAGAGGGGCGCATCATCCTCTTCATCGACGAGCTGCACACCATGGTGGGCGCGGGCAAGGCGGAAGGCTCGATGGACGCCGGCAACATGCTCAAGCCGGCGCTGGCCCGGGGCGAGCTCCACTGCGTGGGCGCCACCACTCTCGATGAGTACCGCCAGAACATCGAAAAGGACGCCGCGCTCGAGCGCCGCTTCCAGAAGGTGCTGGTCGACGAGCCCAACGAGGAAGACACCGTGGCGATTCTGCGCGGCCTCAAGGAGCGCTACGAGGTCCACCACGGCGTGGACATTACCGACTCGGCGATCATCGCCGCGGCCAAGCTCTCCACCCGCTACATCACCGACCGCAAGCTGCCCGACAAGGCCATCGACCTGGTCGACGAGGCGGCCTCGCGCATCCGCATGGAGCTGGATTCCAAGCCCGAAGAGATGGACCGCCTCGACCGCCGGCTGATCCAGCTCAAGATGGAGCGCGAAGCGCTGAAGAAGGAAACCGACGCCGCCTCGCAGAAGCGCCTCGACGCGCTCAACGAGGAAATTCACGAGCTGGAGCGCGAGTACGCCGACCTCGACGAAATCTGGAAGGCGGAAAAGGCCAGCATCCAGGGCGCGGCGCAGTTCAAGGCCGAGCTTGAGCAGGCCCGGCTGGACATGGAGCAGGCCCGGCGCCAGGGCGATCTCGGGCGGATGTCGGAGATCCAGTACGGCACCATCCCCGCGCTTGAGAAAAAGATCGCCGAAAGCAGCGAGAGTGAAGAGGCTGATACCTCCACCCACCAGCTCTTGCGCTCCAACGTCACCGAGGAGGAAATCGCCGAGGTGGTGTCGCGCTGGACGGGTATCCCCGTGGCCAAGATGCTTGAAGGCGAGCGCGACCGGCTTTTGCGCATGGAAGACGCCCTGCACGAGCGGGTGATCGGTCAGGCCGAGGCGGTGCAGGCGGTGTCCAACGCCGTGCGCCGCTCCCGGGCGGGGCTTGCCGACCCGCATCGGCCCAACGGTTCGTTTCTGTTCCTTGGCCCCACCGGGGTGGGCAAGACCGAGCTTTGCAAGTCGCTTGCGCACTTCCTCTTCGACACCGAAGAAGCCATGGTGCGGGTGGACATGTCCGAGTTTATGGAGAAGCACTCCGTGGCCCGGCTGATCGGTGCGCCCCCGGGCTACGTAGGCTACGAGGAGGGCGGCTACCTCACCGAGGCCGTGCGCCGCAAGCCCTATTCGGTGCTGCTGCTCGACGAGGTGGAAAAGGCCCACCCGGACGTGTTCAACATCCTGCTCCAGGTGCTGGAGGACGGCCGCCTCACCGACGGCCAGGGCCGCACGGTGGACTTTCGCAACACCGTGATCGTAATGACCTCGAATCTTGGTTCGGACATCATCCAGCGCATGGGCGGCGACCAGAGCGATGCGGGCGGCGGCGACTACGACGCCATGCGCAGCGCGGTGATGGAGGTGGTGGGCAGCCACTTCCGCCCGGAACTGATTAACCGTATCGACGAAGTCGTGGTCTTCCACGCGCTGGGGCAAGAGCAGATTCAGGCCATTGCCGGCATTCAGCTTGAGCGCCTGCGCGCGCGGCTGGCCGAGCACGACCTGGGCCTTGACGTCAGCGATGACGCCATGGCCCAGCTGGCGGTGGTCGGGTTTGACCCGGTATTCGGTGCCCGGCCGCTCAAGCGGGCGATCCAGAGCCGGATCGAAAACCCGCTGGCCCAGGATCTGCTGGCGGGCAAGTTTGTCCCCGGCAGCGTCATCCGCGTGACCGCCGAAGACGGCGCGCTGCGCTTCACCACCGCCTGAGCACGGTGAAGGCGGCGCTGCGGAATCTCACGCCGCGGTGCCACTTTCGTCGGAGCGCTTTCGTCAAACGCCCTGTCGCCTGCTGCGACAGGGCGTTTTTGTGCTCGTTTTCCCGCCGTGGCGGGCCCCGGCGGTTGACAAGCCAGAGCGCTAATGGAATCTTGAGGGTTCCTGATTTGCGGGCGCGGAACCCACGGGCAACCCCCTATCCCCGCGCGAAGGGTAGGCGTTAACGCCTCTACCCGCCGAAGGACTTCCGGGCTTGGGCTGACCGCCCGACCTGGCCAACGCCCCGACGCGGTAAACCGCCGTGAGAGAGTGCAGACCCTAACCGGGTCACATGCCAGGGTTTGGCATCAGGTGCCGGCGTAACCGGCAGCGGCATATCGCCGCACTCGACATGGTGGGCAACTGCCTGCCGATGGCACTCGAGACCTTCAGGGGAGAAACACTGTGGAACTGCTTTCCGGCGCAGATATGATCGCCCGCTTCTTGCAAGATGAGGGCGTCGAATACATTTATGGCTACCCAGGCGGGGCGGCGCTGCATATCTATGACGCGCTCTTCCGTCAGGACAAAGTCAAGCACATCCTGGTGCGTCACGAACAGGCCGCCACCCACGCCGCCGACGGCTACGCTCGGGCATCGGGCGAGCCAGGCACGGTGCTGGTCACCTCCGGCCCCGGCGCGACCAACGCGGTCACCGGCATTGCCACCGCCTACATGGACTCGATTCCCATGGTGGTGCTGTGCGGCCAAGTGGCCAGCAACCTGATCGGCGAGGACGCCTTTCAGGAAACTGACATCGTTGGCGTGACCCGGCCCATCGTCAAGCACAGCTTTGCGATCCGCCACCCGTCCGAGATTCCCGAGGTGCTGAAAAAGGCCTATTACCTGGCCTCGACCGGCCGCCCGGGCCCGGTCGTCGTGGACATTCCCAAGGACATGACCGCGCCCACCGAGCGCTACGAGTACGTTTACCCCAAAAAGGTCAAAATGCGCTCGTACAACCCGGTCACCCGGGGCCACACCGGCCAGATCAAAAAGGCCGTGGAGCTGATGCTCAAGGCCCGCCGCCCGGTGTTTTATACCGGCGGCGGCGTGGTGCTGGGCAACGCCGGCGACGGCCTGACCGACCTGGTGCAGAAGCTCGGCTACCCGATTACCACCACGCTGATGGGCATGGGCGCCTACCCCCAGAGCGATAATCAGTGCCTGGGGTGGCTTGGCATGCACGGCTCGTATGAATCGAACATGGCCATGCACCATGCCGACGTGGTGATCGCCATCGGCGCGCGCTTTGACGACCGGGTGACCAACAACGTCTCCAAGTTCTGCCCCACGGCCAAGATCATTCACGTGGACGTGGACCCAAGCTCGATCTCCAAGACCGTGCACGCCGACGTGCCCATCGTCGGGCCGGCCCAAAGCGTGATCAACGAGATGATCAGCCTGGTCCAGGGCAAGGATATCGCCAACCCTGACGCTATCAGCGACTGGTGGGAGCAGATCGAGGACTGGCGCGCCGAGCGCGCGGGCAAGCTCTACGAGCCGTCCCGGGACGACGAGATCCTGAAGCCCCAGGAAGTGATCGAAGCCGTCTGCCAAAAGACGCACGGCGAGGCGTTTGTCACCACCGACGTCGGCCAGCACCAGATGTTTGCCGCGCAGTACTACAAGTTCGATAAGCCGCGGCGCTTCATCACCTCCGGCGGGCTTGGCACCATGGGCTTTGGCTTCCCCGCGGCCATGGGCATCAAGCTTAACTACCCGGACGACGACGTGGTGTGCATTACCGGCGAGGGCAGCTTTCAGATGATGATGCAGGAGCTGTCCACCTGTAAGCAGTACGGCATCGGGGTCAAGATCATCAACTTGAACAACGCCTCGCTTGGCATGGTGCGCCAGTGGCAGGACTTGAACTACAAGTCCCGCCACGCGCACTCCTACGTCGAGTCGATGCCCGACTTCCATCTGCTCACCCAGGCCTACGGCTTCACCGCGATTACGGTGAACACCCTGGATGAGCTGGCGCCGGCCCTTGAGCGGGTGTTTGCCGACAAGCACGAGCTGGTGTTTTTGGATGTCAAAGTCGACCCCTTCGAGCACGTCTATCCGATGCAGGTGCCGTTAGGCTCCATGCGTGACATGCTGCTGTCTAAAACGGAGCGTACCTGATGCGTCATATCATCTCGATTCTGATGGAAAACGAACCGGGTGCCCTGTCGCGTGTGGTCGGTCTGTTTTCGCAGCGTAACTTCAACATTGAAACGCTCAACGTAGCGCCCACCGATGACGAGTCGCTGTCGCGGCTGACGGTCACCACCGTCGGCGACGACCGCGTGGTCGAGCAGATCACCAAGCAGCTGAACAAGCTCATCGACGTGGTCAAGCTGGTGGACCTGACCGAGGGCAACCACATCGAGCGCGAGCTGATGCTGGTCAAGGTCAAGGCGCTGGGCGCTGCCCGGGACGAGGTCAAGCGCACCGCGGACATCTTCCGCGCCCAGGTGGTCGACGTAACGCCGAGTCTCTACACCGTGCAGATCACCGGCGATGCCACCAAGCTTGATGCCTTCCTCCAGGCCATGGCCCCGGTAGGCATCTTGGAAGTGGCGCGCACCGGCGTCTCCGGCATTGCCCGGGGCGAAAAGGTGCTGACGCTGTAGCGAGCCCTTTCCCCGTAGACAAAAGGCCGCTTTTTAGCGGCCTTTTTCATGCGCATGTACATCACGTTTGGTGCGATGTCATCACGAGTCGCGAAGCGACGTGGTGATCTCCTCACTGTGCCGCTAGCAAGGAAACCGAGATAGCCACGCTTCGCTCGCTATGACAGGAGAAGAACGCACAGCGTCGCGTTGAGATTAATCAATGCGCCGGGCGCTGGCTTGAGTGGAGCATCTCCCGGGCGTGGGCCAGGGTCTGGTCGGAGAGATTGACGCCGCCGAGCATGCGCGCCAGCTCGCTGACCCGCCCGCCTTCGTCCAGCAGGGCCATCTCGGTGCGGGTGGTGTTGCGCCGGGCGCGCTTTTCGATGTGTAGATGAGAGTGGGCCTGGGCGGCGACCTGGGGCAGGTGGGTCACGGTCATCACCTGGCCGCTGTCCCCTAGCCGGCGCAGCAGCTGGCCGACGATTTCCGCCGTGGCGCCGGAGACTCCGACGTCTACCTCATCAAAGATCAGGCTGGGGATGGTCGAGTGGCTGGCGGCAACCACCTGAATGGCCAGGCTAATGCGCGAAAGCTCACCGCCCGAGGCCACCTTGGCCAGCGGCCGCGCCGGCTGGCCGGGGTTGGCACTGATGTAGAACTGCACCCGTTCGAGGCCTTCGGCAGAGGGAGTGTTCCGGGCCTCGAGCTCCACCTCGAAGCGCGCCTTGTCCATGGCCAGAAACGCCAGCTGCTGCTGGACCTCGCTGGCAAAGGCCGTGGCGGCGCGGCGCCGGGCCTCGCCCAGCGCCTTGGCCAGCTGCCGGTAGCGCTCGCCGCACTCGTTGACCGCTTCGCTCAGGGT
The DNA here is from genome assembly GCF_031935715.1 of Halomonas garicola. Classification (GTDB taxonomy): domain Bacteria; phylum Pseudomonadota; class Gammaproteobacteria; order Pseudomonadales; family Halomonadaceae; genus Vreelandella; species Vreelandella garicola. The sequence continues at coordinate 26,699 of NZ_JASSZF010000024.1, read as the reverse complement.
ATCCAGGTCGTTGTCGCCGGCGTCGAGCTTGTCCAGTTCGGCGCGCAGCGCGGCGTGCAGGCCGGGCAGCTCTTCCGGGGCCACCTGATGCTTGCGGGCAATGCGGTGGGCATCGCCCAGACGGTCTTCCACAAAGTTCAGCCGTTCGGGGTCAAGCTCGGTGCTGGCGGCCAGGTGGTTGAGCTCGCTGGCCGCTTCTTCCAGCTGAATGCGGGCGTCATCGAGAATCGTCAGGGTGTTGGCCAGCGCCCCGCGGTCGCTGCCCGGCAGGTCGCTTAGCCGGCCCTGGGCCTGCTGCAGCAGTGCAAGGGCGCCGCCGTCTTCGCTTTCGCAGCAGTCGGCGGCGAACTGCGTATCGCGAAGGATATCCCCGGCGTGGGCCAGCGTCTGCTGCTCGTCTTCCAGGCTTGGCAGTTCGTCGTCGGCCAGGGCGAGCTGGTCGAGCTCCTCAACCTGATAGCGCAGCAGCTGGCGCCGGGCTTCCACCTCGTCGCCCTGATCGCGGAGCTTTTTCAGCTTGCGACGGGCGTCCTGCCAGTCGCGAAAGGCCGCGGCCAGCGCGCCGGCGTCGTCATTGAGGCCGGCGTAGTCGTCGAGCAGCGCCAGGTGGGTCTCTTCGCGCAGCAGCGCCTGATGGGCGTGCTGGCCGTGGATCTGGATGAGCCGCTCGCCTAGCGCCTTCAGGTCGCTGATGGCGGCGGGCTGGCCGTTGATCCACGCCTTGCTGCGCCCCGCGGCGCTCACCACTCGGCGCAGCAGGCATTCGTCGGTGGGCAGCTCGCGCTCGGCAAGCCAGGCCTTGGCTGCCGGCAGGCGGCTGATGTCGAAACGCGCAGAAATATCGGCGCGCTCGCAGCCGTGGCGCACGCTGCCGGTGTCGGCGCGGCTCCCAAGACAGAGCCCCAGCGCGCCCAGAAGGATGGATTTGCCCGCCCCGGTTTCTCCGGTGATGGCGGTCATGCCGCCCTGGATATCGAGCTCCAGGCGGTCAACGATGGCGAAATCCTGGATTGCGAGCTGGGTGAGCATGGGGCCTCCGGGTGCCGGTGAGCGCGGTTGCCAGCGCGGAAGAAGGCAAGAGGTGGATGAACATTCAGTATTTGGTTTTTTATACAGTAGATGAAGTTTGCCCGCAATACCACGCAAGACGGCACTTGAGATGACGCACATGATCCCCATATACCGCTCAGACCCAAGACGTGAATGGGCTGAATCACAGCCGCTTTCCTCAGGAGACACCGATGGCTAAAGATCCCCAGACCCCGCTCGACGACGAGATGGAACGCCACGACCAGGACGACGCCCAGACGCCGGAAGGCGAAGCCGAGGCTCGCGCAGCTGCCGAGAAGGCCGAGCCGTATCCCGCTGAGGCGGAGCTTGACAGCGTGATCGACGACGAAGGCGACACCGTCAGCACCGAGGCGGAAAGCGACAACCCCGAAGCGGAAATGCTCGCCGCCAGGGTGGAAGAGCTTGAGCAGGAGCTGGCCGATACCAAGGACCAGGCGATGCGCACCGCGGCCGAGGCGCAGAACGTGCGCCGCCGGGCCGAGCAGGACGCCGAGAAGGCGCGCAAGTTCGCGCTGGAGAAGTTCGTCAAGGAGCTGCTCCCTGTCATCGATAGCCTGGAGAAAGCCCTCGACGCCATGGGCGAAGACGCCACCGAGGCCCACCGCGAAGGCGTTTCCATGACGCTCAAGATGCAGCTGGACGTGCTCGGCAAGTTCGGCGTCGAGCCGGTGGACCCCCACGGCGAGCCGTTTGACCCCCAGGTCCACGAGGCCATGACCATGGTGCCCAATCCGGAGATGGAGCCCAATACGGTGATGGAAGTCATCCAGAAAGGCTATCTGCTCAACGGCCGCCTGGTGCGCCCGGCGATGGTCGTGGTGAGCAAAAAAGCCGAGTGATGCGGCTAAAACAGCCCTTGAAATGCCGCCGGCGACCCCCAAATAACACAGCAGCCCGGCGGTAATCGCCAACGCACAGATTGGCTGACGCCATTTTTTGTCACGACGCCGCCCACCGCGACGGCGCGTCATCAACAAATTCGAGGTTTCTTATGGGACGCATAATCGGGATTGACCTGGGTACTACCAACTCTTGCCTGTCGGTACTCGACGGCGACAGCCCCAAGGTCATCGAAAACGCTGAAGGCGGCCGCACCACGCCGTCGGTCGTCGCCTACGCCGAAGACGGCGAGATTCTTGTGGGTCAGGCGGCCAAGCGCCAGGCCGTGACCAACCCGGAAAACACCATCTATGCCATCAAGCGCCTGATCGGCCGTCAGTTTGACGATAAGGTCGTGCAGAAAGACATCAAGATGGTGCCCTACAAGATCGCCAAGGCCGACAACGGCGACGCCTGGGTAGAAGTGAAGGGCGACAAGATGGCGCCGCCCCAGGTCAGCGCGGAAATTCTCAAGAAGATGAAGAAGACCGCCGAAGACTACCTCGGTGAAGACGTCACCGAAGCGGTCATCACCGTGCCGGCCTACTTCAACGACAGCCAGCGCCAGGCCACCAAGGACGCCGGCCGCATCGCCGGGCTTGAGGTCAAGCGCATCATCAACGAGCCCACGGCGGCAGCCCTTGCCTACGGCATGGACAAGTCCCGCGGCGACCGCACCATCGCGGTTTACGACCTCGGCGGCGGCACCTTCGATATCTCCATCATCGAAGTCGCCGACGTCGACGGCGAAACGCAGTTCGAGGTGCTGGCCACCAACGGTGACACCTTCCTCGGCGGTGAGGACTTCGACCTGGCGCTGATCAACTACCTGGTCGACCAGTTCAAGAGCGACAGCGGCATGGATCTGTCCGGCGACAACCTCGCCATGCAGCGCCTCAAGGAAGCCGCCGAGAAGGCCAAGATCGAGCTTTCCAGCGCCCAGCAGACCGACGTCAACCTGCCCTACATCACCGCGGACAACACCGGTCCCAAGCACCTCAACGTCAAGGTGACCCGGGCCAAGCTGGAAGCGCTGGTGGAAGACCTGGTCGCCCGCTCGCTGGAGCCGTGCAAGATCTCGCTCAAGGACTCCGGCCTGTCCGCGTCTGAAGTCGACGACGTCATCCTCGTCGGCGGCCAGACCCGCATGCCCAAGGTCCAGGAAAAAGTGGCCGAGTTCTTCGGCAAGGACGCGCGCAAGGACGTCAACCCGGACGAAGCCGTAGCCATGGGTGCCGCGATCCAGGGCGGCGTGCTCGGCGGCGACGTCAAGGACGTGCTGCTGCTCGACGTCACTCCGCTGACGCTGGGTATCGAGACCATGGGTGGCGTGATGACGCCGCTGATCGAGAAGAACACCACCATCCCGACGAAGAAGACCCAGACCTTCTCCACCGCGGATGACAACCAGACCGCCGTGACCATCCACGCGGTGCAGGGTGAGCGCAAGCAGGTGTCGCAGAACAAGTCGCTGGGCCGCTTTGACCTGGCCGACATTCCGCCGGCGCCGCGCGGCGTACCGCAGATCGAAGTCTCCTTCGACCTCGACGCCAACGGCATTTTGAACGTCTCCGCCAAGGACAAGGCGACGGGCAAGGAACAGTCCATCGTCATCAAGGCCTCCAGCGGTCTGACCGACGAAGAGATCGATCAGATGGTCCAGGACGCCGAGGCCAACGCCGACGAGGACAAGAAGTTCGAGGAGCTGGTGACCCTGCGCAACCAGGCCGACGGCATGGTTCACGCCACGCGCAAGACGCTTGAAGAAGCCGGCGACAAGGCCACCGACGACGAGAAGCAGAAGATCGAGACCGCGATCACCGAGCTTGAAGAAGCCAGCAAGGGTGACGACGTGGACGAGATCCAGAAGAAGCTCGACGCGCTGACCGAGGCCTCCGGCGAGCTGGCGCAGAAGATGTACGCCGAGCAGGAAGGCCAGCAGGCCGGCGGTGAAAGCGCTGAAGACGCCGGCGCCAAGCAGGAAGACGACGTGGTTGACGCCGAGTACGAAGAAGTCAACGACGACCAGAAAAAGCAGTAATGCGCTTTCTGTAAAAGCAGGCGGCGACGCGGGGGGCAACTCCCGCGTTGCTGTTTGCGCAGGCCGTATTCAAGCTAACCAGTGCTCAAGCTAACCAGGAGGCGTGGGACGCATGTCCAAACGCGATTATTATGAAGTCCTGGGGGTCGATAAAGGGGCCGATCAGAAAGAGATCAAAAAGGCCTACCGCCGCCTGGCGCAGAAGTATCACCCCGACCGTAACCCGGACGATGACACCGCCGCCGAGAAGTTTCGCGAGGTGTCTGAAGCCTACGAAGTGCTGTCCGACAGCGAAAAGCGCGGCGCCTATGACCAGTTCGGCCATGCCGGCGTAGACGGCCAGGGCGGCGGTTTCGGCGGCGGCGGCTTTGGCGGCGGCGCCGGCGACTTCAGCGATATCTTCGGCGACGTGTTCGGCGATATCTTCGGCGGCGGCGGCCGGCGCCGCGGCCCCAACGCGCCGGCGCGCGGCTCCGATCTGCGCTACAACCTGGAGCTGGACCTCGAACAGGCCGTGGCCGGCACCAGCGTGGATATCCGCGTGCCGCGCCACATCAACTGCGACCGCTGCGACGGCGACGGCGCCGAGCCCGGCTCCACCAAGGAGACCTGCCCGACGTGTCACGGCATTGGCCAGGTGCGCATGCAGCAGGGCTTCTTTGCCGTGCAGCAAACCTGCCCCACGTGCCACGGCGGCGGCGAGCACATCAAGGTGCCGTGCCACAAGTGTAACGGCGAAGGCCGCGTTCGCGAGACCCGCACGCTCTCGGTGAAGATTCCTGCCGGCGTGGATACCGGCGATCGCATCCGCCTCAACGCCGAAGGCGAAGCCGGCATCAACGGCGGCCCGCCGGGGGACCTGTACGTTCAGGTAGCGATCAAGCCGCACCCCATCTTCGAGCGCGACGGCCGCCACCTGCAGTGCGAGGTGCCGATCAACTTTGTCGACGCGGCGTTCGGCGGCGAGCTGGAAGTGCCTACGCTTGAAGGCCGGGTGAAGCTCAAGATTCCGCCCGAGACCCAGACCGGCAGGCTGTTTCGCATGCGCGGCAAGGGCATCAAGCCGGTACGCGGCGGCGCCCAGGGGGACCTTCTGTGCAAGGTGGTCGTGGAAACCCCGGTCAACCTCAACGACGAGCAGAAAGACCTGCTGGGCAAGCTTCAGGAAAGCCTTGATAGCAGCAATAGCCACCATCACTCGCCGAAGAAGACCAATTTCTTCGACGGCGTGAAAAAGTTCTTCGAGGACATGAAGTCCTGACGATAGCCTGACATGCTATCCTCGCTTGAATGCCGGCACCGGATGTGCCGGCATTTTTTATTGATTCTTGCCGGGAGCGGATGATGCGTGAACATGCGGGCATGCTGCTGTGGGCCTTTCTGGTCGGGCTCTCTTTTCCGGTGGTGGGCTGGCTTGACGCGCTGCCGCCGCTTTTGCTCACCGCGCTGCGCTTTGCGGTCGCCTGCGCGGGGCTCTGGTGGCTGGCCCGGCGCTCGCCGGATTTCTGGCCGGCGTGGCGGACGCTTCCGCTCTACGCGGTGATGGGCCTTTGCCTGGCGGGGTTTTTCAGCGCCATGTTCTGGGCCGCGCATCACGCCACGGCGCTCTCCATGGCCACGCTCTACGTCACCGTGCCTCTGCAGGCCTACGCCATGGGGCTTGTGCTCGGCGTGGAGCGCCGCGCCTGGCGCATGCTCGCCGTTTTGCTGCTGGGCGCCTGCGGCGCGCTGCTGCTGGCGGTGGCCGAGTCCGTGATCGAGGGCGGCGCCCTGCAGTTTGGCAAGGGTGAAGCGGTGTTCTTTCTCGGCTGCGTGGCCTCGGCGCTGTATCCGGTCATCAGCAAATGGGGGCTTGCCAGCGGCCGGCTGTCGGCATCGGCGGCGGTGCGTACCTTCTGGAGTCTGGTGCTTGGCGGGGGGCTGGTCGGAGCCATGGGGCTGGCGCTTGAGCCCGTTGGCGCACTTGCTCTTATGAGCCTGAGCGATGCGCTACTGCTGATCTATCTGGGCCTGGGCTCCAGCGCGCTGACCTTCTGGCTGATGCAGCATGCCACCGCCGCGCTGACGCCGGGAGCGGTTACCGCCTACGGCTATCTGGTGCCCTTTGTTTCCATGCTGCTGCTGTTTGCCCAGTCGCCGGAGACGATCAGCTGGGTATGGCTGCCCGGAAGCGCGCTGGTAGTGCTGACCATCGCGCTGCTCGCCAGCGGCAGGGCGGCGCGCTGACCCGGCCAGGCGCCGGGTTTTGTTACACTGGGCAGACGCTTTTACCCGCTGCCGTTTCCTTCTTGTTTACCTTTTTGCAGGAGCCTACATGACCCGTATTGCCATTGTCGGCGTCGCCGGCCGCATGGGCCGCACCCTGGTCAACGCCGTCGAGCAGGACGCCGACGCCACTCTTGCCGCCGGCATTGTTGCCTCCGGAAGCTCCCTTGCCGGCACGGATATCGGCGAGCTTGCCGGGCTGGGCAAAAAAGGCATGACCGCCGTGGACAGCCTCGATGCCTGCGTCGACGACTTCGACGTGCTCATCGACTTCACCGCGCCCGCCGTTACGCTTGAGAACCTGGCGTTCTGCGCCGAGCACGACAAGCGCATCGTCATCGGCACCACCGGCATGAGCGACGATGATATCGCCACTCTCGACGGCTACCGCGAGCGCCTGCCCATGGTGTTTGCCCCGAACATGAGCGTCGGCGTCAACCTCACGCTCAAACTGCTGGAAACCGCCGCCCGTGCGCTTGGCGACGAGGGCTACGACATCGAAGTGATCGAGTCCCACCACCGCCACAAGGTCGACGCCCCCTCCGGCACCGCGCTGAAGATGGGCGAGGTCATGGCCGACGCCCTGGGCCGCAACCTGAAAGAGCACGGCGTGTTCGAGCGCGTCGGCCAGTGCGGCCCGCGCAGCGACGAGGAAATCGGCTTTGCTACCGTCCGCGCCGGCGACATCGTCGGCGAGCACACCGTGATGTTCGCCACCGAAGGCGAACGCATCGAAATCACCCACAAGGCCTCCAGCCGCATGACCTTCGCCAAGGGCGCCGTCCGCGCCGCCCGCTGGGTCGCCCAAAAGCCCAACGGCCGCTACGGTATGCAGGATGTGCTTGCCTTAGAGGCATAACCGCGCTGCCGTGGCTTTACTGCAATGGCTTCATCGGGGGTATCCGGGGCTAGCGTCTTTGGCTCATATCCTGTAGCATCCCTAAGATTTTGGTCGAGTGGTTCACACAGCCGCGCTTGTTGCGCAGGCCGGCCTGGCGGCCGGAGAAGAGGTCGCCGCGGCCGGGCCGTTTTGGCGAAGAACAGCAAGCGGGATGAAACCGGTTTATTTCCAATCGGCTTCGTCCCGCTTTTTTACGACCCGACGTTTGTAACGCAAACGCCGCTATGACGGATGCCGCTGTCGTGACAGGGGTGTTTTCACCAGCCTTGGGAGGACTTGTCTTGAATAACCCCGCATTGAACGAACCCGCGATTCTGGCGCTTGAGGACGGGAGCGTGTTCCGCGGCATCGCCATTGGCGCCGAGGGGCAAACCAGCGGCGAGGTGGTCTTCAATACGGCCATGACCGGCTATCAGGAAATCCTCACCGACCCGTCTTATACCCGCCAGATCGTCACGCTGACCTACCCCCACATCGGCAACACCGGCGTGAACAGCGACGACGTGGAGTCCGGCGCCATTGCCGCCGCCGGGCTGATCATCCGCGACCTGCCGCTTGCCGCCAGCAACTTCCGCTGTGAGCAGAGCCTTTCCGACTACCTGAAAGGCCAGAACGTGCTGGGCATTGCCGAGATCGACACCCGCCGGCTGACGCGCCTGCTGCGCGACAAGGGCGCCCAGAACGGCGCCATTCTCGCGGGCCGGGAAGCCGAAGGCGACGACGCGGTGGAGCGCGCGCTGGCCGCCGCCCGGGCGTTTCCCGGCCTGGCGGGGATGGATCTGGCCAAGGTGGCCAGCTGCCAGTCGTCCTACGAATGGAGCGAGGGCGAGTGGGTGTCGCCGGGAAAAGGCTATCAGGCCGGCGAGAGCATCGAGCGGCCGTTCCACGTGGTTGCCTACGACTACGGCGTCAAGCGCAACATTCTGCGCATGCTGGTATCGCGCGGCTGCCGGGTGACCGTGGTGCCCGCGCAGACGCCGGCCTCCGAGGCGCTGGCGCTTGAGCCGGACGGCATCTTTTTATCCAACGGCCCGGGCGACCCCGAGCCCTGCGACTACGCCATTCGGGCGCTCGAAGAGCTGCTGGACACCCGCATTCCGCTGTTTGGCATCTGCCTTGGCCACCAGCTGCTGGCGCTGGCCAGCGGCGCGCGCTCGGTGAAGATGAACCACGGCCACCACGGCGCCAACCATCCGGTGCAGGACCTGGCCACCGGGCGGGTGATGATCACCAGCCAGAACCACGGCTTCGCTTCGGACGAAACCACTTTGCCGGATACCCTGCGGCCCACCCATCGGTCGCTGTTTGACGGCACGCTGCAGGGCGTTGAGCGCACCGACTGCCCGGCGTTCAGCTTTCAGGGGCACCCGGAGGCGAGCCCCGGCCCGTGCGACGTGGCGCCGCTGTTCGATCGCTTCATCGCCATGATGCAGGCGCGCCGCTAGGGCCCGCGGCGCCCTGACCGGCGCCCTGACCGGCGCCGCTGCTGTTTACGCCGTTATCTTGTTGCTCATCGTCATTTTTCTGCGGGAACCGTTATGCCTAAGCGTACCGACATCAACAGTATCTTGATCATTGGCGCTGGCCCGATCGTCATCGGCCAGGCCTGCGAATTCGACTACTCCGGCGCCCAGGCGTGCAAGGCGCTGCGCGAGGAGGGCTATCGCGTCATTCTGGTCAACTCCAATCCGGCCACCATCATGACCGACCCGGTCATGGCCGACGCCACCTACATCGAGCCGATTACCTGGCAGGCGGTGGAGAAGATCATCGAGGCCGAGCGCCCGGACGCCATCCTGCCCACCATGGGCGGCCAAACCGCGCTCAACTGCGCGCTGGAGCTGGACAAGCAGGGAGTGCTGGGCAAGCACGGCGTAGAGATGATCGGCGCCAACGCCGACGCCATCAACAAGGCCGAAGACCGCGACCTGTTTGACAAGGCGATGAAGAACATCGGCCTCGAATGCCCCAAGGCCAAGGTCGCGCACACCATGGACGAGGCCTGGGAGATCCAGGCGGAGCTTGGCTTTCCCACCATTATCCGCCCGTCCTACACCATGGGCGGATCCGGCGGCGGCGTGGCCTATAACAAGGAAGAGTTCAAGGAGATCTGCCACCGCGGGTTCGACCTCTCCAACAACCACGAGCTCTTGATCGACGAGTCGCTGCTGGGCTGGAAAGAGTACGAAATGGAGGTGGTGCGCGATCACCGCGACAACTGCATCATCGTCTGCTCCATCGAGAACTTCGATCCCATGGGCGTGCACACCGGCGACGCCATCACCGTGGCGCCGGCGCAAACGCTGACCGACAAGGAATACCAGGCTATGCGCAACGCAAGCCTGGCGGTGCTGCGTGAGATCGGCGTGGAAACCGGCGGTTCCAACGTGCAGTTTGGCGTGGATCCCGATACCGGCCGCGTGGTGGTCATCGAGATGAACCCCCGGGTGTCGCGCTCCTCGGCGCTGGCCTCCAAGGCGACGGGTTTCCCCATTGCCAAAATCGCCGCCAAGCTGGCGGTGGGCTACAGCCTGGACGAGCTTTCCAACGACATTACCGGCGGACGCACCCCGGCGTCGTTCGAGCCGTCCATCGACTACGTGGTCACCAAAATTCCGCGGTTCACCTTTGAGAAATTCCCCCAGGCCAACGACCGCCTGACCACCCAGATGAAGTCCGTGGGCGAGGTCATGGCCATCGGCCGGACTTTCCAGGAGTCGCTGCAGAAGGCGCTGCGCGGGCTGGAAACCGGCGTCGACGGCCTGGATCCCATCGTCACCCACTTCACCGACGAGGCCATGGCCCGGATCAAGGGCGAGCTGCAGGCGCCCGGCGCCGACCGTATCTTCTACGTGGCCGACGCCCTGCGCGCCGGCATGAGCGTCGACAGGCTGTACGAGCTGACCCGGATCGATCCCTGGTACCTGGTGCAGCTGGAAGACCTGATCGCGACCGAAACGGCGCTGGCCAAGCGCTCGCTCTCCGAGCTCTCCGCCGATGAGCTTTACCGCCTCAAGCGCAAGGGCTTTGCCGACGCGCGGCTGGCGAAGCTTCTTGGCGTGTCGGAAAAGGAATTTCGCAAGACCCGCCAGAAGGCCGGGATTCGCCCGGTGTACAAGCGGGTGGATACCTGCGCTGCCGAATTCGCCTCCGACACCGCCTACATGTACTCCACCTACGAGGAAGAGTGCGAGGCGGACGTTTCCGACAAACCCAAGATCATGGTGCTCGGCGGCGGGCCCAACCGTATCGGCCAGGGCATCGAGTTTGACTACTGCTGCGTGCACGCGGCGTTTGCCATGCACGACGACGGCTATGAAACCGTCATGGTCAACTGCAACCCGGAAACCGTCTCCACCGACTACGACACCTCTGACCGGCTGTACTTCGAGCCGGTGACGCTCGAGGACGTGCTGGAAATCGCCGACAAGGAGCAGCCCGAGGGCGTGATCGTGCAGTTCGGCGGTCAGACGCCGCTCAAGCTGGCGCGCGAGCTTGAGGCCGCCGGGATGCCCATCATCGGCACCACGCCGGACGCTATCGACCGCGCCGAAGACCGCGAGCGCTTCCAGCAGATGATCGATAAGCTGGGGCTCAAGCAGCCGCCCAACGCCACCGCGCGCAACTTCGAGGAGGCGTTTGCCAAGGCCGAGGCCATCGGCTACCCGCTGGTGGTGCGCCCCAGCTACGTGCTCGGCGGGCGCGCCATGGAGATCGTCTACGACGCCTCGGAGCTTGAGAACTACATGACCCACGCGGTCAAGGTCTCCAACGATTCCCCGGTACTGCTCGATCACTTTTTGAACGCCGCCATCGAGATCGACGTCGACGCGGTATCCGACGGCAAGCACGTGGTGATCGGGGGGATCATGCAGCACATCGAGCAGGCCGGGGTGCACTCCGGCGACTCGGCGTGCTCGCTGCCGCCGTATTCGCTGCCCGCTGAGGTGCAAAATCAGATGCGCGATCAGATCAAGCGCATGGCCGTGGAGCTGGGCGTGAAGGGTCTGATGAACGTGCAGCTCGCCTGGCAGGACGGCGAGATCTACGTCATCGAGGTCAACCCCCGGGCCTCGCGCACGGTGCCGTTTGTCTCCAAGTGCATCGGTACCTCGCTTGCCCAGGTGGCCGCGCGCTGCATGGCGGGTACCACGCTTGCCGAGCAGGGCTTCGAGCGCGAGATCGTGCCGCATTTTTATAGCGTCAAGGAGGCGGTTTTCCCATTCAACAAGTTCCCCGGGGTGGATCCGATCCTGACGCCGGAAATGAAGTCCACCGGTGAAGTCATGGGCTCGGGTGACACCTTCGCCGAGGCGTTCTACAAGGCGCAGCTGGGCGCCGGCGAAGCCATTCCCCCGATTGACGGGCCGCGCAAGGCGTTCCTCTCCGTGCGCGAGCCCGACAAGGCAGGGATTATCGAGGTGGGCCGTTCTCTGCTAACATTGGGCTTTACGCTATGCGCTACGCGAGGTACGGCGGCCGCGCTGGAAGCCGCCGGCCTTGACGTTGAGCGCGTCAATAAAGTCTACGAAGGACGTCCGCATATCGTCGATCTGCTCAAGAACGACGACATTGCCTATATCGTGAATACCACCGAAGGTCGCCAGGCGATTCTCGATTCTTCGGTCATCCGCCGCACCGCTCTTGCCCGCAAGGTGGCCTATGCAACCACCTTGGCGGGCGCTAATGCTGTATGCATGGCGCTGGCGTATGGTCGGGAGATTACGGTACGGCGTCTTCAGGAATTGCACGCAGGAGCCAGTGAATGAACAAGGTCCCGATGACGGTTGCGGGAGAGAAGCAGCTTCGCCAGGAGCTCGAAGAGCTGAAGAGCGAAGCGCGCCCTCGGGTGATTGCGGCCATCGCCGATGCGCGCGAGCACGGCGATCTGAAGGAAAACGCCGAGTATCACGCCGCGCGCGAGGAGCAGGGCTTTATTGAAGGGCGCGTTCAGGAGATTGAGGGCAAGCTGTCCGGCGCCCAGGTGATTGACGTGACCAAGCTGCCGAAGACGGGCAAGGTGATTTTTGGCGTCACCGTTGAGCTTTTGCGCGTGGAAGACGAGGCGTCGTTTACCTATCGCATCGTCGGCGAGGACGAGGCGGACATCAAGGAGCGTCGCATTTCCGTGACGTCGCCCATTGCCCGGGCGCTGATCGGCAAGGAAGAAGGCGACGTGGCCGTCGTGAAAACCCCCGGCGGCGACGTCGAGTACGAGATCGAAAGCGTCGAGCACCTGTAGCGCGCGAATGCTTCGTGATTGCCTCCGTCCTCGCAATGCGTCACCGCGAGCGATAGCGTGGCGGTCTCCTTGCGGTGGGGTGGCAACAAACCCCGAGATTGCTTCACTACGTTCGCAATGACGCGGGGGTGAGAGTCGCAAGGACATGTTCGCAGGCTCGCAATGACCCAGTCCGGTTCTGGCCTGCCCATAAAAAACGCCCCTGCGGGGGCGTTTTTACGTTAACTGCCTGACATTCGGTGATCAGCGCCGGCCGTGGTGGTTCTCGAAACGGGCAATGTTGGACAGTTTGGGATTGGCCTGGGGGTTCTTGCGGTAGAGCAGCGCCGTCTTGCCGATGGACTGAACAAGCTCGGCGCGGCCGTCGGCGGTGAGCTCTTCGATCATCAGCGCGCGGTCTTCGCGGTCGGGCAGGGCCAGCTTCACCTTGACCAGCTCGTGGTCGCGCAGGGCGCGGTCGAGCTCGGCGATCAGGTTCTCCGAAATGCCGTTTTCCGATACGGTAACCACCGGCTTTAAATGATGACCGATGCTACGCAGTGCTTTCTTTTGTGCCTGTGACAAGCTCATGGTATCTTGCGGTATCCCAAGTTTGCGCTTAACGCTCCATCTTACGGCGAAACGCCGCCGGGTGAAAGCGCCCGCTTTCTCTTTCACGTTCTCTTTCAAGCGCCAGATTCTCTTCATGCAGCACAAGCCGAAAGGCCGTAAACGCCAGGCCAGCAAGTCCAGCGGCAGCTGGATGCAGGAGCACTTCGACGATCCCTACGTCAAGCAGAGCTGGGCCGACGGCTACCGCAGCCGGGCCAGCTACAAGCTGCTGGCGCTGGACGAAAAGGATCAGCTTTTTCGCCCCGGCATGACCGTGGTGGACCTGGGGGCCGCGCCCGGCGGCTGGAGCCAGGTCGCCGCGGAGAAGGTCGGCCCGGCGGGCAAGGTCATCGCTTCGGACATTCTCGCCATGGACGCGCTGGCCGATGTGGACTTCGTCCAGGGCGATTTTACCGAAGATCACGTGCTCGACGCGCTGCTGGAACGCCTGGGCGGTAAAAACGCAGACCTTGTGATGTCGGATATGGCCCCCAATATGAGTGGCATGGCGGGTATCGACCAGCCCCGGGCCATGTATCTGGTAGAGCTGGCGCTGGATCTGGCCCAGCAAACCCTGGCGCCCGGCGGGCGCTTTGTGGCCAAGGTGTTTCAGGGCGAAGGCTTTGATGAGTACTTAAAGACCCTGCGCGAGCAGTTTACCCGGGTGGTCACGCGCAAGCCCGAGGCCTCCCGGGCGCGCTCCCGGGAAGTCTACCTGCTGGCCAGCGGGTTTCGCGGATAGGGTGTCGCGGATAGGGTGTCGCGAATAGGGTGTCGCGAATAGGGTGTCGCGAATAGGGCAAGGTATCGCCAATGCGGGCAAAAGCGAGGGTAAATAGTAAGGATTTATCAGGGTAATTGCCGGACACGCCGCGGCAAGGTGTGCCACAGTAGGCAGCAAACCGCTTATAGAAAATGAATGAACGCATGCTGCGCAGACGATGTCTCAACTAGCAGCGTTAACTGACGGATTCTTGTAATGAGGGTAGCCCCTTGAACGATATGGCAAAGAACCTGGTTCTGTGGTTGGTCATCGCGGCCGTTCTGCTGACCGTGTTCAACAACTTCAGTACGGAAAGCTCGCCTCAGTCCACGAACTATTCGCAGTTTGTGGAGCAGGTGCAAAATCAACAGATACGCAGCGTCACCATCGATGGCTATACCATTGAGGGGGAGCGCTCGGACGGCACGCGGTTCCAGACCGTGCGGCCCGCGGCCGAGGACCCCAAGCTGATGGATGACCTGCTGGCCAACGACGTTACCGTGGTCGGCAAGGAGCCCGAACAGCAGAGCATCTGGTCGCGGCTGCTGATCGCCAGCTTCCCGATCCTGCTGATACTCGCCATCTTCATGTTCTTCATGCGCCAGATGCAGGGCGGCGGTGGCGGCAGCAAGGGCGGCCCCATGAGCTTTGGCAAGTCCAAGGCCAAACTGCTGTCCAACGACCAGATCAAGACCACCTTTGCTGACGTCGCCGGCTGCGACGAGGCCAAGGAAGAAGTCGAAGAGCTGGTGGACTTCCTGCGCGACCCGAGCAAGTTCGAACGCCTGGGCGGTACCATCCCCCGCGGCGTGCTGATGGTGGGCCCGCCGGGTACGGGTAAAACCCTGCTGGCGAAGTCCATCGCCGGCGAGGCCAAGGTGCCGTTCTTCTCCATCTCCGGCTCCGACTTCGTCGAGATGTTCGTCGGCGTGGGCGCCTCTCGCGTGCGCGACATGTTCGAGCAAGCCAAGAAGCAGGCGCCGTGCATCATCTTCATCGACGAGATCGACGCCGTGGGCCGTTCGCGCGGCGCCGGCATGGGCGGCGGCAACGACGAGCGCGAACAGACGCTCAACCAGCTGCTGGTGGAAATGGACGGTTTCGAGGCCAACGAAGGCGTTATCGTCATCGCCGCTACCAACCGTCCGGACGTGCTTGACCCGGCGCTTTTGCGCCCGGGCCGCTTTGACCGTCAGGTCACCGTGCCCCTGCCCGATATCCGCGGCCGCGAGCATATCCTCGGCGTTCACCTGCGCAAGGTGCCGCTGGCCGAGGACGTCAAGGCGTCGCTGATCGCCCGCGGCACGCCGGGCTTCTCCGGTGCCGATCTGGCCAACCTGGTCAACGAGGCGGCGCTGTTTGCCGCCCGTGGCGACAAGCGCCTGGTGGGCATGGACGAGCTCGAGGAGGCCAAGGACAAGATCATGATGGGCTCCGAGCGCAAGTCCATGGTCATGACCGACAAGGAAAAGCTCAACACGGCCTATCACGAGTCCGGCCACGCCATCATCGGCCTGGTCATGCCCGAGCACGACCCGGTGTACAAGGTCACCATCATCCCCCGCGGCCGAGCGCTGGGCGTGACCATGTTCCTGCCGGAAGAAGACCGCTACAGCTTCTCGCGCCAGCAGATCATCAGCCAGATTTGCTCGCTGTTCGGCGGCCGTATTGCCGAGGAAATGACACTGGGCCCCAACGGCGTGACTACCGGCGCGTCCAACGACATCAAGCGCGCCACCGAGCTTGCCCACAACATGGTGGCCAAGTGGGGTCTGTCCGAGGAAATGGGCCCGATCATGTACGATGAGGACGAGTCCCATCAGTTCATGGGCGGCGGACAAAGCGGCGGTATGCTGAAGTCCGGCGACACCACCACGCGGCTCGACAAGGAAGTGCGCAAGATCATCGACGGCTGCTACGAGCAGGCCTACCAGATACTGGAAGACAACCGCGAAAAACTGGACGCCATGGCCGAGGCGCTGATGAAGTACGAAACCATCGATGCGCACCAGCTCAAGGACATCATGGACGGCCGCGATCCGCGTCCGCCCGAGGGCTGGCACGACGACGATGCGCCCGGCGGCGGCTCCCCCGTGGATAGCCGCACGCCCGCCGCGGGGGCCGCCGGTGAGGCACCCAAGGGGCCCGAGGACGACGGCGACGAGGATGACGATAGCCGCCGGCGCCGTCCGTCCGACCCGCTGGGAGGCCCGGCAGGCTCGTAACAACACGGCGGAGATTGCGTAACAGGCGCCTCACTTTGAGGCGCCTTTTTTGCTATTCTGCCGGTCACCATGTCGCTTCATTCATCCTTACCTGTTAACTGAGCCCTCCATGCAACCACCCTTTGCCGCGCCGCCCGGCGATGCTGCGCCGATTATCTGCGGGCCTCATCGGCTCGATCTTTCCGCTCCCCGCGTGATGGGCGTGCTCAACGTGACGCCGGACTCCTTCTCCGACGGCGGCTGCTATACCGCACGGGACGAAGCGCTGCGCCAGGGCGAGCGCATGCTGGCCGAGGGGGCGACGATTATCGACGTGGGCGGCGAATCTACCCGACCCGGGGCGGCGCCGGTAACGGCTCAGCAGGAGCTTGACCGGGTGGCCCCGGTGATCGAGGCGCTGTCTCGGGAGCTGGGCGCGCTGGTCTCGGTGGACACCAGCAGTGCCAAGGTGATGCGCGAAGCGGGCGCGCTGGGCGCCGGCATGCTCAACGACGTGCGCTCGCTCGAGCGCGAAGGAGCGCTTGAAGCCGCCGCCCAGAGTGGCCTGGCGGTCTGTTTGATGCACCGTCAGGGCGAGCCGCAGACCATGCAGGACGCGCCGCATTACGATCAGCCCATCGAACAGGCGGTCGGCGACTTTCTGCTTGAGCGCATTGCCGCCTGCGAAGGCGCGGGGCTTGAGCGCGAGCGGCTGCTGCTGGATCCCGGCTTCGGTTTCGGCAAGACGGTCGAGCATAACCTGCGCCTGCTGAATCGCCTGCAGGCGCTTGACGAGCTTGAGCTGCCGCTGTTGGTGGGCATGTCGCGCAAAAGCATGATCGGCAAGGTGCTCGACCGCCCCGTCGACCAGCGGCTGGCCGGCGGGCTGGCGCTTGCGGCCCTTGCCGTTGAGCGCGGGGCGAAGATTTTGCGGGTGCACGACGTGGCCGCAACGGTGGATGCGGCCAGCATGGCCTGGGCCGTGATCAATGAAAGCGGCAGCGATAACATTCGGGAGAGAAACGCATGACACGGCGCTATTTTGGTACCGACGGGATCCGCGGCAGGGTAGGGCGCGCGCCCATTACCGCCGACTTCATGCTCAAGCTGGGCTGGGCCGCGGGGCAGGTGCTGCACCGTGACGACGGCCGCACCCGCGTGCTGATCGGCAAGGACACGCGCATTTCCGGCTATATGTTCGAGTCGGCGCTGGAAGCGGGGTTTTCTGCTGCCGGCGTCGACGTCGCCCTGCTGGGCCCCATGCCCACGCCGGGCATCGCCTATTTGACGCGCACCTTTCGCGCCGACGCCGGCGTAGTGATTTCCGCCTCGCACAATCCCTTCGACGACAACGGCATCAAGTTTTTTGACGCCGACGGCACCAAGCTGCCCGACGCCGTCGAGGCACGCATCGAAGACATGCTGGAGCAGCCGCTGACCACCGCTGAAGCCGCTGAGCTTGGCAAGGCCATGCGTATTCACGACGCCCCGGGGCGCTACATCGAGTTCTGTAAATCGACGCTCCCCGAGCGGCTCAGCCTGCACGGACTGCGTATCGTGCTCGACTGCGCCCACGGCGCGACCTACCACATTGCGCCCAACGTATTTCGCGAGCTGGGCGCCGACGTCAGCGTGATCGGCGCCGACCCCGACGGCATGAACATCAACCGCGACGTCGGCTCAACCCATCCGGCCTCCCTGCGCGCGGCGGTGATTCACCGCGGGGCGGACCTGGGCATTGCCTTTGACGGCGACGGCGATCGGCTGCTGCTGGTGGACCACGACGGCCACGAGGTCGACGGCGACGATATCCTCTACCTCATCGCTCGGGATCGCCAGCAGCGCGGCCTGCTCAACGGCGGCGTGGTGGGTACTCTGATGAGCAACTTCGGCCTGGCCATGGGGCTGGAAAAGCTCGGCATTCCCTTCGAACGGGCCAAGGTCGGCGATCGCTTTGTCATGGAGCGCATGGCGGCCAACGGCTGGACGCTTGGCGGCGAGCCCTCCGGCCACGTGGTGTGCGCCCACACCCAGACCACCGGCGACGGCATCGTGTCGGCGCTGCAGGTAGTGGCCATCATGATTCGCGATAAGGCCACGCTACCCGAGCTTTTAAGCATCCTGGAGAAAGTGCCCCAGGCGCTGGTCAACGTGCGCCTGCCGGCCGGCACCGATGCCCGGGCGGTGCTGGAAAAGCCCGAGCTGGCCCGCGCCGTGGCCGATACGGAAAGCCGGCTGGGCGAAGAGGGGCGGGTGCTGCTGCGCCCGTCGGGCACAGAGCCGCTGATCCGGGTCATGGTAGAGGGCCGCGCCTATCTGGACGTGGACAGCCTGGCCGGCGAGCTTGCCGAGAAGGTGCAGGCGCTTCTGGCCTGATGCCCCGCGGTCGGCGGTTGTCTTGCCCCGGCCGCTCCTATACCATTTTGCGCAATCTTGAAAAGGAGCTTGGATGCGTACGCCCCTCATCGCCGGTAACTGGAAGATGAACGGCTCCGCCGAGCGGATCCGTGCGTTCGGCGACGCCTTTGCCGGTGACCGGCTGCCCGCGGCGCTGGACGTCGCGGTGATGCCTCCGTTCCCCTATCTGCAGGCCGCCCAGCACGCCTTTGCCGGCACGCCGCTGGCGCTGGGCGCTCAGGCGCTGAACCCCGAGCCTGCCGGCGCCCATACCGGCGAGGTCAACGCCGCCATGCTGGCGGAGTTCGGCGTGGCCTACGTGCTGGTGGGGCACTCCGAGCGCCGCCAGCATTACGGCGAAACCGATGCCGATGCCTGCCGCCAGGTAGAAGCGGCGCTGGCTTTCGGCCTGACCCCGGTGCTGTGCGTGGGGGAAACCCTGGCGCAGCGCGAGGCCGGGGCGACCCGGGAGGTGGTGCTGGGGCAGGTGGCCGCCGTGCTGGACCCGCTCGAGGCGGCGCTGCGTAAGCGCCTGGTTGTCGCCTACGAGCCGGTGTGGGCCATCGGCACCGGGCTTACCGCCACGCCCGAAGAGGCCCAGGCCACCATGGGCGACATACGCGCCTGGCTGGAAACGCGGGACGCTGAGCTTGCGCAGTCGCTGCGGCTGCTTTACGGCGGCAGCATGAAGGCCGACAACACGGCGGCGCTTTTGGCCCAGCCCGATATTGATGGCGGTCTGGTCGGCGGTGCGTCGCTCCAGGTCGATGAATTTTACGCTATATGCCAATCAGCAGGATAATTTCATGCAAGCTGCAATTCTCATGATTCACGTAGTTCTGGCGATCGCTCTGGTCGTCCTTATCCTGCTTCAGCAGGGCAAGGGCGCCGATGCCGGCGCCTCCTTCGGCGGCGGTTCGTCGCAAACGGTATTCGGCGCCCAGGGCAGCGGCAATTTCCTGGCGCGCTTTACCGGCGTGCTCGCGGCCTGCTTTTTTGTCACCTCGCTGACGCTTGCCTACTTTGCCAGCCAGGCGGGTGACGCCCCGGACGCGGGCATTCCCGATGCCAAGCTCGTCGAGCAGCAAAACGCCGCGGACGACGACTCGACAAAATCCCTTGACGGGTCCGAAGATGACGTGGATAATGCAGCGCCAGTGCTAGAGGAGAGCGGCGAGTAGCTTGCACGGCAAGCGAATCAGCGGCCCTTTTAGCCTCCCCTGTTGCCGAAGTGGTGGAATTGGTAGACACGCTATCTTGAGGGGGTAGTGACCTAACGGTCGTGCGGGTTCAAGTCCCGCCTTCGGCACCATTGATAAACCGCCAAGGCTTAGGCGTTGAGCAGTGAGTCAGTGGCAAGCAGCAAGGCAGCACTGAAGTTGAAGCACGCATCGCGTGCGGGACATAAAAGTCGCTTGACGCAGAACCAGCAAGCGCTTAGTATCGTCCCTCCAGATTGATGCGGGGTGGAGCAGTCTGGTAGCTCGTCGGGCTCATAACCCGAAGGTCATCGGTTCAAATCCGGTCCCCGCTACCATTTTTAGGCGCGTTGCGCCATAAATGGTATTACAGGTTTTCTTGCAAAAAGCCCCTTCCTGTGAAGGGGCTTTTTGTTAGTCGCCCTTTTATTGGTCGCCGGTCGCCGCCGCAGCGGTAATCCTTGGCGTGCCGGCGCGCTGATGAAGGGTATGTCTCACTAGCGGATGTCTACCGGGTTACCGGAGGCACGTTGCCGGTCAACGCCGATCAGCCACCTAGCTTTTCCTGTGACTCCTGGCCAGGTGCCTGATGCAACGGCTATAGGAGCTTTGTCTGTGGCCACGAAACACGCCGCGCTTCACGCGCTGATTGAGCCGGTGGTTGCCGCCATGGGCTTTGAACTATGGGGCATCGACTATCTTTCCCAGGGCAAGCACTCGCGCCTGCTCATCTATATCGAGGGTGAAAACGGCGTCAGCGTGGATGACTGCGCCGATATCAGCCGTCAGATCAGCGCCGTGCTGGACGTGGAAGATCCCATCGCCGAGGCGTACCGCCTGGAGGTTTCCTCGCCGGGCATGGACCGCCCCCTCTATACCCTTGATCATTTCCGCCGCTTTCAGGGTCACCAGGTAGCGCTCAAGCTGCGGTCGGCGTTTGACGGCCAGCGCAAGTTTCGCGGCCTGCTCGCCGGTATCGAGGGCGACGAGGTGCTCTTGCAGATGGACGGTGAGGAGTACTGCTTTCCCATCGAAAGCATTGATAAGGCGAACATCGTGCCCCGGTTCGACAAATAACCGGGCGACGCAACCGGCGCTTGGCCGGCTCGAGCACATAAGGACAGGTTTTGGCGAGGCAAACGCATGAGTAAAGAAATCTTGATGGTCGTTGACGCGATCTCGAACGAAAAGGGCGTCCCCCGGGACGTGATTTTCGAGGCGGTCGAAGCCGCGTTGGCCAGCGCCTCGCGCAAGCGCTTTGATCGTGAAGAAGCCAGCGTGCGGGTGCGTATCGACCGTCGCAGCGGCGAGTACGAAACCTTCCGCTACTGGACGGTCGTCGAGGACGACGAGTTCGAGACCCCCGACTACGAAATCAAGCAGAGCGTGGCCGAGCAGCGCACGCCGCCGCTGGCGCTGGGCGACGAAGTGGAAAAGCCGATCGAAAACGCCGAGTTCGGCCGCATTGCCGCCCAGACCGCCAAGCAGGTGATCGTGCAGAAGGTGCGCGAAGCCGAGCGGGCCGAGGTGGTGCGCCAGTACGCCGACCGCGAAGGCGAGCTGGTCGCCGGCATCGTCAAGCGCACCACCCGGGACGGGCTGATCATCGATCTTGGCGACAACGCCGAGGCTTTCCTGCCGCGCAACGAGATGATCCACGGCGAGCGCTACCGCATGAACGAACGGGTGCGGGCGCTTTTGGTCAAGGTAGACCCCGAAGCCAAGGGGGCCCAGCTGCAGCTGTCGCGTACCTGCCCGGAGCTGATCATTGAGCTGTTCAAGATCGAGGTGCCGGAAATCGCCGAGCAGCTGATCGACATCAAGGGGGCGGCACGCGACCCGGGCTCCCGGGCCAAGATTGCGGTGAAGACCAACGATCGGCGCATCGACCCGGTGGGCGCCTGCGTGGGCATGCGCGGCTCGCGGGTACAGGCGGTGTCCAGCGAGCTTGAAAACGAGCGCGTGGATATCGTGCTGTGGGACGACAACCCCGCCCAGCTGGTGATCAACGCCATGGCACCGGCCGATGTCGCCTCCATTCTGGTCGACGAAGACGCGGTGTCCATGGACGTCGCCGTCGCCGAGGATAACCTTGCCCAGGCCATCGGGCGCAGCGGCCAGAACGTGCGGCTGGCCTCCGAGCTTACCGGCTGGCACATCAACGTCATGACCGAAGACGAAGCCGATTCCAAGCACGAACAGGAAATCGACACCCTGGTCGACTCGTTCATCCAGCACCTTGACGTGGATGACGACGTAGCGCGCCTGCTGGTGGATGAAGGCTTTACCACGCTTGAAGAGGTGGCCTACGTGCCCCTGGAAGAGATGCTGGAAATTGAAGAGTTCGACGAAGAACTTATCAACGCGCTACGCGCGCGAGCAAAAGACGAGCTGTTGACGCTGGCCATTGCCTCGGAAGAAGCGCTGGACGGTGCCCAGCCGGCCGACGACCTGCTCGCCATGGAGGGCATGGAGCGGCACCTGGCCTTTACCCTGGCCAGCCGCGGCATTGTCAGCATGGAAGATCTTGCCGAGCAGTCTGTCGACGATCTGGTCGATATCGAAGAGTTGGACGAAGCGCGCGCAGCGGCATTGATCATGACTGCCCGTGCGCCCTGGTTCGAAGACGGCGACAGCGAATCGGATTCGAACACACAGTAAACAGGTCACGGGCTGAGGAGGGTCATAATGTCAGACATGACAGTAAAAGATTTTGCAGCAAAGGTGGGCCGCGATACGTCCCGCCTGCTCGAACAGATGAAAAACGCCGGGCTTTCGCACACCTCGGAAAGCGACGTGGTTTCCGAAGCGGACAAGCAGACGCTGCTTAACTCGCTGAAAAAGAACCACGGCGGCAGCGGCGATGCCAACAAGAATCGCATCACCCTGACGCGCAAGACCCGCAGCCGGATCAAGACCGGCGAGCGCGGCAAGACCATTGACGTCCAGGTGCGCAAGAAGAAAACCTACGTCAAGCGCGCCGAGGCCGAGAAGCCCAAGGCGCCGGAGCCCGCGCACACCGGCCCGCGCCAGCTGGTCGGCGATATGGCCGAAGCCGAGGCGGAGCGCAAGGCGCGCGAAGCCGAAGAGCAGAAAGCCGCCGACGCCAAGCACGCCGCCGATGAGGCCGAGCGCAAGCTTGCCGAAGAAAAGGCCAAGAGCGCCGAGACGCCCACCGATCTCGAGATTCCGGTACCCGACTTTGACAGCGGCAGCACCTCGGGCGAGGACGCGCCCCCGGCGCCGCCCAAGGAAGGCCGTACCGATCGCCGCTCGGCACCGGCGAAAAAGGCGGCCAAGAAGAAGGGCCGTCGCGACGAGCAGGATTCCCGCAGCGACCGCGAAGAGCGCCGTCGCGGCGGCAAGAAGGCCAAGCGCGCCGAGCGTCGTGGCGGCAGCCGCCGCGGCGGCGGCCAGAGCGGCGGCAAGCACGGCTTCCAGAAGCCGACCCAGCCGATCGTGCGCGAAGTGTCGATCCCCGAGTCGATCAGCGTGGCCGAGCTTGCCGACAAGATGTCGATCAAGGCCAACGAAGTGATCAAGGCCATGTTCACCATGGGCGCGGCGGTCACCATCAACCAGACCATCGACCAGGACACCGCGGTGATCGTGGTCGAGGAAATGGGCCACAAGCCCAAGCTGGTCAAGGACGACGCCCTGGAAGCCGAAGTGCTCGAGAGCGTGTCCTACGAAGGGGAAGAAATCACCCGTGCCCCGGTCGTCACCGTAATGGGCCACGTCGACCACGGTAAGACGTCGCTTCTGGACTATATCCGCAAGGCCAAGGTTGCCACCGGCGAAGCCGGCGGGATTACCCAGCACATTGGCGCCTACCACGTGGTTGGCAACAACGGCGGCGCGACTTTCCTGGATACGCCCGGCCACGCGGCGTTTACCGCCATGCGCGCCCGCGGTGCCAAGGCCACCGACGTGGTAATTCTGGTGGTGGCCGCCGACGACGGCGTGATGCCCCAGACCATCGAGGCCATCGAGCACTCCAAGGCAGCCGAAGTGCCCATGGTTGTCGCAGTTAACAAGATCGACAAGCCGGCGGCCGACCCGGACCGAGTGAAAAACGAGCTGTCCCAGCACGGGGTTATCTCCGAAGAATGGGGCGGCGACACCCAGTTCGTTCACGTTTCGGCGAAAAGCGGCGAGGGCATCGACGCGCTGATCGAGGCCGTACAGCTGGTCTCCGAAGTGCTCGAGCTCAAGGCCGTCCCCGAAGCGCCCGGCAAGGGCGTGGTCGTGGAGTCGCGCCTGGACAAGGGCCGCGGCCCGGTCGCCACCGTGCTGGTACAGAACGGGACGCTGAAAAAAGGCGACATCGTGCTCGCCGGCCTGCACTACGGCCGCGTACGCGCGCTGACCAACGAGCTCGCCAAGCAGGTGGATGAAGTCGGTCCGGCCATGCCCGTGGAAATCCAGGGGCTCGACGGCACGCCCGAAGCCGGCGACGACTTCATGGTGGTAGACGACGACAAGAAGGCCCGCGAAGTGGCCAACTTCCGTCAGGGCAAATACCGCGAAGTGCGCCTGGCTCGCCAGCAGAAATCCAAGCTGGAGAACATGTTCAGCCAGATGGAGAAAGACGAGGCGGCCAAGGTCAACGTGGTGCTCAAGGCCGACGTCCAGGGGTCGCTGGAAGCGATCCGCAGCGCGCTTGAAGAGCTCTCCACCGACGAGGTCGAGGTGGCCGTGGTGTCCTCCGGCGTGGGCGGCATCACCGGCACCGATGCCAACCTGGCGCTGGCCAGTGAGGCCATCGTGGTCGGCTTTAACGTCCGTGCCGACGTCGCCGCGCGCGACATCATCGAGCGCGAGGGGCTGGATCTGCGCTACTACAGCGTAATCTACCACCTGATCGACGAGGTCAAGCAGGCCATGAGCGGCAAGCTCGCGCCGGACTGGAAGGAAGAGATCGTCGGCGTGGCCGAAGTCCGCGACGTCTTCCGCGCGCCCAAGATCGGCGCCGTGGCCGGCTGCATGGTGGTCGAAGGCAACGTCCACCGCCACAAGAAGATCCGCGTGCTGCGCGACAACGTGGTCATCTACGAGGGCGAGCTTGAGTCGCTGCGCCGCTTCAAGGACGACGTCAACGAAGTCCGCAACGGCATGGAGTGCGGCATCGGCGTGAAGAACTACAACGATGTCCAGGTCGGCGACAAGATCGAGGTCTTCGACCAGGTCAAGGTCGAGCGCACGCTCTAAGGCGCTTAGGAGGCAACATGCGGGAATTCAAGCGCACCGACCGGGTAGCCGACCAGCTCCAGAAGGAGCTGGCGGTGCTCATCCAGCGCGAGGTGAAAGACCCTCGCTTAGGGATGGTCACGCTGAGCGGCGTCAGCGTTAGCCGGGATCTGGGCTACGCCGACGTCTATTTCACCCTGCTTGGCGAGCAGGACCCGGCACGGGTGAAGGAAAACCTGCAGGCGCTCAAGCGCGCGGGCGGCTTTTTGCGCAGCCAGGTGGCCCGCCGGATCAAGCTGCGCCACGTGCCCGAGCTGCGCTTTCACTACGATGAAAGCGTGGTCCGCGGCCAGCACCTGTCGTCGCTGATTGACGAGGCGGTGCAGACCGACCGCGAGCGCAATGCCGGCCAGGAGGGCGAAGGCGACGACGAAAGCGGCAACGGAGAGCGTAGCTGATGGCGCGTCGTCGTCGCGGGCTGCCGGTCAACGGCGTGCTGCTGCTGGACAAGCCCGCAGGGCTTTCCAGCAACCATGCCCTGCAGCGCGTGCGCCGGCTGTTCCAGGCGCAAAAGGCGGGTCACACCGGCACCCTCGACCCGATGGCGACCGGCCTGTTGCCGATCTGCCTGGGGGAGGCGACCAAGTTTTCCGCCTGGCTGCTTGAAGCCGACAAGGCCTACCGCACCCGGGTGGAGCTTGGTGTGATCACCGACACCGGCGACGCCGAAGGCGACGTCGTGGAGCGTCGCGAGGTGCCCGCGCTCGACGAAGCCTCGATCGAGGCGGTGCTCGCGCGTTTTCGCGGCGAGATCGACCAGGTGCCGCCGATGTATTCGGCGCTCAAGCACCAGGGGCGCAAGCTTTACGAGCTGGCCCGGGAGGGCCGCCACGTGGAGCGTGCAGCTCGGCGCATAAGCGTGTATGATGCCCGCCTCACGGCGTTGGATACCGTCCCGGGCAATGATACCGTTCCGGGAAACCGCGCCTTTGAACTGGACATCCGCTGCAGCAAGGGTACCTATATACGTACCCTGGCAGAGGATATCGGCCTTGAGCTGGGCTGCGGCGCCCACATCAGCGCGCTCAGGCGCCTTGCCACCGGCGCGTTCGACGCCGGCGGCATGTGGACGCTCGAAGCGCTTGAGGCGCTGGCGGATCAGCCCGCGCGGGAAGCGGTGCTGATGTCGCCGGACGTGCTCGTGGCACACCTGCCGGCGCTTGCGCTGGATGACGTCGCCCACGGGCGGCTGATCCACGGCCAGCAGGCCACTCTGGAAAGTGAGCTGGCCGAGGCGGCGACGGCAAGGCTTTACCACCAGGGGGCCTTTATTGGCCTTGGGCGTGTCGTCCGGCAGGCAGACGGCGCTGCCACGGTGGCGCCACAACGGCTGATAAGCCACCCGGCGGAAACGCCGCGCAGCTAAAAATCGAGACTGCAAATATGCGTGGTCTCACCCCTTACATTTTCAGGCATATTGCTTACTGGAGAGACAGATGGCATTAACCGCTGAACAGAAAGCCGACATCGTCAACGAATACGGCCGCGGCGAAAACGACACCGGATCCCCCGAGGTTCAGGTGGCCCTGCTGAGCGCCAACATCAACGGCCTGCAGGATCATTTCAAGACCAACAGCCAGGACCACCACTCCCGTCGTGGCCTGATCCGCATGGTCAACCAGCGTCGCAAGCTGCTGGACTACCTGCACCGCAAGGACTACGAGCGCTATCGCTCCATCATCCAGCGTCTGGGCCTGCGCCGCTAAGCATTGCGTCACCCCCTTTCCCAGGTCGTTTCCAAACGGGTAGCCCCTTGCGGGGCTGCCCGTTTTGTTGTGCGCCAGGCATGGCGCGTAGCACCGACAGGTGCTGTTCCCGGGGGTAGTGCCCCGGGATGACTTGGGGGTGAGAGTCCCCTACGGACCTTGATAGCGGGAACCGTTAGCCGAACAGCAA
>NZ_JASSZF010000023.1:0-48171 GCF_031935715.1 Halomonas garicola | reverse complement strand
GGAGCAGGTGCTCGATTCGCTCCCACTGATCATCGCGTAACTTCAACCGACTCATGGCCCACCAAAATCTATGAATACTAAATCAGTTTAAACGAAACTAATGATTGTTAACACACCCTAGTGGTTTCAACATAAAACATCATAATATGATACTTTTAGCCGCCTGACGAGCCACCTTCATTGTGTTATGTGTGGTGCTAGCCCTTGTTGCCATCCTCTTCTCCACCCACCCTCGAGGACACCGCCATGAACCCCACTACCGTGATCAAGCTGCCCTTCACGCGCCGGGCGGGCTGGAAAGAACTGCAGCGCCGCCGGCCGTCCATCGCCAAGCTGGCCTTTGGCCTGGTGCTGCCCATGTCGTTGATTCCGCCGGTGCTTTTGTACTACGCCGGCACTCACTACGGCGACGCCTTCGTCGCCGGATTCGGCGACCGCCAGTGGCGCTTTATTACCACCATCCTGTTTTTGTCCGAGCTATTGACGTTCTTCGTCATGGGCTGGCTGATCCATACCGTGGTCAACATCGCCGATGACATGACCATCGACTACCAGGACGCCTATCTGCTGGCAGCACTTGCGCCGCTGCCGCTGTGGTCATCCGCCGTGGTGCTGCTCATCCCCAGCCTGCTGCTCAACGTGCTGGCGGTACTGGTGGCGCTGGGCATCTCCTGCAGCCTCGTTTATCAGGGGCTGGGCGCCCTCTGCGAGCGCCAGGGCCAGGACATGACTACCCTATCGGCCACCTACACCATCATGGCCGCCGGGGTGCTCGCCTGGGGCCTGCTGATGGCCATCATCTGGTCGTATTGACCCAGCGCAAAAGCCGCCAGGCGTGCGCTAGCCAGGCCGTACTCCAGCAAAGCGCCGCGCCCCAGAGCGCGGCCTGACCGCCGCCGAACCGCAGCCCTGCCGCGGCGGCAAACAGCAGCGCCAGCGGCATGAACGCCCGCTCGCTTTCCGGGCGGGCTTTTGCCCGAGATACCGCCTGGCGCAGCATCACCGAACTTGCCAGCGTGCCCAGCGCCCCCACGGTAACTCCGTGCAGCGCCGTGCTCACCGGAAGCGCGCCCGCCACCGCTGCGGCGTATAGCCAAAGGCCCGCGCCAAGCCAGGCATAGCCCGCCATCAGCGCCAGCAGATCTGCCCGGGCTCGGCACTGCCAAGGGGCAAAGCACCACAGCCGATATAGCACCAGCGTTCCGGCAGCCGCGGCCATCAGCGCCGCCGGCACCCGCCCGCCGGGCAGCCAGAGCGTTGCCGGAAGCGCCCCCAGCAGCACGATCAGCGCCGCTTCGAGCCTTGGCTGCACCCCGGCGCCGCTTTTGTTGAAGCGGCGCTTCAGATAGCCGTTCACCGCCGGGGCAATCAGCCGCCCGCCCATGAACGCCATCAGCAGCGTAAGCCAGAGCACGCCCTGCTCGAGCAGCAGGAAAGCCGGCCAGCCGGCCAAATAGCGCGACCCCAGGGTGGCCACGGCCAGCAGGCAGATCAGTCCGATGAGCGGCGCCAGCACGCGGTTGCGCCACTTCCTGGCGGCGAAAAAGCGCGGCACCACCAGCCACGCCACGGCGGCGGCAAAGAGCGCATCGGCCAGGCTCGCCACCACCAGCCAGCCGCCGCCCACTATGCCCAGCCGGCCGATGAGCCACAGCGTCGCCAGCGCTGCCAGTTGCCTTTTGGCCAGCGGGCCCAGCAAATAGCCGGCAATCACCGCCAGAGCAAAGCCGAACAGCAGCTCCCGGGCGTGCCCGGCCGGCGTGGCCAGCGGCGTAAGCCAGGGCAGCATGCCGTACATTGCCGCAAGCGACAGCGGCACGAACACCGCCGCGTGGCAGGCCGCCAGCGGGAAAAACGCCTGCCAGGCCGGTACGCGGTCGCCCCGGCGGGACGCCGGAGCGCCGCGCTGGCCGGCCCGGGGAGCAGAAAAACGGCGGGAAATGCGTTTTGATAACATGGAGTTAAAATACGTTTTTATCGGCTTCGATACCAGCGCCGCAGGGCTATCAATGAAAGGCACATCAAACAGCGTACCCAGTTGATCAACCAGATAGATGGGCGATGGCAAGGACTGCAGGCCCTAGAACAGCCCCGTGATCTCGCCGTTGTCGTCGATGTCGATATGCGCCGCGGCGGGGTCGCGGCCAAGGCCCGGCATGGTGCGGATGTCGCCGCACAGCGCATAGACGAAGCCCGCTCCGGCGGAGAGCCGCACTTCGCGAACCGGCAGAGTCCAGCCGGTAGGAGCGCCGCGCAGCGTCGGATCGGATGACAGCGACAGGTGGGTCTTGGCGATGCACACCGGCAAATGGCCCTGGCCCTGCTGCTGGTAGGCGTCAATCTGGCGGCGGGCCTCGGGGCTGAAGGCGACGTCGGCGGCGCCATAGAGCCGGGTGGCGATACGCTCGATCTTGGCGTCCAGGGGCATCTCGTCCGGGTACAGGAAATGGAAACTGCTGCCGTCCTCGGCCGCATCGGCGACGGCCTGGGCCAGTTCGAGGGCGCCGGCACCGCCGTCGCGCACGTGAGTCGAGACGGCGGCGCGAACCCCGGCGGCCTCGGCGATATCGCGTATCACGGCGTGCTCGCTGGGGTGGTCCGAGGGGAAGGCGTTGATGGCCACCACCGGGGTGACGCCGTGGGCACGCAGGTTGTCGATCTGCTTGACGAGATTGGCGGCGCCGGCGCGAACGTCCTCGGGGCTTTCGGTCAGCATCTCGGCGGGAAGCGGTTTGCCCGGAGTCACGACGTAGCGCCCGGTGTGGAACTTCAGTGCCCGGACCGTGGCCACCAGCACCGCGGCGTCCGGCGTCATTCCCGAGGCGCGGCACTTGATGTTGAAAAAGCGCTCCGCGCCCATGTCAGCCCCGAAGCCCGCCTCGGTGACGAGATAGTCCCCGCCATGGAGACCGATGCGATCGGCGACGATGGAGGAGTTGCCGTGGGCGATGTTGCCGAAGGGCCCGGCATGGATGAGCGCCGGGGCGTGCTCGACGGTCTGCAACAGGTTGGGCTTGATCGCCTCCTTGAGCAGCGCCGTCATGGCGCCCGCCGCGCCGATGTCGTCGGCGGTGACCGGCTCGCCGGCGCGCGTATAGCCCACCCGTATCCGCCCCAGGCGGCGTCTGAGATCGGCCAGCGAGGTCGCCAAGGCGAGCACCGCCATGACCTCGGAGGCGGCGGTAATCTCGAAGCCGCTCTGGCGCGTGGCGCCGTCGGCGGCCGGGCCGAGCCCGGTGACGATGTGGCGCAGGGCGCGATCGTTGATATCCATTACCCGCTGCCAGCGTATGTTCTTGGGATCCAGGTCGCAGGCGTGGCGATGGTGGAGGTGGTTGTCCACCATCGCCGACAGCAGGTTGTGGGCGGCGGTGACCGCGTGGATGTCGCCGGTCAGGTGCAGGTTGATACGCTCCATGGGGACCACCTGACTGTAGCCGCCGCCGGCGGCACCGCCCTTGGTGCCCAGCGTCGGGCCCATGGAGGACTGGCGCAAAGCGGCGCTGGCGCGGTGGCCAAGCTGCTGCAGGCCCTGGACGAGGCCGATGGCGGTGGTAGTCTTGCCTTCGCCGGGCGGGGTGGGCGTGATGGCCGAAACCACCACGTAGCGCGCCCGCGGCTCCTCGGCGGCATCCGCGGCGGATAGGTCCAGCTTGGCGATCCCCCGGCCGTAGGGTTCTACCGCCTCGCCGGGCACTCCCAGGCGGTGGGCGATCTCCTCGATGGGCCAGAGCCGCACGCCGCGGGCGATCTTGAGGTTATCCGGCATCGGCTGCCGAGGCTCCTGGCCGAAGTCTTGCGGTTGAATCGTCATCGCCACCTCTCCTGCGCCGTTCAGCGGGTCATCAATAAGCGAGTCATCGATAGCCACAGTGTTCGCCTTTGACAGAGGGCGGGCTTGCTTGCCGACGTCGGCGGGCTTGGCCACAGCGACACCGGGACGGGCAACGACGCGGCAGGGTCGTCGGCGCCTGACGCTGCGAAAAACAGTCCCGATCGCGGGCGGGCAAGTCGCGCCGCTGTCGCCACGTCGAAATTTTGGCTAGAGTCGAGGGAGAGGGTTGTCGCGAGGAGGGTGAACGATGGCTCCCATACCCACAGCGCCGGATAGACTTCACGATATCGGCTTTGTGCTGCTGCCCGGCTTTTCCCAGCTCGCCTTCTCCTCGGCGCTGGAACCCTTCCGCATGGCCAACCATCTTGCCGAGCGCCGGCTCTATACCTGGCACCTGATCAGCCGCGACGGCCACCCGGTGGCGGCCAGCAGCGGCCTGACGACGGCGGTGGACTGCGCCATGGAGGAGGGACTGACGCTGGACCTGATGGTGGTTTGCGCCGGCGCGGGGGTCCAGCACTGCTGTGACCGCGACACCCTTGGCTGGCTGCGGCGGCTGGCCGGGCGCCGCATCCCGCTGGGCGGTGTCTGCACCGGCGGCTATGTGCTCGCCCAGGCCGGCGTCCTCGACGGCTATCGCGCCACCCTGCACTGGGAGCATTTCTCGAGCATTCACGAAGCGCTGATGTTCCCCGCCGTGACCTTTACCCACCAGCTGTTCGTCATCGACCGGGACCGCCATACCAGTTCCGGCGGCGTCGCGCCACTGGACATGATGCTCAACCTGATCACCCGGCAGCAGGGGCTGGCGCTGGCCGAGTCGATCGCCGAGGAGTTCATCCACGAGCGCATCCGCGACGTCGGGGATCGCCAGCGCATTCCGCTGCGGATACGACTCGGCCGCAGCCACCCCAAGCTGGAGGAGGTGGCGACCCTGATGGAAGCGAACCTGCAGGAGCCGCTGCCCCTGGATGAGCTGGCGTCCTACGCCGAACTCTCGCGGCGCCAGCTGGAGCGGCTCTTCCAGCGCTACGTGGAGTGCCCGCCGCTGAAGTACTACATGGACCTGCGCCTGCTGCGCGCGCGCCTGCTGCTGCGCCAGACGCACATGCCGGTCACCGACGTGGCCCTGGCGTGCGGCTTCATCTCGCCATCGCATTTCACCAAGTCCTATCACGACCGCTTCGGCCACTCTCCCAGCCGCGAGCGGACACGGCGCAGCGAGCGTCTGGCCGGGGATGCGACTGCCGAGGACGAGACGCAGCTTCCTGCCCCGGCGTCCGACGAGGCCTGATAGCGAAGCGGTTCAGGCCTTCTATTGGCCTTTCATTCATCCCTTCGGCCGCCGGTTCTCGGGGTCGTACAGCGCGCGGTAGCCGACGGCCTCGACGGTCAGCGGATAGTGCTCGCCGAGGTATTCCATGGCGAAGACGGCCCCGACCCGCGCCTGCGCCGCCGGCAGGTAGCCCAGAGCGATGATCTTGCCCACGCTGGGACCATAGGCGATGCTCGTCACGTAGGAGCGACGCCCCAGCGTATCCACCAGCACCTCCCTGCTATCCGGGTCGAGGATCGGCGAGTGGCCCACGGGGTAGCGAGCCACGCCCCGGGCGTCGTGATGGTCTCCCAGGGTCAGGGTACACAGGTAGGCGGGCTGGTGCCGGCGTTCGCGCTGCTCCAGGTGGGCGGCCTTGCCGTGGAATGCCGCCGGCTTGACCCTGGGACGCGCCAGGCCCGCCTCCAAAAGGTTGTACTCGGTGAGCAGGTCGACGTTCTGCAGCCGCAGGCTCTTCTCGAGTCGGCGGCTGCTGGCGTAGGTCTCGATGCCCACCGGCGTCACCCCCTGCTCAAAGAGCCGATCCCAGAGGGCGAGACCGACGCTGAAGGGCGTGTAGAGTTCCCAGCCCAGCTCGCCCACATAGGAGATGCGAAAGGCCCAAACCGGCAGGCCGCCCACCCGGATCTCACGGGCCATGGCGAAGGGGAAGCGCTCGGCGTCCAGCTCCCGGGGGTCGTCGGCGACCGCCTGCAGGGTGCGGCGGGCCTCGGGCCCCCAGAGCCCCAGGGTGGCCAAGGTGTCGGTGCGGTCTTCAACGTGCAGGCGGGCCAGCCCCCGATCCTCGGCCATCCGCGTCATCCACACGTAATCGCGATGGCCGGTATCGCCGCCGCAAACCACCCGGAAGCCGTCCGCGGCGAGGCGGATCACGGTAAGATCGGCGCGCACGCCGCCGGCGTCGTCCAGGAAGTGGGTGTAGACTCCCTTGCCCAGCGGTGTCTTGCCGCCTACACGGGCCACCGAGAGGTACTCCAGCAGCGCCTCGGCGTCGGGCCCGACGACGTCGAAGATGGCGAAGTGGGAAAGATTGACCATGCCCACGCCCTCGCTCAGGGCGAGGTGCTCGGCGTTGGAGACCTTCCAGAAATGACGGCCGTCCCACTCCTCGGGGCGTTCGGGCACGCGGTCGCCGAAGCGCTCCAGCAGCGCCTCGTTGGCCGCGTAGCCGTGGGCGCGCTCCCAGCCCGCCGCCTCCATGAAGTAGCCGCCGAGCTCCTTCTCGCGCGGCCAGAAGGGGCTGCGGCGCAGGTTGCGCCCGCTCTCGAAGGGCTCGCGGGGATGCACCGGCGGATCGTAGATCTTCCGGGCGACCTCCGCACAGCGCCCGTAGACGTAGTCCGGCGTCTTCTGCAGCGGATAGAGGCGCGCGATATCGATGGCGTGGGGATCGAGCGCCGGCCGGCCCTGAGTGATCCAGTCGGCCAGCACCTTGCCCATGCCCGGGCCGTCCTTGACCCAGACCGCTTCGCATAGCCATAGGCCGCGGGTCTCGGGCGCCTCGCCGACCAGGGAGCCGCCGTCGGTGGTGACCGACAGCAGGCCGTTGAAGGAGTGCTTCTCGTCCCAGCCCAGCTCACCGAGCACCGGTGTCAGCTCCACTGCGCGGGTGAAGGCGTCCATGACCTGATCAAGCTCGAGGTCGCGCATGGAGGGCGAGAGCCGGGCCTGATCGCGCTCGAGAATCTCGCCGGGGGGAACGAGACGCGGGGCGGTAGTCTCGTAGTAACCCCACTCGAGCTGCCCGCCCTCGGTTCTCCTGGGGTCGCCGGTGTCGCGCAGGTAAGCCGAGTTGCCCTGGTCACGGAACAAGGGATAACCGATCTCCACGCCGGTGTCGGCGAAGGCCCCGAAGGGACCGAAGAACAGCAGCGGATGCTCGACCGGCATCAGCGGCAGGCGAACACCGCCCATGGCCGCGGGGATCGGTCCCCAGATGCCCGAGGTCACGATCACCACCGGGGTCGCGATATAGCCTCGGGCAGTCTCCACGCCGCACACGCGGCCGTCCCGGACATCGATGTCGAGCGCCGGAGTGTCGGCGAAGGCCTGGAGCCGCCCCGAGGCGACCGCCTGCTCGACCAGCTCGCCGGCGACCTGCTGCGAGCGCGGCACGATCAGCCCGGCGTCGGGGTCCCAGAGGGCGGCCTGGACCAGCTCCTTCTGGACCAGCGGGAAGCGCTCGGCGACCTCGTCGGGGCCGATGAGGCGCGCCCGGGAGCCGAAGGCCTTGCCCGAGGCCACCTTGCGCTTGAGCTCCTGCAGCCGCTGGTCGTCCCCCACCCGCGCCACCTCGAGGCCGCCGATCTTGGCGTAGCGGCCCAGGCGCTCGTAGAAGCGGCGGCTGTAGATCGTGGTGTAGCACGTCATCTTGTCGTGGGACGTCATGTAGCAGAAGTCCGAGGCGTGGGAGGTGGACCCGATGTCCGAGGGGATGGCGGACTTCTCGAGCCCCACCAGGTTGTCCCAGCCCAGCTCAATCAGGTGGTGGGCCACCGAGGCGCCAACGATGCCGCCCTGACCGATGATTACCGCATCCGCGCGCTTGGGTAGTGTTGCCATGTCGCCCTCCGATACTCTATCGCCCCTTTACCGCTTCACCATAAGCCAGGCGAGAGCCCGCCCTTGCCCCGGGCCGACAGGGACTTGCCTTGCAGCGACCGCCGCCGGTACCCGAGAGGGCGAGGTGTCGTAAACAGCAAAGTGACCGTCGTCGGCGGCGCCACGAAGAGGAGACGGCAGGGCTAGCTTCGGAGTCAAGGGCGGTCTGCAGACCGCCGTCCGAGGCACTACGCCACGGCCCAGGAGCCTGCAAAGGAGACATCGCCATGTCACAGGTCATCGAAAGCATCGAGCATACCCAGGCGGCGCCGGAGATCCTGCTCTATCCGCGGATCCGCAAGTCGCCGTTCTTCTACGCGTCCCGGCGGCACGGGGTGCGCAAATACAGCGTCTACAACCACCACTATCACCCGCGTCTCTACACCGACCCGGTCGACGAGTACTGGGCGCTGGTGGAGGGCGTCACCCTGTGGGACGTGGGCGTGGAGCGCCAGATCGAGATCAGCGGCCCCGACGCCTTCGCCTTCACCCAGCGGCTGGTGCCCCGCGACATGCGCCAGTGCCAGGTCGGCCAGTGCAAGTACGTCTTCGTCACCGCCGCCGACGGCGGCATCATCAACGACCCGGTGCTGCTGCGCCTCGAGGAGAACCGCTTCTGGCTGTCGCTGGCCGACAGCGACGTGCTGCTGTGGTGCCAGGGGCTGGCCTACCACGCCGGCCTGGACGTCAGCATCCGCGAAGTCGACGTGGCCCCGGTGCAGGTACAGGGACCGCATGCCAAGCCGGTCATGGTAGACCTCTTCGGCGAGCGGGTTCTGGAGATTCCCTACTATCATCTCATGGAGGCGGAGCTCGACGGCATGTCGGTGGTGATCTCGCGCACCGGCTACTCCGGCGAGATCGGCTACGAGATCTACCTGCGCGAGGCGAGCCGCTACGGGGAGGCGCTCTGGCAGCGGGTCTTCGAGGCCGGACGTCCTCACGGCATGCAGGTGATCGGTCCCTGCCATATCCGCCGCATCGAAGGGGGCATCCTGGCCTTCGGCTGCGACATCTGGTACGACACCAACCCCTTCGAGGTGGGCATGGGCTACGACTGGATGGTCGACCTGCGCGGCGACGACGACTTCGTCGGCCGGACAGCCCTGGAGCGCATCAAGGCTGAAGGCGTCTCGCGTCGTCTGGTGGGCGTAGAGATCGAGGGCCCGAACATCGGCTACTTTACCGACGGCTCGATGATCGACACCTTCCCCGTCCATGACGACGCTGGGGAGCTCATCGGCGAGGTGACGTCGGCGACCCACTCGCCGCGCCAGGAGCGCAACATCGGCTATGCCATGCTGCCGGCGACTCACGCCGAACTCGGCACGCCGCTGCGCATCGAGGCCAACACCGGCATGCAGGACGCGGTGGTGGTGCCCAAGCCGTTCCATGATCCGCGCAAGGATATTCCCAAGGGCTGAGCCATGAAGGAACCACTGAAGGCAGAAGTGCGGGAAGCCACGGCATCGGAGCCGCCCATCGGGCGCTGTGCGGCCCTGGCTGACCCGCGCTTTGAGCTGCTGCCGCTCAGCGAGATGCGGGAGGCGGCGCGCCGCCTCCCGACCGGGGCCCGAGTTACCGTGACCTGCTCGCCGCGCCACGGCATCGATCGCACCCTGGAGGCAGCAGAGTGGCTGGCGGCGGCCGGGTTCCGCGCGGTGCCCCATCTCGCCGCGCGGCTGATCCGCAACAAGTCCCAGCTGGCGGACATCGTGTCGCGCCTGGCAGCCGCCGGCATCGAGGACGCCTTCGTGGTGGGCGGCGACGCCAGCGAGGCGGCGGGCGAGTATACTGGAGGCCTGGCCCTGCTGGAGGCGCTGGCGGCGATGCCTTCACGGCCCTCGCGGCTCGGGGTTCCCGCCTATCCGGAGGGGCATCCGCGACTCGATGACGCCGTCCTGCAGCGGGATCTCGAGGCCAAGGCACGGCTGGCCGACTACGCCGTCACCCAGATGTGCTTCGAGTCGGCGCCGCTGCTGGCGTGGCTGGCGGCACAGCGCCAGCGCGGGCTGACGCTGCCGGTGCAGGCGGGTATTCCCGGGGTGATGAGCCAGGCGCGGCTGCTGTCGGTGGCCATACGCATCGGCCTGGGGCCCTCGATCCGCGCGCTCGGGCGCCACAGGACGCTGATCGGGCGCCTGCTGCGTCCCGCCCCCTACCGCCCCGACGACCTGGTGCGAGACCTGCTGCCGACGCTGGGCAGCGCGGACGGCTTCGCCGGCCTGCACGTCTACACCTTCAACCAGACAGACGCCACCTGCGCCTGGCTGGAAGGGCTACGCGCCACCCACTGCCAAAATCGGGACAGCGCGATAGCGGGGCAGCGTCCGTGACGCTTTCTCGACAGCTTGGCTTCCCGGATTCAAGTAATAAGCGCAGCACCTGCGGTATTCAGTGCTCCAGAGTACTCCCCCAGAAACACCTGTGCCGATGTTCGATAGCCGAGTCGTTTTCGTGGTCGGTCATTTAGCTTTCTCACCACCCTGCGTAGCTCGGCATCAGTGACTTGGCGGAAGCTGGTTCCCTTGGGAAAATACTGCCGAATCAAGCCGTTGGTGTTTTCATTGGTTCCACGTTGTCCCGAGCAGTAGGCGTCGCAAAAGTATGTTCTCGCTGCTACGGCTTTTGCCACGGTCTGGTGCTCCGAAAACTCCGAACCATTATCCAGCGTGATGGTTGTCACCGCACCTCGACGAGGCTTCAGCAGGCGGATCATGGCCGTTTTCGTCAACGCCGCTGTAATGCTGGGTAGCCGTGCCGCCAGCAGATAGCCGCTGCGGCGCTCAACCAGCGTGACGATGCCTGATTGCTTATCCCCCTGCAGTACCGTGTCACCCTCCCAGTGGCCGATATAGCGCCGCTTCTCAACCTCGGCCGGGCGATGCTCGATACCCACGCGATCAGGTATCTTGCCAAGCCCTGCGCTTTTGGCGTGAGCACGGTGCTTGCTGCGTCTCTTGGGCTGCCGGAGATGCTGCCAAAGAGTGCCGCGCG
The DNA here is from genome assembly GCF_031935715.1 of Halomonas garicola. GTDB lineage: Bacteria > Pseudomonadota > Gammaproteobacteria > Pseudomonadales > Halomonadaceae > Vreelandella > Vreelandella garicola. The sequence continues at coordinate 37,402 of NZ_JASSZF010000023.1, read as the reverse complement.
GGCCCTGTCATCCCAGACCAGGGAGTAGATCCATTGATGGCTGACGCCTACGCCGGCTAATAGTGCCATGAATCCGCTGATCTGCTCTGGGCTCCACTCCTCACGCAGTCGGTCCGCCACCGCAGCGACCAAGCTGGGCAAGCGCTTCGTCCATTTCCGGGCGGCGCGTCGTCGGTAATCGCTACAAGCCTGAGCCTGTTCGGGATCATAGCCACTGGCCGTCGCGTTGCGGCGCAACTCACGGCTAATCGTGCTGCAGTTATTCTATGAATTCAGGCTTCAAAAAGGCAGACATAGCCAACCGCAAGACGATTGCAGTTAGCTCCAGTCGCCTGGGTTGAGCCGTCAACAGGTCTGCGAGGGGGCGCTATGAATCCCTCCCTGGACGCTATCTACGCCGTCCTTAGCGTAGAACCCCCTCTTCGACCTGTTCCCGGCTCCACTGGATTACCAACTGCGATGGCCCTATAGCCAACCGGCCGGCGCTTGCCGGCGCGGGGCAAGTTGCTCAAAATGGCGGTCTGCCCGGCATTCGCCCGGCGTTAACCGGCACGTTTTTGATAGCGGAGGTGGCCATGGCCGAAACGGCCCGACGCGTTTTAATTCTGGTCGTCAGCGGCCCGAGCACGCCGGCGCGCTGCGCAGCACCCTTTCATATTGCCACGCTGCTGGCCTGCCTTGACGCCGAGGTGACGCTCTACCTGACCGGCGAAGCCGCCGAGCTTTCCCGCCCCGGCGTTGCCGAGGCGCTATATGCCGAGCCCGACGGCGCGCCGGTGATCCATTTCATGCGCCAGGCCAAACAGGCCGGCGCCGGGCTTTATCTCTGCCGCAAGCCGCCGGCGCCGGGCCGGGCGCCAGCGGCGCCCGAGGCGCTGATTGAGGAAGTCGACGACTACGGCAGCGGCGGCGAGCTGGCGGCCATGATTCTGGAATACGACAAGGTGCTTTCCCTGTGAAACTCGACGGTTTGACGTTTCCCGACGATCGCCTTTACGCCCCCGAACACAACCTGTGGCTGCGTGAAGAGCCCGACGGCCAGATTACCCTGGGCCTGAGCGACTACGGCGTGGCGCTTTACGGCGAGATTTTTGCCTTTACCCCCAAGCGGTTAGGTCTGCGCATCGAAGCCGGGCGCAGCTTCGGCGTGGTGGAGTTTGCCAAGGCGGCGGCGGCGGCCAAAAGCCCGTTTTCGGGCACCGTGAGCGCGCACAATTCGCTGCTGGACGAGCGCCCGGCGCTGGTTCACCTGGACCCTTACGGCGAGGGCTGGATGATCCGCCTGACGCCGGAAGACTGGCCCGCCGCCCGGGCCCGGCTGCTGCGCAGCGACAGCGCCGTTGCCGCCTTCGAACGTGAGGCCGAACGCGACGGCTTCGACCCCGACGATACCAGCGTGCAGGCGTACCGGCGCGGGGAGTGAGCGCTTGCTGCATCGCCAACGCTCACGCCGGGCGACCGTAAGGGACAGGCAAGAAAAGATAAAAAGAGGGGAAGAGAAAGCGGCAAGGGAAAAGAAGAAAAACGCGGAAAGGGTGGAAGAAAGTGGTGGAAGAAAGTGGTGGAAGAAAGCGGTGGAAGAAAGTGGCGATAGAAAGTGGCGGAAGGCAGTGGGAGTCGAACCCACCCGGGAGCGGCTGCCGCCCCCAACCGGATTTGAAGTCCGGCCGCACCACCGGATGCGATTGCCTTCCTCGATACGCGTTGTCGCCTACTTTAACGCGTTCTAACGCGCTGAACCATGCTGCTTTCCTCGCGGAGGCGGCGCAGGTTGCCAAACCGGCGCGTCACGCCGATGTGATCAAGGTATTCCAGCAGCTGCACGCAGCGCTTGCGCCCCAGTTCCAGCCGGTCGCGGAACGCCACCACGCTCAGGCCCGCGTCGCTTTCGGCAAGCGCCACGGCCTCTACCGTCAGCGCATCCACGACCGCGGCGGGGTAAAACAGGTCTCGCACTACCTGGTGCAGCTCGCCCATGCGCGCAAGCTTGCGCAGCAGCGCGCGCACCCGGGCTTCGTCGACGTTTTCACGGCGCGCCAGGTCGCGCACCCAGGGCGGATTGCTGCCGCCCGCCTCGAGCAGCGGCCACAGCCGCGCCCTGAGCGCTTCTTCCTCGGCGCTCAGGCGTATCCGGTGGTCCGGCAGGTGCAGCCAGGGGCCGGACGCCCGAATCGCGCCGGCCGCCAGGGCCTCGTCCACCAGCGCGGTATACACCGCCGGCTCCAGGTACGCCAGGCCAAAGCGGCGCAGCCGCGCCCGGTCCGGCCCCGGCTCGTCGGGCTGCTGCTCGTGAAACGCCCCCAGTGCCGCCGTCAGCGCCTCGCCCAGCGCCTGCCAGCGCGCTTCGGCAAACAGCCGCTCGCCGCGCCGGGTGGTCACCGAACGCACCTCGGCGGGCAGCTGCCGCAGAGCTCCGGGGCGGTTGTACTGGCGCACCAGGGCGTCGGGGTCGAGGCCGTTGCGGGCGGCTTTTAGCCTGGCAAGCAGCGCCGCTTCCAGCCCGCCGCTGGCCAACCGCTCAAGCTCGGCCAGCCGCGCCGGGGTACGCCGGCCCCTGGCGGGCGCCTGGGGGTCCAGCACGCGCCCGCCGCCCAGGGTGAACCAGGCCGACTGGTCGCGCAGCACCACGGCGTCGCCGTGCACCGCATGCACGTGGCCTTCGAGCACCAGCTGGGCCGGCGCTTCCTCACCCGGCGCCAGCGTCTTGCCCGCCAGCAGCGCCACCCGGCCCATCAGCCGCTGGGCGCCGAGGTGAACGTGCACCGGCGTCCAGTGGGCCAGCGCCCGGGGTGCGTCGTCGAGCACCCGCAGCTGGATATCCAGCCGCCGACCGGTGCCGCGCAGGGCCTCGCCCACCAGCCAGCTGCCCCGGGGCACGTGTTCGGGGCGCAGACGCTCGCCGGCGAGGTTGAGCGCGACGCGCTGCCCCGAGGTGGCCGTTTCTGCCGGGCGATTCTGGGCGTGCAGGCCGCGCACCCGGAGCCGGCGCGCCCGGCCGTCCTCGTCTTCGCTCCACAGGCTATCGCCGACGCTTATGCGCCCGGCAAGCGCCGTGCCGGTAACGACCACGCCGGCCCCGGCCACGCTGAAAGACCGGTCCACGGAAAGCCGAAACTCGCCCTCGTCGCTTCGCGCGGCCGTCTCCCGGGCCTGCCGGGAAAGCGCTTCGCGCAGCGCATCGACGCCGTCGCCGGTGTGGCTCGACAGCGCAAAGCACGGCGCGTCCTGATACCCGGCCTCGGCCAGCAGCCGGCGAACGTCGGTTTTGACGGCCTCGCCGCGGACGGCGTCGACGCGATCCGTTTTGGTCAGCACGACCCACAGCCGGGCAATACCCAGCAGCCCAAGAATGGCCAGATGCTCCCGGGTTTGCGGCATCACGCCGTCGTCGGCGGCCACCACCAGCAGGGCGATATCCACACCCCCGGCGCCGGCCAGCATATTGTGGACAAACTTTTCGTGCCCCGGCACGTCGATGAAGCCAAGGGTGGTGTCGGCGTCCAGCGCCGCGTAGCGGTAGCCAAGATCGATGGTCATGCCGCGCTCGCGCTCTTCCCGGCGGTGGTCGCCGTCGGCCCCGGTCAGGGCGGCGAGCAGCGCTGTCTTGCCGTGGTCAATGTGTCCGGCGGTAGCCACGATCATGCGTTGTCCACTCCTTCCTCGGCAGGGTGCGGCGCCTGCTTTGCGGTCAGCTGGTAGAGAAACGCCGCTTCGTCATCCAGCTGGCGCAGGTCGAGCCACAGCGCCCCGGCCTCGATGCGCCCAACGATCGGAATCGGCAGGCCGCGAAGCGAATCCGCAAGCGCGGCCAGCTTTCCGCCGACTTCTCGCCGGGGGCAGTCCGGCGTCAGGCACAGCGCGGCGCTGGGCAGCCGGGCGACCGGCTGGGCGCCGCTGCCGATCATGCCCTGGGCGTCGGCGACGTCCACCCGCCAGCCCTTCCCCAGCCAGCCGGCCAGCCGCGGCGCCAGGCGCTCGGCCTGGGCACGAATGGCCTGGGCCGGCCGGGCCAGCAGCGCAAGGGTGGTCAGGCGCTCGGCCAGGCGGTCGGGGTCGCGGTAGAGCCCGAGCACGGCTTCCAGGGCGGCCAGGGTCAGCTTGTCCACCCGCAGCGCGCGCTTGAGGGGGTGGCGCTTGATCCGTTCGATCAGGTCGCGCCGGCCAACGATCACCCCGGCCTGGGGGCCGCCGAGCAGCTTGTCGCCGCTGAAGGTCACCACGTCGGCGCCGGCGGTAAGCGACTCCTGCACCAGCGGCTCCCGGGGCAGGCCGTAATGCGACAGATCCACCAGGCTACCGCTTCCCAGGTCTTCCACCAGCGGCACGCCGTGGCGGCGAGCCAGCTCCGCAAGCTCCTCGTTGGGCACGCTGCGAGTAAAGCCTTCGATACGGTAGTTGCTGGGGTGCACCCGGGCGATCAGCCCTGTCTGCTCGCCCAGGGCATCGGCGTAGTCGTGGGGGTGGGTGCGGTTGGTCGTTCCCACCTCGCGCAGGGTGACGCCGGCCTGCTCCATGATATCGGGGATGCGAAAGGAGCCGCCGATCTCGACCAGCTCGCCCCGGGAAATCACGCCTTCGCGCCCGGCGCCCAGGGCGCTGAGCGAAAGCAGCACCGCGGCGGCGTTGTTGTTGACCACGGTGGCCGCCTCGGCGCCGGTGAGCTCGCACAGAAGCGGCTCGACCAGGCTATCGCGGTCGCCGCGCCGGCCGTCGGCGAGGTCAAATTCCAGGTTGAGCGGGTAGCGCGCCGCCTGTACCACCGCCTCGACGGCGGCGTCGGGCAGCAGCGCGCGCCCAAGGTTGGTATGCAGCACGGTGCCGGTGAGGTTGAAAAGGCGCTGCACCCGGGGCCTCTGGCGGGTATCGAGCCGGCGCGCCAGCGCTTCGACCAGACCGGGAAGTTCCACGGCTTCCGCCGTTAGCGCGCCGCGGCGAAAAGCGGCGCCGAGGTCGGCAAGCTCGCCCCGGGCCGCGTCGCGCACCGCCTGACGGCCAAAGCGTGCCTCAAGCTCGGCCATGCCATCGGCCCCCAACAGGCGATCCACCGCCGGCGGGCGCGGCCCGGGCGGTGCGCTCATGGCGTCTCCTGGCCGCCGGGAATCAGCATCAGGTTGGGCGCGCGCCGCCGATAGCCCTGCTCGTCCAGGCGCAGGTCCAGATCCAGGCTCGCAAGGTCCGCAGACACCACTTCACCTTCCGGTGCCTGCTCCAGATACAGCTGTTTGAGATAGGTATGGCACTCCGGGCAGGCCTCGGCCTTCATGCCGTAGGGGGCGTCGTCGAAGTGCAGGTAGTCAAGCTCCTTGGTGCTCAGGCAGTGGCTGCACTTGAGGCGCACGTAGTGCCACTCGGTCGAGCACAGCGAGCACAGCAGATAGCGCACGCCGTCGATGGGGCGGCGATGGCGAATAACGCCGGCCACGGGCAGCGAGCCGCAGCAGGGGCACAGCGTCTGGTCTTCGCGCTCGCGGATGCCCTTGGCATCCACCTGGTTGAGCCAGTAGCGCCAGGCGAGCTGCAGCGCCGCCCCGATAAAGGGCGCCATCGCCGCAGGCACGTCGCCAAAGCGTCCGCCCAGCAGCGCCTGGGCCCAGGCTTTGCGCGTTTCGCCGTCGGCATCGCGAAGCGCAGCAAGCGCCTCGCTCACCGCGGCAGCGGGTGTGGGCTGCTCGGCGTCAAAGGCGTCGAGCCAGGCATCCAGCAGGGTTTGCCAGCCGGGATTTTGCACCAGCGTATCCACCGCCAGCGGCGGCATGTCGTGGCGATACGCGGCGTCCAGGTCACCCGCGGCAAGCGCTGGCACGTCGGGCGGGTCGTCCAGCACCTGCTGCTGGGCCCGGGCCACGCTTGCCATGAGCGCCAGGTAGTCGCCCATGGCGTGGCCGTCGGCCAGCTTGTCCAGCCGTTCGGCGCGAAAGCGGAACTGCGCTTCCGGCGGCAGCTGGACAAAGGGTGGCGTGGTAGCCGAGGCTTCAATCTGCCCCGGCTCGAGAATGGGGGAAGACACGGCGGCCCTCCTTATCAGATCGGCATGCGGATTACACCCCGCCGCCGGCATTGCGCCGGCGGCGGGGCGTAGCGTTTCAGCGCTCTTTCTTGCGCATTTCCTCATCGTGCCACAGGGAGTGATGCTTGCGCGCCCAGGCCTGGCTGACCTTGCCGTGAAGCATCGCGCCCACCGAGTCCTTGACCCAGATGGCGGCGTAGATGTGCACGATAATGGACGTGACCAGCACAAAGGCGGCGAAGGCGTGCAGCAGGCTCGCAAAGCGGATCAGCCCCACGGCAAAGGCGCCGCTGAAGTACTCGCGCCAGATCACGATCCCGGTCAGCAGCAGCACGGCAAGGCTTGCTAGCAGCACCCAGAACAGAAGCTTCTGGCCGGCGTTGTACTTGCCTACCGGTGGCAGCTCGTCGTCGCGCTTGGCCACCACGTCGCGCCAGCGGGAAAGCCACTGGCGATCCCGGGGGTGAATGCGGTTGCGCCCGGCGAAGCGCCAGGCCATCAGCGCAAACAGCACGCTCATCGCCACGCCGATAAAGGGGTGGAGAATCCGCGTCCAGGGGCCGCCGCCAAAAAGGTGGCTGAGCCAGAATAGCGCCGGATGAAACAGCGCCATGCCAGAGAGCGCCGACAGTATGAACAGCAGCGCGACCGCCCAGTGGTTGCTACGCTCGTTGGCCGTATACCGCTGGATATCCCGTTTCATGTCAGTGCCCTCCTCGGTCAGCGTCGTGGCGCTCGTCACGCTCGGCAGCCGGCGGCGGCGTTGCGTCGTCCACGTCATCTTCCTCGACGCGGTTGGGGCCCACCCGCACATAGTGGAAGAACCCGGCGAGCGCCGTGGCGCCCATGGCCAGCATGGCCAGCGGCTTGGTCAGCCCCTTCCAGGCGCCGACCATCGGGCTGATGCTCGGATCCTGGGGCAAGCCGCTATAAAGCCCCGGCTTGTCGGCGTGGTGCAGCACGTACATCACGTGGGTGCCGCCTACGCCGGCCGGATCATAAAGCCCGGCGTTGTCGAACCCGCGCGACTGCAGGTCGGCAATGCGCCCGTCGGCGTGCTCCTTCATGTCGTCCTTGGAGCCGAAGACGATGGCGCCGGTGGGGCAGGTTTTCACACAGGCCGGCTCCAGCCCCACGCTCACCCGGTCGGAACACAGGGTACACTTGTACGCCTTGTTGTCCTTCTCGGAGAGGCGCGGCACGTCAAACGGGCAGCCGGTGATGCAGTAGCCGCAGCCGATGCAGTTGTCCTGGTTGAAGTCGACGATGCCGTTGGCGTACTGGATGATCGCGCCGGGGCTCGGGCAGGCCTCCAGGCAGCCCGGCTCGACGCAGTGCATGCAGCCGTCCTTGCGGATCAGCCACTCCAGATCGCCTTCGTCGGTTTCGTGCTCGGCAAAGCGCATCACCGTCCAGGAGTCGGCCGTCAGATCGTCGGGGTTGTCGTACACCCCGACGGTGCTGCCGATCTCGTCGCGGACTTCGTTCCACTCCATGCACGCCACCTGGCAGGCCTTGCAGCCGATGCACAGCGAGGTGTCGATGAGCTTGGCCACGTCCTGCTGTTCGCGCACCGACGGGCTGGGCGTGGTGGTGGCCGAACGCGCGATAACGTCTTGAGTCGCCATATCAAACCCTCTCCACGTTCACCAGGAACGACTTGAACTCCGGCGTCTGGGTATTCCCGTCGCCCACGAAGGGGGTCAGGGTGTTGGTGACGTAGCCATTCTTGGCCAGCCCCACATAGCCCCAGTGCAGCGGAATGCCCACGTGGTGCACGGTCTTGCCGTCCACCTCCAGCGGCTTGATGCGCTTGGTGACTACCGCCACCGCCTCGATGTAGCCGCGGTTGGACGATACCCGCACCCGGTCGCCGGCCTTGATCCCCAGCTCGTTACCCATGACCTCGCCGATTTCCACAAACTGCTCGGGCTGCATGATCGCGTTGATCCGGCAGTGCTTGGTCCAGAAGTGGAAGTGCTCGGTCAGCCGGTAGGTAGTGGCCGCATGGGGGAACTCCTCGGCGTTGCCGAATAGCTCCATGTCGTTGCGGAACACCCGCGCGGCGGGGTTGCTGGTTACCTCCGGCTTATCCGGGTTCAGCGGGTTACGGCCGATGGGCGTTTCGAACGGCTCGTAGTGCTCGGGGAAAGGCCCTTCGACCATGTTATCCCGGGCAAAGAAACGCGCCACGCCTTCGGGGTTCATGATGAACGGACTCATTTCCTCTTCCGGCGCCGAATTCACGGGGAAGTCCGGCACGTCGGTGCCCGTCCACTTGCTGCCGTCCCACCACACCAGGCGCTTGTCATCGCTGTCCCACGGATTGCCGGCGACGTCCGCTGAGGCGCGGTTGTAGAGGATCCGACGGTTGGCCGGCCACGACCAGGCCCAGCCCAGGGTTTGGCCCATGTTATAGGGGTCGGCGTTGTCGCGCCGAGCCATCTGGTTGCCTTCCTCAGTCCAGGACCCGCAGAACAGCCAGCAGCCGCTGGCGGTGGAGCCGTCGGCGCGCAGCTGGCCAAAGCCTGAAAGCTGCTTGCCGGCGCTCACCTCGACCTCATCGCTGTCCTCGTTGCGCAAATCCTCAATGGCGTAGCCGTTGAACTCCTTGGCCACTTCGTCCGGCGACGGCTCGTCGGGGCGCTGGTAGGACCAGTCGAGGTTGATAATGGGCTCGGGGAAGACCCCGCCCTCGCGCTGATACAGATCGCGCAGACGATGGAACATCCCGCCCATGATGGTGATGTCCGGCCGCGCCTCGCCCGGCGGCTCGCCGCCCTTCCAGTGCCACTGCAGCCAGCGGCCGCTGTTGACCAGCGAGCCGTCTTCTTCGGCAAAGCAGGTCGTCGGCAGACGGAACACCGTGGTCTGGATATTGGCGGTATCGACGTCGTTGTACTCGTCGACGTTCTGCCAGAACTCCGAGGTTTCGGTCTTCAGCGGATCCATCACCACCAGGTACTTCAGCCGCGACAGCGCCGCGCTGATCTTGGCCTTGTTGGGGAAGGCGCTGATGGGGTTGAACCCCTGACAGAAATAGCCGTTGACCTTGCCCTCATACATCATGTCGAAGAACTTGAGCACGTCGTAAAGCGGCTCGTCGAGCTTGGGCAGCCAGTCGTAGCCCCAGTTGTTGTCCTCGGTGACAGCGTCGCCGTACCAGGCCTTCATCAGGCTGACGTGGAAGCTTTCGTAGTGCTGCCAGTAGGACATCTGCCCCGGGCGCAGCGGCTGCTGGGCACGGCTGGCGATGTAGTCCTCGTAGCTCTGCTCCTCGTCCCGGGGCAGGGTCATGTAGCCCGGCAGCAGGTTCGAGAGCAGCCCCAGGTCGGTCAGCCCCTGGATGTTGGAGTGACCGCGCAGGGCGTTGACGCCGCCTCCGGGCATGCCGATGTTGCCAAGCAGCAGCTGCAGCATGGCGCCGGCGCGGATCATCTGCGAGCCCACCGAGTGCTGAGTCCAGCCCAGCGCATAGAGGATGGTCATGGTCTTGCCGGGCACCGACGTCTCGGCAATATCGTCCCACACTTTCATCATGCGCTTGAGCGGCGTGCCGCAGATGCTGCTGACCATTTCCGGCGTGTAGCGGCTGTAGTGCTTTTTCATCAGCTGGTACACGCAGCGCGGGTGCTCGAGGGTCATGTCGACTCGGGCATAGCCGTCGTCGTCAAGCTCATAATCCCAGGAGCTCTTGTCCGGATAGGCGCGCTTGTCGGCGTCGTAGCCGTTGAACAGGCCGTCTTCGAAGGTGAAGCCGCGCTGCACGATGAACGGCATATCGGTGTAGTTACGCACGTATTCGTGCTGGATCCGCCCGTGTTCCATCAGGTAATGGATCAGCCCGCCCAAAAAGGCGATGTCCGTACCGGTACGGATCGGCGCATAGGTATCCGCCACCGAGGCGGTCCGGGTAAAGCGCGGATCCACCACCAGCAGCTTGGCCTGGTTGTGCGCCTTGGCCTCGGTCACCCACTTGAACCCGCAGGGGTGAGCCTCAGCGGCGTTGCCGCCCATTACCAGCACCAGGTTGGCGTTCTTGATGTCGCACCAGTGGTTTGTCATGGCACCACGGCCAAACGTCGGGGCAAGACCTGCCACCGTCGGGCCGTGTCAAACGCGCGCCTGGTTGTCGAAACCAAGAATCCCCAGGGAGCGCACGACCTTGTGGGTCATGTAGCCGGCTTCGTTGGACGAGGCGGAAGCCGCCAGAAAGCCCGTGGAAAGCCAACGGTTGACGGTATCGCCGCTGTCGTTCTTTTCAATGAAGTTGGCGTCGCGGTCGTCCTTGGTCAGCCGCGCGATGCGGTTAAGCGCCTCGTCCCAGCTGATGCGCTTCCATTCGTTGCTGCCCGGCTCGCGCACCTGGGGATAGTGCAGGCGGTTGGGGCTCTGGATGAAGTCGACAAGCCCGGCGCCCTTGGGGCACAGCGTGCCGCGGTTCACCGGATGGTCGGCGTCGCCTTCGACGTGAAAGATATCCTGGCTGACGTTCTTGCCGCCGCTGCCGCGGCTGTAGAGGATGATGCCGCAGCCTACCGAGCAGTAAGGGCAGGTATTGCGCGCTTCCTTGGTGTTGGCCAGTTTGAAATGGCGGATCGACTCGGCATAGGCCGGTTCCGGCGCCATGCCCAGCGCGGCAAGGCTGGATGCCCCGATCCCCGCACCGCAAAACTTGAAAAATTCCCGACGATTCATTTCCATCGCGGACTCTCCTCTCGTTGCTCCCGGTATGCCAGTCCCTGCCGCTCTCTTGGGGGAGCCTGGGCGCAGCGGCCCACCGGATATTGCAACTGTCACTGCCGGGCACGGCGCACCTTGCCGGCATGAACATGAATAGGATGCCGCACGCGCGGCCCTGCTGGTTTGCACATTCAGAATAGCATGCGCTAACGGCTGACACATCGCCCGTTTCGCGCTGGCGTCTCATGCCTTCGTCGTAAAGGGTGCATATTTTACCCGCTTGACGCGACCCCGCTTGCAACTCGCCAACCACCGCGTTAGCTTCGCTATATACTTCACTACATAACGGTACGCTTTCCCCATGCATAACGCGTCTTCGCTGACTTCCCCGCTCCTTTCTTCCTCGCCCTTTTCTTCACTCAAACCGCTGCGCCTGGCGGCCGTCCTCACGGCGCTGGGCGTGGCCGGCGCGGCCCAGGCGGGCACGCTGCACGTCGCCGCCGCGGCCTCCATGACCGACGCCATGAATGACGCCATCGAGGCCTACACCGCCGAACACGAGGCGGTAGATATCGTGCCGGTGTACGCCTCGTCCTCGACGCTTGCCCGCCAGATCGCCAGCGGCTCGCCGGCCGAGGTGTATATCTCCGCCAACCAGAAGTGGATGGACTGGCTCGAAGACGAAGGCGTTGACGTTGCCCAGCGCGTCGACCTGTTGCAAAACCGCCTGGCGCTGGTCGCCCCGGCGGACGAAGCCGGCGACGATTTCACCCCCGGCGAAAGCGGCGAGCTTGCAAGCCTGCTGGATGACGGCGAGCGCCTGGCCGTGGGCGACCCGGCCCACGTCCCCGCCGGCATCTACGCCAAGCAGGCTTTTGAGGCGCTGGGCGAATGGGACGCGCTTGAGCCGCGCCTGGCCCGGGCAAGCGACGTGCGCAGCGCCCTTGCGCTGGTCGAGCGCGGCGAAACCCCCGCCGGCGTGGTCTACCAGACCGACGCCCGGGCAAGCAACGGCGTCGCCACCCTGGGGCTCTTCCCGCTGGAGACCCACGACGCCATTGTCTACCCGGCGGCGCTGATTGACAGTGGAGATAACGACGATGCGGCGGCCTTCCGCGCCTGGCTTGAAGGCAGTCAAGCCATGAGCATCTTTGAAGAACACGGCTTTGCCTCGGCGCTCGATGATTAATCGCTCATTGTTGACCACTCACCTCTAAACCGGGACAAGACCTGATGCTTTCACCGGCGGAATGGGACGCCATCCAGCTCAGCCTGCGCATTGCGCTAAGCGCGGTGGGCTGGATATTGATTCCCGGCATTGCCGTGGCCTGGCTGCTCGCTCGGCGCGAGTTTCGCGGCAAGGCGCTGCTCGACGGCGTGGTTCACCTGCCGCTGGTGCTGCCGCCGGTGGTGATCGGCTATTTGCTGCTGGTCTCCATGGGCCGGCGCGGCGTTATCGGCCAGTGGCTCCACGAGTTTGCCGGCATGTCGCTGCCGTTTACCTGGCAGGGCGCAGCGGTGGCCAGCGGCGTGATGGCCTTTCCGCTGTTTGTCCGCGCGGTGCGGCTTTCGCTTGAAGCGGTGGACCCCAAGCTTGAGGCCGCTGCCCACACCCTGGGGGCCAGCCGCTGGCGGATTTTTCTCACCGTCACGCTGCCTCTTTGCGTCCCCGGGCTGGTCACCGGCACCATGCTGGCCTTTGCCCGGGCGCTATCCGAGTTTGGCGCCACCATCACCTTCGCTTCCAACATCCCCGGCGAAACCCGCACCCTGCCGCTGGCGCTTTACAGCCTGATCCAGACCCCCGGCCAGGAAGCCGCCGCCGCGCGGCTGTGCGTGATCTCGGTGATTATCGCCATGATCTCGCTGGTGGCGTCGGAGTGGCTTTCGCGCAACGCCCGCCGGCGGATGAGCGAGCGCGACGGCCAGGAGGCGACGCCATGACGACCACCGGACTTCAGATCAGCGTTAAAAAGCGCCAGGGCCGCTTTACCCTAGACGCCGATCTCAACCTGCCGGCGAAGGGCGTCAGCGCGCTGTTTGGCGCCTCGGGCAGCGGTAAAACCAGCCTGCTGCGGCTGATCGCCGGGCTGGACAAGCCCGATGCCGGCCACGTCACGCTCGGCGCCCGAGCGCTGGTGGACACCCAGGGCGGCACCTTTCTCCCGCCCAGCCGGCGCCGCATCGGCGTGGTATTTCAGGAGCCCCGGCTGTTCCCCCACTACCGGGTGCGCGGCAACCTCACCTACGGCATGCCGGCCTCGGCCCGCCCGCGCTTTGACGCTATCGTCAAGCTGCTCGGCATCGGCCATCTGCTCGAACGCATGCCCGGCACGCTCTCCGGCGGCGAGGCCCAGCGGGTGTCCATCGGCCGGGCGCTGCTGACCGACCCGGAGCTTTTGCTCATGGACGAGCCGCTTTCGGGGCTTGACGGCGCGCGCAAGCAGGAACTTTTGCACTTCATCCTGACGCTGGTGCGCGACGTGAATATTCCCATCGTCTACATCAGCCACGACCCCCAGGAGCTCACCGCCATTGCCGACCATCTGGTGGTGCTGGAAGACGGCGGCGTGCTGGCAAGCGACGCGCTAGAAAAGGTGCTGCTGCGCGTGGACCTCACCCGCCAGCTGGGCGGCTTTGACGCCGCCTCGATGCTTAACGCCCGGGTGGTCGGCCACGACCGCGACTACGGCCTGACCGAGCTTGCCCTGGACGACGAGCGCCGCCTGACCGTGCCCTTGCACGACGCCCCCGCGGGCACCGCGCTGCGCCTGCGCCTCCCCGCTCGGGACGTAGCGCTGGCGCTCGCCGCCCCGGAGGGCACCAGCTACCGCAACCGGCTTGCCGCCCGGGTGGAAACCATCGCCCCACTCCCCGACGACTCAACCGCCGTCGAGGTGGTCCTCGCGCTTGGCGAGCAGCGCCTGCGCGCCCGGCTGACGCGCAAATCCCGAGACGACATGGGCCTTGAAGAAGGCCAGGCGGTCACCGCGCTGATCCGAAGCGTCGCCTTTGATACGCGCTGGCGATAGGCTGGTGGCCCGTTTTCATTTGCTTGCCCCTGCCAGGAGACTGCCATGGCGGCCACCTCTTCTCACGACACGCCCGCTTCCAACACCCCTGTTCACGAGCCCCTGACGCTTGAGGGCCAGCTGTGGTTCAACGCCGGCGAGCAGCGCTTTGCCAGCCACGGCCGCATGCGGCTGCTGGCCGCCATCGCCGAGACCGGCTCGATTTCCGCCGCCGCCCGAGCCATCAAAATGAGCTACAAGGCCGCCTGGGACGCCGTGGACCAGATGAACAACCTCGCCGGCGAGGCGCTGGTTGAGCGCCACGCCGGCGGCAAGGGCGGCGGCACCACTCGGCTCACCCCCGCGGGCACCAAGCTCGTCGAAGACTTCAAGACCCTCGACGCCCTGCACCGGGACTTCGTCGAACGGCTCAACCGCGAGGCCGAAGGCCTCAGCGAAAACCTGCCACTGTTAAGGAAACTCAGTATGAAAAGCAGCGCACGCAACCAGTTCAGCGGTACCGTTTCCGCCCTCCGCCAGGGCGCGGTCAACGACGAAGTCGAGCTGACCCTGCCCGGCGGCCAGCGGCTTGTCGCCGTAATCACCCAGGAAAGCGCGGCCTCCCTTGGCCTGGCCGAAGGCAGCGAGGCGTTCGCGCTGATCAAGGCGTCATCGGTGATCCTCGCCGTGGAGACCGAGGGCGCCAGCCTGTCAGCGCGCAACTGCCTGGCCGGCACCGTAGAGCGGCTGGTGCCGGGGGCTGTCAACAGCGAAGTGGTGCTTGCGCTTGACGGCGGCGAGCGCCTGGCGGCGATCATCACCAACTCAAGCGTTGCGCACCTGGGCCTTGCCGAAGGCTCACCGGCAAGCGCGATGTTCAAGGCCTCGAGCGTGATTGTCGGCACCCGCTAGCGCCGCCGCCGCGCGGATGTGTCGAATAGTATTGAATATCATTTGCCTCATGCGGTAACGTGCGCAAACATTCCGACTCGAATACCGAGGAAGCGTCGCATGAACCGACACCCGCTCGTTGCCACCGTTTCGCTTGCCGCTTTGATGCCGTTGGCCGCCCAGGCGGCCAACGAGGCCACGCCTGACGCGGTCGTTTCGCACTACGCCGACATCGCCCACGCCACCTACCAGGATTCGCTGACCGCGGCGAAAACGCTCAACGAGCGCATCGATGCGCTGCTGGAAAACCCCACCGTCGAGACCCTGGCCGCCGCTCGCAAGGCCTGGCTTGCCGCCCGGGAGCCCTATCAACAGTCCGAAGTGTTCCGCTTCGGCAACGCCGTGGTCGACGACTGGGAAGGCCAGGTCAACGCCTGGCCGCTGGACGAAGGCATGATCGACTACGTCGAGACCGACGACTACCAGCATGAGCTGGGAAGCGAGGGCGCCACCGCCAACATCGTCGCCAACGACGCCGTCACCGTGGGCAGCAAGGACGTCGACGTAAGCGAGCTGACCCCCGAGGTGCTGGCTGATTTGAACGAGATCGGCGGCTCCGAGGCCAACGTCGCCACCGGCTACCACGCCATCGAGTTTCTCCTTTGGGGCCAGGACCTCAACGGCTTTGACGCCGGCAGCGGCGACCGCCCGGCAAGCGACTACGCCGCCGGCGACGACTGTACCAACGGCCCCTGCGACCGCCGGGGCAAGTATCTCGACGCCGTATCCGACCTGCTGGTCGAAGACCTTGAGTGGATGACCGGGCAGTGGGCCGAGGACCAGGACGACAACTACCGCGCCGAGCTGCTCGCCGAAAGCGACGAAGAAGGCCTGCGCCGCATCCTCTTCGGCTTGGGCTCGCTGTCCCTTGGCGAGCTTGCCGGCGAGCGCATGAAAGTCGCGCTTGAAGCCAACTCCTTTGAAGACGAGCACGACTGCTTCAGCGATAACACCCACAACTCGCACTACTACAACGGCCAGGGCATTCAGAACGTCTACACCGGCACCTACGAGCGCATCGACGGCAGCGTCGTCTCCGGCCCGGCCGTTGCCGACCTGGTGGAACAGGAAAACCCTGAGCTTGCCACCACCCTGCGCGGCCAGCTGGAAACCAGCATGGACAAGCTTAACGTGATCAAGCAGGCCGCCGAAGCCGAGCAGTCGCCCATGGCCTTTGACATGATGATCGCCCCGGGCAACGAAGAAGGCAGTGCGATGATCAACGACGCCATTCTTGCGCTGGTCACCCAGACCGCCTCGCTGGAAAAGGCCGCCGGCGCGCTTGATGTCACCTCGCTGCAGCCGGATACCGCCGGCCACCGCTTCTAGGCGCCGCCTGACTCCCGCTTACTGACAACCGCCCGGTGGCCCCGCCGCCAGGGCGGTTTTTGCCGTCAAGGCCTATACCTCCTGCGAGACAGCCCATGACACCGCACTCTCTGACGCTTCTGGCCGGGCTTGCGCTATCCGGCCTGACGCTCGCCGCCCCCGCTTCCGCTGCCGACGCCGACAAGGCCGGCGGCTACCCGCTGCAAAAGGCGCGGCTCTCCGGGGGCGCCGGCTCGGTGGAGCAGTTCGACCACAACGCCTACTCGCTGCCGCTGGACAACCTGGCGATGACCAAGCGTCTCGACTTCAGCGTGGGCAACAGCTTTTTCCGCAACCCCTGGGTGGTGGCGCCGTCGAGCACCACCGCCCGGGACGGTCTGGGGCCCTTGTTCAACACCAACAGCTGCCAGGGCTGCCACCTGAAGGACGGCCGCGGCCACCCGCCCGAAGGCGACGAGACGCCCATTGCGCTGTTTTTGCGTCTCTCGCTGCCCGCCGACCGGGGCGACGAGAAAACGCTCAGGCAGCTCGGCGTGGTGCCGGTGCCGAGCTACGGCCGCCAGCTGCAGACCGCCGCCATCCCCGGCGCCGAGCCCGAAGGCAAGCTGGTCATCGAGCACGAACCCCGCGAGGTAGCGCTTGAAGGCGGCGAAACGGTCACGCTTCAGGCCCCGCGCTACCGCATCGATAACCCGGCCTACGAGGGGCTTCCCGAGGATCTGGAAACCTCACCCCGGCTGGCCCCGACCATGGTCGGGCTAGGGCTTCTATCCGCCGTTCCCGAAGACGACCTGCTGGCCGCCGCTGACCCGGACGACGCCGACGGCGACGGTATCTCCGGCCGGGTCAATCATGTCTGGGACGAGCGCCGCCAAAAGACCGTGGTGGGCCGCTTCGGCTGGAAGGCCGGCGAGCCCAGCGTCGAGCAGCAGAGCATGCACGCCTTCGCCGGCGACATGGGGCTGACCTCGAGCCTGGCGCCGGCCACCGACTGCGCCGCCGCGCAGAGCTGCGATGAATTCGAAAGCGGCGGCGAGCCCGAGGTCAGCGACAAGATCGCCGACTTCATCACCTTCTACGCCGAAAGCCTGGCCGTGCCCATGCGCCGGAACATGGGCGACGAGGCCGTGGCCCAGGGTGCCAAGCAATTCAACCGGCTGGGCTGTGCGGCCTGCCATACCCCGCGCCAGCAAACCGCCGACGACGCGTCGCGCGCGGCGCTTGCCGGCCAGACCATCTGGCCCTACACCGATCTGCTGATTCACGACATGGGCGAAGGCCTGGCGGACAATCGCGCCGAGTTCGAGGCCTCCGGGCAGGAATGGCGCACCCCGCCGCTGTGGGGCATTGGCCTTGCGCAAACGGTAAACCCCCGAGCGCGCTTTTTGCACGACGGCCGCGCCAGAACGCTACAGGAAGCGGTTCTTTGGCACGGCGGCGAGGCCGAAAACGCCCGGGAGCAGTATCGTCAGCTGCCAAAAGACAAGCGCCAAAGCGTGCTGCGCTTTCTGGAATCTCTGTAACCCCCAGAGCCATTGCAGTTGGAGATAACCAATCGAACCGGGAGCAGGTTAAAGAGAGGGTTCTACGCCATGGATGGCGTAGGTAGCTTCCAGGGACGGATCCATAGCGCCCTCTCGGCGACCTGTTACCGGTTCAATCAACGTAATTAAACCAACTGCGATAGCCCTGCTTTAACTGTCCCCCTTTTTATCAAGGAACCTGCATGGCTCATCCAAGCTCTCTATATCGCGCCGGGCTGGCCGCTGCGCTGCTGCTGGCCGCCGGCACGGCCGGCGCCGACCCGTCCACCCCGCGCGAGCATTGGCACCAAAGCGCCGCGCAGCAGTACGCCGCGTTGACCGACGCCGCCGAAACCCTCGAGCAGGGCGCAGCCGACTACTGCGCCAACCCAGACGACGAGGCCCGCGCGGAGCTCGAAACCGAGTGGCTTGCCGCCTACCGGCGCTGGCAGGCGGTACGCTATATCCAGTTCGGCCCTATTGAGCAGCAAAGCCGGGGCTGGCAGCTGCAGTTCTGGCCCGACGGTAAAAACCTCGTCGGGCGCAAGGTCAAAACCCGGCTGAACGCCGATACGCCGGCGACGCTCGAGGACGTGGAGCAGGCCGGCGTGGCGCTGCAGGGCTTTCCCGCCCTTGAGTACCTTTTGTACGACGACGCCATGGAGAGCGATGCGCTTAAAAGCCCCAACGCCTGCGGGCTTTACCAGGCGGTGAGCACTAATCTGGTAAGCGTCACCCGGGCGCTGGAAGACGACTGGCAGGCGTTCGGCGAGCACTTTGTCGAGACCGACAGCTACACCCATACGCTTTTGCAAAGCGCGATCCAAAGCGTGGAGCTGCTGGAGGAAAAGTGCCTGGCAAGCCCCTTGGGGCTACGCGGCAAGCCGGCCAACCGCTATCGCGCTGAGGCCTGGCGCAGCGGCGAAAGCGTGGCGCTGATGCGGGCAAGCCTTGAGGGTCTGAAAGATGGCCTGATGCGGGGCTTGACGGCGCTGCTCGAAAGCCGCGGCCACGCCGAGCTTGTGCAAAAGCTGGAAAAGCAGATGAACGAAGTCATCGCCCGGGCAAATACGCTGCCCGACGGCCTGGCTCCGGCTATCGAGGACGAGGCCTCTGACCTTGATAAAAAAGCCGCCTTTGCCGACTTCCAGGGCTTTTACGTCCAGGTAAGCCAGCTGCGTCGGCTGCTCGCCCGGGACGTCGCCGCCGCCACCGGGCTGCGCCGGGGCTTTAACTCAAGCGACGGAGACTGAACCATGGCCGTCAATCAATCACGCCGCCGCCTGCTCGCCGCCGGTGCCGGGGCGCTCGCGCTGCCGGCGCTTCCGTCTATTGCCTGGGCGCTGCCCGGGCGGGAAAGCGCCGACTGGCTGTTCAGCGCGGTGGATGACGCTAAGGGCCGCCACTGCATCGCCGGCATTACGCCAAACGGCGAACGCCACTTTACCCTAAGCATTCCCGAGCGCTGCCACGGCGGCTGCCTGTCGCCCACGGCGTCCCGGGCGGTGGTGTTTGCCCGCCGGCCGGGGCAGCACTTCTACGTGGTGGACGGCGAGGCGCAAGAGGTGAGCCATCGAGTCGCCGCCGGCGAGGGCCATCATTTTTACGGCCACGGCGTGTTCGAGCCCACCGGACGCTACCTTTACGTCACCGCCAACCGGCTGGAAGACGCCATGGGGCTTATCCGGGTCTACGACGCCGAGGACGACTACCGCCACCGGCGCGATATCGAGCTTGACGGCATCGGCCCCCACGAGATCCGCCTGCTGCCCGACGGCAACACTCTGGCGGTGGGGCTTGGCGGTATCAAGACTCACCCGGACTACGGCCGGGTCAAGCTCAACCTGGGTGAGATGGACCCGGCGCTGTTGCTGGTCAACCGCCACAGCGGCAAGGTCACCGCCCGCCACCGTCCGACCCACCACCAGCTCAGCTGCCGGCACCTGGACGTCGCCGCCGACGGCACGGTGATCGCCGGCTATCAGTTTCAGGGGCCGGAATGGGAAACCCACCCGCTGCTCTGCCGGCTGGGGTCTGACGGCACCTTTAGCGAGCTTTCGCTTGATGACGCGCTGACCGCGAGCCTTCAGCAGTACACCGCAAGCGTCGCCGTTAGCCGAAGCCGGCCGCTGGCGCTGGTGACCGCCCCCCGAGGCCACAAGGTGCTGCTGCTCGACCACCAGAGCGGCGAGCTTTTGGCCGCATACACCCTGCCCGACGCCGCCGGCGCCCGCTGCGACGGCGCGGGTGGCTTTATGGTGTCGTCCGGGCGCGGCGGGCTTTACCGCATTACCCCGGGCGATCCCGAGGCCAAAGCGCTTGCCGATTTGCCCCTGCACTGGGACAACCACCTGACCTGATCCCGCCTTTCTTCCTCCCTCCGACCTCGCCGAGGCGTCAATCGTCCGCCGGCTGCTCGGCCAGCTGGCGGCGGATAAGATCGCCCAGCCGTCGCGCCGGCTCCGAGGGGCGGTGGGGCGCCCAGTGCAGCGCCAGCTCAATGCTCGGCAGCGCCGGCAGGCCGCTCGACTCATCCAGCGGCTTGAGCATGGGCGTGAGCATGCTGCGGGTAATCACCACGATAGCAAGGCCCGCCATTACCAGCGGCGCAAGACCGCTCATGGACTGGCTGGTATAGGCCACCTGCCACTGCCGCCCGGCGGCTTCCAACGACTGCTCGGCCACCTCGCGAAAAACGTCCGCCCCGCGGGAATACAGCGCCAGCGGCAGCGGATCGCGCAGCAGCGGCTGGTGCTGCAGCCCCACCGCCCAGAGAAGCGGCTCCCGACGGATTACCTCGCCGCCCGGCGAGTTGCGCTGGCGGGTGACCAGCACTAGATCCAGCTCGTCGCGTTTCACCCGGGTCACCAGATCCGCGCTGGTGCCGCAGATCACCTCCAGCGTCACGCCAGGATAGAGCTGATGAAAGTAGCTGAATACCGCCGGCAGCAGCAGCGCGTAGTCTTCGGGGATCCCCAGACGCAGCCCGCCGCTCACCTGGCGGGCCTGCATGTCCTGCCAGGCGTCGTCGTTCACCGCCAGCAGGCGCCGAGCGTGGGTCAGCAGCCGCTCGCCTTCGGCGGTCACCTTGAGCGTGCGCCCCACGCGCTCGTGCAGCGTCACGTCGAGCTGCGCTTCCAGGCGCTTTAGCTGCATGCTCACCGTGGACTGGGTGTAGGACAGCCGCCGCGCCGCGGCGGTAACGCTGCCGGTATCGGCCACCGCCACCAGGGTACGCAGCAGGGTGAGATCAAACGTAGGGGCACGCATGGTGTCTCCTGGTCAACAAACATCACAAAGCTTGATCAATACTATCAAAAACTATCGATTTTATGATGTTTTCTTCAGGGCTATGCTACGAGAGTAACGTTCAAGGCAAGGAGCTTTCGTATGCATCAAATTCATCTCTTTACGCTTCGTCATTTCAGCGTTGCCGCTGCGTTAGTTGCCGTTGTGCTCTGGAGCTCTGCCCCGCTGCTGGCCGAGCAGGCGCTTGACCTTGCCCCGCTGCCACTGGCCGCGCTGACGCTGCTGGCCGGGGCGCTTGCTACCCTGCCGCTCACCCGGCGCGAGCCCACCGGCCACCTGAGCCCGAGCTGGCGCGCGGCTATCTGGCTTGGGCTTCCGCTGCTGACCACCGGCGCGGTGAGCAGCTACTTCATCGGCATGCGCCTGGCGCCGGCGTCAGACGCGGCCCTGATCACCTACACCTGGCCGGTGCTGTTTATCCTGCTCAGCCAGTGGCTCACCTTCGGCAAAGTCCGCTTTGCCAGCGTGCTGGGGGCCATGATTGCCTTTGCCGGTGCCGCCCTGCTGATGGTCCCCGAAGCGGGCAGCGGCCAGAGCGGCTCGCTCGCCGGCTACGGCTTTGCCCTGCTGGCGGCGGTGTGCTGGGCGCTGTATTCCTGGCTCTGCCAGGCCACACCGGTCACGCTGACGCCTTTGATGCCGCGCATCCTGCTGATCGCCAGCGTCATTACCGCGGCGGCAGCGCTGCCGTTTGCCCAAGGCAGCTTTACCCTGCCCGACCACGGCACCCTGCTGGCCGGCATCGCCATCGGCCTGGGGCCGTTCGGCATCGCCATGGTGGCCTGGGACAAGGCCCTGCGGTTGGGCAAGGCGAGCGTCATCGGTAGCCTGGCCTACGGCGTGCCGGTGCTGGCCGCGGCGTTTCTGGTGCTCGCCGGCATGAGCGTGCTCGACTGGCGCCTGCCCATTGCCGGGGCGCTGGTGGTCGGCGGCTGCCTGCAGGCGAGCCGCCGCTAGTTCGGCTTTCGAGACGCGGGGCGGCTGCCGCGACGTGAAGCGCTGCGGGCCGCCGAGTAGCGGCGCAGGGCATAGAGCAGCACAGCCCCCAGCGCCAGCCCGCCCAGCGCCCAGAGTATGTCGCTATGATCCTTGGCGGTAGCCAGCGCCCCGAGCTGGCTGCCCAGCAGCGTCACCCCGGCAAGCCCGGGTACGATACCCAGGATCGAGCCAAACATGTACTCGCGAAATCGCAGATGAAAGGCGCCAGCCATCATGTTGGTCAGGGTAAAGGGCGCCAGCGGCAGCAGATTGACGATGACCATGGCGCGCACGCCGCGCCCGGCCAGATAGCGCGACAGGCCGTTCAGGCGCCGGCCGCCGTAGTGCAAAAGCGCCTCCCGCCCCAGCCAGCGCCCCACCGCGTAAGACACCACGGACGAGCACAGCGTCCCCAGAGCGGCATAGGCAAAGCCCCACAGCGGGCCAAACGCCAGGCCGGTGACCGCTACCAGAATACTCAGCGGAAACATCACCAAAAGCGCTGCCACGTAAACCCCGGCCACGGCGATAAACGCCCAGGGGGCATCTCGCCACTGCGGCGTAAGCGCCACCCAGTCGCGCACCCGCGACACCGTCAACACGTCGTGCATCGCCAGCCATTGCCACAGCCCGGTAAGCGCCAGCAGCAGCAGCAGCGTACCCAGCGCGATGGTGAGCGATCGTTTCATGGTGTCTCTACCTCAGTGGCCGTGGCGTGGATCGCCGGGGCCGCCCGCAGCGGGCAAGCCCACGGCATTTCATGCTATGTTTTGCGGCATTATCTGCCCGCTCGAGGAGACCCAAGCGCGTGCGACGCCAGCGACTCATCCCGTGGATTTTCTATCTTAACCTGACGCTGATTGCGGCTCTGCTGGGCTACAAGGTGTATCTCAATTTTTTTGAGCAGAATTTTGCCGCCAACCATGCGGTCCAGGTCGAGGAAATAGAAGCGCTGCTGGATAACAAGGCGCACTACCGCTTTGCCGTGCTGGGCAATATCAACAATTCCGTGGGGATTTTCGAGCGCAAGATCGTGCCGCTGCTCAACGACGGCAACTACGACTTCGTCGTCTCGGCGGGCAATGCCGTCTCCAGCGGCGGCGAGGACAAGTACCGAGCGCTGTTTGGCACCCTTTCCCGGCTGGACATGCCCTACCTGCTGACGTTTGGTCCCCACGAAGAAAGCCGCATCGGCGGGTTCCGCTTCTACGACCACTTCGGCCCCTACCACTTCAGCTTCGCCGCCGGCAACACGCGCTTTACCTTCCTCGACAGCACCGGCACCACCGGCTACGGCTGGCAGCAGCGCTGGCTCGACGAGCTGCTTGGCACCTCGCGCGCGGCCAACCACTTCGTCTTCAGCGCCTATCCGCTGTATCCGGTGGACTATTCCGGCCTGTTGCGCCTGGACGACGACTACCTGTTTCCCGACTCCCTGCGCCGGGCCTTTACCCGGCTGATGGAAGACGCCGGCGTCGACGCGGTGTTCTCAAGCGAACTTGCTCTGTTCGACCGCCAGACCCACAGCGGCACCGACTACGTGGTCACCGGCGGTGCCGGCGGGCTGGTGCTCAACCGCGGACGCAGCCGCTACCACTTTGTCGCCGTGGAGGTGGACGGCGAGCGCGTTACCATCGAGGAAAAGCCCCTGGATATCGGCCAGCACCCGTTCTGGCGCACCGTCGAGAGCCTGTGGTTTTTCATCTATTCGCTGTTTTACGTGGGCTACCTCAATTTCATTCTGCTGGTGGCCGTACTGGTGGCCGTCGCGCTCTGGCTGCACCGGCGGATTTTCACCGAACCCGACTACTACCCGGACTTTGACATCGACCCGGACGCCGACGACGGCACGCCCCTGCGCACGGCCATGTTCACCAACAACTACCTGCCGTTCATCGGCGGCGTGCCCATTTCCATCGAGCGCCTCAAGCGCGGGCTTGAGGCCCTGGGGCACCCGGTCATGGTGGTCGCCCCGCGCTACGGCAGCCCGCCGGCGGAAGGCGAAGACGACGTGCTGCGCCTGCGCTCCCTGCTACCGCTGGGCAAGCACCAGGAGTTTCGCCTGGCCAATATCTTCAGCCCGCGCATGGCGTCCCGGGTGCGCGCCTTTACCCCGACTCTGATCCACGTCCATCACCCGTTCTGGATCGGCCGGGCCGGCCAGCTGCTCGGCCGACTGCTCGGCGTGCCGGTGGTCTACACCTACCACACCCGCCTGGAGCACTACGCCCACTACGTGCCGCTGCCCGGGCCGCTGTTTCGCAACTTCATCTCCCACGCGCTGGTCAAGCGCTTTGCCAACGGCTGCGACGTCGTCATCGTGCCGACAAGCTCGGTGGAAGAGTACCTGCGCCTCATCGGGGTGAAAAAGCCGATTTTCGTCCAGCCTACGGGTATCGAATACGAGCGCTTTGCCCGTGTCGACGCCGAGGCGGTGACGGCGCTCAGGGCGCGCCACAGCCTTGCCGGCAAGCGCGTGCTGGTGTCGATTTCACGCCTGAGCCAGGAGAAAAACGTCGACTTTCTCCTCGACGGCCTGCGCCTTTTGCACGATAGCGGCGAGCACGACGCCCACCTGCTGCTGGTGGGCGAAGGCCACGACCGCCGCCGCCTTGAAGCCCGGATTGACGCGCTCGGCCTCACCGAACACGTCACCCTGGCCGGTGCGGTGCCCCCGACGGAGATTCCGCTGTACTGCCACGCCGCCGAGCTGTTCGTCTTCGCCTCGCGCTCGGAAACCCAGGGCATGGTGGTGCTTGAGGCCATGGCCGCCGGCCTGCCGGTGGTGGTGATCCGCTCAAGCGGCATCGAGGATATCGTCAGCCAGGGCAGCAACGGCCACAAGACACCGCCTGACCCCCAGGCCTGGAGCCGGGCGGTGGCCGAGCTACTGAATGATGCCGACAAGCGCCGGCGCATGGGGCGCCAGGCGGCGGACTTTGCTGCCGGCCACCGCATCGAGCACTTCGCCCGGAGCGTGCTTCGCGCCTACCGCTACGCGCTGGCCGTCAAGCGCAAGCGCGATCGCGATCACCGCGGCTCGGACAGCAGCCGCTAGTCCGCTTCGGAGTCGGCGGCAATACGGAACCAGACCGCATACAGCGCGGGCACAAACAACAGCGTGATCAGCGTGCCCGCGGCCACGCCGCCGATGAGCACAAAGGCCAGCGGCCCCCAGAAGCTGTCCAGGGTCAGGGGGATAAAGGCAAAGATCGCCGCCAGCGCGGTGAGCACCACCGGCCGGGCGCGCTGGACGCCGGCCTCTACCACGGCGTCGTGCAGCGCCATGCCGTGCTGCTGATTGTCCGCCACCTGCTGGGTCAGAATCAGGGTGTTGCGCATGAGGATGCCGGCAAGCCCAATAAGCCCCAGCATGGCGACAAAGCCGAAAGGCTGGCCAAACAGCAACAGCGCTCCCACCGCGCCGATCAGCCCCAGCGGAGCCGTCGCCACCACCATGAAGGTCCCGGCGAAGGAGCGCATCTGCAGCATGATGAACGTCAGCATGAGAATGACCATCAGCGGCTGCAGCACGGTGATCGAGGCCTCGGCCTTGTCCGACTGCTCCACCGAACCGCCGATCTCCAGCCGGTAGCCCTCGGGCAGGCCGGCGCGCAGCTCGGCAAGCGACGCCCAGACGTCACCGCTGACGTCCTTGGCCTGGGCCCCTTCCACCTCGGCGTAGACCGCCACAAACGGCTCGCGGTTGTAGCGCTTGATCACCGGCTGCTCGAACGACACTTCCAGCTCGCCCAGCTGAGCCAGCGGCACGCGCTTGCCGTCCCGGGTCTGCACCTCGAGGCTTTCCAGCGTTTCCACGTCGCTCGCCGCCGCGCGGCCCACGGCCGGCGCCAGGCGAATGCCGTCGCGCAGCTGGGTAATGGTGACGCCGTCGAGCTGGAACTGCAGCTGGCGTGCCACGTCGTCCGGGGAAAGCCCCAGCAGGCTCAGCCGGTGGCTGTCCATGCCTAAGCGCACTACCGGCACCCGGCCGTCCCAGGCCAGGTGCGGGTCCCGGGTCGCCGGATGGTGCGCAAAGACGTCGCGCACGTCGTGGGCGATATCGCGCAGCCGGTCGGGCTCGGGCCCCAGCACGCGCACGCTCACCGGCCACTCCACCGGCGGGCCGTAGAGCAGGGTTTGCACCCGCACCCGGGCCTCGGGAAACTCGCCGTCATCGACGTGCTGATTCAGCGTCTCGATCAGCGCGTCCCGGGCCTCGATATCATCGGCTACGGCGATCAGCTCGGCAAAGGCCGGGTTGGGCTGCTCGGGGCTTGCGGAGATGAAAAACCGCGGCGCGCCGCGCCCTACGTAGGCGGAAAGCGAGGCTACGCCGTCGGCCTGATCCACCAGCGTTTCCAGCCGTTGCGCGGTGGCGTCGGTGGCCTCGATGGAGGTGCCTTCGGGATGGTCGATGCTCACCAGCACCTCCAGGCGGTCGGAGCTGGGGAAAAACTGCTGCTCCACCGGCCCGAGCATACCCAGGATAGCCAGCAGCAACAGCGCCAGAGTGCCGCCCACCACGGTTTTGCGATAGCGCACGCAGGCGCTAACGCCCCGCCGCAGGCGGCGATAGTGGGCAGACTGGTAGGCGTTTTCCTCGGTAGTGGCGTTTTTATGCCGCGCGGGCATCAGCTTGACGCCCAGATAGGGGGTGAACACCACCGCCACCAGCCAGGACAGCGGCAGCGCGATGGCCAGCACCCAGAAGATATTACCGGCGTACTCGCCGACGTTGGAACGGGCAAAGCCGATGGGTACAAAGCCGGCCACGGTGACCAGGGTGCCGAAAAGCATCGGCGCGGCGGTGACTTTCCAGGCGTGGGCGGCCGCGTTCACACGGTCCCAGCCCTGCTCCATCTTCACCATCATCATCTCGATGGCGATGATGGCGTCGTCCACCAGCAGCCCCAGGGCGATAATCAGCGCGCCCAGGCTCACCCGGTCGAGGTTGATGCCCATAGCCTTCATCACCACAAAGGTCATCGACAGCGTCACCGGAATGGCGATGCCCACCACCACGCCGGCGCGAAGCCCCACGGCGATCATGGTCACCAGCATGACCACCACCACCGCGACGAAAAACTTCACCTGGAAGAGATTGACCGCTCCGGCGATGGCGTCGGCCTGGTTGGTCATCACGTCAAGCGAAATGCCCAGCGGCAGGCGCGCGCGCTCCCGGGCCCAGAAGTCGTCCAGCCGCTCGCCGAGCTCCAGGCCGTTTTCGCCCTCGCGCATGACCACGCCCAGCAGCAGCGCGTCCTTTTCAAAGGCGCGCACCATGAAGTCCGGCGGGTCTTCATAGCCGCGCGACACCTCGGCGATATCGCCCAGGCGAATCAGCTCGTCGTCGATGCGCAGCGGCACGTCGGCAAGCACCTCGGGGTCGGAGACGTCGTTGCCCAGGCGCAGATATACCCGGGGCCCGGCAGTTTCCAGATAGCCCGCGGGCAGCAGCTTGTTATGCGCCTCGATAGCGTCAAACACGTCCTGGGGGGCGATCCCCAGGCTCTGCAGCCTGCCGATGTCAAAATCGATCTGCACGCGCTCGTCGCGCTCGCCCAACACCTCGGCGCGGTTGACCCCCTCCACTCGCTGCAGGCGGTCGCGGATGCCCTCGGTTTCGCGCAGCATCTCGCGCATGGAAAGCTCGGGCGCGGTGAGCGCCACCAGCGAGAAGTAGACGTCGCCGAAGTCTTCGTTGATGATCGGCCCGACCACGCCATCGGGCAGGTCGCCGGCGACGTCCTGCATGCGCCGGCGCACCTGATAAAAGCGCTGGGGAACGACCTCGCCGGGGGTGGATTCCTCGAATTCGATCTGCATGTCCGCCCGCCCCGGGCGAATCGTGGTTTCCACCCGGTCGACGTTATCCACGGCCTGGATCTGCTTTTCCAGCGGGTCGGCGACGTGGTTTTGCACCTCTTCCGGGGTGGCGCCGGGCCACACCGCGGACACCATCATCACGCGCATAGTGAAGTCCGGGTCTTCCGCCCGGCCCATGGAAACGAAGGCGTAAAGCCCCGACGCCAAGGCAATCAGCAAAAAGAACAGCGTCACCGAGCGCTCGCGCACCGCAAGCGCCGACAGGTTGGGAAAGCTCACGGCGCCGGCTCCTCTATCTCCCCTTTCTCTTCTTTCTGCCCTTTCTCTACTACCGCTTCGCGCCTGGCGGCGGCGCTCTGCTCAAGCGCCCTGACCGGCATCCCCGGGCTCAACAGATGGGTGCCCAGCGCAATGACCGCCATGCCTTCCTCCAGCGCCTCGCCGCTGATCAGCGCCCGGTCGCGCCCCACCCGGGCGACGCTTACGTTAAGTGCGCGGGCCTTGCCGTCCACCAGGTGCCACACCTGGGCGCCTTCGCCGCGCTCGTCCACGGCGGCTACCGGCACGCGGTATAGCCGGGGCGAGTCGGACGCCGTCGCCAGCCGGGCGGCTGCGGTCTCAAAGCGGGTTTTGACCACCTCGCCAAGGCCTACTGCCTCGGGAAGCTCGTCTGCCAGCCGGTAGCGCGCCTGCCAGGTACGGCTGGCCGGGTCCACCGAGCCGGAAACCTCGCGGCGCTCAAGAGCAATACGCCGGTCATCCAGCAAAAGCTCGCCGGTGGCCGGCGGGCGCACGTCCGAAGGAAACGCCACCTCGACTTCTCGGGGGCCGGCCTTGGCCAGCCGCGCCACCGGATGGCCGGCGTCCACTACCTGACCCGGCTCGCCGCTGACCCGGGTGAGCAGGCCGTCGGCTTCGGCGCGCAGGGCGGCGTGCTCAAGCGCGGTTTTTGCCTGCTCCACCCGCGTGCGGGCGGCCGCCTGCTCGGTGTCGGACTGCTTGGCCGAGAGCTTGGCGCGATCAAACGCCTGGCGGCTGAGATAGTCGCGCTCAAACAGCTTGCGGTCGCGCGCTAGATCAGACTGAGCGACCGCTGCCGAGGCGCTGGCCGAGGCCAGCTCGGCCTGGGCGGCGGTCAATGACTGGCGCAGGTCGCTGTCGTCGAGGGTAAAAAGCACGTCCCCCTGGGCTACCCGCTGGCCCGAGTCCACTCGGCGGGTGACGATCTGGCCGCTGACCCGAAACGCCTGGGGCGTTTCGTAACGGGCGCGAACCACCCCGGTCAGGCGGATAACGGGCGCGGTCACCGCGGCGACCGGTGCGGTCTTGACGCGCCGGACAGCGGCATCGCCACCGTTTGTCGTCGCATCACCGCAGCCCGCCAGCAGCAGCGCGGCACACAAAAAAGCAGCTAGTTGGCGCATGGAAATCTCTCGGGGCTGGCTTGAGTCGAAGGCTCAAGAATAAATCAAACGCTTGTTTATTGACATGCTCAAGGGCCATACCCGGCCGGGCAAGTCAGGCGCACGCCCGGGGTGGTTCGAAGATAAAAGCCTGGCCGGAATCGGATAGCACTTTGAAGTAGTACTTTGCAGTAGCACCTTGAATACCCCCGGGCTCGCCTGCATATCCTAGCCAAACTTCCCATTAAGTAGAGAGTCGCCATGTCGATTATTGATCCGCGTACCGGCGAGGCGCTGACGGCGCCGGTTGACCAGACCACGACGGCACCCGCCGACGCCGCTGCCCAGCCCGGCGCCCAGCAGGGCGAAGCGGCCGAAGTGCGCCCGGAGGACGTGATTATCGACGCGGACGCCGGCAATATTCAGCAGATTCTGGAAGCCTCGATGCGGGTGCCGGTGCTGCTCGACTGCTGGGCGCCCTGGTGCGAGCCGTGCAAGACGCTGACGCCGGTGCTGGAAAAGCTCGCGGTGGAATACGGCGGCGCCTTTATCCTGGCCAAGCTCGACGTCGAGGCCAATTCGGATATTTCCGGCCAGCTGGGCGTACGCTCGGTGCCCGACGTCAAGCTCGTAAGCCAGGGCGGGCTGGTCGACAACTTTACCGGCGCGCTGCCGGAGAAAGAGATCCGCGAGTGGCTCGGCCGCTATTTTCAGCCGCCGGAAGACGCTCCGGCAAGCCCCGAGGAGCTGGCCGAGGCCGCCCTTGACGCCGGCGACGCGGCCACCGCCCGGGAGATCTATCAGACCCAGGTGGAGCAGTATCCCGAGCACTACGCCTACCAGGTCAGCCTGGCCCGGGCGCTGGTCGCCGAAGGTCGCGCCGAAGAGGCCCGCCGCGTCATCGACAACCTGCCGCCGGAGGAGCGCGACGCCGCGCCGGCCCGGGGCGTGCGCTCAAGCATCGAGTTTGGCGACCGCGCCCTGCCCCACGCAGAGATCGAGGCGCTAGGCGAGCGCGACGACAGCGAAGCCCGCTTCCAGCGCGCCCTGCGCCAGCTCGCCGACGGCCAGTACGAAGCCGGGCTCGAGGGCCTTCTGCGCCTGATGCAAAGCGACCGCGGCTACGGCGACGACGCCGCGCGCAAGACGCTGCTGCAGGTGTTCGACGCACTGGGCGCCGAGCATCCGCTGACCGTGGCCTACCGCCGCCGGCTGTTTGCGCTGCTTTATTAAGCGTTAAGCGTCAGCCTTGAGCAGCGTATCCATACGCTCGAGGGCGGCTTCCAGCTCGGCGGCCGTAGTGCCGAAGTTGAGGCGTACAAAGCCGGGATTGCCGAAATCCGCGCCGTCAGAAAGCGCCACCCCGGCGCGCTCTAAAAGCGCCTTCTGTGGCGTTTCACCGAGGCCCGCGTCACGCATGTCAAGCCAGGCGAGGTAGGTGGACTCGGGCGCGCTCATGCTCACCCCGGGCCAGCGGGCGACGTACTCGGCAATCCGCGCGCGGTGGCCGCGCAGGGTATCAAGCAGCGCCTGGCGCCATGGCTCCCCCCTGGCGTAGGCCGCCTCGGCCGCGCTCAGGCCCAGCACGTTGCACTCGGGCACCAGCCCCGCTGCCGCGGCGCTGAAGCGCTGGCGCAGGGCCGGGTCGGGAATCACCGCGCAGGCCGTGGAAAGCCCCGCCAGATTGAAGGTCTTGGACGGCGCCCAGAGCGTCACTGTTCGCGCGGCAAGATGGGGGTAGGCCGCCGCCAGCGGCCGGTGGCGCGCGCCTTCGTCGAGCAGCAGGTCGCAGTGTAGCTCATCGGAGACCACGTAGAGGTTGTGGCGCACCACCAGCTCGGCCAGCCCGGAAAGCTCGTCGTCGCGCCACACCCGCCCGGTGGGGTTGTGCGGCTGGCACCACAGCAGCAGGCGGGTTTCCGGGGTAATCGCGGCTTCCAGGGCCTCGAGATCCAGCCGCCAATCGCCGCCGGGCGCCTGCGGCTCGGCAAGTGCGGCCTGCTGAGCCAGCCGCCCGGTATGCTCCGCTACGCTCAAAAACGGCGGATAGATGGGGGTGACGGTCAGCACGCCGTCGCCGGGGTGGGTCAGCGCCAGGCTCGCCAGGTGCAGCGCCGGCACCACGCCGGGCAGCCACTGCTGCCACTCGGGCTCGATGGCCCAGCCGTAGTGGCGCCGGCTCCAGTCGCACAGCGCCGCTTGCAACCCGTCAGGCACATGGGCGTAGCCGTAAACGCCGTGGGCCACGCGCTGCTCAAGCGCGTCGATGACCGCCGGCGGCGAACGAAAATCCATATCCGCCACCCAAAGCGGTAGCACATCGTCGCCGTAGCGATGCCATTTTTTGGACGACCAGCCGCCGTCGGGGTGGCGCCGCTCGATCGGCGTGGCAAAATCAAACGCCATGTTAGCCCTCTGCTGTTGTGTATCGCTGATGCCCTGAATCACCAACAAGGATTACCGACAAGGATCACCGACATGCGTCATCATGGGAGTATCATCGTGCCCGCAGCATGCCGCGGCGACCGGCGCCGGGCAACCCGAGGAGTCAAGAACGCTCAGGAGCCATCCGTATGGCCATTCGTTACAACCTCTGGCTGGATCCGGATAATACGGCCCAGCACCGCGCCATGGAAGCCGAGCTGGAGCGCTATTTCATGGCGCGCTTTGCCGACTACCCGCATATCTCTCTGGCCGATGACGACCCCTACGACTATGATGCGCCGTTCAACCGGCTCTACGACGTGCTGTTCGCCCGTGCCGCCGAGCACTGCGAAAGCCACTGGGGATATGTGGCTACGCCCGCCCAGCTCAGCCGCTGCTTCTTCCGCGCCGTGGGCCGCTCCAACAAGATCCTGACCGACACGCCCGGCTAGCGCTGCCTTACTGCGCTCGGCGAGTGCCCATACGCCACGCTCAACCCATACGCCCCGCAAGAGATACCGCCATGCTGATCCGAACCGCGCACGCCCCCTCGGCGTCCGAGCTTGATATCATCACCTGCCAGCTGGGGCGTGCGCCCCGCGGCCTCGAGGCCATTGCCGCGGTGGACGGCGAAGGCACGCCGCTGGCCCTGCGCATGGCGCCGATGGTCAACGACGCGCCGTTTCCCACGCTCTACTGGCTGTGCAGCGGGCAGCTGAAAGTGGAAATCTCGCACCTGGAAGCCGCCGGCGTGATCAAGCAGCTGGAGCAGCGGCTCCAGGAAGACGCCGATTTTCTCGCCGCCTACCATCAGAGCCACCGCGACTACGTGGCCGAGCGCTGGTCGTGGATGAGCGAGGCGCAAAAGGCCGAGGTGGCCCGCCGAGGCTATACCCAAGTGCTCACCGAACGCGGCGTGGGCGGCATCAGCAACTGGGACCAGGTGCGCTGCCTGCACACCCAGTACGCCCACCACTTGGGCAGCCACAACGTTATCGGCCAGTGGCTGGACGATACCTATCAGCTGGATCGCTGCCTGCCCTGAGCGCTTGCGTCCCTCTACCTACCCACAAAACTGATACGACAAGGATTCCGGCATGGCACGTTTTTGCGCTTATCTTGGCTCCCGCCCGGGCAACCACCCCGCCTTTCGCCAGGCGGCGATAACGCTAGGCACCGCTATCGCCCGGCGCGGCCATACGCTGGTCTACGGCGGCGCGCGCATCGGCCTGATGGGCGAGCTTGCCAACGCCGCGCTTGACGCCGGCGGCGAGGTCATCGGCGTGATGCCCGACCACTTGGTGGAGCGCGAGCAGGCCCACTTCGGCCTGACCGAGCTTATTCGGGTGCGCGACATGCACGAGCGCAAGGCCACCATGGCCGCCAACGCCGATGCGTTCATGGCGCTGCCCGGCGGCATCGGCACGCTCGAGGAGCTGTTTGAAATCTGGACCTGGAGCTATCTGGGCCTGCACGACAAGCCGCTGGGCGTGCTCAACGTCGAAGACTTTTATACCCCGCTGCTGACCTTTCTCGACGCGACCGCCGGCCACGGCTTTTTGAACGCAGCGACCCGCAAGATGCTGCTCGACGCCGACGCGCCCACGACGCTGCTTGACGCCCTGGAAGGCCGGCTGCAAGGCTAAAGCCCCGTCCACAAGGAGTTTGCCATGTACGCCGTTAATTTCAGCCAGAAGCAGGCCCGCTGGCAGTCAGTGCCCGACCTCGCCCCGCCTGGGCCGGGCGAGGTGCAGATCCGGGTCGCCTACGCCGGAATCAACCGCGCCGATCTGATGCAGCGCGAAGGCAACTACCCGCCGCCGCCGGGCGTCACCGACGTCCCCGGCCTTGAGGTCAGCGGCACAATCGCCGCCGCCGGCCCCGGCGTCGATTCGCTGGCCGTCGGCCAGGACGTGTGCGCGCTGCTGGCCGGCGGCGGCTATGCAGAATACGTCAACGTCGACGCCCGTCAGGCGTTGCCGCTGCCCCAGGGACTGTCCCTGCGCGAGGGCGCCGGGCTGCCCGAGGTCTTTGCTACCGCCTGGCTCAACCTGTTCATGGAAGGCCGCCTGATACAGGGCCAGCGCGTGCTGCTCCACGCCGGAGCCAGCGGCGTGGGCCGAGCGGCGATTCAGCTGTGCCGGGCTTTCGGCCATCCCTGCTTTGTCACCGCCGGCAGCCAAGCGAAGCTCGACGCCTGCTCCGCGCTGGGCGCTGAAGCCGGCTTCAATCGCCACGACGGCAGCTTTGTTAGCGCGGTAAAAGCCTGGGACGGCGCCGACGTGATCCTGGATCCGGTAGGCGCAAGCTACCTGTCCGACAACCAGCGCGTGCTCAACGCCGACGGGCGTCTGGTGCTTATCGGCCTCATGGGCGGGCGGCACGCCGAGCTGGACATGGGACGGATGCTGATGAAGCGTCAGCGCCTGATTGGCTCTACCCTGCGCGCCAAGTCGTCGGCGGCCAAGGGCGACGTCATGCAGGCGTTATACGCCCACGTCTGGCCGCGGCTGGAGAGCGGCGAGATCAGCGCTCAGGTCGACCGCTGCTGGCCAATCGAGCAGGCCGATGCGGCCCACGCCTGCATGGCCGACAACGCCAACGCGGGCAAGATGCTGCTGGCGGTCAGCGCGTCGTCGTGAGCCTGAGGGTATAGGCGTAGGTCAGCTGCAGCAGGCGGGCGTCGTCGCCGGCGCGATGGCGCTGGATGCCGCGCTCGGCCATCAGCGCCTCTCGGGTCTGGCTCCACAGAGCCAGCTGATCTTCGCTGAGCAGCAGGTGCAGCGCCTCCAGGCGAAACGCCGGCAGCATGCCGGCATGGTGAAACAGCAGCGCAAGCCAGGTGTTATCAAAGCCCCAGCTGTCACTGTATACCTTGTCAAGGCCGCCGAGCTCCTCGTTGAGCCAGACGGCTACCTGGCCTACAGGAAGGCCTTCGCGCGCAAGGCGCGCGCGCGAGATGCCGTGGAGCCGCTCGGCCTTGGGGTCCCAGTGGGTCCACTCCGGCTGGGGACGAATCAGCAGCGCGCAGCGGCTACCGTCGCGGCGGGCAATACCCACCTCGATCGGATAGCTGCCGCGCCCGAAGCCGGACGCTTCGATATCCAGCAGTGTGGGTAGCGTCTCGGTCACGGGCGTTGGCATCCTGTGAAGCGCGCGATGGGGATAAAAAGAGGGGCAGGCCCTCGGGCTTACGCAGCGCCGGCCGGCAGCGAGTCCTCGGCCAGCTGCTGCCAGTATTGTGCCTGTTCGGGGTCTACCGCAAGGCCTAGGTCGCCCTCCCGGTAGGCCTGCATCAGCCGCTCGGCGGCGAGATAATGGCCGGCCTTGGCCGCCCGGGCGTACCAGGTCACGGCGTACTCGTCCCGGCGCGGATACTGCGCGCAGCCGTATTCATAGATGCGCGCCACCTGGTACTGGGCCTTGAGGTCGCCGGCGTGAGCGGCTTCTACCACGTAGCGGGCGCCGCGGGCCTTGTCCTGGGGCGAGGCGCTGCGATGGAACAGCATGTGGCCATACACCGAGAGCGCGTCCGGATGGCCGGCCTCGGCACAGTGCTTGAACAGCCTGAGCGTCAGTCGCTGGGTGCGCTTTGAGCGCGGCAGCAGCCAGCGAGTGTGAAACAGCCTGTCGGCCAGACGATATTCAAGACGCGTAAACAAAGATGATGCCTGCAGCATGGCGAACCACCTTGCCTTCAAGTTGAACCCGGAAAAGCCGCCAACAAAGGGCTTGCGGCTACCCTATTCTGCCATAGTCCGGCCTCTGGCCGGCTAACGGGCTGGCAAGCATACGCCGGGCACGTCAAGGACTCAACCCCCGGCATTTATCGCCTGCCGGCACCGCCGCTATCAGGATAATAGCCCCGGGCCAGGCCGAGGCCTGATAGCATAACGCCAAGCGTTTACTGCTTTCTTCAACGGTTCACGGAGTGCCCATGCTAAGCGTTGTATCCCCTGCCAAAAAGCTCGACTTTGAGACCCCGGCCACCACCGCCGAGCACAGCCAGCCCGACTTTCTCGACCACAGCCAAACGCTGATCGATATCCTGCGCGAATATTCACCGCAGCAGATCAGCGAGCTGATGAGCATAAGCGACAAACTCGCCGGCCTCAACGCGGCGCGTTTTGGCGAATGGCATACCCCCTTTACTGCGGATAACGCCAAGCCAGCCGCCCAGGCGTTTCAGGGCGACGTCTATGCCGGCCTGGCGGCGGCAAGCTTCAGCGACGCCGACAACCGCTTTGCTCAGTCGCATCTGCGTATCCTCTCGGGGCTTTACGGGCTGCTGCGCCCGCTGGATCTCATCCAGCCCTATCGTCTGGAAATGGGCACCAAGCTGGCCAACCCCGCGGGCAAGGATCTCTATGCGTTCTGGAAGCCCACCGTTACCCGAGCGCTGGATGACGCCATTGCCCAAAGCGGCTCCAAAGTGCTGGTTAACCTGGCCTCCAACGAGTATTTCAAGGCCGTGGATCACCAGGCCCTTGATGCCCGGATCGTCACGCCGGTGTTCAAGGACGAGAAAAACGGCCGCTACAAGATCATCAGCTTTTACGCCAAGAAGGCGCGGGGGCTAATGAGCGCCTGGATGATCCGCGAGCGGCTGGACGACGCCGAGGGGCTCAAGGACTTCAACGTCGCCGGTTACGGCTTTGATGCGGCGGCGTCAGAAGGCAATACCCTGGTGTTTACCCGGCGCGAAGAGGATCGTCCCCGAGGGTAGCGGCCACGGCTAGAAAAACGTCAGCGGGCGCGCCGAGCGCTGCTTCAAAAACCGCCGGTGCGCCTGGCTGAAGATCTGCGTATCGCAGCGCTCGATCCACTCATAGGCGGCCATGTCCGCCGTGATACTTACTGCGCCGCCGGTAACGGCGCGCTCCCTGGCAAGCCAAGCCTCATCCGGCCGACGGCTTGCCGTTGCCTCGCTCAGCCAGTAAACACGGTAGCCTGCCGCCAGCAGCCCAAGCGCCGTTTGCAGTACGCACACGTGCGCTTCGCTACCGCAGATCACGATTTGCGATGCATCCGCTGCCGCCAGGGCATCGCGAAAGCCGGCGTCCTCCATGGCGCTGAAATGCTGCTTGTGGAAAAGCTCGTAGTCTCCCAGGACATCCAGCAGTTCGGGTGCGCTCGCGCCGATTTTTTCCGGTGCCTGCTCGGTCACCCAGACCGGCACGCCAACAAGCTCTGCCACACCGGCCAGCCAGCCGGCCTCGCGTACCGCCTGCATCCCACCATCCACTACCGGTAGCAAACCGGCCTGCAGGTCAACGATCAGCAACAGGCTATCCTTACGATTCAGGCGCATATCGAACTCCGCTGACAGGCTCGAACCAGCGTGCCGGGCAGGCCGGTCGTCGCCAAGAGACAAAAAAAGCCACTCTGTAAGCGGCTTTTTCCTTCAACACTTTCCCTCAACGTTTCTTCAAGAACGTCAGGGTTAAAAGCCGTTAGGCAAAGCGTTATTCGGCCGCGTCTTCAGCCGAGTTTTGAATCTCGTCACCGGCCTCTTCCAGGCTTTCCCCGGCGTTTTCCATGCTTTCATCGATGCTTTCACCGGCTTCCTCCGCCGGGCCCTGATCTTCGCATGCCGCCAGACCGCCCGCCATCATCAATATGCCAAGCACTACCGCCAGTTGCTTCATCGTTACCTTCATAACCTGCTACTCCTTCGGGCGTTAAAAACAATCCGTTTGATGAACCTCTCTTGAAAGATACCAGAGCGCGCCTGAAGCGTCATGCCACCCCTGATGCTTTCATATTACCTGCACCGCCTTTCCTTGCGCGCGACTCCCCGGGGGTAGCTCTGCTGCACGCACCGACCAACCACGAGATGGCCACGCTTCGCTCGCCATGACCCAGGGGGTCGCGATGACGTGGCGGGTGCGGTCCTCACAGCCCGCTACCGTCGTCGCGAGGCGTTTTAACGCCGTGGCGATCTCGTATGGGCGG
>NZ_JASSZF010000022.1:0-49869 GCF_031935715.1 Halomonas garicola | reverse complement strand
ACTACCGTCGTCGCGAGGAGCGTAGCGACGTGGCGATCTCGTGCTGTGCCGTTGGCGAGAAAAACCGAGATTGCTTCGCTGCGCTCGCAACGACGCAGGAAGTGAAGTGCTCGCCATGACCCAAGAAAGCGCGTGCATTATTCCCACTACCGTCGTCGCGAGGAGCGTAGCGACGTGGCGATCTCGTGCTGTGCCGTTGGCGAGAAAAACCGAGATTGCTTCGCTGCGCTCGCAACGACGCAGGAAGTGAAGTGCTCGCCATGACCCAGGGGGAAGCGCTCGCAACGACGTAATGAGCTTGCCATGCCACAGCCGGCCCAACAAAAAACCGCCGCTCGGGGGATGTTCCCAAGCGGCGGTTTTTATTGATATTTCTGGTCGGAGCGACAGGATTCGAACCTGCGACCTTTGCAACCCCATTGCAACGCGCTACCAAGCTGCGCCACGCTCCGGCACTTTATGCTCGCCCGGGCCTTGGCCTCAGGACGAGGCGTATACTAGCGCGTTTGGCCGGCGATGAAAAGCCCTTTTTGCGCTTTCGTTTCAGGCGCCTGGCCGGGCATGCGCCGTAACGGCCGGAACGAAAAAAGGGCCCGAAGGCCCCTGTTATCCATCAGCGGCTGCAGGCCGCGTTACCTTTTATTCTTTGCAGCCGGAAGGCAGCCAGCTGTCTTTACCATCCGTAAACGAACCGCCCGAAGCCCAAGAGCATTCCCAGCCATTGGCGAGATTGTCAGCTGCAGGCGCAACATACATTATGGCGCCCTTGAGGGCACTTTCATCTGCAAACGTTGCTTTAATTTTTTTATCGCTGTAGCGCACTTTCTCTACATAGCGGCCGGAGATGTCCAAGTCATTATTGCTCGCAGCTTCACCAGCAGCAGCTTTAAGTTTAGAAGCACTGTCCGGCATTTTGCCATTAAGCGCATAGTATTCGGCAATATCGGCACGCACGCCGGAAGTAATCGTCAGCGCTTCGCTGGCCTGGGAGCGGGCGACGTAGTTCTGGTACTGCGGAATTGCAATCGCCGCCAGCACGCCGATGATGGCGACCACGATCATCAGCTCGATCAGGGTAAAACCGCCCTGCTTGAGGTTGCGGGCTTGCGAAGTGGGAAGGTTTTGCATGGGAAACTCCTTGGCTCCTGGGGTGCCCGCGGCGCAGGCGTTTCGTTTCTTCTCTGTACACTTCGTTACACTATATTACGCTCGGCGAAGGCGCAACTTTTTTATACCTTTCTTCCCGCTATTTTTCTCCGCTTGCTGCCGGCGCGCGCGGATGCCGGCGGCGGGCCGAGTGTGGTACAAGTAGGCGCACCGCGACCCGCCACCCATCCAGCAACCAGCCGAGTCACGCATGAGCCAACCCTATTACGAGTCCATGCTGAGCCACGCCGCCTCCCGGGGCGGGCTGCGCGGCATTGCCGAGCGGCTGGTGCGCCACGGGCTTTTGAGCGAAACCCGCACGGCGCTGGCCGAAACCGAAGCCGTGGAGCAGCAAACCGAGCTTCTGCGCTACGTGGTCGAAGCGGGCCTGGTGGCGCCGGCCCAGGCCGCGGTGGTGGCCGGCCGGGAATACGGGCTACCGGTGCTCGACCTTGACGCCGTCAACCCCGAGGCCCTGCCCCCGGCCCAGGAATACCCGGCGCGAATACTCCGCGAGCTGCAGGTACTGCCGCTGGTCCGGCGCGGCCAGATCCTCACCGTGGCCATCCCCTACCCCGCCACGCTCACCCAGCTCGACGAGCTGCAGTTTGCCACCGGGCTGCGGGTCGAGGGGGTGCTGGCACCGGTGGACCAGCTGGCGCCCACGCTGCAGCGCTACATCGCCCAGAACGAGCGCAGCATGCTCGAAAGCATGGGCCAGATCGACGACGCCATTTCGTCGCTGGAAACCGCGGACAACGAGTACCAGCCAGACTTCAGCGACGACGCCGACGACGCGCCGATCATCAAGTTCGTCAACAAGATACTCCTCGACGCGGTGAACTCCGACGCCTCGGACATCCACTTCGAGCCCTACGAGCACCTGTACCGGGTGCGCTTCCGGGTGGACGGCATGCTCTCTGAAGTGGCGCGGCCGCCGTTTTCCATGCGCGACCGTATCGCCGCGCGGCTGAAGGTCATGGCGCGCCTCGACGTCTCCGAGCGCCGCCTGCCCCAGGACGGCAACATCCGCCTGCGGCTGTCGCGCACCCGCTCGCTGGACTTTCGCGTCAACTCGCTGCCCACCATCTACGGCGAGAAACTGGTGCTGCGCCTGCTCGACTCGGCCGCCGCGCAGATGGGCATCGACGAGCTGGGCGTAAGCGCGGCGCAGCGCCGCCAGTACGAAAAGGCGCTGGCCAAGCCCCAGGGCATGATCCTTGTTACCGGCCCCACGGGCAGCGGCAAAACGGTGACGCTTTACACCGGGCTCAACATTCTCAACCAGGTCCAGCGCAACATCTGCACCGCCGAAGACCCGGTGGAAATCCGCCTGTCCGGGGTCAATCAGGTCAACGTCAAGCCGCGCATCGGGCTGGACTTTGCCAGCGCCCTGCGGGCGTTTCTGCGCCAGGACCCGGACGTGGTGATGGTGGGCGAGATCCGCGACCTGGAAACCGCGGAAATCGCCGTGAAGGCCTCGCAGACCGGCCACCTGGTGCTCTCGACCCTGCACACCAACTCGGCGGCGGAAACCCTCACGCGGCTGTCAAACATCGGGGTCTCGGCGTTCAACATTGCAAGTGCCGTAAGCCTGATCATCGCCCAGCGGCTGGTGCGCAAGCTGTGCCCGGCCTGTAAAATGCCCGCGGACGTGCCCCCGGAGGCGCGGGCGTCCATGGGCCTTGCCGAGGCCGACACGGCAGGCGCCACGCTCTACCGCGCGGTGGGCTGCAAGAAATGCACCCAGGGGTACAAGGGCCGGGTCGGCGTCTACGAGGTCGTCCCGGTCACCGAAACCATGCGCGGGCTGATCATGCGCAACGCCAACGCCATGGAGATCGACGCCCTCGCCCGGGAGGAAGGCTACTCAAGCCTCTACCACAGCGGCGTCGACAAAGTGCTGGAAGGTATCACCAGCCTCGAGGAACTCAACCGGGTCACCAAGGAGTAAGCGACCATGGCATACGCCCCCCGCCGGCGCCCCGCGGAGGCCGACACCCTGTACCGCTGGAAGTGGACGGGCATTGATGCCTCCGGGCGCCGGGTGCGCGGCCACACGGTGAGCGCCAGCCGGCCCGAGGTCAGCGCCGAGCTGCGCCGCCAGGAGATCAGCGCCAAGCGGATCAAGAAGAAGTTCGGCGGCCCGGGCCGGGTGAAGCCTTCGGACATCACCCTGTTCGCCCGCCAGATGGCGACCATGATCCGCGCCGGCATTCCGCTGCTCCAGGCCCTGCAGGTGGTCCGCGAGAGCACCGAGAAGCCGGCCACGGTAAAACTGGTGCGCCAGATCACCGCTGAGGTAACGGCGGGGGCGAGCTTTTCGGACACCCTGGCCCGCCACCCGGAGCACTTCGACCGATTGTTCGTCAATCTGGTCCACGTCGGCGAGCAGTCCGGCGCCATGGACGAGGTGCTGTCGCGCATCGCCGCGCACAAGGAGCAGGTGGAGTCGCTCAAGGGCCGGGTGAAAAAGGCCATGTGGTACCCGGCGGCGGTATTGCTGGTGGGCATCGGGGTGACCATCATGCTGCTGGTCAAGGTGGTGCCGCAGTTCGAGAGCATGTTCCAGAGCTTTGACGCCGAGCTTCCCGCCATCACCCAGGTGACCATGCACCTCTCGGCGCTGGTGCAGCAGTACTGGCTGCGCGCGCTGGGGGTGCTGGCGCTGGCGGCGGTGGCGTTTCGCTACCTGCACAAGCGCTCGGAGTCGCTTGCCTACCGCACGGACGCCTGGCTTTTACGGCTGCCGGTGATCGGCGGCATCCTCAACATGTCGGCGGTGGCGCGCTTCTCGCGCACCCTGGCCACCACCTTTACCTCGGGCATTCCGCTCACCGAGGGGCTTGCCATCTCCGCCGGGGCCACGGGCAACCGCGTTTACGAGGCGGCCGTGCTCCGGGCCCGGGACGACGTCACCACCGGCCGGCCGCTCAACTTTGCCATCCGCATGACCAACATGTTCCCCACCCAGGTGGTGCAGATGGTCAGCATCGGCGAGGAGTCCGGCGCGCTGGACGCCATGCTCAACCGCGTGGCGGACCACTACGAAGAGCAGGTGAGCAACCGGGTGGAGGCGCTGACCTCGCTCATGGAGCCGTTTATCATCGTCGTGCTGGGGGTGCTGGTCGGCGGCGTGGTCATCGCCATGTACATGCCCATTATTACGCTGGGCTCGGCGCTTTAGCCTTTCAAAGAACGCTTTCAAAGAACGCTTTCAAGGATCCGCATGGCAATTCCCGTTTTACTGCTGGCCGCCCTGCTCGGCCTGTGCCTGGGCAGCTTTCTCAACGTGGTCATCGCCCGGCTGCCGGTGATGCTGATGCGCGGCTGGCGGGCCGAAGCCCGGGCGGCGCTCGAGCTGCCCGAGGAAACTCCGCCGCGCTTCAACCTGGCGACACCGGGCTCGGTGTGCCCGGCCTGCGAGGCGCCCATCCGCTGGCACGACAATATTCCGCTGGCGGGCTGGCTCAAGCGGCGCGGGCGCTGTGCGGCCTGCGAGGCGCGCATCAGCGTGCAGTACCCGCTGGTGGAGCTCGCCGGCGGGGTGCTGACCGTCGCCGTGGCCGCCCTTTTCGGCGTTAGCTGGCAGGCGGGCTTTATCCTCGCCGCCTGCCTTTTGCTTCTCGCCATGGCGGTGATTGACCTGCGCACCCAGCTTTTGCCCGACGCGCTGACGCTGCCGCTTTTATGGGCCGGGCTTTTGTACCAGCTGGCGTTTCAGCCGGCCATGCTGGCCCCGGCGGTGATCGGCGCCATGGCCGGGTATCTGGCGCTGTGGAGCTTTTACTGGCTGTTCAAGCTCGCCACCGGCAAGGAAGGCATGGGCTACGGCGACTTCAAGCTGCTCGCCGCCCTGGGCGCCTGGCTGGGGTGGAGCTTTCTGCCGCTGATTCTGGTGCTCTCCGCCGGGTTTGGCGCGCTGGTGGGCCTGGCACTGCAGGCGAGCCCCAAACGCCGGGGCATGCCCATGCCCTTCGGCCCCTTTCTCGCCATGGCGGGCTGGGCCGGCCTGCTCGCGGGTAACGAGCTGATGGCCACCTACCTGAGGCTAGTCATATGATCATCGGGCTGACCGGGGGCATCGGCTCGGGGAAGTCGACCGTGGCCCTGGCGTTTGCCGAGCTCGGCGCGGCCTGGGTAGACGCCGACGACGTCGCCCGGGAAATCGTCGCCCCGGGGGAGCCGGCCCTTGCCGCCATTGCCGAGCGCCACGGGCGCGGCGTGCTGAAAGCCGACGGCAGCCTCGACCGCGCCGCGCTTCGCGAGCGGATATTTGCCGACCCCGCCGAGCGCAAGTGGCTCGAGGAAGAAACCCACCCCCGGGTGCGCGAACGCCTGGTCGAGCACCTAAAGCGCCTGGAAGCCGGCCCCGCGCCCTACGTTTTGCTGGTCTCGCCGCTATTGTTCGAGTCCGGCCAGGACGCGCTGATCGAGCGCTGCCTGGTGGTCGATGTGCCCGAGGCCACCCAGCGGGCGCGCACCCTGGCCCGGGACGGCGTCAGCCCCGAGCAGGTCGAGGCGATCATGGCCGCGCAGCTTTCGCGCCGGCAGCGGCTTTCCCGGGGCTGCGATGTGGTCGATAATGGCGGCGACAGAGCCTTCATGCGCGCCCAGGCCGGCGCGCTGGACGCTTGCTATCGCCTGCTGGCCCGGGCCTGAGGCGCTTGGGCGCGGCCCGCTCCCCTACGTACGGCTAATTCAGGAGTCTTCTATGTCTGGCAACACGCCCCCTTCGTCATCCGCCGGCGCCTCCGCCGTCGAGCTACCCTGCCCCCAGTGCGGCAAGCGCGTGGTCTGGGCGCCGGAGAGCGCCTACCGGCCCTTTTGCAGCCGCCGCTGCCAGCTTCTGGACCTGGGCGCCTGGGCCGACGAGACCCACCGCATCGGCGGCGAAGACGCCATGGACGAAGCCGATATCGACGCGCTGCTGCGCGACGCCGACCGCGACGCGCCGCTGTCCTGACGCTCACCTGCCGCCCGTTTCTTGAGAGGACACGCCATGCCCGGCTCATCACCTCCGGTGGATTACCAGCTGCTGCACCGGCTGGACAGCGCCTTTGACGACGTGCTGGCCGCGCTGGAGGCGGTCAAACAGCAGGTGCAGCAAAGCGCCCCGGGGATCTGGGCGCTGAACGCCCCCGCCGCGGACGCCGGCTGGCTGGAAGAGGCACTGTTTGACATGTGGCATACGCCGGGCCAGGACGGCCGGCAGACGCGTAACTATGTGGGGCTGATCGCCGCCGACGAGGCGCTGATCGCGGCGGTGACCCGGGCCAACGCCGCCAAAAGCGCCTTCAGCGAGTGCCTGCAGGCGATCAAGCAGCAGGCGCCGGGGCTTTTGAGCGAGGGCCGGGAGCGCCTGCCCCGGCGCCACCCCCGGGTGGAAGAGGTGCTCGAGCGCAATGGCCTGGCGCGGCTGCACCTGAAGCAGTGCTGGCGCCACCTGCCGGTGGCCGAGGCGCCGGTGTCCCGGGTGCGCTTTGCCTGGTACAGCAGCGGGCGCTCGATCAAGCGGCTGAGCGTGCAGGAGGCGGAGCAAAAGCTCTTGGCCCTGGACAGCGACGCCGCCCACGTGCGCATTCAGCTGCGCCGGCTGGCGGGTATTCCCTCCGCCGAGCCGCTCGCCCAGGTGCAGCCCCAGGCGCCGCTGATGCGCGCCAATCTGTTTTTTACCGAGCCCGTCTTTACCCGGACAGCACCCGACGGCCACACCCGGCGGGCGCTGAACGTCGCCATGCCGATCTTTATACCCGCCCCCGAGGGGCGGCTGCCGCACACGAACCAGCCGCCCGCCGCCCCGCCGGAAAAGCGCACCCGGGCCCGGCGCCGGGATGAAAAGCTCGAACACGAGCCGTTTTTGCCCAGCCTGCGGGTCTACCGCTACCGCTGAGCCTTGGGCCTGTCGGCCCAGACGCCGCACTTGAGCAGCGTGCCGATCAGCTCGGCAAGTACGGCGTGGTTCATGCCGTACTCCTTCATCAGCGCCTCCAGGCGCTGGCCGAACGCCTGCTCCCGGGCCTGGGCGTCTTCTTCCTGCGCTAGCGTCTCGGCGGAGCGCACCGGCGGGCCGGTGGGTATGTCCAGCCGGGAATTCGGGTCATCCAGCTCCTGCAGCGCCCTGGCGAACGCATCGTCAAGCTCCTTGAACTGCTTGAGCTTTTCCCGTCCGTTGTATGGCTTAGCCGCGTTGCGATGTTTCATTAT
This sequence comes from Halomonas garicola, assembly GCF_031935715.1. GTDB lineage: Bacteria > Pseudomonadota > Gammaproteobacteria > Pseudomonadales > Halomonadaceae > Vreelandella > Vreelandella garicola. Next base: position 42,516 of record NZ_JASSZF010000022.1, on the reverse strand, counting down.
CGTTCCATTTTCACCTTGTGTTGCGCCCTGTGTGAAAGACCGGCCAGGGTTAAGCCGTCGTAGAGTATCGATATGACCGTCTGAATGGAAAAACGTTTTGCAAGTCGTTTCTAAAAGCCGCTTATGAAAACCGTATTGAAAGTCTTCTGAAAAGCCTATTGGCACGCCGCCTGCCAACATCGACTCGAAAAACGGCATTGAAGGCGGGGCTGAAGATAGCGCTAAAGGCAGATCTAAAGACAGAGCTGAAGACTATACGCATCGCCAGCGTCAACGCGCGGTTTATTCAGCGTCGCAGCGAGAGCAATCGTCTAGCCATCAATGAGCGCTTGAACGTTGCCGTAGCACTTGAACATAGCTTCGTGAAAGGCCGGCGTTGAATGCCGGCAAGGGCGTGTGATGCCCGGACACAGGTAAGCGTGTTTACCATGTCTGGCCGGCTATCGTAGATAATACTGAGCCGGCAACAGGTCTGCGAAGGGCGCTATGAATCCATCCCTGGACGCTACCCTACGCCATCCATGGCGTAGAACCCTTCTTCGACCTGTTTCCGGCTTTCTCGGACATATCCAGCGCGATGGCCCTGATTATGTCTGTCCGGAATACCTTAGTCTTCGGTGCGTACAACCCAGGACTCGACGGTCTTGTCGCCGTACTCGCTTTTCCAGGCGCGCAGCTCCTTGTGGTTGCCGCCGCGGGTCTTGATCACGCCGCCGGTGTGGGGGTTTTCATAGACCTTCAGACGGCGCTTGCGGCGGCCGGTGGTGGTAGTCGCCGGCTTGCTGGCCTGCTCGGGGCTCAGCAGCGCGATGACGTCTGCCGGGCGTTTGGAGAACTCCTCCATCAGGCTTTCGAGCTTGGCCTTGAACTCAAGCTCGCTTTGCAGACGCTGATCGCCTTCCAGGCGTTCCATCTCTTCCTGAAGCTGCTTGAGCTGCTGTTCTTTCTGAACGTATTGATTGAGTAGTGACATCTTGATTCCATTAGCCAATGTGGAAGTAGCGCTTACCGCTTCCCGAATATATGCTCCCGATAATGTCTCTCGGGTTACCTGCCCCAAAAAACCTCGACAACAAGTACCGGGGCGGCAGCGGACTTTTACCGGTGCCGCATATTATTACTGCAACAGAGCAAACTCGCAAGCATAAATAAAGACAGTCTGGCCTATCGGGCCAATATATCGAGTTAACTTGGTGAAAGCATACCGCTGGGCAAGCTTTGAACCCCTGAATTCAAGCAACAAACCCTGCAATCGTACCCAGACGGCATACGGAATAACGCTATTGCATAACGCCTGCGTGCGATGAGTTCGCCCGGGCTAGATAGCTCAGGCAAAAGAGAGACAAGAAAGGCGTAACAAAGAGACAAGAAGGAAAAGGATAGAAAAAGGCAAAAGAGAAAAGGCAGAAAAGTACAAAAAACGCCGCCCCGAAGGGCGGCGTTGGCAGATATCAGTGACCTCTAGAACCAGCGTCCTGAACAAGAAGGGGCGGAGGCTTAGTCCTGACCCATCTGCTGCTTGATCAGCTCGCCGATGGTAGTGGCACCGCCGCTACCGCCTTCCTGATCGTCGCGCAGCTTCTTCATGTTCTGGCGCGTGTCGTCCTGATCCTTGGCCTTGATCGAGAGGTTGATCTGGCGGCTCTTGCGATCGACGCTGACGATGCGCGCATCGACGCTGTCGCCTTCATTCAGCACGTTGCGCGCGTCTTCCACGCGGTCGGCGCTGATTTCAGAGGCCTTGAGCACGGCGACGACGTCGGTAGCCAGCTCAACCTGGGCTTCCTTGGCGTCAACCTCGACCACGCGGCCGGTGACCACGGTGCCCTTGTCGTTGACCGATAGGAACTCGGCAACCGGGTCGGTATCCATCTGCTTGATGCCAAGCGAAATGCGCTCGCGCTCGGGATCGATGGAGAGGATAACGGCTTCGGCTTCGTCGCCTTTCTTGAACTGGCGCACGGCTTCTTCGCCGGGTTCGGTCCAGGAAATGTCGGACAGGTGTACCAGGCCGTCGATGCCGCCTTCCAGGCCGATGAAGATACCGAAGTCGGTGATCGACTTGATGGTACCGGCAACGCGGTCGCCCTTGTTGTGCTCGGCGTTGAAGGTTTCCCAGGGGTTGGCCGTGCACTGCTTGATACCCAGGGAGATACGACGACGCTCTTCGTCGATATCGAGCACCATGACGTCGACGTCGTCACCCACCTGCACGACCTTGGAGGGGTGGATGTTCTTGTTGGTCCAGTCCATTTCGGAGACGTGAACCAGCCCTTCGACGCCCTCTTCCAGCTCGGCAAAGCAGCCGTAGTCGGTGAGGTTGGTGACGGTGGCGTGCACCTTGGTGCCTTCCGGGTAACGATCCTTGATGTTGACCCACGGATCTTCGCCCAGCTGCTTGAGACCCAGCGAAACGCGATTGCGCTCGCGGTCAAACTTGAGCACCTTGACGTTGATCTCGTCGCCCACGTTGACGATTTCGGACGGATGCTTGATGCGCTTCCAGGCCATGTCGGTGATGTGCAGCAGGCCGTCGACGCCGCCGAGGTCGACGAAGGCGCCGTAGTCGGTCAGGTTCTTGACGATACCCTTGATCTGCTGGCCTTCCTGGAGCGTGGCGAGCAGCGCTTCGCGCTCGGCGCTGTTTTCAGCCTCAAGCACCGCGCGGCGCGAGACCACGACGTTGTTGCGCTTGGGGTCGAGCTTGATGACCTTGAAGTCAAGCTCTTTGTTTTCCAGGTGCGTGGTGTCGCGCACCGGGCGTACGTCAACCAGCGAGCCGGGCAGGAAGGCACGGATGGTGTCGACGTCGACGGTGAAACCGCCCTTGACCTTGCCGTTGATCACGCCCTTGACGATTTCGTCTTTCTCGAAGGCGGCTTCCAGCACCTTCCACGCTTCGGCGCGCTTGGCCTTCTCGCGGGACAGGCGGGTAGCGCCGAAACCGTCTTCCACGGCTTCCAGGGCGACGTGCACGTCATCACCGACGGCAATGGCGAGCTCGCCGTTTTCGTCGAGGAATTGCGACGCGGGGATCTGGCCTTCGGATTTCAGGCCGGCGTTGACGGTAACCCAGTCACCGTCAATATCGACAACCTGAGCCGCGACGATGGCGCCGGGCTCCATATTGATGTCGTTAAGAGACTGTTCAAACAGTTCAGCAAAGCTTTCGCTCATGGTGTTCCTACGTGATCAACGTTGTTTGAGGCACGATGTGCCTTCTCCGTACCACCAGCAAGTACGGGCCTAATGTCACTCTGCTTTTGCGGACGTTAACGCTGGTTAGACATCACCGGGCTGGCAGTGTGAAAGATCGCCCGATCATGCCGTGACGCCGCAGCAAAAGCGCCGCAAGGGAGAATCAAGCGCCGGACGCCATGCCCCGCTGGGCCAGCAGTTCGGTCAGCTGTTCAACCACTTCCGGTATACTCAGGCGCGTGGTGTCAAGGGTTACGGCATCGTCTGCCGGCTTGAGCGGAGCCACGCTGCGCTGCGTGTCGCGTGCATCGCGTGCCTGAATCTCCTGCAAAAGACTCGAAAGATTAGCATCCACGCCGGCTTGCTGCAACTGTGCGTAGCGTCGCCGGGCGCGTTCGGAAGCCGAGGCGGTGAGAAATATCTTGAGCCCGGCGTCGGGAAACACCACCGTGCCCATGTCGCGGCCGTCGGCCACCAGCCCCGGGGGCTTGCCGAAGTCGCGCTGGCGCTTGAGCAGCGCTTCGCGTACCGCGGGCACCGCCGCCACCCGGGAGGCGCGCTCGCCGGCCTGCTCGGTGCGGATGGCGCGGCTGACGTCCTCGCCTTCGAGCAGCGTCTGCACCGTGCCGCCCTCTACCGGGAAGGCGACGTCGAGGGTTTCGGCCACCCGGGCCAGGCCGGCTTCGTCGTCAAGGGCAACGCCGTGCTTGCCGGCGGCGTACGCGGTCAGGCGGTACAGCGCGCCGCTGTCCAGCAGGTGCCAGCCCTGGCGCTCGGCGACCAGGCTGCTGACCGTGCCCTTGCCGGCGCCGCCGGGGCCGTCGATGGTCAGCACCGGAGTCATGATGTCGTCAGCGCTCATTGTTGCTCTCCGTTTCCGGGCCTGTGGTTTCCTGAGTCATGATTTCAATGACCAGGCCAATGCGGTTGGCAAGCTCGGTGAAGTCGGGAAAGGAGGTGGCGACGTTGGCGCAGTTGTCGATGACGATCTCACTGCCTGAGCGCAGCGCGGCCACGGCGAAGGCCATGGCGATGCGGTGATCGCCGAGGCTGTCGATGCGCCCGCCGCCGTAGCTCGGGGCCTCCGCCCCGCCGTTATCCACGTTTCCGTTGCCGACAATGTCGATGCCGTCCTCATACAGCGTATGGTCCACGCCAATCGTTGCAAGGCCTTCGGCCATGGCGGCAAGGCGGTCGGACTCCTTCACCCGCAGCTCGGCAGCATCGCGCAGCCGGGTGGTGCCGGCGGCGTTGGCGGCGGCGATGAACAGCGCGGGGAACTCGTCGATGGCCAGCGGCACCTGCTCGACCGGGATGTCGATGCCCTTGAGCGGGGCGTAGCGCACGCGCACGTCGGCCACTGGCTCGCCGCCCACTTCGCGCTGGTTGGCAAGCTCAAGGTCCGCGCCCATCAGCTTGAGGACGTTGATCACCCCGGTGCGGGTGGGGTTCGTTCCCACGTGCTCAAGGGTGAGGTCGCTCCCCGGGGTAATCGCCGCGGCGACCATGAAAAACGCCGCCGAGGAAATGTCCGCGGGTACGTCGATGGGGCTTGCGGTCAGACGCTTGCCGCCCTCGAGCCAGCAGGTGTCGCCGTCGCGCTCGACCGGGTAGCCAAAGCCGCCGAGCATGCGCTCGGTGTGATCCCGAGTGGGGGCGGGCTCGCGCACCCGGGTTTCGCCCTCGGCGTAGAGGCCGGCGAGCAGCAGGCAGGACTTGACCTGGGCGCTCGCCACCGGCATGTCGTAATACATGCCGGTAAGCGCCTGGCCGCCGTGAATCTTCAGCGGCGGGCGGCCGCCCTCGGCGGTGTCGATGGTCGCTCCCATGTCGCGCAGCGGGTCGGCCACACGGTTCATCGGGCGCTTGGCCAGCGAGTCGTCGCCGGCAAGCTCGCTTGAGAACGATTGCCCGGCGAGAAGCCCGGCAAAGAGGCGCATGGCGGTGCCCGAGTTGCCCACGTAGATGGGCCCCGAGGGCGCCTTGAGGCCGTTAATGCCCACGCCGTGGATGACCACCCGGCCCTGATTGGGGCCTTCGATGGCCACGCCCATCTCGCGAAACGCCTGCAGCGTGGCGAGGCTGTCTTCGCCTTCGAGAAAACCGCTCACGGTGGTCGCGCCGTCGGCAAGGGCGCCGAGCATGATCGAGCGGTGGGAAATCGACTTGTCGCCGGGCACGCGCACGCGCCCCCGGGCGCCGCCGCCCGGACGCACCCGGTACGTCACCTGACTCTGTGATTGCATGGCATATTCCGTCTGATAGCTGGTTTTGTTCAGCAGGGATTCAAAATAGTGGCGCGCGTGGCTGGCGCGACCGAAGGCGGCGAGCATGGCGTCGCCGTCGCCGGCCTCTACCGCGGCGCGCAGGCGGCCAAGCCCGGCCTCGAAGTCGTCCAGCGAGGCGAGCACGGCGTCGCGGTTGGCGACAAAAATATCCCGCCACATCACCGGGTCGCTGCCGGCGATGCGGGTAAAGTCGCGAAAGCCGCCGGCGGCGTAGCGAAAGATATCCAGCCGGGCGTCCTGGCGGGCGAGCGTGTCCACCAGCGAAAACGCCAGCAGGTGCGGCAGATGGCTGGTTTGCGCGAGCACGGCGTCGTGGCGCTCGACGTCCATTTCCAGCACGTTGGCGCCGCAGGCCTGCCACAGCCCGCGCACTACGGCCAGCGCCCCGGCGTCGGTGTGGGCCTCGGGGGTGAGGATGACGTTGTGCCCGGCGTATAGCTCAGGCGTCGCCGCGGCCACGCCGCTTTTTTCCGAGCCGGCGATGGGGTGGCCCAGCACCAGGGTCGGCGGCATTCCGCCGAACACCCGGCGGGCGGCGTCGCGCACGGTAGCCTTGGTGCTGCCCACATCGGTCACCGTCTGCCCTTCCAGCCCAGGGCTAAGCGCGGCAAGCTCGCCCAGCACGCCCTCCATAGCGAGCACCGGCACGGCGAGCACGATGACGTCCGCCGCCGGCGCCAGCTCGTCAAGGCTTGTGCCGCCGGCGTCGATCAGGCCCATCGCGATGCCGCGCTGTATTTCTCCGGCGTCGGGGTCGCAGGCGGTGATGCGCCCGGCAAAGCCCGACGCCCGTAGCCCGGCGGCCAGGGAGCCGCCGATCAGCCCCAGCCCGACAATCAGCAGGGCGGGCTCGGCGGCCGCGCGCCCTGTCGCACGTTCTGTCGTCGCGCCCTCGGTCACAGCACGCCCTGGGGGTAGGAGCCGAGCACCTTGAGGTCGGCGGCGCGCAGGCGGACTTCGTCGAGCATCGCGGCGATGTGGGGCTCGTCGTGGTGGCCGACGAAGTCGATGAAGAAGACGTAGTTCCACACGCCGCTGCGCGAGGGCCGGGTTTCCAGCCGGGTCATGTCGATGCGGTGGCGGTGGAACGGCTCCAGCAGGTCGTGGAGCGCGCCGGGCTGGTTGCGCATGGCGACCACCAGCGAGGTCTTGTCGCTGCCGGAAAACGGCGCGTCGCGGCTGCCGATAATCAAAAAGCGCGTGGAGTTGTCCGGGCGGTCCTCGACCTTGTCGGCGATGACCTCGAGGCCGTAGAGCTTGCCGGCCATGTCGCCGGCGATGGCCGCGCTGTGCCACTCGGTCTTGACCAGCCTTGAGGCCTCGGCGTTGGAGGCCACGGCCACGCGCTCGGCGTGGGGATAGTGGGCGTCGAGCCACTTGCGGCACTGGGCGAACGACTGCGGGTGCGAGTAGATCCGCGAGATCTTGTCGCGCCGGGTGTTCTCGCCCACCAGCAGGTGGTGGTGAATGCGCAGCACCACCTCGCCGCTGATGCGGATCGAGGACTCAAGGAAGGTATCCAGGGTGTGGTTGACCACGCCTTCGGTAGAGTTTTCCACCGGCACCACGCCGTAGTTCACCGCGCCGGCTTCCACCTCGCGGAAAACCTCGTCGATGGCGGCCATGGGCAGGCTGACCGCGCTTTCGCCGAAGTGCTTGAGCGCCGCCTGCTGGGTAAAGGTGCCCTCGGGCCCGAGGTAGGCGACCTTCACCGGCTGCTCCAGCGCCAGGCAGGCGGACATCACTTCGCGGAACAGCCGCGCCATTTCCTCGTCGGACAGCGGGCCCTTGTTCATGGCCATGATCCGGCGCAGCACCTGGGCCTCGCGCTCGGGGCGGTAGAACAGCGTGCCGGGGTCTTCGTCGAGCTTGACCTCGGCGACTTCCTGGGCGCAGCGGGCGCGCTCGCTGATCAGGTGGAGGATATCGTTGTCCAGCTGGTCGATGCGCTCGCGCAACGCGTCCAGGGTGGCTGCCGCATCAGAAGACATGGTGGTATTAGCCTTTTCGTTGTTCAAAATCGGCCATGAACGCGGTGAGCGCATCCACGGCGGTTTCGGGCACCGCGTTGTAGAGGCTGGCGCGCATGCCGCCCACGCTGCGGTGGCCCTTGAGGTTCAAAAGCCCGGCGGCGTCGGCTTCCTTGAGAAATTCGCCGTCCAGCCGGGCGTCCGCCAGGGTAAAGGGCACGTTCATCCGCGAACGGTTGAGCGGCGCGATGGGGTTGGCGTAAAACTCGCTTTGGTCGATGGCGGCGTAGAGCTTGTTGGCCTTGCGCTGGTTGATCGCGCTCATCGCCTCGAGGCCGCCGACGTCGTCTTTGAGCCACTCGAACACCAGTCCGGCCAGGTACCAGGCGTAGGTGGGCGGCGTGTTGATCATCGAGCCGGCCTTGGCCATGGCGCTGTAGCTAAAGAGCCCCGGCATCGCCGCCTGGGCCTGGTCGAGCAGGTCGTCGCGCACGATCACCAGCGTCAGCCCCGCCGGGCCGATGTTTTTCTGCGCGCCGGCGTAGACGATGCCGAACTGGGAGACGTCAAGGGGCCCTGAAAGGATGCTCGACGACATGTCGCAGACCACCGGCACCTCGGCGCCGTCGGGCCGGCGCCCCCGGGGCACGTAGTCGAACGCCAGCCCGCCGATGGTTTCGTTGGCGGCGTAGTGCAGGTAGGCGGCGTCGTCGCTGAGATCCAGCGACTCCGGGCGCGGCACGGCGACGTTGCCCTCGACCTCGGTGTTGGCCGCCACGTGCCAGGCCACGCCCAGATTCTGCGCTTCCGCCAGCGCCTTGGTGCTCCAGATACCGGTCTGGATGAAGTTGGCGCGCCTGCCGTTGCCCAGCAGGTTCATGGGCAGCATGGAAGCCTGCAGCGTCGCCCCGCCCTGGAAGAACAGCACCCGGTAGTTATCCGGCACCTTCAATAGCTCGCGCAGATCGGCCTCGGCGCGCTCGGCGATGGCAACGAAGTCAGCGCTTCTGTGGCTCATCTCCATGACGGAAAGGCCAAGCCCGCGGTAGTCAAGCATTTCGTCCCGGGCGCGCTCTAGCACCGGCGTGGGCAGCGCCGCTGGCCCCGCACAAAAGTTATACTGACGGGTCATCGCTACCTTCCTCCTCTGATCCCTGTTGCGTCGTGCTGTCTGTCACCTCATCTGTCGCCTGATCCGCGTCGCTCTCCGCGGTTTCTGCGCTATCGGCTTCCTCGTTTTCTTCATCCTCGTCGGGCTCGTCCACGCGCACGGTCTTCACCAGGTGCTCTTGCTTGCCCAGGCGGATGAGCATCACGCCCTGGGTGTTGCGCGAGGTGGTGGAGACCTCGTCGACGTGGGTGCGCACCAGGGTGCCGCGGTCGGTGATCAGCATCATTTCGTCGCTGTCGTAGACCTGCATGCCGGCCACCAGCGCGCCGTTGCGCTCGCTGGTCTGCATGGCGATCACGCCCTGGCCGCCGCGCCCGCGCAGGGGGAACTCGCCCAGCAGGGTGCGCTTGCCGTAGCCGTTTTCGCTGGCGGTGAGGATGTAGATCGGCGACGGCGCCTCTTCGCCTGCGGCGGCGGCGCCCTCGTCTTCGGCGTCGATCTGCTGGTGCTGGGGAATAATCAGGCTAATGACCTCGGCGCCGCCCTGCAGGCGCATGCCGCGCACGCCCCGGGCGGTGCGGCCCATGGCGCGGACGTCGCTTTCTTCAAAGCGGATGGCTTTGCCGTTGGACGACAGCAGCATGGCGTGATCGGAGCCCGAGGTAATCTTGGCGCCCACCAGGCGGTCGTCTTCCTCAAGCTCGATGGCGATCAGGCCGACGCTTCTCGGCCGGGAGAACTGCTCGAGACTGGTGCGCTTGACCGTACCCCTGGCGGTGGCGAAGAAGATGTAGTGGTCGGGGTCGTAGTCGCGCACCGGCATGATGGCGTTGATCGACTCGCCCTCGTCCAGCGGCAGCATGTTGACCAGCGGCTTGCCCCGGGAGCCGCGGCTGGCGTTGGGCATTTCGTAGACCTTGAGCCAGTAGACCTTGCCGCGGTTGGAGAACAGCAGCACGGTGTCGTGGGTCGAGGCCACCAGCAGATGCTCGATGACGTCTTCGTCCTTCATCGCCGTGGCGGACTTGCCCCGGCCGCCGCGGCGCTGGGCATGGTAGTCGGAAAGCGGCTGGGTCTTGGCGTAACCCGAGCGCGACACCGTGACCACCATGTCTTCCTCGGCGATCAGATCCTCGATGGACAGGTCCAGGTGGCTTGCCTGGATATCGGTGCGGCGGGGGTTGCCGTACTGGTCGCGCACGGCGACGAGCTCTTCGCGGATGACTTCCATGAGCCGGTCCGGCGAGGCGAGAATTTCGGAAAGCTCGGCGATGCGCTCAAGAATCGTCAGGTATTCGTTGAGCAGCTTTTCGGTCTCAAGGCCGGTCAGGCGGTGCAGGCGCAGCTCGAGAATCGCCTGGGCCTGGGCCGGCGCGAGCCGGTAGGCCGTGGCCGAGGGGTTTAAGCCGTAGCCCTCGTCGAAGTCCTCGGGCTTGCACGAGGTGGCCCCGGCGCGCTCCAGCATGTCGGTGACCTGCCCCGGCTGCCAGGTAGCGTCGAGCAGCTTTTCCCGGGCGGTGGCGGCGTTGGGCGAGGCCTTGATCAGCTCGATGACGTCGTCGATGTTGGAAATGGCGACGGTCAGGCCTTCGAGAATGTGGCCACGCTCCCGGGCCTTTTTCAGCTCGAACAGCGTGCGCCGGGTGACCACTTCCCGACGGTGGCGGACGAAGGCTTCCAGCAGCTCTTTCAGGTTGAGCGTGTAGGGCTGGCCGTTTTCCAGCGCCACCATGTTGATGCCGAAGACGTTTTGCAGCTGGGTCTGGGCGAAGAGGTTGTTGACCAGCACCTCGCCGGACTCGCCGCGCTTGACCTCGATCACCACCCGCAGGCCGTCCTTGTCGGACTCGTCGCGAAGCTCGGCAATGCCCTCGATGCGCTTGTCCTTGACCAGCTCGGCGATTTTCTCGATCAGCCGGGCCTTGTTCACCTGGTAAGGGAGCTCGGTAACGATGATGTGGTCGCGGCCGGTCTTGTCGTCGTGCTCGATAGTGTGGCGCGCGCGCACGTAAACCCGCCCGCGGCCGGTGCGGTAGGCGTCGAGAATGCCCGCGCGGCCGTTGATGATGCCGCCGGTGGGGAAGTCCGGCCCCGGCACGTAGTCCATCAGCTCGTCGATGGACAGGGTGTAGTCGTCGATCAGCGCCAGGCAGGCGTCGATGACTTCGTTCATGTTGTGCGGCGGGATGTTGGTCGCCATGCCCACGGCGATGCCCGAGGAGCCGTTGATCAGCAGGTTGGGCACTCGGGTCGGCAGCACGTCGGGGATGCGTTCGGTGCCGTCGTAGTTGTCGACCCAGTCGACGGTGTCCTTTTCCAGATCGGCCAGAAGCTCGTGGGAGAGTCTCGCCATGCGTACCTCGGTGTAGCGCATGGCGGCGGCGTTGTCGCCGTCGATGGAGCCGAAGTTGCCCTGGCCGTCCACCAGCACGTGGCGCATGGAGAAATCCTGGGCCATGCGCACGATGGTGTCGTACACCGCGCTGTCGCCGTGGGGATGGTACTTACCGATAACGTCGCCGACCACGCGCGCCGATTTCTTGTACGCTTTATTCCAGTCGTTACCCAGCTCGTGCATGGCGAACAGCACGCGGCGATGCACGGGCTTGAGTCCGTCGCGCACGTCGGGCAACGCGCGGCCGATAATGACGCTCATGGCATAGTCGAGGTACGACTGCTTGAGCTCGTCTTCAATGTTAACGGGCAGAATATCTCTGGCGGTGTCACCCATGAAAGTCAGATCCTTTGCACTGCATTGGCACTGCGTAGAGTGGTAAGCGCGAACACCGGACAACGGCGCGCAAATATCGCGCTATCATACCATTGCCGGCGCCTCATGGGCAGCCGCTTGCGCCCTCCTGCCGCAGCGGCGGCTACTGCATATCGACGACAAACGCCTCCGGCGGTACGACCAGGACATTGAGCGTGTCGCGCACTGCGCCGTCGATGGCGGCGGCCTGGCCGGCGGCCAGATCCAGCAGCACAAAGGTCAGGTCCGCCCGGGCCACCAGGGCGCCGTCGCCCCGGCGCACAATGCGGTGATGGCACTTGGCGCTGCGCTCGCCCACGCTGACGATGCCGGTGAGCACGTCGAGATCGTCACCCAGCACCGCCGCGGCGCGGTAGTCGATATTGAGGTTGACCACGGCAAAGCCCAGGCCGTTTTCGTGCAGCCCGGCAATCAGCTCGGGGTGGAGATCAAAGAACGCCCAGCGGCCCTCTTCCATGAACTCCAGATAACGGGCGTTGTTGACGTGGCCGTAGCCGTCCAGATGATACCCGCGTACCCGCAGGCAGGTACGCGATAATAAATCGCTCATGAGGGAGCCTCCTTGTTGAATTAAGGCATGCCGGCGTAGCGCCGGCGGCGGTCCAGTGCCCCAGGGCTATGGCTGACAGGCTTACTGTCATCGCGAGGAGCGTAGCGACGTGGCGATCTCCTGCTGTGCCAGCAGCGAGAAAATCCGAGATAGCTTCGCTTCGCTCGCTATGACACAGGGGAACATTCGCTATGACACAGGGGAAAAGGCGCGCCTCCCGCTACCGTCATCGCGAGGAGCGTAGCGACGTGGCAATCTCCTGCTGTGCCAGCAGCGAGAAAACCCGAGATAGCTTCGCTTCGCTCGCTATGACACAGGGGAATATTCGCCATGACACAGGGGTAGGTGCACATCCCTCTACTGTATCCTCGCGAGTCGCGCATGTCCGGACATGCTGGCAGGAAGCAGACGCTTTCGCCATAATGTGCGCCTTTTCTCTTCCGCAGTTCTCACAAGGACGGGCGACATGTGGTTTAAAAACCTGCTGCTCTACCGCCTGCACGGCGCCCCCGAGATTGATCACGCCACTTTTGACAACGTCCTGGCCGACCACGCCGCCGTGGCGCTTGGCAGCGCCGACGCCCGGCGGCTAGGCTGGACACCGCCGGCCGGCCGCGCCGGTGGCGGCCAGTACGTTCACGAAACCCAGGGCCACCGGCTGCTCTCGGCGCTGCGCCAGGAGCGCCTGCTGCCGGCGGCGGTGGTTCGCGAGGACGTCGACGAGCGCGTGGCCGACATCGAACAGGCCGAAGGCCGCAAGGTTACGCGCAAGGAAAAGACCGCGCTCAAGGAAGAGGTCACCGAGGCGCTGCTGCCCCAGGCCTTTATCCGCCGGCAGAAGATCGACCTCTGGTGGGACACCCGCCGGGGGCTTTTAGGCATCAACGCCGCTTCCCGGGCCCGGGCCGACGAGATTCTCGACCTGCTGCGCGAAACGCTGGGCAGCCTGAAAGTCACCCCGCTCACCGCGCAGACGCTGCCCATCCGCGCCATGACCGAGTGGCTTGGCGACCCGGGCAGCCGCCCGGCGGACATGGTGCTGGGCGACCAGGTGGAGCTCAAGGCCAAGGGCGACGACGGCGTGCTGCGCGCCCGCCAGGTCGATCTTGACGGCGACGACATCCAGCAGCTGCTGGAAAGCGGCCGCCAGGCCAGCAAGCTGGCGCTGGGCATCGACGGCCGGCTGCAGTTCGTGCTCACCGACGAGCTGGCGCTGAAGTCGCTGCGCTTTGGCGACGCCCTGATCGAGGAGGCCGACCACGCCGACGACGGCGACGACGCCCTGGCCCGGCTGGAAACCGATTTCATCCTCATGGCTCAGGCGCTTGCCGAGGACGCGGAACGCCTGCTGGAATGGCTGGGCGGCGAAGCTCGGACCGGCGACGCTGTCTGACACGCCAATCCATGGCTGCCCCATTTGCACTGCCGACGGAACGGACCCCATGACACACGACAACGCAAGCCCCCCCGCCGCTTCCGACCCCTGGGCGGGCATTCGCCCCTATACCGACGCCGAGGTAGAAGCCGTGCTCAGGCGCCTGGCGCACGACAACGAGCTGCTCAACGCGCTGACGCAGTTTCGCCTGCCGCGCCTGGCCCGGCTTGCCCCGCCGCTGGCGCGGCTGCTGGCACGCCGGGCGATCAAGCGCGAGGTACGGGGAGTGCGGGGAGTGCGCGCCTTTCAGCAGCGCATCGCCGGCTACATGGATCGCATGATCCGCCAGAGCACCGACGCCTTCGAGGTCTCGGGGCTTGACCGACTCGACCCGGAGACGGCCTACCTGTTCATTGGCAACCACCGGGATATTTCGCTGGACCCGGCGTTCGTCAACTACGCGCTCTATCAGGCCGGGCGCGATACGGTGCGCATCGCCATCGGCGATAACCTGCTGAAAAAGCCCTACGTCACCGACCTGATGCGGCTTAACAAGAGCTTCATCGTGCCGCGCAGCGCCCGGGGCAAGCGCGCCATGCTCGCCGGCTACCAGAACCTTTCGGCATACATCCGCCACTCCATCACCGAGGACAATCATTCGATCTGGATGGCCCAGCGCGAAGGCCGGGCGAAAAACGGCATCGACCTTACCGGCCCGGCGATCATCAAGATGCTGACCATGGCCAGGCGCGGCGCCGACAAGCAGGCCGGCACCGGCGAGGCGATCCGCGAGCTGCGCATTGTGCCGGTGTCGATCAGCTACGAGCTCGACCCCTGCGACGTACAGAAAGCCCAGGAGCTTTTTGATCTGGACACTCGGGGCGGCTACGACAAGACCGAGTTTGAGGATATCCAGTCCATCGTCGCCGGCATTACCGGCAACAAGGGCCGGGTACAGCTGCACTTCGGCACGCCACTGGGCGCCGACGCCGGCAGCGCCGAGGAGGTCGCCGCCGAGATCGACCGCCAGGTGATCGGCGGCTATCGGCTGTTCCCCACCCACTACCTGGCCCTCGAGGCGCTGGGTGACGCGCCTGAGCTGGTGCCGCGCAGGGCGATCACCGCCAGGGACCGCGAGCGCTTTGACAAGCGCCTGGCCGCGGTACCCGAGGCCCTGCGCCCCTACTGGCTTGCCCAGTACGCCAATCCGGTCAAGCACAAGGCCGGCCGGCTGGCGACGTAGGCCCTGACCTCAATCACCCGGGTGGAGCCGGCAACAGGTCGGCGAGGGCGCGATGAATCCCTCCCAGGACGCTACCTACGCCATCCCTGGCGTAGAACCCCCTCGCGACCTGTTCCCGGCTCCTCTGGACATAGCCACCGGGGATAGTTCTATCCTGCCGCTGCGCACTGCGTAGCGGGGGAAAAAATGCTATCGTCATCGCGTTACCGGGCGGGCGCCCGGGCGTTTCCCGGCAAGGCGTATCGAGGAGAGTTCTCATGTCTGCTTCAGAAATTCAGAAAACGCGCATTATCAACGAGCTGCAGGGGTTTATCCGCAAGCTGCTGCAGGATCCCAAGATTCTCGAGCAGTCGCTGACCGTGGCGCGCCAGGAACTCGATAACGGCGGCAACGCCGACAGCATGGTGCGTATCGCCAACGAGATCACCGACACCACGAGCATCCATATTCCGGAAGATCCCGACGAGCACTCCGAGGCCGACAAGCTGTTTCTCGCGCTGCTGCGCGAAGTGATCCTCGAGGAACAGGCGCTCTACTGAGCCGGCCTCGGCACGCGCCCCTTATTTTCCCCCAAGCCCGCTTACCCCAAGCCCGACGTTAACGGAAGTCTCATCCACCATGCCTAACACCGCCACGCGCAAGATCCTGGTCACCAGCGCGCTCCCCTATGCCAACGGCGCCATTCATCTGGGCCATCTGCTCGAGTACATCCAGACCGACATCTGGGTGCGCTTCCAGAAAAGCCGCGGCCAGCAGTGCCACTACGTCTGCGCCGACGACGCCCACGGCACCGCCATCATGCTGCGCGCCGAGCAGGAAGGCATTACCCCGGAGGCGCTTATCGAGCGCGTCTCCCGGGAGCACCAGGAAGACTTTGCCCGGTTCGGCGTGGCGTTCGACAACTACTACACCACCCACTCGGCAGAAAACCGCCACTTCAGCGAGCTGATCTATACCCGCCTGCGCGACGCCGGCCACATCGCCACCCGGGACATCGAGCAGATGTATGACCCCGAGCGCGGGCTGTTTCTCGCCGACCGCTTCATCAAGGGCACCTGCCCCAAGTGCAGGACCGATGGCCAGTACGGCGACAACTGCGAGGCCTGCGGCGCGACCTATACCCCGGCGGAGCTGATCGATCCGGTATCGGCGGTCTCCGGCGCCACGCCGGAGGTCAGAACCTCCACCCACTACTTCTTCAAACTGCCGGACTTTGCCGATTTCATGCAGCGCTGGATCAACGACGACCGCGTCCAGCCGCAGATCCGCAACAAGCTGATGGAGTGGTTCGAGGACGGCTTCAACGAGTGGGACATCTCCCGGGACGCGCCCTACTTCGGCTTCGAGATTCCCGACGCCCCGGGCAAGTATTTCTACGTCTGGCTGGACGCGCCCATCGGCTACCTGGCGAGCTTCAAGAACCTCTGCGACCGCAAGGGGCTGGACTTCGACGCCTACTGGCAGCCGGATTCCGACGCCGAGGTCTACCACTTCATCGGCAAGGATATCGTCTACTTCCACGCGCTGTTCTGGCCGGCGATGCTCCACGGCGCGGGCTTGCGCACGCCCACGGCGGTGAACTGCCACGGCTTTGTCACCGTGGACGGCGCCAAGATGTCCAAGTCCCGGGGCACCTTCGTCAAGGCGGCGACCTATGCCGACCATCTCAACCCGGAATACCTGCGCTACTACTTCGCCGCCAAGCTGACCTCGGGCATCGACGATCTCGACTTGAACCTGGACGACTTCGCCGCCCGGGTGAATTCCGACCTCGTCGGCAAGGTAGTCAACATTGCCAGCCGCTGCGCGGGCTTCGTCAAGAAGATCGGCGGCGCCACGCTGTCGTCGCACTGCGCCGAGCCTGCCATGGTGTCGCGCTTTATCGCCGCCGGCGACGACATCGCCGAGCACTATGAAAACCGCGAGTTCGGCCGCGCCATGCGCCGGATCATGGAGCTTGCTGATGAAGCCAACACCTACATCGCCGAGGCCGAGCCCTGGGTGCTGGCCAAGCAGCACGGCCGCGACCAGGAAGTACTCGACATCTGCTCGGTGGGTATCAACCTCTTCCGCCAGCTAATGGTCTATCTCGCCCCGGTGGTGCCGGCCATGGCCGGCGAGGCGCGCGTCTTCCTCAACCTCGACACCCTGGACTGGGCGAGCCGCCACGAGGTGCTGGCCAACCACGATATCAACAAATTCAAGCCGCTGATGACGCGCATCGAGCGCTCAAGCATCGATGCCATGCTCGAAGCGTCAAAGGAAGACCTCGCCGCGGAGCAAAAGCTCAAGGACGCCCCCAAAGGCCCGCTGGTGGACGACCCCATCGCCGAGGAAATCAGCTTTGACGACTTCAGCAAAGTCGATTTACGCATTGCCCGGATTGCCAGCGCCAACTACGTCAAGGGCGCCGATAAGCTCCTGCAGCTGACCCTGGATCTCGGCGGCGAGACCCGCAACGTCTTCTCCGGCATCCGCTCGTCCTACGCCCCGGAGGCGCTGGAGGGCCGGCTGACGATCATGGTCGCCAACCTCGCGCCGCGCAAGATGCGCTTCGGGGTGTCCGAAGGCATGGTGCTGGCGTCGGCCAACGACGCGGGCATCTATCTGCTCTCGCCGGACGACGGCGCCGAGCCCGGCCAGCGCGTTACCTGAGCGGCCGCTCCATGAGTCGCAACGCCTCGCTGATCAAAGCCGTCGATGCGCTGCTGCCGCAGACCCAGTGCGGCAAGTGCGGCTTTGACGGCTGCTTGCCCTACGCCGAAGCCATCGCCGAGGGCGAGCCGGTCAACCGCTGCCCGCCGGGCGGCGAGGCGACCCTTGAGCAGCTGGTCGAGCTTACCGGCCAGCCGCCGCAAACGCTTGCCGAACCGGCCCAGCCGCCGCTTGCCGCGGTGATCCGCGAAGACGAGTGCATTGGCTGCACCAAATGCATCGACGCCTGCCCGGTGGACGCCATTCTCGGCGCGGCCAAGCGCATGCACACGGTGATTACCGACGAATGCACCGGCTGCGAGCTGTGCGTCGCCCCCTGCCCGGTGGACTGCATCGACATGATCGCCCACCCGGCCTGGCAGGCCGCGGAGAGCGAAGCGGAGCAAAACGCCTACCTCGAGCGCCGCGCCGCCCTTGGCCGCGACCGCCACCGGGCGCGCCAGGCGCGTCTTGAGCGCGACGCCCGGCAAAAACGTCAGGAGCGGCGCCGGCGGCGGCTGCAAAAGCGTCAGGCCCCGGCTGCCGATGGCCAAGCGTCTCAAGCTGCGGCGCTGCGCCAGAAAAAGCTCGCCGCCCGGGCCGCCGAACAGGCGCTCAGGCGCGTGGAGCAGCAGCTGGAAAGCGCGCTGCGCCGCCGGGACTTAGAGGCCGAAGCCACCGCCCGGGAACAGCTGCCCGAGGCCCAGCGCCTGCTTGCCGAGGCGCAGGCAGCGCTGGAAAACGCCGCCGGCGAAGAAGGGATTAAGCCAAAAGAAAGGACAGTGCCAAAAGAAAGGACGGTGCCAGAAGAAGGGAACAAGCCATGAACGCGCAGAAGCGCTACGAGATCTTTGCCCGGCTGCGGGCGGAAAACCCGCATCCGCAAACCGAGCTCAACTGGGCCACGCCGTTCGAGCTTTTAACCGCGGTGCTGCTGTCCGCCCAAGCCACCGACGTGGGCGTCAACAAGGCCACCGCGCGGCTGTTTCCGGCGGCCAATACGCCGGAAGCGATCATCGCGCTGGGCATCGACGGCCTGAAGGCGCACATCAGGACCATCGGTCTTTACAACACCAAGGCCGAGAACCTGATGAAAACCTGCCGTCTGCTGGTGGACAAGCACGCAGGCGAGGTACCCCGCACCCGCCAGGCGCTGGAAGCGCTGCCCGGCGTCGGGCGCAAGACCGCCAACGTCATCCTCAACACGGCGTTCGGCATGCCTACCATCGCTGTGGACACGCACATCTTCCGCGTCTCCAACCGCACCGGGATTGCCCCGGGCAAGAACGTGGTGGAGGTCGAGCAGAAGCTTTTGCGCCACGTGCCGCGCGAGTTCAAGCGCGACGCCCACCACTGGCTGATTTTGCACGGCCGCTATACCTGCATCGCGCGCAAGCCCCGCTGCGGCAGCTGTCTCATCGAAGACCTCTGCGACTTCCCCGATAAAACCGAGCCGTAACGCGCCGACCTTCGGGAAGAGGACATCAACCGTCTTCGTCGCTCCGCGCGGCGCGACCTACCGGCTTTTCAAGCACCTCGTCCATGGCTGCCTGACATTCTTCCGCCCTTTCCCCCGGCGCTTTCGTCATCAGGCTAATGCCCACAAACAGCACGCTTGCCACGATAATTCCCCAGATGCCGGCGGGCAGCCCCAGCAGGGCGTTGCCGGTGGCATAGAGCGCCAGCACGAACAGCGTCGTACCGATCACGCTGGCCAGGGCGCCGGCGCCGGTGCCGCCTTTCCAGTAAAAAGCGCCGATCATCGCCGGAACCACGGCAACCAGGCCGGAGGAGGCGGCCACGGAGAGCACCGCGATGAGATCCAGCTGCAGCTGCGCAAAGCCCAGCGCCAGCAGGGCAATCAGCGGAACCACGATCTTGCCCACCCGCAGCTGCCGGCGTTCGCTGACGCCCGGCTTGAGATTGGCATACAGATCCCGGGAAAGCATGGAAGACAGGGTCAGCATGATCGAATCGATGGTTGAGACAGCGGCGGCCATAATGGCGATCAGCACGATCACGCCAAGCCAGTGCGGCACGTAGTCGGAGCCAAGCAGCCTCGGCGCGGCCAGGTCCGCATTCTCGAGCCCGGGAAAGGCGACCAGTGCCGAGAAGCCCCAGAGCACCGAGACAAGCGTATAGATAAAGCCGAAAATCAGAAATCCCAGCAGCATGCGCCGCATCGCCCCGAGAGAGGCGGGCATGAACAGCCGCTGGCTGACCTGGGGGTTGGAGAGGCTGAAGAAGAACCAGGGAAGGGTCAGCCCCAGAAAGGTGGTCAGGCTGAACAGGCCGCTCCCGGGCACCGTCAGGGCTTGCGGCTGTTCCGCGGCCAGCCTGTCGAACAGCGCCGGGAAGCCGCCAAGCCCCTGAACCACCAGGAAGACCACCAGGGTTGAGGCCAGCATCATCATGATGGCCTGCAGGGAATCGGTCCACATCACCGAGCGAATTCCCGCGATATAGGAAAACAGGATGGCGATGGCCGTGGCCAGGAGTATGCCGACGTTATAGGAAATGGCGCCATCCGTGGTGCCCTGCAGCAGATAGCCGACGCCGGTGAGCTGTACCGCGGCGTAGGGGATCAGGAAGATACAGTTCGAGACGGCGATGACCATGGCGACGCGCCTGTTGGCATAGCGGTAACCGAGCATTTCGCCGGGGGTGACGAAGCCGAAGCGTTTGCCCAGGGCCCAGAATCGGGGCCCGAAAACCGCCACCAGCGACACCCCGGCGAAATAGATGATCTCGAAGCCCAGGGCGCCGACACCGCCGGCGTAGGTAAGCCCCGCCAGACCGACCATCATGAAGGCGCTGTAGGTGGTGGCGCTGTAGCTGAGCGCGGACACCAGGCCGCTCATCTGACGATTGCCCAGAAAATACCCCGACATCCGCGCCGCAGGCTTCTTCTGCCGAGACAGCCAGGCGATCAGGGTGGCGATAATCAGATAGATCGCCACCGACCACCAGATAAGGGATGCGGTCATCCATTACCTCTTGTTATTTTCCTTTGAAGTCTTTGGTGATAACGACGTTGAGGGCGATCACCGCCAGGCCGACGAGGGTCCAGAAGAGAAAGCTTCCGTACCAGGCCTGGACCCGGGTCAGCAGAGTATAGGGAATCAGGTAGCTTAAAAGCACCAGGCTCCACACTCCCCATATCCATTTGCTTCTCGGCATTCGCGCTCTCCTGTCGTCCCTTTTACTCTGCTGCGAGAGTATCATGACGAGAGGCCATCCATGACGAGGTTGCCATCGCGCTGCAGCGCCGGGCGGAAATCAAGCCCCTCGACCCCCGGCCCGAGCGCCACCTACACTCAGTGCAGATTGCCCTACGTCTTGTCAAGGGAGAAAGGCCATGAATCAAGTCTGCGCCATTATCGGTATCGGTCCGGGCAACGGCCTGGCACTGACACGCCGTTTCGCCCGGGAAGGTTACCAGGTCGCCATGCTGTCCCGGGATATCGACAGGCTCAAGGAGTGGGAGAAGGACATCGCCGGTACCCATGCCTACCAATACGACGCCACCGATGGCGTTCGAGCAAGTGAGGTCTTCGCCCGCATTCGCGAGGAGCTCGGCCCTGTCTCGGTACTGCTCTACAACGCTGGCGCCGGCGTATTCAAGCGCGCCGACGAAACGACGCTGGATGAGTTCGAGACGACCTGGCGGGTCAACTGCTATGGGCTGCTGGCGGCCACCCAGGCGGTACTGGATCAGCTGCGCGAGCACGATCAGGCGAGTCTGGTCGTCACCGGCGCCTCGGCTGCGCTGCGCGGGCGCGCCGGCACCGCGCCCTTCGCCTCGGCCAAGGCGGCCCAGCGCAGCCTGACGCAGTCTCTGGCGCGCCAGCTCGGCCCCGAGAATATCCACGTCGCCTATGTGGTGATCGACGGGGTGATCGATCTGCCGCGCACCCGGGAAGCGATGCCGGACAAGCCCGACACCTTCTTTCTCAATGCGGATGCCATCGCCGATAGTGTCTGGTTCCTTACCCGGCAGCAGCGCTCCGCCTGGACCTTCGAGCTCGATCTGCGGCCCTTTGGCGAGGCCTGGTAAGCCTGATATTGGTAAACACCCTCTTCATTTTTTCCTCCCCGGTATTCGGCCAAGGTCGCCTTGGCCGCTAGCGCCCCGGGTGCCTAGACTGCGGTAAGCACGGGAACTTAAGCCACACTGGCCTTACAGCCACGCTGGCCTTACAACAACACAAGAACGCCGCAGGAGAACGCCATGTCTCGGGTACTGGTGGTGGACGACGAACCCAACATCGTGCTTTCGCTCGAGTTTTTAATGCAGCAGGCGGGCTTTGAGGTACTCACCGCCGAGGACGGCGAAGGCGCGCTTGCCCACATCGACGCTGGCCCGCCGGACCTTTTGCTGCTCGATATCAGCCTGCCCGGCATCAGCGGGTTTGACGTGCTCGAAAGGCTGCGCGCCGACGACGCCACCCGCAAGCTTCCGATCATCATGCTCACCGCCCACGGCCGCGAGGTCGAGCGCGAAAAGGGCATGGCGCTGGGCGCCGACGACTACGTTACCAAGCCGTTTTCCACCCGGGCGCTGGTCGATAAGGTCACCGCGCTGCTGGCCGAGGCCAACCATGACGCGCCGTAAGCGCCGCGGGCTGCCCAAGCGCCAGCGGCTGGTGGGCCTGTGGCTTCTGCTCAGCGGCGTCAGCCTCGCCGGCGGCACGCTGTTCGCCGCCTGGCTGGACAGCCGGCTGGGCGTGGGCGGCTGGGAGCGCGCCGCGCTGTGGCTGGGGTGTTTCTCCGGCGGGGCGACCATCCTGCTGCTGGGGCTCGCGCTCGAGCGCATGCTGTTCACCCCGCTGCGCCACCTCCAGGCCCAGCTGGCGCGGCTGGTGGCAAGCCCCGACGCCCACGACGAGCGCCCGCCCGAAGGCTGGCTGACCGGGCTGGGGCCGGACCTTGCCCGGGTGCGGGAAGGCTGGCGCGCCGATCGCGCGCGCCTGGCCGGCGCCCGGGACGAAGGCGCTCGGGAGGCCGCGGGCACCCGCCAGCGGCTGGAAGCGCTGCTGCAAACCCTGCACACGCCGCTGCTGCTGTGCGACCGCCACCGTCGTATTCTGCTGTTCAACGCCGCCGCCGAGCGCTTTTTCGACGGCGACCCGGCGCCGGGGCTTGGCAAGCGGCTGGACGCGCTGCTGCCGGCGGCGAGCCTGCAAAGCACCCTCGACCGGCTGCCCGACGACGGCACGCCAAGGGAGCTGCTGATCCCCTGCGGCGAGCGCTGGCTCAAGGCCGCCCTGCGCCGGGTGGTGCAAAGCGACGGCGAAAGTCTGGTCACCCTGCAGGACGCCACCCACGCCTGGCGCACCGAAATGGGCGTGCGCGCCGAGCTTGCCGCCGGGCTTGGCGACCTGCGCCGCCGGGCGGCAAGCCTTACCGGCGCCGCCGACGCGCTCAAGGCCCTGGGCACCGCCGAAAGCCCCCTGCGCCAGCGGCTGGCCGGGGCCATCGACGAAGACGGCCCGGCGCTGGGCGAAAGCATCGCCCGGCTGGGCCATCTCGTCGATGACATGCAACGCGAAGGGGAGCAGCTCTCGCCCATCTGGTCCAACGACTTCTGGCAGGCGCTGGACGAGCGCCTCGACCCTGAGCGCCGGCTGATCACGCCGCTGGGCATGCCATCCTGGTTCAAGGGCGACGCCCCGGCGCTGATCGCGCTGATCGACTCGCTGCTGCACTATCTTGAAACCCACCGGCATCTTGCATCTCGCCAACCTGCCGGCGGCCCGGAAACCGGCGGCCTTGACGGCGAGCGCTTCGAAGGCGAAATCACCCTGGGCAACAAGCAGGTGTATCTCGACCTGACCTGGTACGGCCGGGCCATCCCCGACGGTGAACTTGCCCGCTGGCAGCGCCTGCCGCTGGACTCCCTGCCGCTGGCGCCCACCGCCGCCGAAGTGCTGCGCCAGCACGCCAGCGAGGTCTGGAGCCTGGCCGACGACGACGGCAAGCGCGCCCGCCTGCGCCTGCCGCTGCCCGCCGTCGCCCGAGTCGGCCCGCCGCCCCGAGCGGTGCCGCCGCGCCCGGAGTTTCACGACTTCGGCATTGCCGGGCTGCCCTCGCCGGACGAGCCTCGGGCCGGCCTTGCCCTGCGCAGCCTGGAAATCGTCGCCTTCGATACCGAAACCACCGGCCTGGCCCTGCGCCAGGGCGATACCGTGGTCAGCCTGGGGGCGTGCCGCATCGTCAACGCCCGGGTGCTGGCCGACGAAACCTTCGCCCAGCGGGTCAACCCCGGCCGGCCGATTTCTCCGGAAAGCACCGCCATCCACGGCATCACCGACGCCGACGTCAGCGACGCCCCACCCCTGGATGAAGTGCTCACCGGCTTTCGCGACTACCTCGGCGACGCCGTGCTGCTGGCGCACAACGCCTCTTTCGACATGCTCGCCATCAGCCACCGGGGCGTCGAGTTCACCATGCCGGTGCTGGATACCCTGCTGATCTCAAGGGCGCTGGACGAGGCCCTGGACGGCCACGACCTGGACAGCCTGGCCGCGCGCTACGCCATCGCCTTTCCCCCCGGCACTCGCCACACCGCGCTGGGCGATGCCCGGGTCACCGCGGCGCTGTGGCTTTCTCTGCTGCCGCGCCTGGAAGCCCGCGGCATCGACACCCTGGAAGCGCTTCTGGTCCTGCAGGCCAACGCCATCGACACGGAGGATGCCACCGCGCCATGACCACCCCGCTACGCCATCGTTCGCGCCGCAGCGAGCGCCTGACTGCGCTGATCGTGACCGCCGCGGTGCTGTTCTGCCCGCCGCTGCTGCTGGTCATCGACCGACTGCCCTCGGCCACCGGCATCTGGCTGCTCCTCTACCTGTTTGTCGCCTGGGCGTTTGTGATCGGCCTCGCCGCCTGGCTGCAGGAAAGCCGCAGGGCGCCCGCCAAAGGCCGGCGCTAGGCCGTGCGCAACGACATTCTCATCCTCGCCGTGGCCTTCGGCTACCTGGCGGTGCTGTTTGTGGTGGCCGCCTGGGGCGACCGGCGCGCCGAGACCGGCCGCTCGGCCATCGGCTCGCCCACGGTGTATGCGCTATCCATCGCGGTGTACTGCACCGCCTGGACGTTTTACGGCAGCGTCGGCCGCGCTTCGGCCCAGGGGCCGCACTTTTTGCTGATTTACCTGGGGCCGACGCTTGCCATGCTCGCCGCGCCCTTTGTCATCCGCAAGATGGTGCGCATCGCCGCCCGCCAGCGGATCACCTCGATTGCCGACTTCATCAGCGCCCGCTACGGCAAGAGCGCCAGGCTCGGGGCCGTGGTCGCGCTGATGGCGCTGATCAGCAGCACCCCCTACATCGCTCTGCAGCTCAAGGCCATTACCGTCAGCCACGCGGTGCTGATCAACTACCCCGGGTCTGCGGACCTGGCCGTGGAGGAGGCGCACTTCTGGGCCGACAAGTCCTTCTGGGTGGCGCTGGTGCTGGCGGTATTCATCATCCTTTTCGGCACCCGCCACCTGGACGCCAGCGAGCGCCACGAAGGCATGGTCGCGGCCATCGCGCTGGAGTCGCTGGTCAAACTGGTGGCGTTTCTCGCCGTGGGCATCTTCGTGGTGTTTGTGATGTTCAACGGCCCGATGGACCTGCTCGGCCAGGTGGCCGATACGCCGGATCTCTCCCGAGTGCTGGGGCTTGAGCAGGTGCCCGGGGGCGCCACCGGCTGGGTGGGCGTGCTGATCCTTGCGGTGCTGGCGTTTCTCACCCTGCCGCGGCAGTTTCAGGTGCTGGTGGTGGAAAACGTCGACGAAACCCACATCGACCGCGCCAGCTGGGTGTTTCCGCTGTACCTTTTGCTGATCAACCTGTTCGTGGTGCCCATCGCCCTCGCGGGGCTGCTGCTGGGCGGCGACGGCGCCGACCCGGACAGCTTCGTGCTCACTCTGCCGCTGTCGACGGGCGCCGAGGCGCTGCCGCTGCTGGTGTTCATCGGCGGGCTTTCCGCGGCCACGGGGATGATGATCGTCGAGACCATTGCGCTGTCGACCATGGTCAGCAACCAGCTGATCATGCCTTTGCTGCTGCGCTTTGGCCGGCTGCACCTGAGCGGCACGGGCCGGCTTGCCGCCTGGCTGCTGGGCATTCGCCGGGTGGCGATCGTGCTGATTTTGCTGCTGGGCTACGTCTATCACGCGCTGATCGGCGACGCCTACACCCTGGTGACCATTGGGCTCGTCTCCTTTGTGGGGGCGGCGCAGTTCGCCCCCGCGCTGCTGATCGGCCTTTATTGGCGCGGCGCCACCCGGGCGGGGGCGCTTTGGGGGCTGGTGGCCGGCTTTTTTCTCTGGGGCTATACCCTGCTGCTGCCGGGCTTTGCCCAGTCCGGCTGGATCGACATCGCGCTGATCGAACAGGGTCCCTGGGGCCTTGGCTGGCTCAACCCCTACGCGCTCTTTGGCCTGGACGGCTGGGACATTTACAGCCACGGGCTACTCTGGAGCCTGCTGGCCAACGTCGGGCTCTACGTCGGCGTATCGCTCTTTACCCGGCCCACGGCGCTTGAGCAGACCCAGGCGGCGCTGTTTACCGAGGCGCTGCACCCCAACCTGCCGAGCGCCTCGCTGTGGCAGGGGCAAACCACCCAGGGCGAGCTTGGCGGGCTGCTGCGTCGCTACCTGGGCGAAGCCGCCATCCGCCGGGTGTTTGCCGACGAAAGCGACGGCCACGCCGGCGACGACCGGGAAGCCTCGCACCGGCTGATCACCCGCGCCGAGCAGGCGCTGGCCGGCTCGCTTGGCAACGCCTCGGCCCGGGTGCTGATCAACTCCGTGGTGCGCGGCGAAGCGCTGGATATGGCGTCCATTCTCAGCATTCTCGACACCACCTCCCAGGCGCTGGAGTACAACCGCCGGCTGGAGCAGAAGTCCGCCGAGCTCGAACGCGCCAGCGCCGCTCTGCGCCGGGCCAACGCCCGCCTGCGCGAGCTCGACCGACTGAAGGACGAGTTCATCGCCATGGTCAGCCACGAGCTGCGCACCCCGCTGACCTCGATCCGCGCCTTCGCCGAAATCCTCAACGACGGGGACGCCATGGACGCCGACAAGCGCCGCCACTTTCTCGGCGTTATCGTCCACGAAAGCCAGCGGCTGTCGCGCCTGATAGAAGAAATCCTCGATCTTGCCCGGCTGGAAAGCGGGCGGCTGACGCTGAACCCCGAACGGCTCGACCTCGCCCTGCTCGCCCGGCGCAGCGTGGACGCCGTCGCCCATCTGCACCGCGAACAGGGCATCGCGCTGACGGTGGAGCTGGACGGCGGCCCGGCCATGGTTACCGGGGATGCCGACCGGCTGGAGCAGGTGATCATCAACCTGTTGGATAACGCCGGCAAGTTTGCCGACGGCAGCGCTCCTCGGGTGCTGATCCGCCTGGCGCCGCACAAGGACCGCTTCCGCCTGAGCGTGGAAGACAACGGCCCGGGCATCAGCCTCGGGGAGCGCGAGCGGGTGTTCGACAAGTTCCACCAGCTTGAGCGCGACGGCGGCGAGCTTGGCCGGCCCCGGGGCAGCGGGCTGGGGCTCGCCATCAGTCGGGGGATCATTGCCCATCTGGGCGGCCGGCTGTGGGCCAACGAAAGCCGGCAGCTGGGCGGCGCCTGCCTGACCCTGGAGCTGCCCGGCGCCGCCGACGAGGCGCTACCCGAGGCGCCCGACGCTCACTGATCGTCGGCGTCGTCGCCGGCGTCGTGGCGAGGGTCACGGCGAGGGTCGGTGCCGAACATGGCCTCGCCGGTTTCGTCGATAAAGCGCTGCGCCTTGCTCACCATCATGGCATCGCAGGCCTCGCGGTCGGGCAGCACGTCGGAGCGCTCGAAGCGGTGCTCGAGCACCTCGCCCTCCTCCCGGGGCAGCTGGATCACGCCGCTGACGCGAAAGCGGCCGTCCTCGACCCCGGGCCGGGAAATAATGCGGTAGCCCCGGTACTCCACCGGCGCGGCGGGCGCCGGGCCGCGATCCTGCTCGGCGTGCCCGGCGCTTCCGAACAGGCCGGAAAACAGTTTTTTCAGCATGGTTTTCTCCCGCCTGCTCAGCTTCAGGCAGCGCTCGTCATGGCATCGCCGGGTTCCGGCGGGCGCGGCTTAGTCCTGCTTGCGGCCCTTGCCGGCGGCGATGCGCAGGCGCAGGGCGTTGAGCTTGATAAAGCCTTCGGCGTCTTTCTGGTCGTAGGCGCCAGCGTCGTCTTCAAAGGTAGCAATGGACTCGTCGAACAGCGAGTCGTCGGACTTGCGGCCCACCACGGTGGCGCTGCCCTTGTAGAGCTTCATGCGCACCACGCCGGAGACGTTGCCCTGGGTTTCGTCGATGGCCGCCTGAAGCATGCGGCGCTCCGGGCTCCACCAGTAGCCGTTGTAGACCACTTCGGCGTACTTGGGCATCAGCTGGTCTTTCATGTGCGCCTCTTCGCGGTCCAGGGTCAGCGACTCCATGGCGCGGTGGGCGCTTAGCATGATGGTGCCGCCGGGAGTTTCGTAGCAGCCCCGGGACTTCATGCCCACGTAGCGGTTCTCGACGATATCGAGCCGGCCGATGCCGTTGTCGCCGCCGAGCTTGTTGAGCCTGGACAGCACTTCGTGGGGACGCAGCGACTCGCCGTCGATAGCGACGATGTCACCCTGATCATAGGTCAGCTCGATGTAGGTCGGGGTGTCCGGCGCCGCCTCGGGGGACACGCTCCAGCGCCACATGTCTTCCTCGGCCTCGGCCCAGGGGTCTTCAAGAATGCCGCCCTCGTAGGAGATGTGCAAAAGGTTGGCGTCCATGGAGTACGGCGACTTTTTCTTCTGGCCGGAGAAATCCACCGGAATTTGATGCTCTTCGCAGTAGGCCATGAGCTTCTCGCGAGAGTTCAGATCCCACTCGCGCCAGGGGGCGATGACCTGAACGCCGGGCTTCAGGGCGTAGGCGCCAAGCTCAAAGCGCACCTGATCGTTGCCCTTGCCCGTGGCGCCGTGGGAAATGGCGTCGGCGCCGGTCTCGTTGGCGATCTCGACCAGCCGCTTGGCGATCAGCGGGCGGGCGATGGAGGTGCCGAGCAGATACTCGCCTTCGTAGACGGTGTTGGCGCGAAACATGGGGTAGACGTAGTCGCGAACGAACTCTTCGCGCAGGTCTTCGATGTAGATTTCCTTGATCCCAAGCGCTTTGGCCTTTTCCCGGGCCGGCTCAACTTCTTCGCCCTGGCCGATATCAGCGGTAAAGGTGACCACCTCGCAGCCGTAGGTTTCCTGCAGCCATTTGACGATAACGGACGTGTCCAGGCCGCCGGAATAGGCCAGCACTACCTTGTTGACATCGGACATACTCTGCTCCTCGTTGAAAGGTCCCGCCGACGCCCGGGGGCACCGGCGGCGGATGAAAACAAACGCCAAGTATAGCGCCCCGGGCCGCCAACGAATACCGCATAAGGCGCTGCGTATAAAGCGCCGGGTAAAAGCTGCTAGAATCGGCCTGTTTCGATCCGCCACCGCCACCGGTTTGCGGCCCGTGTCATTTGCTACTCACCCCTTCTATTCAACCGCTACCCATCTGCCAATCAGGAGTGCTGCATGAGCGAGGCCATTGCTCGCGATTTGATGTCCCGGCGTTTTCGCAGTTATTTGCCGGTCGTGGTCGACCTGGAAACCGGCGGCTTTGACGCCGCTGGCGATGCGCTGCTGGAAATCGCGGCGGTAACGCTCACCATGGATGCGGACGGCAACCTTTTGCCCGATGCCACCTACGCCCATCACATTCGCCCCTTTACCGGGGCCAACGTGGAGCAGGCGGCGCTGGACTTTACCGGCATCCGGCTCGACGACCCGCTGCGCCAGCAGGTGGCCATGGAAGAGAGCGAGGCGCTGGGCGAGATTTTTCGCCCGATCCGCAAGTCGATCAAGTCGCACGGCTGCACTCGGGCGATTCTGGTGGGCCACAACGCTGCCTTCGACCACGGCTTTTTGAACGCCGCGGTCAACCGCTGCGGCATCAAGCGCAACCCCTTCCACCCCTTTTCGAGCTTTGATACCGCCTCGCTTGCCGGGCTGGTCTACGGCCAGACGGTGCTCGCCCGGGCCTGCCGCGCGGCGGGCATCGAATTTGACAGCAAGGCCGCGCACTCGGCGCGCTACGACACCGAGCGCACCGCTGAGCTATTCTGCGCCATGGTCAACCGCTACAAGGACCTGGGCGGCTGGCGGCTGGCCCAGCAGGAACAGGCGATGGACAAAGACAGCGCCGACTGAGCCCGCCGGGCGGATGCAGCCACCGGCGCTTTGCGCTAAAATCCGCCCCCGTTAATGTCGCTATCCCCGGGGCGCCTTGCCGCCCCCGGCGTTTTTTCGTCCCGCTTCAGGAGTCACATCGTTTCCATGGCCCAGCACAACGCTTTTTATGCCCAGTCCGGAGGCGTCACCGCCGTCATCAACGCCAGCGCCTGCGGCGTGATCGAAGCCTGCCGCGAAGCGCCGGAGCACATCGGCAAGGTCTACGCCGGACGTAACGGCATCATCGGCGCGCTGACCGAAGACCTGATCGACGTCAGCCAGGAAAGCGACGCGACCATTGCCGCGCTGCGCCACACCCCGGGCGGCGCGTTTGGCTCCTGCCGCTACAAGCTCAAGGACATCGACACCCACCGCGCCCAGTACGAGCGGCTGATCGAGGTGTTCAAGGCCCACGACATCCGCTACTTCTTCTATAACGGCGGCGGCGACAGCGCCGATACCTGCCTCAAGATGTCCCAGCTCTCCGAGAAGATGGGCTACCCGCTCACCGCCATCCACGTGCCCAAGACCGTGGACAACGACCTGCCGATCACCGACTGCTCGCCGGGCTTTGGCAGCGTGGCCAAGTACATCGCCACCTCGACCCTTGAAGCGTCGCTGGATATTGCCTCAATGTGCGCCACCTCGACCAAGGTGTTCGTGCTCGAGGTCATGGGCCGCCACGCCGGCTGGATCGCCGCCGCCGGCGGGCTTGCCGGCCAGGGCGAAGGCGAGCCGCCCCACGTGATCATCTTCCCCGAGATCGCCTTTGACCGCGAAGCGGTGATGGCCAGGATCGACGACTGCGTCAAGGAATACGGCTACTGCGTGATGGTGGTTTCCGAAGGCGCACGCTACGCAGACGGCACCTTCCTTGCCGATGCCGGCAACACCGACGCCTTCGGCCATCGCCAGCTCGGCGGCGTGGCGCCGACGGTAGCGGGCATGGTCAAGCAGGACCTGGGCTACAAGTACCACTGGGCCGTGGCCGACTACCTCCAGCGCGCCGCCCGCCACCTGGCGTCCAAAACCGACGTCGAGCAGGCCTACGCCGTGGGCCGCGAGGCGGTCACGCTGGCGCTGGCGGGCAAGAACGCGATGATGCCGGCGATCCGCCGCACCGCCCAGGCGCCCTACCAGTGGGACGTGATTTTCGCACCGCTCTCCGAGGTGGCCAACCGGGAAACCTTCATGCCCCGGGACTTCATCAGCGAGAACGGCTTTGGCATCACCCAGGCCTGCCGGGAGTATCTCTCGCCGCTGATCCAGGGCGAGGACTTCCCCCCGTTTGACAACGGCCTGCCCGTGGTCGCCAAGCCCAAGCTTGCGAAAGTGGAAAAGCGTTTGCCGGAGTTTACGCTGTAAGAACGCTTCACTTCTTACGTCGTTGCGAGCACCCAAAGGGCGAGTGTAAACGCAGCGAAGCAATCTCGGGTTTACTTGCTAACGGCGCAGTAAGGAGACCGCCACGCTTCGCTCGCGGTGACGAGTAGCGAGAGTCAGTGCCACGCTTCCCGCACATTCCCTCTATGTCGTTGCGAGTGCAGCGAAGCAATCTCGGGGTTTGTTGCTACCGGCACGGCAGGAGATCGCCACGTCGCTGCGCTCCTCGCGATGACAGGAGAGGGAAAAAGCGCCACCGCACATACGAGATCGCCACGTCGCTGCGCTCCTCGCGATGACAGGAGAGGGGAAAAGCGCCACCGCACATACGAGATCGCCACGTCGCTGCGCTCCTCGCGATGACAGGAGAGGGGAAAAGCGCCACCGCACATACGAGATCGCCACGTCGCTGCGCTCCTCGCGATGACGGTAGAGGAATAGAAGTCTTCCCCCATCATCGCGGCAGCCCCTACCGCAGTATCCAGGACAGCACCAGCAGCAACAGCAGAATACCCGCTACGCCCTGCCAGAAGCGCCGGGCGTCGGCGCGCTGGGCGGCGTCCGGGGGGGACAGGTGGCGGCGTATTTGTAGCGCGTGCACCAGCTCCGAGAGGCGGCGAAAACGCAGCGCGCGCTGGGGATCCAGAGCCCGGCGCAGGGTATCGTCCAGCGCCGGGGTGATCTCGGGATTGGCGCTGCGCGCGCTGCGGTAGCTGAGCGCTTCCAGATCAGTATGGTTACACAGCCGGTCCGGCGTCAGCCGATACGGCAGCTGGCCGCACAGCAGCCAGTAGACCGTAGAGGCGTAGCCGTACTGGTCGCTGCGCTGACCGACGGTATCGCCCAGGGCATATTCCGGCGCGGTGTGCGGGGTAAAGCCGATGGGCCGGAGGATTTCGCCGGACTGGCGGTGGCCATCGGTATCGCGCAAGTGGCAGGCGCTGAAGTCGGTGAGCACCACCTTGCCGTGCTCGTCGACCAGCACGTTGTCCGGGTTGATCTGCTGGTGCAGCACTCCGCGGTGGTGGAGCGCCTGTATCGCATGGCCCAGCTGGCCGGCCATTTCCAGCCGCTGGGCAAGCGTTGCCTGGGGGTGGCACTCGGCCCACTCGCGCAGGGTCTCGCCGCGTATGCTCGACAGCAGATAGTACAGATAGTGGCGCGGCCGCGAGGGCTCAACCACCCGCACCACAAACGGCGACGACACCCGCTCTACCACCCACTGCTGCAGCAGAAAGTGCTCCAGGTAGGCGTTGCGCAGGGAAAGCTCGGGGCTTGGCGCCTTCATCACGATCTCGGCCCCGGTGTGCACGTCCTGCACGCGATACACCCGGGACTGGGCGGTGCGCGCCAGTACCTCGGTGACTTCCAGCCCGTCCAGCCGATCCCCCGGCGAAAGCTCCGGCGGGATCGGCAGGTCGCCGTACAGCTGGCCGGGGTCGTCGCTTTGCCCTTCGGGCAGCTCGTCGATGCGCGCCAGCTGAAAGCAGAACGGGGCCACGGCGTAGCCGCGCTCCCGGGCCCGGGCAGTGGCCTCGGCCACCAGACGGTCGCAGGCGGCGTTAAGGTCGCTTGCATCCTTGCGTATCAGCCGCACGTAGTCAGAGGGCAGCAGCGTCCCCACCGCCGCCCGGGTGGTGAAGAGGAAAATATCGCCCTGCTTGAGCGGAAACCGGGCGTAGTCGATGTCTACGCTGTTATCCATGCCCAGCGCCCGGGACGGATAGCGATAGCCGCCCAGGGCGGTCACATGCTCGGCGCTGAGCTGCTCGAACTCCGCGCCGCGCAGGCGAAACACCAGGGTATCGCCAATGTGAAACAGGTGGGCACTTTGCCGTCGGAACACCAGCGCCGACAGGGAGGCGACGAAGCTTTCGGCCTCCGACTGGCGGCTCTGGCCGTGGCACCAGCCGTTCAGCGCGTGGAGCACCCGAGTGGCCGAGGTTTTGACGGTCCAGTGGTCGGGCGTGGAAAAGTAATCCGCGACGAAGGCCCGCACGCCAAGGTCTGCCGCCTGGCTTGCATGAGCGCCGGACGATACCGAGTCGCCGATCACCGCACAGCCGCCCTTGGCGTGCATCAGCGGCCTTTCCGGCAGATATACCGCCATCGAGCTGCGCGGGTGACGCGGGGCGGGCGCCACCAGCGCCTGGCCGTAACTGATAAGCAACTGTGCGTGTGCCACGTTTCCTCCCGGCTTTGTCTTCCCGACTCCGCTGTGGCCGGCAAAGCCCTGTGCGGTAAGCGTAAACAGGCGGAAATCATACACGCCGCACGCCGCGCCCCACCATGCGACTTATTGCATACGGCGGGCGCTTGCCAAGTCGGCCCAGGGCGTTTTTTATCGCATTGGTAATCCTTTCGCCTTGTTCGTATAATCCGGCTCCAGCATGTCCGGCATCAGCTGTGCTGTCCTGCCCTACCCTGCCCTGACGATTTGCAACACGTACATGCCCCAAGGAGCCCACGATGAACTTTGACAACATTCCCGCCGGCAAGGCGCTGCCCAACGACATCTACGTGGCCATTGAGGTCCCGGCCAATCACACGCCGGTCAAATACGAGATCGACGAAGACATGGGCGCGCTGATGGTTGACCGCTTCCTGGCCACGCCGATGTTCTACCCGGCCAACTACGGTTACGTCCCGCGTACCCTGGCCGACGACGGCGACGCCCTCGATGCCCTGGTGGTCACGCCGCACCCGGTGGCTCCCGGCAGCATCATCCGCGCCCGGCCGGTGGGCGTGCTCAACATGACCGACGAAGCCGGTGAGGACGCCAAGCTCGTGTGCGTGCCCCACGCCAAACTGTGCGTGCTTTACAACGATGTCAACGAAGTTACCGATCTACCCGAGCTTCTGCGCCAGCAAATCGCCCATTTCTTTGAAAACTACAAGGACCTGGAAAAGGGCAAGTGGGTCAAGGTCGAGTCCTGGGACAACGCCGACGCCGCACGCAAGGCCATCGAAAAAGCCGCCGATGCGTATCAGACAGCCTGACGGTCGCTTGTGCCTCATCAGCAAACGGGTCGCCTTCGGGCGGCCCGTTTGCGTTTACGGCGAAGGTTAACGCGTTATGAAGACGGCAAGGCCGATCGCGCATTAACGCTTTTGAATTCTCAGCCACTATTTTCAGCCACTAAGGACAATTCCGTGCTATTCCATTTCCGCCTGCCCGCCGCGCTGCGGCGCTGCCAAGCCCTCTGGCTTCTGGCTGCTGCGCTGCTCGTCTTGCTACCCCCGGGGCTCGCCCAGGCCCAGTGGCTCTCCGGCGATGACCAGAGTGATTTCCTGCCCGTGCGCGAGGCCTTTCAGCCCAGCGCCTGGCACGACGGCGACACCCTGTATATCGGCGTCGAAGCCGCCGAAGACTACTACCTCTACCGCCACCAGTTCGCCGTCGAGAGCCAGTCCCTGGACGTCAGCCTCGGCGAGCCCGAGCTTCCGCCGGGCACCTTCATCACCGACGAATACCTCGGCGATGTCTACACCTTCCGCGACACCGTGGTATTCGAGGCGCCCCTGGAAGAGGCGTATAACGGCCCCTTTGACGTCGAGCTGACGTTTCAGGGCTGCGCCGACGCCGGGCTTTGCTACCCGCCCGAGCGCATGACCCTCGAAGCCGCCGAGACCGCGACCCCGGCAGCCTTTGTCGATGCCGGCGAAGCCGCTGCCAGCGACCAGGCCTCGCCCATCGATGAGGCTTCCCCTGGCGGCGAAGCGTCACCGGTAGCCAGTGACGCCGCTTCTTTCCCGGATAGCGAAGCGCCGGCTAACGAAGCCGCGGATAGTGAAGAGACCCCGGCGTCCGATATTGCCAAAGACGACGCCGCGGATGCCGGGTTCAGCGGCCCGCAAAGCGAAGACCGCCGCTTTGCCACCCTGCTCGACGAGGCTAGCCTGCCGCTGGCGCTGGGCCTTTTCTTCCTCGCCGGGCTGGGGCTTACGTTCACGCCCTGCGTGCTGCCCATGCTGCCGATCATGTCGTCGATCATCGTCGGCCAGAACCCCACCCGCCCCCGGGCCTTCGTGCTCTCGGCAAGCTACGTGCTGGGCATGGCGCTGACCTATGCGCTGGTCGGCGTGCTGATGGGGCTATTCGGCGCCGGACTCAACCTCCAGGCGCACCTGCAGTCGGCGCCGGTGCTGATCACCTTTGCGGTGCTGTTCACGCTCTTTGCGCTGGCCATGTTCGGCGCCTTTGAGCTGCGCATGTCACCGCGCATTGCCGGCAAGGTGGACGCCTGGCAAAACCGCGCCCAGCAGAGCGGCCCGCTGGGGATTGCCGTGGCCGGGGCGCTCTCGGTGCTGGTGGTCTCGCCCTGCGTGACCGCCCCGCTGGCCGGCGCCATGGTATTCATTTCGTCCACCGGCGACGGCGTGCTCGGCGGGATGGTGCTGTTTGCCCTGGGGCTCGGCATGGGCCTGCCGCTGCTGCTCGCGGGCACCTTTGGCGCCACGCTGCTGCCGCGCTCCGGCGCCTGGATGAACGGCGTCAAGATTGCCTTCGGCCTGCTGCTGCTGGGGGTCGCCGTGTGGATGATCGAACGGCTGGTGGCAGCGCCCATTGCGCTGATGCTGTGGGCGGCGCTGGCCGTGGGCTCGGCGCTGGCGCTGGGGGCGCTGCAGTTCAACCAGCCCCAAGGCTGGGGCCGGGCGCGCCAGGCCCTGGGCATTCTGCTGCTGGCCTGGGGCATCGCGCTGCTGCTGGGCGCCGCCCAGGGCAATAAAAACCCGCTGCGTCCGCTGCAGGGCACCCAACAGATGAGTGCTGGCGGCGGTGCGCCGGCGACGGCAGCCGAGCCCCAGTTCACCCGGGTGGATACTCTCGCGGGGCTCGACGACGCGCTTGACGACGCCGCGGCCAAGGGAGAGCCAGCGTTTGTCGACTTCACCGCCGAGTGGTGCATCTCGTGCAAGGTTATGGAGCGCGAGGTGTACCCCGACCCCAGGGTCGCAGGCGCGCTTGCCGACTACACGCTGATCCAGGCCGACGTCACTGAAACCGACGACAGCACCCGGGAGCTGCTGGAAGCCTTTGACCTCTTCGGCCCGCCGAGCCTTCTGTTCTTTGCCGACGGCGAGGAAATTACCCAGGCGCGCATCCAGGGCGAGGTGAACGCCGACGAGTTCAGCGGACACCTGGAAAAGCTCGGCCAGTGGCTCGATAGCCGAGCCAGCTAAGCCTGCCCTCCTGCAGGCCTATGCTATCGCTGTTAGCTCAATCGCCGGATTGAGCCGTCAACAGGTCTGCGAGGGGGCGCTGTGAATCCATCCCTGGACGCTACCTACGCCACCCCTGGCGTAGAACCCCCTCTTCGACCTGTCCCCGGCTCCTCGGACATATCCAATGGCGATAGCCCTGGCGGCACCCAGGCAGCGCTAGACAGGCTGCCTTTTTTTCGGCAAACTTCGCCTGCACGCGAGCCCGGTGCACGGTTCGGGGCGCCAATAGAGCCGCAACGTTCACTAACGTGCCGCGTTCTCGGGATTTTTCTTTCAGGTTTACTGCGGCATGAAACGCCCGCCAGGCGTGCGTGCTGCGCCGTTTGAGCGCGCCCTGAAGGCGCTACTTAAACGCCGCCGTCCGTCATGTCCGTTTGCCTGGGCGCTGCACTTTCGCGCGCCGGCACTGTCCGGACGCTGTGTCGCTTATGCCTTTTGTCGTTTTCACTTTCAATGAGTATGGGACCCCCTCATGGATATTCGTAAAGTCAAAAAACTGATCGAGCTGCTGGAAGAGTCCAACATCAGCGAGATCGAGATTCAGGAAGGCGAAGAGTCGGTACGCATCAGCCGCCACCCCAACGGCACCCCCTGCGCGCCCCAGCCCATGGCTCAGTTTGCGCCCCACCCGTACCCGACCCAGGCACCCGACCCCGCCGCTCCCGGCACCGCCACGCCGGCACCGGAAGAAGCCCCGGCGGCGCCGGCCTATCGCGGTGAGGCAGTAAGCTCGCCCATGGTCGGCACCTTCTACCGCAGCCCGGCCCCGGGTGCCACGCCCTTTGTCGAAGTCGGCGCCAGCGTGAAGAAAGGTGAAACCGTGTGCATCGTCGAAGCCATGAAGATGATGAACCAGATCGAAGCCGACCGTGACGGCGTGGTCGAAGCCGTTCTGGTGGAAGACGGCGAGCCGGTAGAGTTCGATCAGCCCATGGTCGTCATCGCCTGATCTTTCATTTTTGACACGGGTGGATCCTCCCATGCTGGACAAGGTACTGATCGCCAACCGCGGCGAAATCGCCCTGCGCATCCTGCGCGCGTGCAAGGAGCTGGGCATCAAGACGGTCGCGGTGCACTCCCAGGCCGACCGCGAGCTCATGCACGTGCGCCTGGCCGACGAGGTCGTCTGCATTGGCCCGGCGCCGTCGGCCCAGTCGTATCTGCATATTCCCGCGCTTATCAGCGCCGCCGAAGTCACCGACGCAAGCGCCATTCATCCCGGCTACGGCTTTCTTTCGGAAAACGCCGACTTTGCCGAGCAGGTCGAGCGCTCGGGCTTCCGGTTCATCGGCCCGCGGGCGGAGACCATCCGCCTGATGGGCGACAAGGTCAGCGCCATCAAGGCGATGAAGGCAGCCGGCGTGCCCACCGTGCCCGGCTCCAACGGGCCGCTTGACGACGACGACGATGCCAACCTGGCCGCCGCCCGGCGCATCGGCTATCCGGTCATCATCAAGGCCTCCTCCGGCGGCGGCGGGCGCGGCATGCGCGTGGTGCACACCGAAGGCTACCTGCTCTCGGCCATCAGCATCACCCGCACCGAGGCGCACTCGGCGTTCGGCGACGGCACGGTGTACATGGAGAAATTCCTCGAGAAGCCGCGCCACGTCGAAGTGCAGGTGCTGGCCGACGGCCAGGGCAACGCCATCCACCTCTATGACCGCGACTGCTCGCTGCAGCGCCGCCACCAGAAGGTGCTCGAAGAGGCCCCGGCGCCGGGCATCGACCCCGCGGCCCGGGAAAAAGTGCTCAACGCCTGCCGCGACGCCTGTATCGACATCAACTACCGCGGCGCCGGCACCTTCGAGTTTCTCTACGAAGACGGCGAGTTCTTCTTTATCGAGATGAACACCCGAGTACAGGTCGAGCATCCGGTCACGGAAATGGTCACCGGGGTGGATATCGTCAAGGAGCAGCTGCGCATCGCCTCGGGCTGGCCGCTCTCCATCACCCAGGACGACGTCAAGCTCAGCGGCCACGCCTTCGAGTGCCGCATCAACGCCGAAGACGCCCGCACCTTCATGCCCTCGCCGGGCCGGGTCACGCTTTATCACCCGCCGGGCGGCCTTGGCGTGCGCATGGATTCGCACATGTACACCGGCTACACCGTTCCGCCCCACTACGACTCGCTGATCGGCAAGCTGATCACCTGGGGCGAAGATCGCGACATTGCCCTGACGCGGATGCGCAACGGCCTGGACGAGCTGCTGGTGGAAGGCATCAAGACCAATATCGACCTGCACAAGGATCTGGTGCGCGACAGCTACTTCCGCCAGGGCGAAGTGACCATCCACTACCTGGAAAAAAAGCTGGAATCCTGACGCCCGGCCGGGTAGCACACGCCGCGGGGCAGCTGCCGGCTGCCCCGCGTTTTTCCCCGCCGTGCGGAGACAGACCCCATGCCCTGGCTACAGCTCAAAGCCCACGTCCCCCCGGAACACGCCGAACAGCTCGAAGACCTGCTGCTCGACGAGGGCGCTACCGCCATCAGCCTGCAGGACGCCGACGACGACCCGGTCTTCGAACCCGAGCGCGGCACCACGCCGCTATGGCAGGACACCGTGCTCATCGGCCTTTATGACGACCTGGAAGGCGTCGGCGAGATGCTCGAGCGCATTCACGCCGCCTGGGCCGAACGGCTGCCCGGCGAGCCCTGCCCCGCGATCGACTACGAGCTGGTGGCCGACCGCGACTGGGAGCGCGAATGGATGGACGCCTTCGAGCCGCTCAAGATGGGCGAGCGGCTGTGGATCGTGCCCAGCTGGCACGAACCGCCGGCGCCGGATGCGATCAACCTGGTCCTCGACCCCGGCCTTGCCTTCGGCACCGGCACTCACCCCACCACGGCGCTGTGCCTGGCCTGGCTGGATGAGCTGGCCGTCAACGGCGAGCTTGCCGGCACCCAGGTGCTGGACGTGGGCTGCGGCTCGGGGATTCTGGCCATCGCCGCGCTCAGGCTCGGCGCGCGTCACGCGACGGGCACCGATATCGATCCCCAGGCGCTCCAGGCCAGCCGTGACAACGCCGAACGCAACGCCGTCAGCCACGACGACCTGGCGCTTTACTACCCCGAAGAGCTCGACCGTCAGCACCCCGAGGCCGGCTACCCCCTGGTGGTGGCCAATATCCTTGCCGGCCCGCTGGTGGAGCTGGCCCCGGCCATTGCCGGGCGCGTGGCCCCCGGCGGGCGGCTCGCGCTTTCCGGGATCCTTGAGCACCAGGCCGACGAAGTGCTCGACGCCTACCGGGCCCGTGGGCTTATCATGGACGAGCCGGCGCACCGCGAAGGCTGGGTGCGCCTGACCGGCACGCGCCCGCATTAACGCCCGGACTGACGCTATGACATCACCCACTTCCGCCGTTGCCATTGGCCCCTATACGCTGCCCAACCGCGCGATACTGGCGCCCATGGCCGGCGTTACCGACCGCCCCTTCCGCCAGCTGTGCCGGCGGCTGGGCGCCGGCTGGGTGGTTGGGGAAATGGTCACCTCCGATCCATCGCTTTGGAACACGCGCAAATCCCGCCAGCGCATGGATCACCGCGGCGAGCCCGCGCCTCGGGTAGTGCAGATTGCCGGCGGCGACGCCGACATGCTCGCCGAGGCCGCCCGCCTGAACGCCGAGCTGGGCGCCGAAGTCATCGACATCAACATGGGCTGCCCGGCGAAAAAAGTCTGCAACAAGGCCGCGGGCTCGGCTCTGATGCGCGACGAGCGGCTGGTGGCGGAGATCGTCAACGCCGTGGTCGCTGCGGTCGACA
Organism: Halomonas garicola; assembly: GCF_031935715.1. Lineage (GTDB taxonomy): Bacteria > Pseudomonadota > Gammaproteobacteria > Pseudomonadales > Halomonadaceae > Vreelandella > Vreelandella garicola. The sequence goes on along the minus strand of NZ_JASSZF010000022.1, from coordinate 2,678 downwards.
TCCCGGTGACGCTGAAAATCCGCACCGGCTGGTGCGCCGACAGCAACAACGCCGTGCGCGTGGCCGGCATCGCCGAAGACGCCGGCATCCAGGCGCTTGCCGTACACGGCCGCCACCGCCAGCAGCGCTACGCCGGAGAGGCCGAATACGACACCATCGCCGCGGTGAAGTCCCGGGTGGGGCTGCCGGTATTTGCCAACGGCGATATCGACACCCCCGAAAAAGCCGCCCGGGTGCTGGCGTATACTCGGGCCGACGCGCTGATGATCGGCCGCGGCGCCCAGGGCAACCCGTGGATATTCCAGCAGATCAACCGCTATCTTGATCACGGCACGCCGATGGCCGCCCCCACGCTCGGCGAACGCGCCCGGGTGCTGGGCGAACACCTGGCCGCGCTGCACGAATTTTACGGCGACTATATGGGCGTGCGCATCGCGCGCAAGCACCTGGGCTGGTACCTCGCCGCCGATACGCGCTTTACGCCGGAGCAGCAGCGCGCCCTGAAAAAGCAGTTCAACGCCCTGGAGACCCCGGCGACGCAGTTTGACTGGATGGACACTTTCACGGTGCCGGATGCCGCCGCGCGCCTGTCAGCCAAAGGAGGCCACGCCGCATGACGGATCGCAACCCGATGCCCGCTCACCCGGACGCCGCTGCGCTCGGCAGCACGCCGCCAGAGGCGCCGCCCAAGCCGCTGCGCGACGCCGTGGAGGCTTCCATGCGGCGCTACTTTGAACACCTTGACGGCGGTGAAACCAGCGACCTTTACGCCATGGTCATGGCCGAGGTGGAAACGCCGCTGCTGGCCGCCGTGCTGGAGTATACTCACGGCAACCAGACCCGCGCCGCCCAGGTGCTGGGGTTGAACCGCGGCACCCTGCGCAAGAAGCTCAAGCATTACGGACTTATCGACAGCGCCCCCTAGGCGCCGCTGTTTTCTATCTGACCCACTGCCTACGAAAGTTTGATGAGAGAGTTTGATGGCTACTACCGCGTCCCCCGTTCGCCGCGCTCTGCTGAGCGTTTCCGATAAAACCGGCATCGTCGACTTTGCTCGCGGGCTGCACGAGCACGGCGTCGAGCTTTTGTCCACCGGCGGCACCTTCCGACTGCTCGCGAAAAACGACCTCCCGGTCAGAGAAGTCTCCGAGCACACCGGCTTCCCGGAAATCATGGACGGGCGGGTCAAGACCCTGCACCCCAAAATCCACGGCGGCATTCTCGCCCGGCGGGGGCAGGACGACGCGGTCATGGCGGAAAACGACATCGCGCCCATCGACATGGTGGTGGTCAACCTTTACCCCTTTGCCGACACCGTAGCCAACCCCGACTGCACGCTTGAAGACGCCGTCGAGAACATCGACATCGGCGGGCCGGCCATGCTGCGCGCCTGCGCCAAGAACCACGCCCACACCACCGTGGTGGTCAACGCCTGTGACTACGCTCGGGTGCTGGACGAGCTGGCCGCCCGGGCGGGCAGCATCGGCGCCACCGCGCGCTTTAATCTGGCGGTCAAGGCGTTCGAGCACACCGCCGGCTACGACGGCGCCATTGCCGACTATCTGGGCCGCCGGGTGAGCGCCGACGACGCCGACTTTCCGCGCACCTTCAACCTGCAGCTGGCCAAAAAGCAGGACATGCGCTACGGTGAAAACCCCCACCAGAACGCCGCCTTCTACGTCGAGCCCGACGCCTCGGAGCCCGGCGTCGCCACTGCGCAAACCCGCCAGGGCAAACCGCTTTCGTTTAATAACATCGCCGACACCGACGCCGCCTTCGAGTGCGTAAAGGCCTTTGACGACACCGCCTGCGTGATCGTCAAGCACGCCAACCCCTGCGGCGCGGCCGTGGGCCAAAGCGCCGTTGATGCCTACGACCGGGCCTTTCAGACCGACCCCACCAGCGCCTTCGGCGGCATTATCGCCTTCAACGTGGCGCTCGACGCCGAGACCGCGCAGCGCATCATCGACCGCCAGTTCGTCGAGGTGATCATCGCCCCGGGGATCAACGAGGACGCCGCGGCCATCGTCGCGAAAAAGCCCAACGTGCGCCTGCTTGACGCCAGCGCCGGCTGGCCGGGCAGTCAGGCCGAAGCGGCACTGGACTACAAGCGCGTCAACGGCGGGCTCTTGGTGCAGGAGCGCGACCGGGGCACGGTGGGCCGGGACGCGCTCAGGGTGGTCAGCGAGCGCGCGCCCTCGGAGCAGGAGCTCAATGACCTGATCTTCGCCTGGCGGGTGGCCAAGTTCGTCAAGTCCAACGCCATCGTCTACGCCAGGGAAGGGCAGACCGTGGGCGTGGGCGCGGGGCAGATGAGCCGCGTCTATTCGGCCAAAATCGCCGGCCTCAAGGCCGCCGACGAAAACCTGCCGGTGCCCGGCTCGGTGATGGCCTCGGACGCCTTCTTCCCCTTCCGCGACGGCATCGACGCCGCCGCCCAGGCCGGCATTACCGCGGTCATTCAGCCCGGCGGCTCCGTGCGCGACCAGGAAGTCATCGACGCTGCCAACGAGGCCGGCATCGCCATGGTGTTTACCGGCATGCGCCACTTCCGCCACTAGGGTCTGTTGACGTTTCATGGCAGGGGTATTGGCAGGATAGGGGCAAGCTCGCAGAATAAAGGTTCCTACGCCAACAAACTGCAAGCCTGCCATGCCCCGACAAATGCTCACGGATGA
>NZ_JASSZF010000021.1:0-53147 GCF_031935715.1 Halomonas garicola | reverse complement strand
GTTCATCCGTGAGCATTTGTCGGGGCATGGCAGGCTTGCAGTTTGTTGGCGTAGGAACCTTTATTCTGCGAGCTTGCCCCTATCCTGCCAATACCCCTGCCATGAAACGTCAACAGACCCTAGCCTTGGGGGTAGCGCACGCCTTCTTCTTTCTCGCTGTGCCTGAGCTCGCTGCCGATTGAGAAGGCGCGCGTATAGACGGCGATCTGCCCCAGCCCGTGGGGAGCCTCCTTCACCAGCTTGCCTGTCAGCTGCTCGCCTTTATCGCCAATGCGCCGGCGTACCGCCACAGGCTGCACGCTGGCCTCCGACAGCTGAACGCGCACGCGGTAGTCGCCGTCCGGCACGCCGCTGCCAAACCCTAAAGGCCCGGCCTGAAACTGCCCGCCTTGCACCTGAGCACGCTCCTGCCAGCGCGCCCCGCTGGCCGCCCGCTTGATCGCGATCAGCAGCTGGGCGTCGTCGGGCAGGTTGGTGCTCCCGGTCACTTCCAGCCGCCGGTCCGAACGCATGGCCACGTCGGCGCTCATCGTCACTTTCAGCGGCTCAGCGTCCTCGGGCGACGAGGCCGGCTGATCCGCCGTCTCGGCACCGGAGGCCGTCTCGGATGTGCTCCGGGGAGTGGCGTCTTCGCTGCCGCCGCAGCTTGCAAGCGCCAGTACGGCGGCGAGCATCAGCGAATATCCGGTAAGCGCACGCCGTCTGTGCATGGCTGCCTCCGTTTACGCGTCATCGCGCGAGTCGGTTTCATCCCGTTGGGTTTCCAGCGACTGCTGCCAGTCGCGAAACGCATTGTACCAGCGATGCGGCTGTGCCTGAGTCTCAATCGCTGCCTCCGGCAGCGGCGCCAGCGCCGTGGGCTGCCAGTCGCTTGCGGCAAGCACCGCTTCCAGGCGCGTGTAGTCCAGCACCCGCTCCTGGGCGCCAGGCGTTTCGTCGAGCGCGCGGAACACCGCGTCCATGCCCGCCTCCTGCTCGTCAAGCGGGTAGGCCTGCAGGTAAAGACGCTCGCCGTCGCGGCCGATCTTCACCGGCATATCGATGATGTTGACCCGCTCGTCGACGCCCACCCGGGAGAACAGCTGGCGGATGGTGTCCGGGCGCATGCGGATACAGCCGTGGCTTACGCGCATGCCGACGCCGTCAGGGCGGTTGGTGCCGTGAATCAGGTAGCCGGGCAGGTCCAGCAAAATCGCCCGCTCGCCCAGCGGGTTGTCCGGCCCCGCCGGCACCACCGACGGCAGCGAATCGCCCTTCTCCGCCGCTTCCTGGCGGATGGAATCGGGCGGGTACCAGGCCGGATTTTCGAGCTTCATGGTGGTTTTGGTAACGCCCAGCGGCGTGTCGTAGCCGTCTCGGCCAATCCCGATCGGGTAGGTCTCGACGGTCGGCGTCTCGCCTTTTGGCGTATCGGGGAAATAATACAGCCGCAGCTCGGCCAGGTTGATGACCAACCCCTGCCGACGTACCGGCGGCAGAATATAGCGCGCCGGAATGGTCACCTCGGTGCCGGGTTCCGGCGCCCACAGGCTGGTATCCGGATTGGCGTGGCGGATTTCTTCATAGCCCACCTGCTGCTCAGAAGCGATATCGAGCAGGGTATCGCCCTCCTCGACCGTGATGCGATAGACCTCGCCCACCATGTTGCCACTTTCCGGCAGATCATAGTGGCCCGCGGGCGACGCTTCCGCCAACGCCGCGACCGGCACGAAAAACAGCGCCGCGCCAAGCACCCGCACACAAAAGCGCCGCCTGGCGCCCGAGGAAAAAAGAAAAAGCATGGTTGGTATCATCTTGCCGTGAGGAATGGAACCTGACGGCCAAAAGGCTTCCGCCGTCAGGTCGAGTCCGGAAATGCCGGCTATCAGTATATCAGGGCAGCGGGCAGCCCGTCGGGAGAGTGGGCCATGTGCTATCGGCGTCAGGCATCCGGCGCGGTACGCTTGAGCGCGTGGCGCAGCGTCGCCCGGGAAAGCTCGCCCAGGTGGGTGTCTACCAGCTTGCCGTTGGCGTTATAAAACAGCGTGGTCGGCAGCGCGGCCGAACCGGCTTCCTGACCAATGGCGCCCTTGAGATCCAGCAGCACGTTATCCAGCGCCAGCGACTCGTGGTCGAGAAAGTCGTCAATGGTGGGCGCCGTTTCGCCCTGGTTGGCGAACACGAACAGCACGTCGGTGCGCTCCTGCTGGGCTTTTTCCAGCATCGGCATCTCTTTACGGCACGGCGGGCACCAGGTCGCCCAGAGATTGACCACCATCGGCTTGCCGCCGGCTTCCTGCTGCAGGCTGGCAAGGTCCACCGAGGCGTTATCCAGCGTTTGAAGCGCGGCCTGCGGCGGCCGGCTTGCCTGATTTTCGATCAGGCTGATGGCGCCGCCGGTCAGCCCCCAGGTCAGAAGCCCGGCAAACGCCGCCATGAACAGCGGCCGGCGCAGCACGCCGCGCCGCCAGCCCAGGTAAACGCCGTACGCCACCATGGCCAGCACGCCGGCTACGGGGTCAAACCCGCCGTCACGAATATCGATCCACGCCAGCGGATCGGGCCCGTAGCTTGCAAAGTAGCGCCCGACAAAAACAAGGCGCGCGGCGACCATGCCCACCAGCGCCAGGTTGATAATCGTATCGCTGATGGCAACGTCCCGCCGCCCGGCGGATATTTTGCCGGCAATCAGCGCCACCAGAAACGCGAGCACAATCAGCGCCTGCCCCACAGAGATGGCCAGCGGCCCCAACGTCAGAGATAACACCCGTTGCTCCTTTCGCTTGTAAAATTGCGGCTATCGTAATGACGCCCATGCTAACCACACCCCATTAAGCGCCGGTTAGCATAGCCATGCCCCTGGCGACTGCCCCACCCCACCAATAAAAACGCCCCGCACAAAAGCGGGGCGTGGCATAACCGGCGTATTGCGACGGTTCAGGACACCTTGGCATGCAGTGAGAAACCCAACGCTTTGGTTACCTTCATGATGGTGGCAAAGCTGGGGTTGCCGTCTGCCGAGAGCGCCTTGTAAAGCCCCTCCCGGGTCAGGCCGGTATCTCGAGCCAGCTGAGACATGCCTCTGGCACGAGCAATGTCCCCCAGCGCCGCCGCCACCAGAGCGGCATCGCTTTCTTCCATGCAGGCTTCAAGGTACAGCGCCATATCTTCTTCGCTGTTCAAGTGGTCTACCACATCCCATTGGCGCAGTGTGCTCATGGTGCCTCCTTCAACTCCCGTGCCAGCTGTTTGGCCGCCGCAATATCGCGTGACTGGCTCGACTTGTCCCCGCCCGCCAGCAGTATCACCAGCTCAAGGCCCCGCTGGGCAAAATACACCCGGTATCCCGGGCCGTAATGAATTCTCAACTCCGACACGCCTTCGCCCACCGGGGCGTAGTCGCCAAAGTTACCCAGCTCGGCGCGGCGTACTCGAGCCAGTATTTTGGCTCTGGCCCGCGCATCTTTCAGCCCGGAGAACCAGCCCGCATAGGTAGCGGTTTCGCGAATGAGCTTCATTGCGCTAAATGTAAACCATAGTTCACAATGGCGCAAGGCTGCCGCCAAATGCAGCTGAAGCGATGTACTCGAATGCTCAAAAGGCAGTGGCCAAAAAATTTGACCATTACACGACAAGGTGCGCCAATTTTGTCGGGCCTGCCGGTTATTGCGTAGAATACCCGCCATTCGTTTCTGAACGCCCATCCGCTATCGCTCGTGAAAATGCCCATGAACATGACCACCGCTCACCCGGCCAATGCCGCGCGCCGCTTTTCTGTGGCGCCGATGATGGACTGGACTACCCGGGACTACCGGGCGTTTGCGCGGACGCTGACCCGGCGTGCGCTTTTGTACACCGAAATGGTGACCACCGGAGCGATTCTGTACGGCTCGCCCCGGGAGCGTTTTCTGGGCTACGACGCGGTGGAACATCCGTTGGCGCTGCAGCTTGGCGGAAGCGACGCCGGTGAGCTTGCCGAATGCGCGGCGATTGCCGAGGCCTGGGGCTACGACGAGGTCAACCTGAACGTGGGCTGCCCCAGCGACCGGGTGCAGAACAACCTGATCGGCGCCTGCCTCATGGCGCACCCGGAAAAGGTCGCCGCGGCGGTAAAGGCCATGCAGGCGGTAACGACAATCCCCATCACGGTGAAGTGCCGCATCGGCATTGACGACCAGGACGAGGACGAGGATCTGGAGCGCTTCATCATCACCGTGGCGGATGCCGGCGGCGAGATATTCAAGGTGCATGCGCGCAAGGCCTGGCTTGCGGGGCTCTCCCCCAAACAGAATCGCGACGTGCCGCCGCTCAACTACGCCCGGGTGCACCGGCTCAAGATGCGCCATCCAACGCTGCACATCGGCCTCAACGGCGGGCTGAAAACCCTCGACGCCTGCGCCGGCGAGCTTGAGCGGGTGGATAGCGTGATGGTGGGCCGGGAAGCCTACCAGAACCCCTGGCTGCTCGCCGACGTGGACCGCCGCCTGTACGGCGAAGCCAATCCGGCGGCCGAGCGCATGGAGGCGGCGCTGGCGTTTCGCCCCTATATCGCCAAGCGCCTGGCCGAGGGTGCCAAGCTCAACCACGTTACGCGACACACCCTGGGGCTTTTTCAGGGCTGCCCGGGCGGGCGCCAGTTCCGCCGCCACCTGGCCGAAAACGCCCACCGCGACGGCGCCGGGCTAAACGTTTACGACGATGCGCTGGGCCGCGTTAAAGCGCCGGCGGCAGCGTGAGCAGCGACTGAAACGACTCGACCGCGGTTTCGGCCTCGTCGATGGCGTCGAAGCGGGCAATGTGAAACAGCGCTTCGCCCTCGTTGACCAGCGGCAGGCGGGTCATGCCGATGACGATGCCGTCGGCCACCGCCTTCACCTCACCTGGGTTATTGCCAAACGGGCCGGCTACCCACCCCAGCAGATCGCCCTTGGCCACCCGCGCGCCGAGGCGCACCCCGGGGCGCAGAATGCCGTCAATCGGGGCCCGGGCCCAGCTCGAACCGTTGGCCACCTCAGCCGACGCGGGCCGGCGGCGCTGCGCGGCGGTAAGCATGCCCAGCCGGCGCATCACCCGCAGGACGCCGCTGACGCCCGGGGCGATGGCCCATTCGTCAAAGCGTAGCGCCTCCCCTGCCTCGTAGGTCAGCACCGGCGTGGCGTGATCGACGACCTGCTCGCAAAACAGCGCCGCAATGCGCCCGCCAAGCGAGCCGCTTTCGCTCCCGGGAAAGCAGCGGTTGAGGTCGCGCCTGTCGGGTAGGTAGCGGATTTGCTGCAAAAAGCCAAAGACGTTAACCACCGGCACGGCAATCAGCGTGCCGCGCAGGGCGGCAATGGCCTTGACGTGCAGCAGCCGGCGAACAATCTCCACGCCGTTGATTTCATCGCCGTGAATACCGCCGCATACCAGCAGTACCGGGCCTTCCCGGCGCCCGTGCACTACCTCTACCGGAACATTCAGCGGCGTATGGGTATAAAGCCGCGCCACCGGCACGTCGATCTGTCGGCGCGTGCCCGGGGCCACGCTTTCCCGGCCCAGCTGAAAAGGCGCGCGCGCCGGCGAAGGTGTGCTTGTCATGGTTGGCGTTATCCATACACTTTTGAATGTAAAAATTCCGGCGGTGGGGTAAACTGGGGTGGCCGTACTCACTCTTCAGGTTGCTCGACCATGGCCCGAAAAACCAAAGCCGAAGCTGCTGCCACGCGGGAAACGCTGCTGGACGCGGCCGAAGATATGTTCATTGCGCACGGGGTTGCCCGCACGTCGCTTGACCAGATTGCCCGCCACGCCGGCATGACCCGGGGCGCCGTGTACTGGCACTTCAAGAACAAGGCGGACCTGTTTCAGGCCATGCTCCAGCGCGTGCGCCTGCCTTTTGAAGACCTGGTCAAAGAGCTCGACGATACCACCCTTGACCAGAAACCGCTGGAAGCGGTGCGGCTGGCTTGCATCAACGGTTTTGCGCACCTGGAGCAGCCGCGCTACCGGCGCGTGCATTCCATCCTGCTTCACCACTGCGAGACCTTTGGCGACATCGACCCGCTGGCCATGCAAAACGAAATGTCGTCAGAAACCTGCGGCGCGCTGCTGAAATATTTCAACATGGCCGGCAAGCTCGGCCAGCTGCGCCCCTGCCTGGCGCCGGACGTGGCCGCGCAGATCATGCAGGCCATGCTTGCCGGGCTATTTCACGACTGGCTGCGCAACCACGAAAGCTACTCTATTCGTCGCGAAGGGGCACAGCTGCTCGACACCCAGCTGGCCCTGATGCAGCGTACCCCTCCCCCGCTGACTTATAGATGATGCGGTGACGTCTTGCGCTGCAGGGTTAGGCGCCGGGCGTGGGCGCGAGCATCGCGGTAGGCATCTTCGGTGACGCTGCGGTAGGCATTTTCCTCGGCGATAAACTTGACCAACACCCGGTGCTCCCCGGCCTTGGGTATCCTTCCGCTTTGCCGCTTGCCGTGCAGGCGTACGTAACAGCTACGGTCGCTCAGCAGGACGGCATCGGCCCAACCGTCGGCATCCGCCTCATGGGTGACTTCCACCATCTCGCCGAGCAGCGTACGGCGCTGACCGTGGAACCAGCGGTGGGTTTTATGGCACAGGCGCGCTGCCAGCGGTGACGCCAGCGCAAACGCTGCCCACAGCACGGCCACGCCCAGCGGCACGCGAAACAGCCCCAAGGGCAGCCGGCTGAGCACGAAAAACTCAACGGCCAGGGTGAACAGCCCGGCTAAAACGATCAGCACGCTCAGCGCAAAAGTCGCCGGCACGCCGGCAAAGCCAAGCGACACCAGCGTGCTTGCGGTGTGTTCGTGCCTGAGGCTATCGCGCTCAAAAAGCTCGACCGGCACCAGCCGCACGGTGGCGAGCAGCCAATAAAGCACTACCAGCGGCACCAGCAGGCTGAACACGATCATCGGAAAGCTGATAAAAAGCGCGTTGACATTTTCCATATCTTGCCCCCTTCCATTCATCTCTTGCCGTTTCCAGTATAGCCCACAAGTCGCTTATATACTTTAAGGCTTGGCTTTGCCGGCATGCCGACATAAAAAAGCACCGACCCAGTGGCCGGTGCTCAGTCTTTCATATAAGCCTGTTATAGGGGCCTACGCGTCCGGCGCAGGCGCTTTTCAGGGCTTATGCCGAGGTACTATTGCTGTCTTCTTCAGCGCTTTGGTCGTCGCCAGCGCCGCGCTTGCGGTTGGCCCAGTCGGCCACGCCGGCAATCATGGCGTAGTAGCTGGGAACGAAGCAGCTCGAAATAATCGCTACCGTCGCCATGCCAACGGACACCGTGGTGCCGATGTGGTGGCTGCTGGTATCGCTCGCCCCGGTGGCAAGCGCTAGCGGCATCGTGCCCAGGATAAAGGCCAGGGACGTCATCACGATGGGCCTGAAGCGCAGCTCGGCGGCGATAATCGCAGCCTCGCGGATGCTCTTGCCGAGCTCCTTGCGCTGCAGCTCGGCAAACTCCACGATCAGGATGGCGTTTTTCGCCGCCAGCCCCACGACCACCAGCATGCCGATCTCGACGTACACGCTGCTGTCAAGCCCGCGCAGGGCCACCCCGCCGATGCCGCCAAACAGGGCGAAAGGCGTAGCGGTGAGCACCGCCAGCGGCAGCGACCAGCTTTCGTACTGGGCCGCCAGGATCAAAAACACCATCAGCAGGCCAAAGACGATGGCAAGCGTCGCCGCGCCCCCCTGAGTGGATTCCTGATAGGCGGTGCCAGTCCAACCCATGCCCCATTCATCGCCCAGGGTTTCCTGAACGATCTCTTCCATGGTGTCGATGGCCTGGGTGGAGCTGTAGCCTTCCGCCGGCTCGCCCTGGAACTGCGCGCCCAGGTACACCCCGAAGCGCGATACCACCGAGGGCTTGGTCTGGCGCTCGAGCGTGACGAATTCGGAAAGCGGAATACGCTCGCCGTTGCTGCCGCGCACATAGACGTTGCCGATATCGTCCGGCGTCTTGCGGAACTCGTCCTCGTTCTGCAGATAGACCTGGAAGTTGCGGTTCTGATAGCTGAAGTAGTTAACGAAGCCGTTACCGAAGGTGTTGGACAGCGTCGAATAAAGATCCGTCAGCGATACGCCATAGCCCAGCACCTTCTGCTGGTCGATCTCGGCCCGGTAGCCCGGCACGTTGACGTTGAAGGTGGAAAACACCTGGTTGAGTCCCGGGTGCTCGTTGGCCGCCTGCATGACCTTGAGCGAGGCCTCGTAGAGCTCCTGGGAAGAGGCACCGCCAAACGACTGCAGATAGCCGGTAAAGCCGCCGGTGGTGGACAGCCCGATGATCGGCGGCACGTTGAACGCCATCGCTTCACCGCCGTCGGTCTCGGCGCCCAGCTGCATGATCTTGCCTACCAGCTGTTCCGCCGTCAGGTCGCGCTCGGACCAGTCATCCATGTTGATGAACATGATGCCCCGTGCGGTATTCACCGCGCTTGACAGCATGTCGTAACCGGCTACCGCCGAGGAATACTCCACGCCGGGAATCTCCTCGATACGCTCGGAAAGCCGCGACATGTAGTCCCGGGTGCGCGTCAGCGACGCCGAGTCCGGAAGCGAAACGGTAGCCAGCACGATACCCTGGTCCGTCTCCGGCACCAGCGTGGCCGGCGTGGTCTCATAAAGCCACCAGGTCGCCCCGCCCACCAGGGCGGTAAGCAGCAGGGCCACCCCCCAGAAGCGCACCAGCACCTTCACCGCGGCCATATAGGCGGCGGTGATGCCGGCAAAAATACGGTCAAACAGGCGCAGCGGCGTATGCAGCGCGCGCATCACCTTCGTCTCTTCGGTGTCTTTCTTGTTCTTGATGAAAATCGCCGACAGCGCCGGGGTAAACGTCAGCGCCATCAGCGCCGAGAACGCCACCGAAATCGCCACGGTCAGGGCGAACTGCTGGTAAATCTGCCCGGTAAAGCCGCCGAGGAAGGCCACGGGCACAAACACCGCCGCCATGATCAGCGACGTTGCGATAATCGGCCCGCCGACTTCCTGCATCGCGCGCACGGTGGCCTGACGCACGGTCAGGTCCTCCTCGCCGAGCACCCTTTCAACGTTTTCCACCACCAGAATGGCGTCGTCCACCACGATGCCTATCGACAGCACCAGCGCAAACAGCGTCAGCAGGTTGATGGAAAAGCCAAACATGTAGAAACCGGCGAAGGTGGCCAGCACCGAGACCGGCACCACCGACATGGCGATCACGGTAAAGCGCCAGTTCTGCAGGAAGATGAACAGAATCACGCCGACGATCAGGAAGGCTTCGATGAAGGTGTGCAGCACGGTTTCTACCGAGGCGTCGATAAACAGCGTGGTGTCGTAGGGCACCACGTAGTCGAGCCCTTCGGGGAAGCGCTGCTCGAGCTCCTGCATGGTGTCCTTGACCGCCTTGGCGGTTTCAAGGGCGTTGGCACCGGGCTGCTGGTTGATGACGATCGGCGCCATGGTGCCGCCGTTCAGCCGCGCCTCGACGCCGTAGAACGACGCACCCAGCTCGACGCGGGCGACGTCCTCCAAGGTCAGTGAGGAGCCATCGGGGTTGGTGCGAAGCTCGATGTTGCGGAAATCATCGACGTTGTTCAGCCGCCCGCCGGCGGTGATGGTATAGGTAAACGCCCGGGGCTCGCTCTGGGGCGTGGCCGCCAGGCTGCCCGCCGGCACCTCGGTGTTCTGCGAGCGAATCGCCGTGGCCACTTCCGCCGGCGTCAGGTCATACTGGGACAGCTTGTTGGGGTCCATCCAGATGCGCATGGCGAACTCGCCGCCACCCAGCACTTCTGCCTCGCCGACCCCTGGCACCTGGCGCAGCTCGTCAAGGATGTTGAGCGTGGCGTAGTTCTGCAGGTAGACGCGGTCGTAGTCTTCCTGGGGCGAGGTCATCGCGATCATCATCAGAATCGAGCTTGACCTGAGCTCGACCTGTACGCCCTGATCCTGGACCGCCTCGGGCAGCTGGGACAGCGCCCCCTGCACTCGGTTGTTGACGTTGATGGTGTTGATGTCGCCGTCGGTGCCGATGTCAAAGGCGATCGACAGGCTCATCGAGCCGTTGTCGGCACTGGTCGAGGTCATGTAGAGCATGTCCTCGACGCCGTTGATCGACTCGGCAAGCGGCGCCGCTACGGTTTGCGCCACGGTCTCGGCGTCAGCCCCCGGGAACTGGGCGCTGACCGATACCGTGGGCGGCACGATGCTTGGGTACTGCTCGATGGGCAGCACGCGCATGCTCATGACCCCGATCACGGTCAGGATAATGGCAATGACCGTGGCAAAGATCGGCCGTTTGATGAAGAAGTTGGAGAAATTCATTACGACGCGTCCTCGTCATCCGACGCGGCCTGGGACTGTTCGGTATCCGCTGACGACTCGGCGTCTTCATCCGGCGCTTGCTGCTGCTCCTGCTGTGCCTCCTGGGCTTCCTGTTTCTCCTGCTGCTCTTCGGCCTGCTTTTCTTCCTTGGCCTCTTCCATCAGCGCGCCCGCATCGCCGTCAAAGGATTCCGGCTTGATCGGCGTGCCGGGCTTGAGTCCGGCCGGATCGCCCACGACCACGCGGTCGCCGGCTTCTACGCCGTCGCGCAGAATCTGCCAGGGGCCGGCCAGGTCGCCAAGATCCACGGTTTTCGCGCGGGCGGTGTCTTCCTCGTCAACGACAAAGACCTGGGGCCCCATCAGCCCCTGGGTCAGGGCAATTTCCGGCACCGCCAGCACGTCGTAACGCTTGAGGCCTTCCAGATGCACGCGCACGTACTGGCCGGGCAGCACCTGGCCGTCGGGGTTGGCAAAGTTGGCGTTGGCCTGAACGGTGCTGGTGGCTTCGTCGACCCGCGCGCCGAGAAAATCGAGATGGCCGCTAAGCCCGGTGTCGCTGCCCGGCAGCTCAAGCCGGGCGCCAATGTCTTTGATATCGGCGCCGGCTTTCAGCTGGTGGCGCAGCTCGTAGGCATCTTTCTGGGGCAGCTGAAAGCGCACTTCCAGCGGGTCTAGCGGAGTAATGGTAGCAAGCTTGGTGCCCGAATCGACCAGATTGCCGACGTTGACCATGCTCAGGCTGATCATTCCCGATACCGGCGCCGTCACGCCGGCGTAGTCGAGATCGATATTGGCGCTTTCCAGCGCCGCCGAGGCCTGGGCCACGCTTGCCTGGGCCACCCGCCGGTCGGCCAGCGCCTGGTCGTACTGCTGGCGGCTCACCGAGTTCTGGCTGAGCAGGCGCTCGAAGCGCTCGGCGTCGCGCTGGGCGCGCGACAGCTTGGCGCGGGCGCTTTCCAGATCGGCCTTGCGCTGGTTAACCGCGGTCTGGTAGCGGTCGGGCTCGATGCGGTAGAGCGTGTCGCCCTTCTCGACCATTTGGCCCGGCTCGAACAGCCTTTTTTCCAGCGTGCCGGTCACCCGCGCCACCAGCGTGACTTCGTCATCGCTGCGCAGCAGGGCCGGATAGGATTTCTCCAGCGCGACGTCCTGGCGCTCAAGCGTGGTGACCTCGACGGATCGGGGCTTGCCCTGCTGCTCTTCGCCGCCCTGCTGGCCCTGCTGGTCCGCGGACTCTTCACCGCCGCAGGCAGCCAGCAATACGCTGGCTCCCACGGCGGCGGCCGCGCGGCCAACTCTACTCAACGTCGTTTTCATGATGTCCTTGTATCCGTTAACGCCCTGACAGAATGTGCAAAGCCTACAACCATACACACATGAATGTAAACATGAACGCCACCCCGTCAGGTCTGCGGCAGCGAACCGGTATTTAGCGAACTGATGCTTCAGGAGTCGCGCGTCGGCCGCTCGCCGATGCGGGTCACGCTATCCGCGTTTTCTTCGGGGAGGGTGAAACTGACGCTGTCTGCGCTCAGCCAGCCGTTGACCTCTTCCAGCGCATCGACGTCCAGCACGCCGGCCTGCTGGCGAAGCGTGAGCAGGTTGATCACGTAGTCGTAGCGGGCGCTGGCGTAGTCGGCCATGGCGGTGTAGAGGTTCTGTTCGGCGTCGAGCACGTCGACGATGTTGCGCGTGCCTACCTCATAGCCGGCCCGGGTGGCGTCCAGCGCGCTCTGGTTGGAGACGATCGCCTGGCGGCGAGCATCCACCGTGGAGACGTTGTTGCTTACCTGGGTGTAGCGCGAGCGCACCTGCTGCACGGCTTCGCGGCGCTGGTCTTCAAAATCGTACTGGCTGGACTCCAGCAGGAAGGTGTTCTGGCGAATCGTCGAGGTGGTGGCACCGCCGGTATAGAGCGGCAGGCTGAACTGCACGCCGACCTGGCCTTCGGAGTTATAGCCGTCCACGCCGTCGGCGTCGTTGTCGTCGTAGTTGTAGCTGGCAAAGGCGCTGACCGTAGGCAGGCGGTTGGCCCGGGCAATATCGACGTTGCTTTGGCTGACCTCGACGCCGGCCTGGCTAGCCAGCACCTGGGGGTTATTTTCCACCGCCAGATCGACCCAGTGCTGACGGTCATCCGGGGTCGGCACCTGAATGGGCATGTCGTCGCCCAGCGCTTCCACGTCTGAGTAGCGCTTGCCGGTCAGGCGCTCGAGTGCCTCAAAGCTGACCTGAAGATCGCTTTGCCCGGCGATGCGCTCGGCCCGGGACTGGTCGAAGCGCGCCTGGGCTTCTTCCACCTCGGTGATTGCGATCAGGCCGACGTCGAACTGCTCCTTGGCCTGCTCGAGCTGACGGCCGATGGCGCGCTCCTGGGCGCGACGGGCCTCGAGGATCTCGTGGGCGCGGAGGATCTCGAAGTAGGCCGATGCCACGTTGATCAGCACCTCCTGCTCGGTAGCGGCCAGCTGGTAAAGCTGCTGATCAATCTGGCGCTCGGCTTTTGTCACCTCGCGGCTGTTGAGGGCATCGAACAGCGCCTGGGTGGCTTCAAGGGTGAGGCTTGTGCTGTTGACGCTGTCGTCCTGAGCGCCCGCCCCCGGCATGCCTGCGGCTCCCTGGCGGCTTTGGCGCTCGAACTGCTCGCTGTGGGCGACGTTGCCCTGGGCGTTTATCTGCGGCAGCAAATTGCCCTGCTCGGCGTCTCGGGCGGCCCTGGTGCTTTCCGTCACCGCTTCGGCGGAACCCAGCGCGGCGTTGTTGTCCAGCGCGTCCCGGGTGATGGTCAAAAGATCCGCCGACAGGGCCGGCGTCGCCCAGGCCGCCGCGATGAGCGAAGGCAGCAGCGCGCGACGCGCCGTGGTCAGGGCAGAAGTGAGGGGCTGTCGCAGCATGGCGTCTTCCTCGTTACATGATGGTCGGTTTCGGGTTGGCCGGGCGGGCCAAAATTTACATACATTATCGCATGTCAGTCGCGTAATCACACCGCTTTTACGCCCATTCAGCGTTTGCGCGCAGGCTAGGCATGCTCCAGCCGAGAAAGCGCCCGGCGAACGCCGCCCAGATAGCCGGTGCCGAACAGCAGCAGATGGTTGAGCAGCGGATAAAGCTGAAACAGCGCTTCCCGCCGCGGCCAGTCCGCCGGCGCGGCGCCGTCCCAGTAGGCATCCCAAAACGCCCCGCCCGGGGCACCGAACAGCGTCAGCATGGCCAGATCCACCTCCGGATAGTGGGCGTATACCGCCGGATCGATCAACGCCGGGCCGCGCGGAGTATAGAGCACGTTGCCGGCCCACAGGTCGCCGTGAACCAGCCGGGGCGCGGCCGGCGCCAGCCAGTCTTCCAGAGTGTCAGCCTGACGGCGGATGCGCCGCTGGGTCTCGGCGTCCAGCAGGTCGTGCCGGGCGCAGGCCTCGACCAGCGGCAGCAGCCGCCTTTCCCGCTGAAAGGCGCGGCCGTCGGCCATGGGCGCATTGGGCTGGGGCGTTTGCCCGCAGGCGTTGTCGCGGTGCCAGCCGTGCTCCTTGAGAGACGTCTGATGAAGCCGGCGAAGCCCCTCTCCCAACGCGGCCTCATCGCCCCCGGCGGCGGCTTTTAGCGCCTCGGTCAGCAGCCAGCCGTGGCCGCAGCCCATGACGTCGGGCACGACCAGCCCGCTGTTGGCCCGGGCAAGCGCGATGAGCCCTTCGGCCTCGCCCTCCAGCTGCTCGGGCGCGTCGCTCTTGGCGATAAGCTCGCCCTCGGCGGTTGCCAGCCGGTACACGGCGTTGTTCCCCCCTGCGCTGATCAGGCGGGGCGTATCGGTGGCTTTCACTCCCTGCTCTTCCAGCAGGGCGCGCAGTCCGGCCTCCATGGGCAGTCTCCTTTGTGTCAGGCCCGGCGGGCGTCGCTTTTTACCCCGCATCTTTGGCAAGATAGCTGCTATCCCCCAACCATGCCGGGAGGCAATATGTACAAGCTGGCTTTTTACGTGCCGCTCGACGCGGCAGAGAGCGTCAAGGAAGCGGTATTCGAGACCGGCGCCGGGCGCCAGGGCAACTATGAAGCGTGCTGCTTTCAAACCCGGGGGACCGGGCAGTTCCGCCCGCTGGCCGGCGCCGAGCCGCACATCGGCGAGGTCGACTCGCTGACCCGGGTCGACGAGCTTAAGGTAGAGCTTGCCTGCGACGACGACATCATTCACGCCGCCGTTGCCGCCCTCAGGCTCGCTCATCCCTACGAAGAGCCGGCCTTTGATGTCTGGCAGCTGGCCGAGATATGAGCGCCGCGAGAGATAGCCGCCCATGCTAGACACCCTGCGCCAGCGCCTGCAAGCGTACCGCCCGCCAACGCTTGACCACCTGGGCCTGCCCCAGGCCGCCGTGCTGCTGCCCGTTGTCGACCGCGCCGCGCCCACGCTGCTGTTTACCCGGCGGGCCCTGCACCTGACCACGCACCGCGGGCAGGTCGCGTTTCCCGGCGGCAAGCGCGACCCCGGCGACCGCGATCTCTACGCCACGGCGCTGCGCGAGTCCGAAGAGGAAATCGCGCTGGCGCCGAGCCAGGTCACCTCGCTTGGGCGGCTGTCGGATCTGGTGTCGCTGCACGGTCTCCAGGTCACCCCCTGGGTCGGCGTGATTCCCCCGGACCTGCCGCTAAAAGCCGAGCCGGGCGAGCTCGACGCCATTTTTGAAGTGCCGCTGGACTACTTTCTCGACGACCGGCGCACCCATACCGACGTCATCACCGCCGAGGGGCGCCGCTACTACGTGCCCAGCTACCGGGTCGGCGGCTACGTGATCTGGGGCCTGTCGGCGATGATGCTGGTGGAGCTGCTCGTCCGGGGCTACGACATGGATATCGACATGACCCGGCGCCCTCCGGGCGAGCTGCGCACCTATCCGCCCCGCCGGCGCCGGGCAGGCCCCCTGCCGAGCACAAAAAAGCCCTGACGGCCGTCAGGGCTTTATGCTTTTCTCTTCCCGCCGACGGGCGGCAAGTCATCCCGGCGCCTAGGCGTTTTTCAGCGTGGCGCTCATGGTGATCTTGGCGTTGAGCAGCTTGGAAATCGGGCAGCCTTCCTTCGCACCTTCGGCCGCCTTCTGGAACGCCGCGTCGTCGGCGCCCGGCACGGTTGCCGTCACGTCCAGGTGGACCGTCGGGATTTCAAAGCCGCCGTCGCCTTCCTGAATGGTGACCTTCGCCTGGGTATCAACGGCGTCCGGCGTGTAGCCGGCTTCGCCCAGCACCATCGACAGCGCCATGGAAAAGCAGCTGGCGTGCGCCGCCGCGACCAGCTCTTCGGGGTTGGTGCCTTTTTCATCCTCAAACCGCTGGCCGAAGTTGTACGGGCGCGCGTCGAGGACACCGCTCTCGCTTGAGACCGTACCCTTGCCGTCTTTCAGTCCGCCTTCCCAGTGTGCGCTTGCATGACGATCCATAGCGATACTCCTTAGCGTAACGTTATTTTAGCTTAGCTTTATTCGTAGCCAGATTGGCGGCCGCTTCCTGCCGCTGTGCGCAACGACAGGTCACGGCGTGGGAGTCCCATCGTGCAGCGAAGCCGGGGCTTTATCAAGACGGCAGACGCCTGTCACCCTCCGGCGGAGGCTCGCAGAGCCGCTCGCCCACGCGCAGCCATTCGCCGTCGCCTCGGGTAAGGGTAGCGTTCTGGCCGAAGTGTGCGCCCTTCAAGTGCGGCTGGGAATCGAGTTCGAGCAGCGTTTTCAGCGGCTCGCCCGGCGCGGGGATCTCTGCGGTGGTCTGGTCAACGGTGGTGACCTTGCAGCGCTGGCTGGGTTTGCGCAGCGTCCAGCCAAGCCTGCCGTCCCGGGTTTCCAAGTGCTGCCAGCCGTCTTCCGCCCAGGCATCCTCGGTCCGCACGACGATATTGGGACGAAAGCGGCTCATCGGCACCGGCAAGCGCCCGCGAGCCTCAAGCGCGTCGTTGAGCCGGTTGAGGGAGCCGGTGGCCGTGACCAAAAACGGGTAGCCGTCGGCGAAATGCGTATGCGCCGTTTCGCCGCCCAGAAAGTCCGGCTCGACCGCGCGGGGAAACTCCGGCGCAAAGCGCACTAAAGAAAGCCCCTGCCCCGCCTCGCCAAGCGCGGCCTGTAGCCAGCGCGACACCGCTTCGCTTTCCGGGTACGCCTTGCACTGATCCTGCCAGACGCTGACCACGCGCAGCTTGCGCCCCGGCGGCATCTCAAGCGGCACCGACAGCGGCTCGCAGCGAGGGTGCGAAAGCACCAGCGCCTCGTCCGTCAGCGCCACACCGACGGTCGCAAGCGCCGGCCGCTGGCGCTGGGTGACAAAGCGCTGCTGGGCGTCCACCAGCATCCAGCGCCGGTCCATGGCAAGCCCGCACGCGGTGACGCAGGCCTTACTCAAGGCCATGCCCTGCAGCGACTTCACCGGATAGCAATACAGCTGCTCAACGCGCATCGCCTCTCCTTTTTTGCGGCTTTGGCAGGCATATGTTATGCCTCTAATGCTGCCCGGCGCTACGCCGGTTTTTTGCCGAAACCGCAGTGCACGGGTTACGGCGCCAGCGTTTGAATCCTCGACCCCCGTTGCTATCACAGGAGATCACCATGAGCGATACGTCCTATACCCTGCCCCGTGTCTGGCAGTGGGAAGCCGGTAACGGCGGCAAGTTCGCCGGCACCAACCGCCCCACCGCCGGCGCCACCCACGACCGCAAGCTGTCCGTGGGCAAGCATCGCTTTCAGCTTTATTCCCTGGCCACGCCCAACGGCGTCAAGGCCACCATCATGTTCGAGGAGCTTTTGGCTCTTGGCCACGACGCCGAATACGACGCCTGGCTCATTGATATCGGCGAGGGTGACCAGTTCGGCAGCGGCTTTGTTGAGGCCAACCCCAACTCCAAGATCCCCGCGCTGGTTGACCACGGCCAGGACAGCCCCCAGCGGGTGTTTGAGTCCGGCGCCATCCTTTTATACCTCGCCGAGCAGTTTGACGCGCTGCTGCCCAAGGCTCCGGCGGCGCGCACCGAAACGCTGAGCTGGCTGTTCTGGCAGATGGGCAGCGCGCCCTTCGTCGGCGGCGGCTTCGGGCACTTCTTCGCCTACGCGCCGGAAGCGCTGAAGTACCCCATCGACCGCTATACCATGGAGACCAAGCGCCTGCTCGACGTGCTCAACCAGCGCCTGGCGGAAACCCGCTACCTCAACGGCGACGCCTACAGCATCGCCGACATCGCCAACTGGGCGTGGTTCGGCCAGCTGGCGCTGGGCCGGGTGTACGACGCCACCGAGTTCCTCCAGACCCACGAATACCAGCACGTCATGCGCTGGGCCCGGGACATCGCCGAACGCCCCGAGGTCAAGCGCGGCTGCATGGTCAACCGCTCCTTCGGCGAATCCCACGAGCAGCTTTTAGAGCGCCACGACGCCAGCGACTTCGAGCACCGGACCCAGGACAAGATCGGCTAGCCGCTCGGTCTAGAAGCGCTTGCCCAGCGTCAGCGCGGCGAACTTGTCGGGGTCATCCTGGCCGCGAAACTCCCGGCTGCGCTGCACGGCGGCGAAGCACATCTGCCAATCGTTCCACCCTAGGGCCAGGCCGGCCGAGACGTCGCCCACCCATTCGCGCCGGCTGACCGAGTGGCTGCTGGAGAAGGTGTTGCCGTCGAGCAGCAGGTTGTGCGCCACGTAGTAGCCCTCCGTGCCGGCAAACAGGTACCAGCGCCATCCGTCCTCGGCGCTGAAGCCCGCGCTGCTGGCCGGGTGCGGCGACAGATTGGGCACGCTTCTGGCCTCATCGCCAAAGCGCACGCTGTAGCCGACGCTGGCATAGGTGTTCAAGTTGCCAAGCGCAACGCCGGCAGCGGGCCCGTAGGCCAGCTGCTTGCCGGCAAGCGGTATTTCCTGCCACCACTGGCGCTGCACCGCCAGGTTGACGATGGCTTCGTCGCCCAGCTGATGCGACCACCCCTCGGGGCGGTTGTTGCCAAGCCGGCGGTGCACCTCCTGCTGGATGCTGTCGGCAAGCGACGACGGCCCGACCATGCCCACGTCCAAATGCAGATCCGTCGCCACGCGCCCCCGGGCCGTTGCCTCGGTGCCGAACAGCGAGACGCCGCCGTACACCAGCCCGGCGTAGGGGCGGTCATCCTCGATCAGCGTCGAGGTCTTGATATTGTCCGGCGTATAGATCTGGTGCACCAGCCGGTATTCGGCCCGCTCGGCGCGCCGAATTAGCCCGTCGGGCAGCGCCCGAGACAGGCGCTGGGTCCAGTGGCCGGCGTCGGGAGCAAAGCTGTATCCAAACGCCACGCCGCTGGTGTAGTGGCCGTCGTCGTCGCTGATCATGCCGTCGTTGGCAACCTTGAGGCTGAAGGCTCTGTTATCGCTTGCCACCGCCGGTGAAGCGACGGCGGCAAGGCTGGCCGCCATGACCAGAAAAAGCGCTCGGCGGTTCGACATCATGCCTTGCTCCTTGAAGAGAAATGAAAGCGCATCAGTAAAGCATGATTTGCCGTAAAATTCCCTAGCCGAGATAAAAGCCGGCTCAAAACCGGGCCGGGCGTTTTTCCACAAAAGCCGCCATGCCTTCGGCCTGCTCGTCACCGGCAAAGCACAGCGCGAAAAGGCTCGTCTCCAGCGCCAGCGCGCTGTCCAGCGGCTGCTCCATGCCGTCGTGTACCGCACGCTTGGCGGTGCCCACGGCTCTGGGCGCGTTGGCGCTTAAGTTTCCGGCGAGCGTCTCGGCATAGGTGTCAAGCGCCGCCTGGGGCATCACCTGGTTAACGAGCCCCATGCGCAGCGCCTCATCGGCGTCGACCTTGCGCCCGGTGGTGATCAGATCCAGCGCCATGGCCGGCCCCACCCGGCGCGGCAGGCGCTGGGTGCCGCCAAAGCCGGGGATAATGCCCAGCTGGACTTCCGGCTGGCCGAACACGGCGTTGTCGCTTGCCACCGCCCAGTCGCAGGCCAGCGCCAGCTCGCAGCCGCCGCCCAGACAAAAGCCGTTGACCAGCGCCACCACCGGTACCGGCAGGCGCTCAAGGCGCTTGAGGACCGCCTGCGCCCGGCTGGCAAAGGCGTGAGCCTGAGGGGCAGTCTGCTCGCGCATGCGGGTAATGTCGGCGCCGGCCACAAAGGCCTTCTCGCCGGCGCCGGTGATCAGCACGCCGCGCAGCTCAGCGTCGCTCTCCAGGGCGTCAAGGGCAGCACTCAGGGCCTCGATCACCTCCTCGTTCAAGGCGTTCAGGGCCTTGGGCCGATTGACGGTCAGCCGCACCACGCCCTCATGCCGGTGCCACTCAACGACGCTATCCGCCGCGCCTTTGTGATCGGTCGTCTCTGTCTTTGCGTTCATGTTTTCAGCATCTCCATCATCAATCCGTTGCCAAAAGGTTATCAAAAGTGTTGCCTGTCGTTATTTCCCGCCACGCCCGGCGAGGCGAGGCTTTTGCGTCGAAATGCCCCATCAGCGTATTCTTGACCCTATCCCTATTTTTATCCCTTTCGCTTTACGACTTTTGACGCAAGGAAAGTGCCATGCTTTCAGGACTGGATCATCTGGTCATCACGGTAACCGACATTACCCGCGCTGTGGATTTCTATTCCCGGGTGCTGGGGCTGGATGTGCGCTACCGCGACGCTCAGCGCGTGGACCTGATGCTTGGCGACACGGCCCTGCGCCTGCATCAGACCGATACCGACATCGCCCCCATTTCGGCCACGCCGACCCCGGGCAGCCTGGATTTGTGCCTACGCTGCCAGCTGCCGCTGGCCGAGTTCAAACAGCACCTGGACGCCCTGGGCATCGATATCGAGCTGGGGCCCGTCGACCGCCAGGGCGCCAACGGCCCCATTGAATCCGTTTACCTGCGCGATCCCGACGGCAACCTGCTGGAAATCGCCCGCCCGCTGCGCCAGCCGGAAAAAATTCCGCCGGAAGACGACGCCTACCGATGAACCCGGCGCCGCGCCGGGGTACCATGATTCCCGGGCGGCTGTCCGAACGGCGCCGGCGAAACAACAGAGGTAATGCATATGAACGAGGGTGCCACCCAGCAGGCTCCCGGAAAAGGCGAAGTGGTAAGCGAGACGCCCCGCTCGCCGGATACCACCATGGTCACCGTGGTTTACGCGCTCTACCTGGCGAGCTTCGTCGTCGGCTTCACGTCCGTCATCGGCGTGGTCATCGCCTATAGTTACGGCGGCAGCGGCCCGACCTGGCTCGACGAGCACTACCGCTACCAGATCCGCACCTTCTGGATCGGCCTGCTCTACGCAAGCGTCGCGACGCTTTTGACGCTGATCGTTATCGGCTTTCCGCTGCTGCTGGCGCTGGCGGTGTGGTTTATCGTGCGCTGCGTCAAAGGCTTCAAGGGCGTGCAGGAAAAGCGCGCGCCGCACCACGTCGATAGCTGGCTGCTGTAAGCGTATGACGGCTATGCCCCCTGCTCGCAGCCGCCGGGCCGGCGCCGTTGTCTGGCTGTGGCGTCGGCTTTCCGGCTGGCCACACGCCCGGCTGTGGCGCCTGGCGCGCCTGGCCGGTGCGCTGGTTTACCGGCTGAGCCAGCGCGAGCGCGAAGTGACCCGGCGCAACCTGGCGGCGGTCTACCCTGAGCTTGATGCCAAAAGCCGCCGCGCGCTGACCCGGCGCAGCCTGCATCATTCCACTGCCACCATGCTCGAGCTTGGCCACGCCTGGATGGCGCCCCCCGAGCGCGTAGCCGCCGGCATTGTCGCCGTGCACGGCCGCGACAAGCTCGACGGCGCCCGGCAGGACGGGCGCGGCGTGATCGTGCTCGCCCCGCACTTTGGCAACTGGGAAGTGCTCAACTTCTGGCTGTCCAGCCACTTTCCGTTCACCGCCATGTACGAGCCGCCCAAAATGGCCGCGCTCGACCCGGTGATTCGCCACGGCCGCGAGCGCCAGGGCGCCGCCCTGGTGCCCACCAACGCCCGGGGCGTGGCGGCGCTGCTCAAGGCGCTCAAGCGTCACGAAGCCATCGGCATCCTGCCCGACCAGGAGCCCGGCTGGGGCAGCGGCGTCTTTGCCCCGTTTTTCCACCGCGACGCCTATACCGCCACGCTGCTGTCCAAGCTGGTGGCTCGCACCCGAGCCCGGGTGGTGACCGGGGTCGCCCTGCGCGTGCCCGGCAAGGGCTTTGAGATCCACTTTCTCGACGCCGACGAGCAGGTCTACAGCGCCGACGAGGTGGCCTCGGCCACCGGCGTCAACGCCAGCGTCGAAGCCGCCATTGCCCTGGATCCGGCCCAGTACCAGTGGGAATACAAGCGCTACCGCAAGGTCGTGCAAGAACAGCAGGGACGGCCCGACTACCGCGACTTTCGGCTTTACTGACCCTGGCTCCATCCGCCCGCCACGAGATCGCACCATGACCCAACGCCACCCCTCCCGCGAGGAGGCGCGCACGCCGCAAATTGTCTACGCCCTGTTTCTGGGCGGCATCGTCACCGCCAATCTCACGCTGCTGATCGGCGTGATCGTGGCCTACGTTTATCGCAAGGACGCCGCGCCCTGGCTGCGGCCCCATTACCGCTACCTGATCCGCACCTTCTGGATCGGCGCGCTGTATTTCTGCGTCGTCTTCGCCTTGAGCGTTTTCGCCCTGGGTGCCATCCTGTGGCCGCTTCTGGCGGTGTGGCTGGCCGTGCGCTGCGTCACCGGGTTTATCAAGGTGCGCCGCGGCCTCCCGCCAGCCCGGCCGGGCAGCTGGCTCTGGTAAGGTAGCGCTGCCCCGCCACCGCCTTGCCGGCCCGCTGTCCGATACCGCTTTCATCAACCAGTGAGATCCCCCATGCCAGCCTCGATCAATTTGCTACAAGCCGCGCGCCAGGCGCTTCCGCTGCTGGATGTGACCCGCCTTGACACGGCGGACAGCGACGCCGACATCGAGTCGCTGTGCCAGCAGGCCAAAACGCCGTTTGGCCACCCGGCCGCGGTGTGCGTCTACCCGCAGTTCGTGGTGGCCGCGCGGCGCGCCCTGACCGCCCACACGCTGAGCGGCGAGGTCAAGATTGCCGCGGTCGCCAACTTCCCCGAGGGCAGCGGCGACATCATGGCCGCCGCCCGGGAAACCCGGGAAGCCGTGGCCTCGGGCGCCGATGAGGTCGACGTGGTGCTGCCCTGGCGCGCCCTGCTCGACGGCGACGAAGACACCTGCCTTGAGTTTGTGGAGATGTGCCAGGCGGCCTGCGGCGGCCAGGCGCTGCTGAAAATCATCCTCGAAACCGGCGAGCTTAAGGATCCCGCCAAGATTCTGCGGGCAAGCGAAATCGCCATCGAAGGCGGCGCCGACTTCCTCAAGACCTCCACCGGCAAGGTCGCCGCCGGCGCCACGCCCGAGGCCGCGTCCGTCATGCTCAACGCTATCAGGGAAAGCGGCGGCAAGGTCGGCTTCAAGGCCGCCGGCGGTATTGATACCGCCGACGACGCCGCCACCTACCTGTCGCTGGTGGCAGACATCATGGGGCCTGCCTGGATCACGCCGAAGAACGTGCGCTTTGGCTCTACTGCCCTGCTGCCCCACCTGGTCGCTACCCTTGCCGGCTCTCCCGATACGGCCTGATGGCGCCTGCACCGGCGCTACTTTCCCCGGGGCGCGATTCCTCGTATTCTTGATTCCCGCCCGGCGCCTTGCCGGGCAGCCTTAGCCCACCCGCACAACCCACGTGGCCGCCGGGCGCCGGCGCGTCACTCATCAGGAGATCACCATGGCCGGCCTGCTGCCCAATATCGATCCGGAAGGACTGCTGGAATACTCCGTGGTCTACACCGACCGCGCGCTGAATCACATGTCCCAGCGCTTCCAGGACGTCATGCGCGATATTTCCGCCACGCTGAAAGACGTCTACCGCGCCGACGCCACGGCGATCATCCCCGGCAGCGGCACCTTCGGCATGGAGGCCGTGGCCCGCCAGTTCGCCACCGACCAGAAAGTGATGGTGATCCGCAACGGCTGGTTCAGCTACCGCTGGACACAAATTATCGAGCAGGGCCGGCTGACCGATCAGCAAATCGTGCTCAAGGCCCGCCGCCAAAATCCGGGCGACGAACGTTCGCCGTTCATCCCCGTCCCCGCTGAAGAAGCCGCCGAGCGCATTCGCGCGGAAAAGCCCGCCGTGGTGTTTGCCCCCCAGGTGGAAACCGCCGCCGGCATGCAGCTGCCCGACGACTATCTGCGCACTCTGGCACACGCCACCCGCGAGGTTGGGGGGCTTTTTGTGCTCGACGCCATCGCCGCCGGCACGCTGTGGGTCGACATGCAGGAGCTCGGCATCGACGTCGTGGTAACCGCGCCGCAGAAAGGCTGGAGCGGCTCGCCCTGCTGCGCCATGGTGATGCTCTCCGAGCGCGCGGAAAAGCGCCTCGCGCAAACCCAAAGCAGCAGCTTTGCCTGCGATCTTGCCCGCTGGCACGGCATCATGCAGGCCTACGAAAAGGGCGGCCATGCCTACCACGCCACCCTGCCCACGGACGCGCTTTACACCCTGCGCGACATCATGTTTGAGACCCGCGACTACGGCTTTGCCCAGGTCAAGCAGGAGCAGCAGGTGGTCGGCGAAGCCGTGCGCGCCATGCTCAAGCGCCACGGCTTTATCAGCGTCGCCGCCCAGGGCTTCGAGGCGCCGGGCGTGGTGGTGTGCTATACCGACGATCCCGGGCTACCGGCCAAACTCGCCGAACAGGGCGTGCAGGTCGCCGGCGGCGTAGCGCTCCAGTGCGACGAGGGCGACAACTTCCAGACCTTCCGCATCGGCCTTTTCGGCCTCGACAAGCTGCACCATCCCGAGCGCAGCGTGGACAACCTCGAGCGCGCCCTCGACGCGCTGAAGGAGTAGCCCAGCCTGCGGGCAACGCCTCCCCTCAGGCCTCGTTGCTGTCGGCCACCTTGTCCACGGCAACGATACCCGAGCGGCTGATGACCACCTTCCAGCGGGCGAGGTGCGCCCCGGCGTGGTTTTCGGTCTCGCGCACCACCAGGTTGAACAGATGGCGGCGTTCAACGCTTTCGCGCACCGCCTGGCCGTCTTTCAGCCGATAAACGTGGTGGGTGCTGCGGCTCATCAGCCGGGTCAGCTGGGACACGTCCAGGCTCAGAGTTTCCCGGGTGTGCCGGTAGCCGCTGAGAAACCGCGTGGGCGACATCCGCGAGCTCGAACGATAGTGCAGCACCACCTCTTCCCGCTGGGCCATCTTGCGCCGGCGCATCTCGCGTATTGAGGGGTCGAGCGACGCGTAGCGCTTGTAGTCAAACCACTCCAGCTGGCGGCCGACCAGCACGTTGCGCGTCGCATCGCGATATTCCCGGCGCCACTTGGGCCGCCCCTTGCGCAGCCAGTGCCACAGGGTGTTGCGCAAGTCGTCCTTGAACACCTCGCGAATGGCGTACAGCACCGCCATGGCCAGGATAAAAAGCGCCGTGATGTCCCCCAGCTGGTCGCGCACGCGCAGTACGGCGAAGGACACAAAGGCCATGACCACTGCCGTGGCCAGCGCCTTGACCGCTTTCTGCTCGCCGCCGCCGAGCTCCCGGTTGCGCTGCTTGAGGGTAATCGGGTATTCGATCAGCCGGCGCAGCAGGCGCATCTTGTTCGACATCCGCGTGGGGTCGTTCATCACCCGCTCGGCGTTATACTGCTGCTCCCGGCGATAGCCGCTTTCCGCTTCGCACACCGCGATCAGCTCGCGCTTGAGCGGGGTCAGCTCGCTCGAACGCGGCATATACGCCACCACCGCCAGCAGCTGCTGCTCGGTAAACCACGACAGATAGTTGTCGATGTTGGCAAAGTATTTGTAGAGCCGGTCGTCCCTTGGGCGGTTGCGCCGCATCCGCTTGAGGATACCGTCGCTCAGCGACACCATTTCGCGCACCGACTGATCAAAGGCGGCGTCCTTTTCGCGGTTCAGCGCCTCGTCCGTATTCGGCGGGCGCTGGCGAAGCTCCCGGGCGCTGTCCAGCAGAGAGCGCGTGGTGCGCTCCAGAGCCTCCACGTACTGGTAGGCGTAAAGGCTCAGGCTCAGACGATAGGATTCGCTGCCCAGCTGGTTGCGGCTGGCCAGCCGGCTGTGCACCAGCGGCAGGCGATAGGCCTCGCTGTGGTAGGTCCGCGACACCTGAATGGCGCTATGATAAAAGGCGTCTTCGGCAATCAGCTCGGTGCTTAGCCCAAGCTCACCGGGCACAAATAAATAGACGTCCAGCGTGTGCGACGTTTCTTCTTCCAGCCGCCGGGAAAGGCGCAGCTGAAAACTGTTTTTTCGCTCTACGTGGACCACCTGGGCATCGCTCCTTGCCGTTTCGCTGTCTGTTTGGCTGAGTGTTGCGGCCCCGGCTAGTCGCCGTCACCGTCGCCTTCATCGCCGCTTCCCGCGCGGGTTTCGCCGCTGGGCTCGCCCTGCCCCTGGGGCTTGGGTTGGGTCCGGTGTAGCGCCTGCTCCCGGGCTTCTTCCCGGCGCGTGGGCGTAGGCGCGGGCTTGGGCGGCGTGGGCCGGTGGGTTTCCTTGGGCTCCTCGTCGTTGACGCCGGCGGGCTCTTCGCCTCGGGCGGTGCCATCGTCCAGGGTCGTCACGCCGTCGTCGCCTTCGCCGTCTTCCCAGCGGCGCTCGGAGCTTGCCTCCATGCTCAGGCTCAGGCGCGGCACGCCAAGATCCACTTCCTGGGCTTCCATGCGCTGCTTGAGCAAAAGGTTGAACGCCCGGGCCACGTCCCACTGCATTTCCGGCGCGGTACGAAAGCGCATCCGCAGAATCGGGCAGCCTTCTTCAAAGGCGTGAATGCCCTGCATTTCCAGCGGCGCCCAGATGTAGTGGCGCATCATGGGGTTGTTGCGCAGCTCCTGGGCGGTTTCCTGCATCAGCGTGATGGCGTCGTCGATGCGCATGGAGAACGGAATGCGGATCTTCATCAGCGCAATGCCGAACTGGCGCGACATGTTGTGGATCGAGTCAAAGCGGCTGAAGGTGATGATATGAACGATGCCGTCCAGGTCGCGCAGGCGCACGGTGCGCAGCGTGAGCCCCTCGACGGTGCCCATGTGGCCGTTGATCTCGACGAAGTCGCCCACCGCCAGCGAGTCCTCGATGAGAATAAAGATCCCGGTGATCAAATCCTGCACCAGGGTCTGGGCGCCAAAGCCGATGGCCAGACCGATCACCCCGGCACCGGCCAAGAGCGGCGTGACGTTGACCCCGAGGTTGGCAAGCCCGGCGATGCCGGCAATGATCAGGATGGTGACGAAAATCACGTTGCGGATCATCGGCGTGATGGTCTGAGCCCGGGCCTGGTTGACCCGCCGCCCCTGGGTCTTGGCTGACGACACCAGCGCCCGCTGGATCGCGGTATCGGCAAAGATCCACACCAGCCAGGCAAGCAGCATCGTCGCCCCCAGGCTGAGCAGCGCCTTGCCGATGCGCGCCCCGGCCACCCCTTCCTGGCCGAGGCCGAACAGCGAGCCGCCCCATACCTGCATGAAGAGCTCGGCAAACACCATCCAGGAGCAGATGTGCGCCAGCACAAAGCCGACCCGGGCCAGGCGGCGGCGATACTCGCGGTAGCGCGGCGGCCGCCGGCGCCTCTTGCGCCGCTCGCCGTGGCGGCGCAGAAGCCCGGTCACGACCAGCGTCAGCACCAGCAGGCTCGCCGAAATGATCGAGCGCGCCAGCGCCGAGCCCACGTCGCCCACGCTGATGAAAATCGCCAGCAGCGAGCCGCCCACCAGCAGCAGCGCGGGGACGTGCCACATGCCGCCCAGCGCCCGACTGAGCTCGACGGCCGTGCCCGCATCCCGGCGCTGCTGATACGGCCGGTTGCAGATCAGGTGGCGGATGGGGCGCTTGAACTTGATGATAAAGCGAGCCGCGACCAGCGCTGCCAGCATATTGGCCAGCACCGACACCAGACCGGAGAAGTCTTCGCCGAGCATTTCCACCAGGCGGCTGGAAATCAGCGCGTCACCCAGCGCAATCAGCGCCCCGATCATGAACAGGGTGCGCAGGGCGCGCTGCTGCAGCAGGCGCACGGCGGTAAAGCGGTGGCCGCTGCTGAAAAAGGCGATCACGGTTTCAAACACCACCGACAGCGCCCGACCGCACACGCAGACGTAGGCCACCACCAGCACCGCCGCGCGCCCGGGGCTTGAGGGCATGATCTGCCCCAGGCCGAACACCACGGCAAAGGCCAGCACCCAGGGCAGCATGCGGCGGAAGAAGTGAATCGCCATAAGCCGGCCGCGCGGGTCCCGGGGCAGGTCATGGGGCCAGCCCCGGCGGGTCGCAAGCAGGCGCCCGAGGGCGATCATGATCACCAACAGTCCTACCCAAACGATGCCCAGCACCGCGCCGTCGGCCACGGCGCGGATCATGCCGGCGCGCCCGGGGCGGTTGACCAGCTCGCGCAGCTCAGCGCCTCCTTCGCGCAGCTGCTCGGCCCACTGCTCGGCCGGCGTTCCGCCCTCCTGGGCCTGCTCGTTGATGTCGGTCAGGGTATCGGCAAGCGCCCCCAGCAGCCCCTGGCGGCCGCCGCTTTTTTCCACGGAGGCGTCGGCCGCCGCCTTGAGGTCGCGCAGCGACTTGAGCAGCTGCTCGCGCTGCTGGCCGTCTTCCAGCGTGGCGATAATGTCATCGAGCGACTGCTGCAGCGACGCGCTGTCGGTCGTTTCCTGACCGGCTTCCTGCTTGAGTCCGGGCAGCGACACCCCCTGGGCATGCGCCGGCGTGACAAGCGTCAGCATCGCGATGAAAAACGCCAATATCAGGGCGCTGAGCGTAATAGTGTGCTGTCGCACTTGCCTCTCCTGAACGTGATCCTGAACGTGATCGTGAAAACGGCTGATAGCCGGGCGCGTCGCCGGCTCAGGGCCGGCGGGCGGCCGGATTTGGCCTGCCTTTGTTCCGATGTGTCGCGCAAGCCGATATGCGCCCCGCCCGATATGATAATCTGAGCGCACTTTTGGTTCACCTCACAGGACGGCCGATGACGCTGCAAGCTCCCCCCGCCCCCCGCAACGCCCAGGGCCGCATTCGCCGCGTCGGCGTGGAAATCGAGTTTGCCGGCCTGCCGCCAAGGGATACCGCGCTGGTCGTGCGCGAGCTGTTCGGCGGTGAGCTTAACGCGGTCAGCCCCCACCGGCTACAGGTAGAAAACACCCGCTGGGGCGAGTTCGTCATCGAGCTGGATACCCAGTATGCCCACCCCGACCGACGAGTGCTCGACGACCGCATCGCGCTTGACGGCGAATGGGCGCACCACCAGCACCAGCTGCGCACGGAGTTCCACCAGAAGACTCGCGAGCTCATCGGCGACATGGTCACCGGGCTTGTGCCCACCGAGATCATCTGCCCGCCGATCCCCTGGAACGAGCTCGACCTCCTCGATCGCCTGTTTGACGCCCTGCGCGAACACGGCGCCAAGGGCACCGACGCCAGCCTGCTGTACGGCTTTGGCCTGCACCTCAACCCCGAAATTGCCTCGCCGGCCGATGACGATATCCGCGCCATGCTCCAGGCCTATCTGCTGCTGGCGCCCTGGCTGCGCGACGACATCAAGGTCGACATCACCCGCGAAGTGCTGCCCCACGCCAACCCCTTTCCCAAGGACTACGCGCTCAAAGTGCTCGCCGCCGACTATCGGCCTAAGCTGGCCGAGCTGATCGACGACTACCTCCACGACAACCCCACGCGCAACCGCGAGCTGGACATGCTGCCGCTGTTTGCCCACCTTTGCCCCGAGCATTCCCACGCGCTGCTGCACAGCCGGCTGACCAAGCCCCGGCCGACGTTTCACTATCGGCTGCCCAACGCCCAGCTGTCCCAGCCCGGCTGGGGGGCCGTTACCGAGTGGAACCGCTGGGTCGAGGTGGAAAAGCTCGCCGCCGACCGCCAGGCGCTGGCCGAGCGCAGCGCGGCCTATATTGCCGACCACAGCCGGCCGTTTTATCGCCGCTGGGCCGATAAGCTGCGCCGCTTGTTCCATTCGCGCTAGGCGCTTGCCCCGCCGCCCATTTACCCCTTTGCCACCATCAGGAACGCCCAAGCCGTATGTCACGCCCCCTTATCGGCATCACCACTTCCGACCGAAAAAGCCGCCTGGCCTGGTGGTTCGACTGGTTCGCCGTCTGGCGCCACGGCGGCCAGCCGCTGCGCCTGTCCCCGAGTCGCGCCCGCCCGGCGCATCTTGACGGGCTGATCATCGGCGGCGGCGATGACATCCAGGCCAACCTCTACGACGCCGAGCTCCAGCTCGACGTGCGCGTGGACCCCGAGCGCGACAGGCTGGAACTTGCGCTGCTCGAACACTTCATCCCTTTGGCTACGCCGGTGCTGGGCATCTGCCGGGGCGCCCAGCTGATCAACGTCCACCTGGGCGGCACCCTGGACCCGGACATCTACACCACCCACGAGGGGCTCAAGCGCCGGCGCACCGTGCTTCCGCGCAAGACCGTGGACATCACCGAACACAGCCGGCTGCACGCGCTCTTGGGCGTGCGCTGGTGCCGGGTCAACAGCCTTCACCACCAGGCGGTGAACCGTACCGGCGAGGGCGTGGAGATCGTCGCCCGGGACCGCGACGGCCTGGTGCAGGGGATCGAATCCCGCCGCCACGACTTTCTACTCGGCGTGCAGTGGCACCCGGAATGGCTGATCTTCAACCGCCCCCAGCAGCGCCTGATCCGCGCGCTGGTCAAGGCCGCCCGGGCGCATCGCGACGGCTAGCCAGGCGGTCGGCCAGCCGGGTGGGTTCGGGCAGCTTGGTGCGATACAAAAAGCGCAGCGTCCACTCAAGGGCCGTGGCCTGGCTGACCCGGTGCCCGGGCGACACGTACAGCGGTTTGACCCGGGTGCGCGAGCGCAAAACCGTGCCGATCACCTCGCCCTTGTGCTCGAGCGGCACCCGCTCGCCCCGGGTTTCGCCCACTTCGGCGTGGCGGCCGCACAGCCGCGACTTGGCGATGCCGATGGCCGGCAGATCGAGCCACAGCCCCAGCAGCGAGGCGACGCCCAGCCGGCGCGGATGGGCAATGCCCTGGCCGTCGACCATGACCAGCTCGGGCCGGGTCTCAAGGCGTGCAAAAGCGCCCAGCGCCGCCGGGGTTTCGCGAAACGATAAGAGCCCGGGGATGTACGCCATGCGCGTGGGCTCACGGTAAACCACCTGCTCGACCACCTCGAACGGCGCGCCCTCTTCCCGCCACCGGAGCACCACCACCGCGGCCCTTGTCGTGGCGCCGTCGTCTTCAAAGCCGATATCCACCCCGGCGACGTGGCGCACCGGAGCGATGCGGTCTTCAAGCACCACGCGCCGGGCCAGCCGCGACTGCAGCGCCATGGCATCCGCCGGGGCAAGGTTCCATTCATGCAGGGTTTCCGGGGGCAGCACGGACATAGCCTCTCCTGAGACGGCGTTGCGGATACGTTGGCGAAAAAGCCGGTGGAAAAAGCGGGTGGAAAACGTGAGTGAAAAGCGGTACCAAGCGCCCGGGCGCTCACTCAGACGCCCATCCAAACCACAGCACCCCCGCACCGGGATAAGCGGCACGGGGGTGCTGGCGGGCCGTCGCTAAGCGCTAGCCGACGGCGTTGGTACCGCGGCCTGGATCAGGCGCGGCGACGCACCGGCGCCTCGCCGTCGCGGCGGCGCGGGGCGCGCTCCGGTCCGCGGTCTTCGCTGATCTCAAGCGGACGGCCGGAGACCTTGGCCCGGGCCATTTTCGCCAGGATCGAGGCCGGCAGTCCCTTGGGCAGTTCGACCACGGAGAAGGCGTTGCGGATATCGATGCGGCCGATACGCGCGCCTTCAATGCCGCCTTCGTTGGCCAGCGCGCCGACCAGCTGGCCGGGCTTGACGCCGTCCTTGTGGCCCACGGAAACGCGGTAGCGGATCATGCCTTCGCTGGGGCCGCGGTCCCGGCGCGGGCCGCTGCTGTTACGGCTTTCGCGCGGGGCGCGCTCCTTGCGCGGCGCCTGGAGGCGGCCAATGGGCGCTTCGTCGGCCCGGGCCATTTGCGCAAAGGCGCAGGCCAGCTCGACGGGATCGTGGCCTTCTGCCACCAGCCGCTCGACCAGCGCGCGCTGCTCGTCGGCGCCCTGGGTCAGGGACGCGACCACGCGCTGATGGAAAACGCTGTCCCGGTGGGCGCGAATCGCGGCTTCGTCGGGCAGCGGCATGTCGGCCATTTTCTGCCCGGTGGCCTGCTCCATCCAGCCGACCTTGCGGCCTTCGCGGAAGCCGGCGAAGGTGATCGCGATGCCGCTGCGCCCGGCACGACCGGTACGGCCGATGCGGTGGGTATAGGCTTCGCTGTCCTGGGGCAGGTCGTAGTTGACCACGTGGGTGATGCGCGGCACGTCAAGCCCCCGCGCGGCCACGTCGGTGGCGATGAGCACGTCGACCTTGCCGCGCTTGAGGCGCGTAATGGTGCGCTCGCGCAGGCTCTGGTCGAGATCCCCGGAAAGGCCGGCGGCATTCACGCCCCGGGCGGTGAGCTGCTCCACAAGCGTGGTGCAGGCCGCACGGGTACGCACGAAGACGATGGCGGCGTCCACCGGTTCGACTTCCAGAATCCGCGACAGGGCCTCTAGCTTGGCACCGCCGTCCACGCGGACCACGCGCTGCTCGATGTTGTCCGCCGTCGAGGCGCTCGACCCCATGGTCACCTTCACCGGATCGACCAGGTAGCGGTTGACGATGCGCTCGATTTCGGTGGGCAGCGTCGCCGAGAAAAACACCCGCTGGGCGTCCTTCGGCGTGTCGGCGACCACGCGCTTGACGTCGTCGATAAAGCCCATGCGCAGCATTTCGTCGGCTTCGTCGAGAACCAGCGCCGACAGGCCGCCAAGCTTCAGGCTACCGCGGTCCAGGTGGTCAATCACCCGGCCCGGCGTGCCCACTACTACCTGGGCACCGCGGCGCAGCGCGGAGAGCTGCTCGCGGTATTCCTGGCCGCCGCACAGGGTCGCCACTTCCAGCCCCTTGATGTCCTGGCCATACTTGCTAAAGGAGACCGCTACCTGCTGGGCAAGCTCGCGGGTCGGCGCCAGCACCAGCACCTGGGGTTCGCGCCGCTCAAGGTCGAGACGAGACAGCAGCGGCAGCGCAAAGGCGGCGGTCTTGCCCGTGCCGGTCTGAGCCTGGCCGAGCATGTCGCGGCCTTCTAGCAGCGCGGGAATCGTTTTCGCCTGGATGGGCGAAGGCTCTGTATAGCCCTGACTTTCCACGGCAGACAAAACGGCAGGCAACAGAGCAAGATCGCCGAAACTCGGCGAAGCGACAGAAGTCGAGGTCATTAATCACACCTTGGTAGGCCGGAAAGCTCCGGCAAAAAACATCAAAAGCGTCTCTGACTCCAGACCTGAACGGCCTCCGACAACGCCGGTCAGCCGCCCTGACACTGCCGCCACGTCGGGCATAAGCAGTCAACAGGAGCCGGTTTCAAAAAGTTGGTTTCAACGAGCCGATTGCCACGAGCCGATCACCCTAATGTGATCCAAAAATAAAATGACTCAATAGCAATGTGACTCAACAACGGCTGAAAACAGAGAGTCTGAGACGCCGGTCGCACCTGGCATACGAACGGGTAGCGCTAGGCAGTCCGTCCGCTGTGGCGACCTTGCTGCGCTAATTTCACCCGTGCGGTGAAATTGACAAAGCGCGCCATCTTCTCATCAGAAAACATCCGCCGAACGAATGTTTTGCACGCGCACGGCAAAAAAACAGGCCGGCGCCACGTTGTGATGGAGGGGTCAACACATGCGAGGAGCGCACATGCTACCACTTCCTTTCGCGCCGCGCCAGCATTTCACCGGCGCCTTCTCGTTCCGTCCGGCGCTTTCATCGTTTTTACCCATTCCAGGGTTTGCAGTCGCGCCCTGTTCGACTAGCTTGTAAAAGGTGATCGGGCGCCTTCACTTATTGTTCCCGGCCCCGACACTCATCCGGCAGGTGCTGGCAGCTCATTCGAGCCCACCCACCCCGGAATAAAAGCAGACAAGGAGTTGAGCCATGCGCAAGAATACCTTGATGACAGCACTCGGCGTTTCCGTACTGAGCTTCACACTGGGCGCACAGGCTCAAAGCGGTCAGCCGCAAGAGCAAACCGGCCCCCAGGGCATGTATTCCGCCGACAACATCCTCGATGCTGACGTTTACGTCGTGAACGGTTCGGGCGATCCCATTGGCGAAGTCGAAGACATCCTCTTTGACGAGGAGATGAAGGTATCCGCCCTGGTGGTGGAAAGCGGCGAGGTGCTTGGCCTTGGCGGCCGCGAACTGGTCGTCGGCAGCAACTACTTCACGCTGGAAACCTACACCGAGCAGGATGACGACGACATCAACGATACCGAGCACCGCGTGATGGTCGACGCCACCTCCGAAGAGATGGAGCAGTTCCCGGCCTATAACAACGACTGGTGGAAGCAGGCGAAGTCCAACGCCAGAGACGCCTGGCAAACCACGGAAGAAGGCGCCAAGAGCGCTTGGCAAACTACCCAGGAAGGCGCCCAGAACGCCTGGCAGAAAACCAAGGACGCCGCCTCTGACATGGGTAACGACGGCGTGGACAACCGCAACGACGACATGGGCAACCGTAACAACTGAGCCTGAGCACGCCGACAACATCGTCAACGGGCACCCTTCGGGGTGCCCGTTTTGCATGCGCCCCAGCCAGTGCCGAAATTCGCCGGATTCGCCCGGCGGTGCCCGCCCCGCTGTCAAACTTTTCCCCGCGGCTGTCCAACTACGGTTTCAGCCTTGTATTAAATACCGAGTTTGTGTATGGATGTACAGTCTATGCACTTCCTCGCGCATGAGTTAAGGTTTCGTGGCTTACTCCTTACAGATGTTTTTTTCGACACGATTTGGCGGCCTTTTCACTCATGTTGCGAATCCTTCATTCGCTGCCCCGCACGCATAAATTTTTACTGTTACCCGTGGCCACCATGGTCACCGTGCTGGGCGGACAAAAGTTACTCACGACCTATCAACATCATAGCCAGCCAGACGCGCCGGTAAAGAACGTGCTCGTCCCGCTTGCCGATGACGCCGCGCCCAGCCTGCCGGCGCTGGCCAAAACCGGTGCCCAGCGCGCCAGAACCCCGGTGGCCACCGCTATCGATGAAGCCTCCCGCCTGCTCGACGCCACTCGCGACAACATCCCCCTGAAGGATCTCAGGGCGTCGGAGGTGATTAACCTGGACGTGATCCGAAGCGCGACGGCCGAGCCTTTGGACGACGTTCTAGAGCTCCCCGCCCAGCGCCTCGCCGCCAGCGACAAGACGCCGCTGGATGAAGGCGCGCAGCACATGGCCACCGTCATCGGCACTCTGGCCAGCGGCATGCTCGCCGCCAACAGCGCCGACGCCGGCATTGGCGCGAAAGACAGCGCCGACGCTACCGAGAATCAGGCGCCGATAGCAGACGCCACCTCGTACGAAGACTACGGCATCGACAGCTTTGACGAAGTGTCCTTTCTGCCGCTGGAGCTCGCCGCGGAAAAGACCTATGTGCCCCAGTGGCAAACCCACACCGTCAGCTCCGGCGAGACCTTTGCCGTCATGGCCCAGAACGAGCTGGGCCTGGGCTACAGCGAAGTCCTCGATCTGCTGGACGAGCTTCCCGATTCGAATATCTTTAGCCGCTGGCGTGTCGGCCAGAGCTTTGACTACCAGCTGGACGAAAACGGCAAGCTGCTGACGCTGAAGATAATGAAAAACGTCCGCGACGGCGTGCTCATCGACCGCCGCGACGGCGACCTTGACGTCAGGTCCATCGAGCGCAAGGGCGAGCCCGTGCAGCGCCTTTACGCCGGCACCGTCAGCGGCAGCTTCGCCCGCTCGGCCGAGGCTACCGGTCTCGACAGCCGTTCGGTCACCAAGCTGACCCGCCTGCTGAAAAAGAAATATGACTTCCGCCGCGACAGCCGCCGCGGCGACGAATTCCAGGTGCTCGTCGAATCCGACATGATCGACGGCGAGTCGCTGGGCTCCCGGGTCCTGGCGGTGAAGTACCAGGGCCAGCGCATGAATCTGACCCTGGTCCGCAATCCCGACAACAACAACTTCTATACGCCGGGGGGCGACAGCCTCGACCCGGCTTTTGCCCGCTACCCCTTCGAGGGCAGCTACCGGCTGAGCTCTAACTTCAACCCGTATCGTAAACACCCGGTCACCGGCCGCACCAGCCCGCACAACGGCACCGACTTCGCCATGCCCATCGGCACCCCGGTCACCGCCCCTGCCGCCGGGCGCGTGGAGCGCGTGGTCAAGCACTATGCGGCCGGCCGCTATGTCGTCATCCGCCACGACAATGGCTATCGCACCCGCTACCTGCACCTCTCCCAGGCGCTGGTCAACAAGGGCGACCGGGTGGAAATGGGCGATCGCATCGCGCTTTCCGGCAACACCGGACGCAGCACCGGCCCGCACCTGCACTACGAAGTCCACGTGAATAACGCGCCGGTCAACGCCATGAAAGTCGATCTGCCGGAAAATACCCGCCTGCACGGCGATACGCTGGTGGCGTTCCAGAAGCAGGCCGAGCCCATGGTCGCCGCGCTGGAAAGCGGCGATACAGGCACCGTCAGCGTGGCCTCCTACCGCCGCCACGAGGAAGACGACGACAGCGACAGCTAACCTTCCCGCCGGGCACCTTCTCTCCAGACAAAAGCGCCGCCTCTTGCCGAGGCGGCGCTTTTTTATGCCTGCCTACCGGCCGTCCGCGCTAAAGCGCCCGCAGCAGCGCATCGTCGCGGCGGTAGATATCCGGGCGAAACGTCACCTCGCCGGCCTCATCGGGCCAGGCCGTCAGATACACCAGCGCCACCGGGATCCGCTCGGGCAGGGTGACGTTCAGATCGCTCTGGCTGCGCTGCAAAAGCGTACCCAGCCGGTGGCGGCTTCCGGTGTCTTCCAGCAGCATGCGCACCAGCTCGCGCACGCCTTCCACCCGCACGCAGCCCGAGCTCAGCGCCCGCCGGTCGCGGTTGAAAAGCCCCCGGGACGGCGTGTCGTGCAGGTAAATCAGCTGACTGTTGGGAAAGCGCACCACCATGCGCCCCAGCGGATTGCTCGGCCCCGCGGACTGGCGCAGCATAACGTTGCCCGGCGCCTGCCAGTCGATGCTCGCCGGGTCGAGCCGCGCCCCGTCGGGGCCCACTACCTGCATGTTGCGCCGGTTGAGGTAGCCCGAAGCCCCGCGCCGCAGCCGGGGCAGCACGTCCTCCCGCCAGATGGTCGGCGGCACCGTCCAGGTCGGGTTCACGGTCAAGTGGGTGATCGCCGAGTGGAGCACCGGCGTTTCGCGCCCGGACCGGCCAACGATCACTCGCGACGACCAGCGCGCGCCGCCCGGGCGGGTGTAGTGCATGCGGTAGCCGGCGATATCCACCCATACTCCGGGCTCGCGCGCGATCACGGGCTGCATCCAGCGGGCGCGCTCGAGGTTGACCCGCAGCGCATCCACCCGGGAGCGCACCGAGGCGTTGAGCGCCCGGCGGGTCTTGCCGCCCACCACGCCGTCTTCATCGAGCAGGTGGCGGCGCTGAAAGCGCTTGACCGCCGTTTCCAGCTCGGCGTCGAAGCGCCGCAGGTCCGGCGCCTCGGCGTCTATCCGGGCGTAGGCGGCCGGATCGCCGGGCAGCACCTCGGGCATGCCCCAGTAGGCCAGCCGGCGGCGCAGCGCGGTGACCGCATCGCCCTCGTTGCCGCGGCGCAGAGCCTCGTCGCTGGGCACCAGCGGCGCGTTCGTCTGCCCCCCCAGCGCCCGATACGTTTTGAGCGCCTCGCGCAGCGCCCCGTAGGCCGGCAGTTCCGGCCGCGCCAGCGAAAGCGCCTGCTCTATGTCGGCGTCGTTAACGGCGTCGACCACCCGGGCCATCGAATAGCGCCTTTCCGCCCGGGCGGTCTCCCACCCCGGCACCTGCTTTTCGGGGTCGAGGCGGCCGCGCTGAAGGTGATCAAGGGCCAGCAGCAGCGCCCGGGTCGCGCGAACGTCGAACGCCGCCCGGGCCTCGGCGTCGTCTCGGCTTTGCGCAAACGCCGCTTCCAGCGGCCGGGCCCCGCCATCCGCCTCGAGATAGTCCTGGGGATAGTCCTTGAGAGAGCCCTTGAGATAGTCCGCGGGAACGAGGCCGTCGCTACGTAGCGTTTTTAGCGCCCTGACCAGGGCTTCCACCTGCTTCGCGCTGTGCCACGTCGGCTGCTGCTGCGCGGCTTGATAAAACGCCGCGACCGGAA
Organism: Halomonas garicola; assembly: GCF_031935715.1. Classification (GTDB taxonomy): domain Bacteria; phylum Pseudomonadota; class Gammaproteobacteria; order Pseudomonadales; family Halomonadaceae; genus Vreelandella; species Vreelandella garicola. The sequence continues at coordinate 15,630 of NZ_JASSZF010000021.1, read as the reverse complement.
GCTCGTCCGCCCGGCTTTCTGCCCTGGCGGTCTCTTCCGCCAGGGCTCCGGCAGACGGCGCCTGAGCCACCGCAGGGCCGGACGCCAGCGCGGCGCTGAGCGCCAGGGCCGCGAGACCCATCGTTTTCCCCGGCGTTCCGCCGCTTTTTCTTCGCCGCGTCTTATCCATGAATGTCCCCTTGGGTTAGAATAGCGCTCCTGGACTTGCCATGAGATCGCCACGTCGCTGCGCTCCTCGCGACGACAATAGCGGGAAGGGCGCGCATACCCTCCACGTCGTAGCGAGCAAAGCGAAGCTATCTCGGGCTTTCCTTACCGTGCCCGCCATGAGGCAGAGCCTGGCTGCCCGGCCGGTCATTTTTTATTCATCTTCAAGGATGATGACATGGCGTTTCGCTTCAAAGCCTCGGCGCTGCTGCTGAGCCTGTCCCTTGGCGCTTTCACGTTACCACTGCCGGCCGCTGATTTCTCCGCACAGGTGGCCACTACCCCCGCCGCCGGCACCTCGCCGCTGCTCCACCGGCTCAAGCAGCTCGCCCCAAACGCCACGCCCCAGGCGCTGCGTATGGCGGCCGAGTCGCTTAGCTGCGCCGACCCCGGCGCCGAGCGCCTGGCGCTCATCGACTTTTCCCGGCCGTCTTCCCAGCCGCGCCTGTGGGTGTTTGATCTTGAGCACCACCGGCTTTTGTTCAAGGAGCTGGTGTCCCACGGCCAGGGCTCGGGCAACGCGCTGGCCACGTCGTTTTCCAACACGCCGGACAGCCACCAGTCCAGCCTGGGACTGTTTCGCACCCTGAACAGCTACTACGGGCGCAACGGCTACTCGCTGCGCCTGGAGGGCCTTGAGCCTAACGTCAACGATCTGGCGTTTGAGCGCGCCATCGTCATTCACGGCGCCGACTACGTCAGCAACGCCTTCATCGACAAGACCGGCCGGCTGGGGCGCAGCCACGGCTGCCCGGCGGTGCGCTCCGAGGTCACCTACCCGCTGATCGACAGCCTGAAAAACGAACAGTACGTGTTTGCCTACTACCCCGATGACGAGTGGCTGGCAAGCACGGCGCGGCTCAGCTGCAGCGACGGCACGGCCCGTCAGCTGGCCCGGCGCTAGCGTACTGATTCCTTGTCTGCCTCCCACGCCTCGCGCCATAGCCCTACTGTCGCCGCTCCGGTGAGCGGCTTTTTCGGCGTTTTTCGCTACAGCAGCCGGGCGCTTCTGCTGGTATGGCAAACCTCCCGGCTGATGATGGTGGGGCTTGCGCTTGCCACCCTGGTCGCCGGGGTGCTGCCGGCGGTGGCCGCCTGGGTGGGCCAGCTGATCGTCGACGGCGTGGTCGCCGCCATGGAAGTTCAGGAGGCCGACGCCGCCCCGCCGCTTATCCAAAGCCTTGGGCCGGTGCTGTGGCTGGTAGCGCTGGAAGGCGCGATCATCGGCCTGATTGCGCTTGCCCAGCGCGGCCTGGACGCGCAGAAGTCGCTGCTGCGCGCGCGCCTTGGCCACCGCGTCAACGTCATGATCCTGGAGAAGGCCGGCACGCTCTCGCTTGCCCAGTTCGAGGACTCCGAGCTTTACGACAAGCTCACCCGGGCCCGCCGGGAGGCCTCCACCCGGCCGCTGGGGCTGGTCAACAAGACGTTTTCGCTTTTGCAAAACGCCATTTCGCTGGGCAGCTTCGGCGTGCTGCTGGTGCAGTTTTCGCCCTGGGCGCTGCTGATTCTGGTGGCGGGGGCGCTTCCGGTGTTTCTCTCCGAGGCGAAGTTTTCCGGCGAGGCGTTTCGCCTCTTTCGCTGGCGCTCGCCCCAGTCGCGGATGCAGATGTACCTGGAAACCGTGCTCGCCCGGGAAGACAGCATCAAGGAGGTCAAGCTGTTCGGCCTGGAAAACCTGTTCCTCGAGCGCTACCGGGCCATCTTCAACCGCCTTTTTGCCGAAGAGCGAAAGCTGACCCTGCGCCGCGAGACCTGGGGCTTTGCCCTGGGCATTCTGGGTACGCTGACGTTTTACGCCGCCTACGGCTGGGTCGTCGCCGAAACCGTCATGGGCGCGCTGACGCTTGGCCAGATGACCATGTACCTGATGGTGTTCAAGCAGGGCCAGAGCGCGCTGTCGGCAAGCCTCACGGCGATCAGCGGCATGTACGAGGACAACCTCTACCTCTCCAACCTCTACGAGTACCTGGAGCACCCGGTGGAGGCCGAAGCCGGTACCGAGACGCGGGGCGAGACACCCGGCGACGGCCTGCGCTTCGAGGGCGTGAGCTTCGCCTACCCCGGCGGCAAGGAAGTGCTCCACGGCATTTCGCTGCACCTGGTGCCCGGCCAGAGCCTGGCGCTGGTAGGGGAAAACGGCTCGGGCAAGACCACGCTGATCAAGCTGCTGACCCGGCTTTACTCCCCTACCCGAGGGCGCATCCTGCTCGACGGCACCGACCTTCGCGACTGGGACGCCGTGGCTCTGCGCGAGCGCATCGGGGTGATTTTCCAGGATTTCGTGCGCTACCAGCTGCCCGTGGGCGAAAACCTCGGCGTCGGCGACACCCACGCCTTCAGCGATGAAGCCCGCTGGCAGGACGCCGCCCAGCACGGCATGGCCGACGACTTTATCCGCCAGATGCCCGCGGGCTACCACACCCAGCTGGGCCGCTGGTTCAAAAACGGCCAGGAGCTCTCCGGCGGGCAGTGGCAAAAAATCGCCCTCTCCCGGGCCTACATGCGCGAAAACGCCGACATCCTGGTGCTCGACGAACCCACCGCGGCCATGGACCCGGCCGCCGAGGCCGAGGTGTTCGCCCGCTTTCGCGAGCACAGCAAGGACAAGATGACGATCCTGATCTCGCACCGCTTTTCCACGGTGAGAAGCGCCGAGCAGATTCTGGTGGTGGACAGCGGGCGCATCATCGAGCGCGGCACCCACGCCGAGCTGCTGGCGCAAAACGGGCGCTACGCAGCGCTGTTCCGCCTGCAGGCCAGGGGCTATCAGTAGCGGGGCCATAAGCCGGCACCCGCCCGGGTTTATTTTTTGTCAGCTTTGTTTTATCACTGGGGCCCGTCACCCCTTTTTTGCAGGGAGCCATCATGATCGATCTGCGCAGCGATACCGTCACCCGGCCCACCCAGGCCATGTATGAAGCCATGTGCGCCGCCCCGGTGGGCGACGATGTATGGGGCGACGACCCCACGGTCAACGCCTTCGAGCGGGCCGTGGCCGACACCGCCGGCAAGGAAGACGCGCTGCTGTTTCCCAGCGGTACCCAGAGCAACCTGGTAGCGCTGATGGCCCACTGCGAGCGCGGCGACGAATACATCGTCGGCCAGCAGGCCCACACCTACGGCTTTGAAGGCGGCGGCGCGGCAGTGCTCGGCAGCATCCAGCCCCAGCCGGTGGAAAACGCCGACGACGGCACCCTGCCCCTGGAAAAGATCCGCGCGGCGATCAAGGTCGACGACTTCCACTTTGCCCGCACCCGGCTGCTGGCGCTGGAAAACACCATCGGCGGCAAGGTAATGCCCCACGACTACACCCTGGCGGCCACGGCGCTGGCCCGGGAGCACGGCCTTGCCACCCACCTGGACGGCGCGCGGCTGTTCAACGCCGCAGTGGCCACGGACACCCCGCTGGCCGCGCTGTGCGAGCCGTTCGACAGCGTCTCGCTGTGCTTCTCCAAGGGCCTGGGCGCCCCGGTGGGCTCGGTGCTCGTGGGCTCGACCGAGCTGATCGCCCGGGCGCGGCGCTGGCGCAAGGTCACCGGCGGCGGCATGCGCCAGTCGGGCATTATCGCCGCGGCCTGCTGGCACGCCCTGGAGCACCACCTGTCAGGCCTTGCCGACGACCACCGCCGGGCAGAAACCCTGGCCCGGGGCATGGCCGAGCTCCCCGGCGTTACCGTAACCTCGCGCGCGACCAGCATGGTATTTGCCGACTTCCCCCAGGAGCACGTTGCGCCGCTGGCCGACTGGCTTGGCGAGAACGGCATTATGATCGATCTCCTGGGAAGCGCCCGGCTGGTGACCCACCGGGACGTCAGCGACGCCGATATCGACAGAGTGATTGCCGTAATGCAGGCCTACTTCAACCGTCACGGGTAAAACGCCGGCCGTCGCCGCCGCGGTGCCCGGCGACGGCCAAAGCATGCTACGCTTTGTCTCTCATCCGGGAGAAATGCCGATGGCTAACCGCTTTTTCTTCATCACAGGGCCCGCCCGGGCGCTGATCGCCGGGCTGCTTATTGCGTTCATCAGCGGCTGCGCCCTGGCCGCTACCACGCCGGACGCGCAAAAAGGCAAGGCGTCCTATTACAGCGACCGCTTCCAGGGCGCGCTCACCGCCAGCGGCACGCCGTTCGATCAGCAGGCGCTGACCGCCGCGCACCCGACCCTGCCGCTGGGCACCAAGGTGCTGGTCACCCGGCCCGACACCGGCAAAACCGTCAAGGTCGTGGTCAACGACCGCGGCCCCTACGTGCGCGGGCGCATTATTGATCTCTCCAAGCGCGCCGCGCGCAAACTGAACATCATTCAGCGCGGCGTCGCCCAGGTCACCGTCAGAGTGATCGACTAGCGGCCGTGATACTCGCGGTGCAGCGCTTCCATGGTAGCGGCAAGCTCCGGCACCGGGCCGTCGACGGTAATGCCGGGGACGATCTGCTCGATGGGCAGCGTCGCTACCGGCGGCGGCGGCACGTCCATGGCAGAAAGCCACCCGCCCAGCTGCCTTGACGAGCTGACGTAGACAATGCGCCCGAGCCCCACCCAGCCGTGGGCGGCGGCGCACATGGGGCAGTGCTCGCCGGAGGTATACACGGTGGCCGCAGCGCGCTCCGCAGGCGTCAGGTTCTCTACCGCCCAGTAGGCCAGCGCGATCTCCGGGTGGCGGGTATTGTCGCCGCCGGCAATGCGGTTGCGGTCTTCGTGCAGCACCTTGCCGTCGGCGCTGACCAGCAGGCTGCCAAACGGCTCGTCGCCCGCCGCCAGCGCTTCTTTGGCAAGCTCGACGCTTCTCTCCAGATACGTCCGCTCGTGATCCGCGATCATCGCCGTCTCTCCTTCTTGAATGGGTACCGGCTGAGTGGATGCCGGTGTGGTGGTTTCGACGCTATCAGCTTTCCGCCCCGCAGGTCGCCCCAGGCGGCGTCTCGGCAAGCTTGTCACCCTCGCTGCGGGCAATGATCGAGGTACCGACCAGATCCCCGGTCACGTTCAGCGCGGTGCAGCCCATGCCCACCAGGGCGTCGATGGCGGTGAGCAGCGCCACGGTCTCGATGGGTAGGCCCACCTGGGCAAACACCGTAGCGATCATGATGATGCCCGCGCCGGGCACGCCGGCGGTGCCCACCGACACCAGGGTGCCGATCAGCACGATCTGCACCATGCTCATAAAGTCCAGCGGCGCGCCGATGACGTTGGCGGCAAACACCGCCGAAATGGCAATGCGGATAGCCGCGCCGTCCATGTTCAGGGTCGCCCCCAGCGGCAGGCTGAAGCCGTAGATGGTTTTGGGAACGCCCAGCCGATCGGCGGCGTTGATGGTCAACGGCAGCGTGCCGGAGCTACTTTGAGTGGCGAAGGACGTCGCCATGGGCGTGCGCGCCTCGCGGAAAAACGCCCTCAGCCGCACGCCGAAAAGCCGCATGGCGCCGCAGTAAAGCAGCAGCTGGACACCCAGCGCCAGATACAGCACCAGCACCATGTCCCCCAGCGACAGCAGCGTGCCCATGCCCTGGCGGCTCACGGTATCGGCGACGATGGCAAACACCCCGATGGGCACGTAGTGCAGCACCCCGCCCATGACCTTTAGCGTTATCTCGTTGAGCGCCTCGAACACCTCGTACAGTCGCTCGCCCAGCGCCGCCTGGCGCTCGGTACCGGACTCGCGCAGCTTCAATAGCGCAATGCCAAACACCAGCGCGGTAAAGATGATGCCCAGCATGTTGAGCTCGGTGAACGCCTCGAGGATATTACCCGGTACGATGTTAAGCAGCACGCTGACCAGCCCCGGGTTATCCGGCACCGAGAAGCTCGCGCTGTCGTCCAGGGTCATGCCGCTTCCCGGGTTGAAAAGCGACGCCACGGCAAGCCCGACGATAATCGCCAGCGCCGAGCTTGCCAGATAATACAAAAACACCTTGCGCCCGATGCGGCCGACGCTGCCCTCCCGGGACTGGTTGACCCCCACCATCAGGGTAAACAGTACAATGGGCACGATAAGAAAGGTCAGCAGCTTGAGCAGCAGTTCGCCCAGCGGGGCAAGCCACCCAACCGTCTCCTGGCTACCCAAAAGCCCCACGGCGACGCCCGCCACCAGCGCAATCGTGACCCGCGCGATCAGCGAGGTATCGGCGTATTTTTTCCAGATCCAGTGCATAACAACCACCGTGGTGAGCAAGTGAAGGCCTAAATGAGGGCGCCACATTATATTACAACCGTTTTATAGCCAAGCGGGTTAATAACATGCGCCATATATTCTATAAGAGAATATAACAATGCGGCGCAGGAATGGCTTTGCCCGGCAATACCGGATCGGGTATTCCCTACTGCCCCTTGTTCGGTTTTTCGCAGACTAGCGTGAAAACAACGCCATTTTGACACTGAGATAGCTGGCCTGGTGCGAGCACCCAGAGGGTGGGCATAAACGGGCTTTAGCCCGCGAAGACACTGCCTCAACACAGCATTGTGCTCCTCTCCCACTACCGGTCATGCAAAAGGCTATGACTCAGAGTCGGCATAGCTAATACCCGATAACTCAACGCTCCCGGTAAACCCGCCTAATAGCGTTGCTGTTTAATAGCCCCAGTCTTCATGGGCCAGCGGGGTTTGGTTGAGCTCAGCCTTGCGCAAGCGCCAGTCCGGCAAGCATTGATCCATCAGCGCACGAAAGCGATCGGTGTGGTGACGCTCCAGCAGATGCACCATCTCATGCACGATGATGTATTCCAGGCAGCGGGGCGATTTCTTCACAAGTTCCAGATTCAGCCAGATGCGTCTCGCCTGGATAGTGCAGCTGCCCCACCTGGTCTTCATCTTCTTGACACGACAATCCGCAATGTCGACGCCAACCACGCCCTCCCAGTGTGTCAGCAGTTCCGGAACTCGCGCTTTAAGCTGGCGTCGATACCAGCGGTCGAGCGCCTGCTGCCGGCCTGCCCTGTCCGTACCCGGCGGGACTCGCAGCTCAAGGGTGCTGTTGTTGATCACGCGCACGCGCGGGTTGCCTGACTGTTCCACCACATCCAGCCGATAGCGCTTACCCTCGAAGTAATGGCTCTCGCCGGTTACCATCTCCCTGCGCGATTGACGCGATTGACGCGCAAATCCCTGCTGTTTACTTCGAATCCAGCTCAGGCGCGCGACAATAGCCAGGCGCACGGCCTCGTCGTCCAGATGCAGCGGTGCGGCTACCCGCACCCTGCCGTGCGGCGGGTAGACACCCACGTGCAGATTCTTGATCGCCTTGCGTCGGATCTCCACGGGGATGCCGCTCACTTCAATACGGCGGTGCTCAGTAATCATGCTGGTTTTTCACCAGTTCGAAGACGGCTTCCGTATCAGCGCCGCCGGTCTCTCTTATCTCTGTGTCCAGCACGGAGGCGATGGCATTGCGCACCTCGCGCTCCTTGAACTTGTTGCCCCGAAAATCCGCCTTCTTTACGGACCGAACCTTTTCATCGAGCCGGATAGCCAGCTCAGTGTTCTGACCCAGATTGTCATAAAGCGACTGCCGGGCCGGCGTATCGATCCCGTCGGGATAGTCGCTTTTCTCTTCCTCCCGGGCTACCTGCCGCGTCAGCTCGACAACCTTGCGCAGGTATTCCTTGTACTCCAGGGCCTCCTGGCGGCGCTGCTCGATCAGGGCGTCGAGCAGCTCAGACATTGTCTCGTAGTATTTAGGGTTGACCGCCATCTCGTCGATAATCAGCCGTCGGACGTTATTCTCGATGGTTTCGGCCATTGCCTCGCGGTCGCCGGATATCGACGACGGCAGGCTGTCGACTGCCTCTTCGCCGCGCTCGACGACCAGCTCGACCAGCGTCATGTCGTCGAAGGCCGAGAGTTTCTCGCTGTCTTCCGCGCGGATGTAGGTATCGAGCAGGTGACGCATGGCCGGCTCGTACATTTTCATGTCGATGTAGTCGCCGCTGGCCAGCTTCACCTCTTCGCGGACTTTTTCGTAGTGCTCCACCTCCGCCTTGATGGCGGCGGCTTCGGCGTCGCTATAGCCGGCCTCGCGCATCTCGTTGGCCAGGTCGGCATAGGCGCGCAGAAAGGCGCCGACGTGCTTGTACAGGGCCAGACGCCTGGGCTCGTTATCCTTCTGTACCTCGGGTGCGTCGCTCGGGCCGACAAAATAGCGTCGGTAGGCGGCGCTGTCCCCGGGCGGCTCGACCCCCTCGCACAGCGCCTTAACCGCTTCCCGGGTTTCTTCCAGCCGTTCCCGCGCCTTCTCCAGGCGGTCTTCAAGCAGTCCTTCCACGTCCTCGGCGTCGAAGGCATCGAAGGCGCCGCCGGTGTAGTCCTGGATGGACTGCTCCAGGGACTTGAACAGGTCCTTGTAGTCGATGATGTAGCCGACTTCCTTGTCGTCGGTATGCAGACGGTTGACTCGACAGATGGCCTGAAACAGGCCGTGGTCGCGCATGTTCTTGTCGATATAGAGGTAGGTCGCCGGCGGCGCGTCAAAGCCGGTCAACAGCTTGTCCACCACGATCAGCAGCTTCATCTGCCCCGGCTCGTCGATGAAGCGCTTCTTCACCTCCTTCTCGAAGGTTTCCGCCTTGTTGACGGCGGTATCTTCCGGCTCCTGGAAGTGATCGGCCAGCATGCGGCGGTAGATATCGTACTGGTGCAGCTTTTCGGTTTCGCCTTCGCCGGTGGCCTCGCCCTTGATCTCGACAGCGGACGGCACGTAGGACGTGATAATGGCGCACTGGCCCTTGAGCTCGGTCCTCTCAAACATCTCGAACAGCCGGCAGGCCGAATAGATACTGCCGGCCACCAGCATGGCGTTGCCGTGGCCGCTCATCAGCCGGTCTCGCGTGGCCATGTCCCAGAGAATATCGGCGACGATTTTTTCCAGCCGATCCCGGGAGCTGAGCACTTTTTGCAGCGTCCCCCAGCGCTTTTTCAGCTGGGCGCGGGCGTAGTCGTTCAGGCCCTGGGTCTTCAGCTCGAACCACTGGTCGATCCGTTTCTGGGACGTCACGCGCTGGTCGATATCCCTTGCTTCGTAGCGCAGGTCGAGCACTACGCCGTCGCTTACCGCCTCGTCGTACCTGTAGGTATGGATGTAAGGACCAAAGACTTCGATGCTCTTGCGCTTGTCCTTTTTCAGCAGCGGCGTCCCGGTAAAGCCGATCAGCATGGCCTCCGGCAGCAGCGCCTTCATGGCCTCGTGCAGGCTGCCGGACTGAGTGCGGTGGCATTCGTCCACGAACACAAACAGATTGCCCTTGGCCGCAAAACCCTTGGGCAGGTGGCTGCGTATATCCCGAATGAAGGCGTCGACATCCCCTTCGTCGGAAGCGCCGAACTTGTGGATCAGCGAGGCAATCAGCCACTCGTCGCTGCGGTTGAGTACATCGATCAGGTCGGCGCCGCTCCTGGTGCGGTGGATCTGCTCGTCCACGCCCTTGAAAACCTTCTCGATCTGCTCGTCCAGCTCGGTGCGGTCGGTAATCACCAGCACCCGGGCATCGTTCACGTGTTCACGAATCCACTTGGCCAGCCACACCATGGTCAGCGACTTGCCGCTGCCCTGGGTGTGCCAGAGAACGCCACCTTCCCGGCGCTGCACGTGATCCTGCGCCGCGCGCACGCCGAAAAACTGGTTGTGCCGGCAGGTTTTCTTGGTGCCGGCGTCGAACACCATGAAGTCGTGGACGACCTCCAACAGCCGCTCCTTGCGGCAGAGCTGGTACAGACCACGCTCCAACGGGTCTTCGAGCTCGGACGGCTCGCGCCACGCCATCCAGTACTTCTCGGACGTCTCGATCACCCCGTAGCGCAGGCCCTCGGTGGGATTGCCGGCCATGACCAGCTGGGCGGTGGCAAAAAACGGCCGGATAAACTCGGGCTTTTGGTTATCCAGCGTCTGGCGGATGCCCTCGGCCACCGCCACGGTGGAGCGCTTGAGCTCCAGCACGCCCAGGGCGATGCCGTTGACATACAGCACCACATCCGGGCGCTTGGTATTGGCCCCGGCCACCGTGACCTCCTCGGCCACGGCGAATTCGTTGTTCTCGGGGTTATCCCAGTCGATCAGCCAGACAGTGACGGTCTGCTCGTCCACCGACGGCTTGACGCGCACGCCGTAGCGCAGCTTCTCGTACACCGCCCGGTTGGCGTCGTACAGCGTTTTGCTGCCGGAAAGCGCCGCCGCCTGATCCAGCTCGCGCAGGGCGCGGCTAATCACGCGCTCGTCATGGCCCTGCCGCGTCAGCCAATCGCGCAGCAGCGTTTCTTCGACGTTGCGATTACCCTCGCGATCTTTCCAGTCGCCCAGGTAGCGGTAACCCAGCTCCTGCTGAAAAAACCGGATGACTTGCCGTTGAGTCAGGCGTTCGCGCTGGCCGACGGTGTTCATCAATTCGCTCCCGATTTTTTGTTTGCTACGCCGCCCGGCGCAAGCAGGTGCATCACCAGCCGCACCATCAGATCCTTGGCCTTGGGGTCGCTTTCGGCAATCAACAGCGTCAATGCCGTCAGAGCGTTTTCGTCCAGCGTCAGCGGCATGCCCTCCTGACGCAGATAGAGCAGAAACAGAAACGCCCCCGAGCGTTTGTTGCCGTCGGCAAAAGGGTGGTTCTTGATCACGAAATACAACAAATGGGCAGCGCGTTCTTCGCGGCTCTTGTACAGCGGCTCGCCGAACATGGTTTGCTCAATGCTGCCGAGGATGGCGGCCAATCCGTCACCACGGTCGCGAGAAAACAGTTCGCTGGCCTCACCGCGGCTTTTCAATTCCATCGCCAAAGCATCTAGCGCCCGGCGCGCTTCGCCCAAATCCAGCACGCCCCGCGCCGGCACACCATCGGCGGGCAGTTCGAGCTGGCCTTCGTCGTAGTCGAGCAGCAAGCGCCAGGTACGGGCATAGCCGAGTACCAGACCGATCACATCGCGCCCGATGTCGCTCACCAGTTGCTGACGCACCAAGGTGTTTCCGAGCACATCGACCGCCTGCTCCAGCTCCTGCAACCCGCGTTGCGCCAGCCGGTGTTCGTTCAGGCTATAGCCCTGTGTGAGGTGGTCGCGCAACACACGGGTGGACCATTGGCGAAAGCGCGTGGCGCGCAGGGAGCTGACCCGGTAGCCCACGGAGATGATGGCATCGAGGTTATAGTGCTTGAGCTGACGCCGAACCCGGCGGTTACCCTCTTGGCGAACTACTAAGAAATCCTTAGTAGTTGCCGACTCATCCAGCTCCTGGTCGCGAAAAACATTCCTCAGATGCATCAGGATGTTTTCCGCCGTCGTCCCGAACAACTCGCCCATTTGCCGCTGGGTCAGCCAGACGGTCTCCCCCTCCAGCCGCACCTCCACGCGCTGCTCATCAGCGTCAAAGATGACGAGATCACTCATGGATCACCTCGCCTGTGCCGATTGTTGAGCAAAGCAGTCGCGTTGGCCGACGGTGCTCATGCGCTGGCCTCCCTTACGTTTTCTACCTCCGGCTCAACCAGTCGGACTCGCCCGGTAAGAAGCTGCTGCATCATGCCCTGTTTGAGCTGACGGGCCTTGTAGCGGCGGTGTTCCAGGGCTTCGACTTCACTGTCCATATCAGAGAGGACGGTGGCGATGGCCTGCTGCTCTTGATGGCTCTGGGGCAGCGCCACTTCGAAAGCAAGAAGGGATTTTTTGCCGATCTCCAAAAATGTGCTGCCGCCGCACAGTTGGATCAGTTGTGCCTTCTTTGTGGTCATCAAGTAATAAAGAAACTCCGCATCACAACTCGAAGGAATTAAATTCTTGAATCCCTGGTTGGTTGTCATCGGCACTGTATTGATCGCGCACTCGCCGATCGTTGCGCGCGTTGTCATAATTATGGACCCCGAAGGCATGCTTTCGGCAGAGCTCGCTCGAAGGCCGGCATGGGATATCGTGCGTTCTGTTCCCGAAAGATATTTGCGACCCCCCAGTTCGGTAATGTCCGTTGGCGTACACCATGGAACATCACCATTCCAGAATGCCGGCATAGCTGTGCTTGGCGTACCACCGCTCCGAATATCCGCAATCTCCCCCAACCGCTCCGTCCCCCACTCGTCGGTGAAGCCCGGCAGGCGGGTCTGGCCGGTGAGGAGTTGTTGCATGGCGGCCTGTTTGATGGCGCGCTTTTTGGCGATCAGGCGGTCTAGGGATGCGATCAGCGCGTCCGCGTCAGACAGCGCGGTGGCGATGGCGCATTGTTCTTCCTCAGAGGGAGCTGGGACTTTAATAGAGCGGACCAACGCACCACTTAAGTTTGGCTGACCGCCCTGAGTAAGTTTCTCAACATACTCATTTTTTTTGAACGAGAGCATGTTCAACAAAAACTTAGCACTAGCATTTTTGGTAACAATTGCCAGCACCGCTTGGTTGATCGCAGCCTGGACATGAGTTATTGCGGAAACACCGGCTGTTGCACCATATAGGGCTACAACCAAGGTCCCCGGCTCCACGAGTTTAGCTGATGACTTTTCTAAGCCCAGCCTGGTAATTCGCCCTTCAGGTTCACTTATTGTTCGATGATTCAGGTCGCTTGACGTTATCCAGGGGATGTCCCCACCGTAATATTCTGGCCGATTGGTAGAAGGCGTCCCCCCACTGTATGTCTTAGCGAGTTCCCCAATTGACACTACGTCCCAATCCTCTGGAATAACCCCCACCTCGGTCCGCTTGTACCCAAGCGGCACACCCTCTGCAGTCGCGATGCATACTCCTGCCGAATAGGTGGGCGATGCATCCCGCACCGTTTCCTCTTTCAATATCGAACCCTGCTCAGCCATCGACTCGCACTCCCATCTGTTCCAGGTGGCCGGTGACCTTTTCGGCCAGTTGCTCCACTTCCTGCTCGATGCTCGGCAGCGGTTCCGCGTAGCGTTCTTCCAGCTCGCGCACGCGGCCGGCGAGCTGGTTGGTGATACGCTCGACTTCGGATTCGATGACGGCGCGGATGTCGGCCAGCCATTTGTCGTCCACGGCGAGCTGTTTGACCTCGTCCTCGGTGAGTGCCTCGTAGCGGTTCAGCACGGCCTGATCAAGTTTGGTCTGGGCGTCCTTGACGGCTTTTTTGGCGCTGGCTTCGGCGTCCATCCGCTTTTTGCACTGCTTGAGCGCGGCGGTTTCCTCGTCGCTTTCCGGCTCACCCTTGAGGGCCTTGAGGCGTTTGGGGATGTCGGTTTTGCTGACTTTGCCCTTGTCGTTTTTGACCTCGCTCAGCGGGTCTTCCTCGCCGTCCTGCTCTTCGATGAACTCCTCCAATTCGCGAGCGGCGGTTTCCAGCTCGGCCTGGCGCTCTTCAAGTATGGCCTGATCGTCGGCGAAGTAGCGGGCAATAACCAGCTCGGGCGGGATCAGGTCGAGCTTGTACTTTTGCGCCTTTTTGCCGCTGCCGAGGGTGAGGTCGGGCTCTTCCTTGATCTTGCGTTCCTTGTTCTGAATCACGCCGCGGGGCCGAGCCGCTTCCCGCCAGCCCTCAACGGCAATCAGGTGGACGTCGTCCTGCATTACATCGGCCCAGTAGTCCATCAGGCGCTGGTAAACCGCGTAGCGGTCCAGCAGGGGCACTACGTAGAAGCGGTCGAGCAAGTCCTCGGAGAGCTCATGGATCACTTGGCGAGGCTGAATACTCGGTGAAAGGTCCATCAGACGTGACCAGTTAGCGCACTCCCAACTATCGACGACTCGACCGACGCGTGCCGAGAAGGACTGGAAAGCAGGATGCTCCAGCACGGTGGGCTTGACCTGCCGGGTTTCGACGTTGGCCTCCAGGTAGCCGGGCTGGCCGCTATCGCGGAACAGCGCGTCGCGCAGGCCGGGCAGCTCGGCCCAATAGGCTTCGAGTGCGTCCACATCGCGCTGGGGGATGCCGCCGTTCAGGTGCGCATAGAGATCGTGCTGGTCCTCAGCTTCGGCGCTGTCGATGTAGCGCGGGATGTTGAGGTTGTAGTCGTTGGCCTCACTGGCGATTTCATACAGTGGCACGCGCCGAGCGTAGCCGGGCAGCCCGCGCTGGTGGTTGAACACGTCCACGATCTGGTGAATATCCCGCGAGCGCAGGCGGTTCTTGTTGCCGTCCTTGATGAACTCGCGGCTGGCGTCGATCATGAAGATATGGTCGCGCTGTGCCGCGTCTTTTTTGTCGATCACCAGGATGCAGGCCGGGATGCCGGTACCGTAGAACAGGTTGGCCGGCAGGCCGATAATGCCCTTGATCAGCCCGCGTTGAATAAGCTGGCGGCGGATGTCGGCTTCGGCGTGGCCGCGAAACAGCACGCCGTGGGGCAGGATTATGGCGCCGCGGCCGGTGGACTTGAGCGACTTGATCAGGTGCAGCAGAAAAGCGTAGTCGCCGTTTTTCGCCGGCGGGATGCCGTATTCGAAGCGGCCGAATTCGTCGTTTACCGGGTCCAGGCCATTGGTCCAGGACTTGGTAGAAAACGGCGGATTAGCGACCGCGTAGTCGAAGGTCTTGAGGCTGCCGTCGGGATTCTTGAAATACGGACGCGAGAGGGTGTTGTCCCGCCACAGCTCGGCGGTGGGATAGTCGTGCAGGATCATGTTCATCTTCGCCAGCGCCCAGGTGGCGTTGTCATTTTCCTGGCCGTAGATGCTCATGCCCTGAGGGGCTTCGTAGGCGGCGCGCAGTAGCAGAGAGCCCGAGCCGCTGGTCGGGTCGTACAGGGTTTCGTCCTGGCGCGTGTCCGTGCCGATGCCCACTACCTGGGCAATCACCCGCGAGACTTCGCCCGGAGTATAGAACTGCCCCTTGCTCTTGCCCGATTCGGTGGCGAAGTGGCGCATCAGGTATTCGTAGGCGTCGCCCAGCAAGTCATCGCCATCGGCGCGGTTGGCGCCCAGATCGAGCTGATCGAAGATGGCCACCAGCTTGGAGAGCCGATCCTGCATGTCCTTGCCGGAGCCGAGCTTGGTCTCGTCGTTGAAGTCGGCCTGGTCGATCACGCCTTTCAGGTCATTTTCTTCCGCCAGCCGGCCGATAATCTTGTTGATTCCATCGCCAATCTCTTTATCGCCTTTGAGTGCGACCATATCGGCGAAACTGCCGCCTTCCGGCACCTCGATCAGCGAATCCTTCTTGTCGCTGACGTACTTCATGAACAGCAGCGTCAGCACGTAGTCCTTGTACTGCGAGGCATCCATACCGCCGCGCAGTTCGTCGCAGGATTGCCATAACGAGCTGTAAAGCTGGGATTTCTTGAGTGCCATGTATGACCGCTATATATCGTTGGAATGTAACCAAAAGGCGTCGCTATTGCGCAACTACCTTAACCAAAAGACGCTGCTTCTCCCACAAAAAACGGCTCTTCGTCGTTGGGTGTGGAATTCGCCCCCTGAGCTGGGCCAGAATATGACCTCCACGACGACAGGAGGTATGACATGGACGGCACCCAGATTCTGACCCTCGGCCTGGGCTTGGAAGCG
>NZ_JASSZF010000020.1:0-54219 GCF_031935715.1 Halomonas garicola | reverse complement strand
GCGTTTCTGCCCGTACTGATGGACATGGGTCAACGCCTGTCGGTCGGTTTCTGTCAGAGGAGAGATGAAGCGCCTTACCATGCTGCCGTCCTAAGCTGATATTATACCGACATTATGCATGAATATATTTGCCTAGGCACTTAAATGTATCTTTGGTACCTTTTACGGGCTCCTTGCCTTCTTGGATAACTTTTTCCTGAAAGTTATCATATATCTTGTTCATTTCTTCCCGTAGATCGCCCGGCTTGTAGTCTGCCATAGTTATGCGCCTTTTTTAGATTAAGCTAAAATTTGTTTTCCCCTCGTAACATAAGGTAGCGGATAGTAACCCGAATTTCCAGCGCCGCAGCCAATTTATTTTCATTTTTTATGGCAGCCGGAGCGGCCCGGGCTTTTCAGGCGAGCGCCGGGCAGCGATGGCGCCAGGGCCGGCCCGACCGGCAAGGCGCCCGGCAAAGGGTTTACCCGGAAAAGAGCTCAGTGCAGGCTGCCTTCCCGCGGGTCGGTGAGTTCGGCAATCTGCCGGGTGAGCGACTGGATTTCGCGGTGCACCTCGATGCCGCGCCGGGCGCGCAGGTGGCGCCTGGCGGAGTGGCGGCGGCGGGTTTCGTGGGCATCTACCTCCATGTCCATGAAAATGTCGAGAAGCTGAGCTCTGACCGAAGTGACACGTTCGACGTTACGCATGATCGACGTTCCTCCCGAAACTTCCTTTATGACGTTTTCCTTTATGAAAACTCCACGATGACTATAGCCCAAATGGCGATACGTGGCCCCGCCTACCGCGCCAAACGTGCGATAATTCCCCAACATGCGACCCGCCGCCCGTAAACGCCGGCACCCTCTGCCACTGCAGCCTTCGCGGCTGCCACAACCCGGGAGCCCGCCGTGAGCCGTGCCCTGTTTGATGAAATGAGACACCGCATGGAGCACCTGCGCCGCTCCGAACAGAAAGTGGCCCGCTTTGTGCTGAGAAACTCCGAAGAAGTCATCCACATGCGCATCGTCGACCTGGCCACCGAGGCCAAGGTCAGCGAGCCCACCGTGGTGCGCTTTTGCCGAGCGCTGGGCTGCGGCGGCTTCCAGGACTTCAAGCTCAAGCTGGCGCAGATGCTGGCCACGGGCAGCCAGTTCGCCCAATTTTCGATGAATGACAGCGACTCCGTGGCCGAGTTTTCCCACAGTATCTTCGACTCCACCGTGGGCACGCTGCTCTCGGTACGCGACCGCATCGACAACCAGGCGCTGGGCCAAGCGGTCAACGCCCTGGCCAGCGCCAACCGAGTGGAGTTTTACGGCTTTGGCGCCTCCGGCGCGGTAGCCGTGGATGCCCAGCACAAGTTCTTCCGCCTGCAGATATCCACCTCGGCCTACTCCGACCCGCACATGCAGAACATGTCGGCGGTCACGCTCAAGGAAGGCGACGTGGTGGTGGCCATCTCCCAGACCGGGCGTACCCGGGCGCTGGTGGCAAGCGTACGCCTGGCCCGGGAAGCCGGCGCCACGGTCATCGGCCTGTGCCCCAGCGGCTCACCGCTGGCCGCAGAGGTGACCCTGGCGCTTTACGTCGACGTGTTCGAAGATACCGAAATCTACACCCCCATGAGCTCGCGGATTGCGCACCTGGTGCTGGTCGACGTGCTCGCCGTGGGGGTGGCCAAGACCCGCGGCCCCAAACTTGCCGAACAGCTCAGGGAAGTGAAAAAAAGCCTCGGCCCGCTGCGCTTTCCCGAAGACGACGCCACGCCCTAATGAAGCAAGGAGGAATACCATGTGCTTTGCCAATTCGCTGACGCGTCTCGCCCGCATTCGGCACCCTATCGTTCAGGCACCGATGGTTGGCGTCTCGACGCCGGCGCTTGCCGCAGCCGTCTCCAACGCCGGGGCGCTGGGCTCCATCGGCATCGGGGCAAGCTCAGCCGAACAGGCGCGGGAGATGATCGCCGCGACCCGGGCGCTGACGGAAAAGCCGTTTAATGTCAATGTCTTCTGCCACCGCGAAGCGACACATGATTCAGCCCGTGAGGCTCAATGGATCCGCTACCTGAAGCCCTTTTTCGAAGAGTTCAAGGCGCCAGCCCCCTCCCGGCTCACCGCCGCCTACCCAAGCTTTAACGACAACCGCCCGGCTTTGGACATGCTGCTGGAAGAAAAGCCGGCGGTCGTCAGCTTTCACTTCGGCTTGCCGCCTGCGGAATGGATTCAAGCGCTTCAACAAGCGGGCATCGTCACCTTCGGCTGCGCCACCACGCCGGAAGAGGCGCGCATGGTGGAGGCCGCGGGCGTCGATGCCGTAGTGGCCCAGGGCGCCGAAGCCGGCGGGCACCGCGGTGTCTTCGCCCCCGAGCAGGGCGACCGGCAAATAGGCAGCCTAGCGCTTACTCGTCTGATCAGCGCCGCAAGCGGCATACCGGTGATTGCCGCCGGCGGCATCATGGATGGCCAGGGCATCGAAGCGGCATTGAACCTGGGCGCCGCCGGGGCTCAGCTGGGCACGGCCTTTATCCTGAGCCCCGAGTCCGCAGCCGGTACGGCCCACCGCCGGGCGCTAAAAAGCGAGCGCAGCCACCATACGCAAATCACCAGCGTCATCTCAGGTCGCCCCGCCCGGGGCCTGGTGAACCGCATGCACACAGACGTTGACCGGCCTGACGCCCCGGCCCTGCCCGACTACCCAATTGCCTACGCCGCGGGAAAAGCGCTGGCCGCCGCCGCCACGGCCGGCAACAGCACGGAGTTTTCCGCCTACTGGGCAGGCCAAGGCGCACCGCTGGCCCGCGAAATGCCGGCGGGCGAGCTGATCGAAAGCCTGGTGCAGAACTGCCGGTTTTTATCCCTGGCGCGATAGCGGCGTTTCACGGGAGGCTCTGGCCAGCGCATTGCGGGGTGAAGCACAAGGGGACGCCAGCGAACGTGTCGAGGATCATATTCCTGGACGTGGTCATTCGGTGACACCCTCTACCGTGCGATAGCCTTGCCGGCTATGGTTCGGAACGTTGGGATAGCGAAGTTGCAACTTGCCCGCCTTAACCAGGGGAGCAATGTGGCGCTCACCCGTATTTTTGGGCGAGCGCTGGAGCAGTTCAGACAGCTGGGCAAGGGTAAGGAATCGGCCTCGGCAGAGTCGAAGTAACGTGATCTGCATCGTCTCTGGTGGGGCGCGCCTGGTTTCTGCAACCGGGGCCGCTATCTGCTGTAGCTCTTGCCAGGCCTGAATGTCTTCAGCGATATCGCTATGCGGGAAGCTCTCCTCATTGCGGGGGGAGCTAGCATCCTTTTGAGGTATACCAGCCTCCATCTTCAAGTCGGCTGGAATCTCCAGGGGGAGCGTGTAATAGGCCCCCCGACGACGGCCGTGGGGCACCAGCATGCCTTTCTCTACCAAGCCACTGAGCATTTGAGTGATATCGACTCGATGCAGGGTGAGCATCTCCTGCAAGCGGCGGTTGGTGACCTGCTGTTCCAGGACAGCGATGATCAGCGTCTGGGCTTCATCAGCAGAGAGCTCCTGAAAGGCCTCACCAAAACACTGCTGCAGCCTTTTCATCACATCTTCGGGCATCACGCTGATCAGCGGCAGCGTCAGCATGACCCGATCCGGGCGGAAACGCTCACCAAGGCTGGGCGGTTGCCAAAGGTGTGCATGCCAGCTGCGCCGAATCTTGTCGAGGCCGGAACCCGCCTTATCGCCTACGCCCAGCAGCTGAAACATCAGCTGCAATGACTTGTTGCGGCACTCACTGACACCGCCTTCCATCAGCTGCTCCTGCGAAAGCAATAGCGTACCGGGGTTGGAGAACTCGAAACGGTTCTTGAAGCGATCCACCACAATGCCGCCCTGACCGTGATGCTCGGCATGGATCAAGGCATTGACTAGCGCCTCCTTCAACGCCTCATGGGCATCGCTTTCACCACGGCGATCGGCGCTGAAAGGCACCTTGAGTGCCGGGTCGTGTGCAAGCTTCTGGGCAACACGCAGATAAAACTGAAACAGATTGGCTTCCCAGGTGCCGTCGATGGTAAGCCGATCGCTCCAGCGAGTGTTCTCCTCTTCAGCCAGGCGCTCACGATAGTCAAGCTGGAAGCCTGGTAAGGCTGCGACATCCTGAATGGCTTCGACTTTGCCAAACATCAGCAAGCCCGAAAGGGTAAGACCCTCATCTCCGCTGCGCCGATCCTTGCGCCATCCACCCAGCTTGGCCAGCAAGCCCAGATCATCCTCGGTAAGCCAAGGGTGATCGGGCACCCGCGAGGCCACCCGATTGCGGTACTGTTTGAGCGAGGCGGAATCAAGATCATCGAAGTCAAAGTACTCGAGGATGCGGCTATCGGCCGGTTGCTGCTCGAGCCGGTCGGCGAACATTCGCTGCACTTCGGCCTCATTACAGCGGAAGTCCCCCTCGTGGTTACGCCGATAGGTGCCCTTGAAAGGGTCAACGCCAATATAGACCGGCCGCTCGCTGCGCGTGGCCCGAGGCACCTCGACGATAAGGATAGCGCTGCCCTCAAAAGACTCGACGCTGACATGGCGCTCCTGGAGGATGTTGGCGCTGATCTTCTGAGAGTTATTGAGCGTCATCCAAAAGTCACGCTGCAGCTTATCCACATCCGCCCCGGAAAGACCGGCTGTGGATGGCCCCTCATTACCCTCCTTCACTCCCAGATAGAGAGTTCCGCCTGCGGTATTGGCGAAAGCACTGTAGGTTTCCCAAAGGCTTTTATGGACGACGTGACGGCGATTCTCGGCTCGCTGCTGGCCGCGGAGGTGGCCCTCGCGCTTTACGACGTGTTCGAAGACACCGAAATCCACACTCCCATGAGCTCGCGGATTGCGCACTTGGTGCTGGACAACGTCCTCGCCGTGGGGTGGCCAAGACCCACGGCCCCAAAATTGCCGAACAGCTCAAGGAAGTGAACAAAAGCCTGGGGCCGCTACGCTTTCCCGAAGACGGCGAAGCGGTCTAGGTGTTTAGTCTCACGGCATAGTCGTTTATAGTATAAGACCTTGGCCCGGGAGGGTTTGGCGTTTTCATCAGCCTGCCAAGGCTATAATAAACAGCGCTATCATCCTTAAGGCTGAATTGTATATTCTGTATGGCCCAGCAGTGATCAAGCGCGCTGCAAGCCGACCTGCTTATCAGGTCTTTATCATACCGCCTCCTACTATTTGCGGCCCCTCACGCTGACGTCGCACAGGTGGCACTCGGAAATTGTATGAAGGATGACAGCGGCACTATAGACGTCTAGAGTCTTGTTCCCGCGCGCGCAGTAGATGCCAATACATTGCCCGCAAGCTTGATCATGTATCTGGAGTTAGGATGATACGTTTGTCTATCATGGCGCTGCTTTGCGCTGCACTGGCTGGCTGCAACGCTGCCACTATGGCGACAAAAAAGCCAACGATTCGTGTTCAACAGCCGGAGGGAGCGCAGCTCTCCAGTCAAAGCGAGCTGATTGAGCAGGAGCATGCCGATCGTATCCACCGCATTCGCCGTCTCGCGGACAAATGTGACGTCCCGGCGCCCAGCATTGACCAGCAGCTGCTACTGCCTAAAACACTGTTCGATACGGACCGTGATCTACCGGTCATTCGCGTAGCATGGGGTGATCGGGCTTTCTTTGACACCGACGAAGCCACACCATTGGCCTCTTCCGAGCCGATACTCTGTGTCCTGGCTGGCGTGCTTGAAGGCGACCTCCCTGATACCCATCTGGCGGTGGTAGGCCACACCGATGCACGCGGCAGCAAGGCTTATAACGAGGAACTAAGCCTGGCCCGCGCTCGGAACGTAACGCAGCGGCTGGTAGAACGGGGAGTACGACCGCAGCAGGCTGATTATATCGGTATGGGAAAACTACAGCCTGTAGCGCCTAACAACACGCCGGAAGGCATGGCCAAAAATCGCCGTGTAGAATTTTTCCTGGGGGCCTACCCCGAGATTACGCTGGAAGCGGTGAGTCGGGTGCCGGTCAATGAAGAGCACCGAGAGTTGGCCGAGACCCATTCACGAGAGCGCCAACCAGCAAGCGTGGGTAAAAAACGTTCTGTGCAAGTACACACACCGGCATCGCGCGATACTGATACCGTCGACCAGTCTCGCAAGACTAACGTAGAGAGCGCGCAGCGTCAGCCTGACGCCGGCGAAGCCAAGTCGCGGGAAATAACGGTCGGCGGTCGCCAGCGTAGCCTGGACCTTCCTGCCGTTGTGCATCGCGAGCCGGCTATTGGCAGCCGGCGCAGCGGTTTTTAACTTATTTAGCCACTGATATTAGTACGCAAAGGACGCCATATGCAGGATAAAGAAAAAGAAAAATACCAGGATGATACTGTAACCATCGACGACGCAAAAGTACGACAGGTAGCGGAGCAATGCCTGGCGTTCCGCTGGTCATTTCCTGATGAGGCCACCTTCAGTCAAGAACTGAGAGAAGCGGCAAATAGCGAAGCACAAACCTCTCAGGGGCAGATTGTGCTAACCGAATATGGCTATACGCCACAAATGGAAGGGCTGGTCTTTTTTCCTTTACTACGCCAGACCGCACGCTGGGTCGAGGTGAAAACCGCTTTCACTAATATTCTTGCTCCCCACAGCAAACTGCTGGAAGAAACGGCTGACCTCAAGGAACGCAAAACCACTCTGGAGAAGCAGCGTACCACCTTAAAGCAGGACATTAGTGCGGAATGGGTCGAAAAGAAGAAGGGCTTCAAGGACGATCGCCGCGAAGCGGCAAATGCCGAAGAAGAATACGACAGGCTTTACGAACGTCATGGCAATCGCCATGCCAAAATCGTCAAATTGGGGGTTTACCTGCCCATACTGGCGCTGGTCGGCATGGTCGAATGGCTGATCAACTGGGAAGCAGCCAATGCGCTTTTCGCTCAGCCTTATCTTGCCGCGGGCATTGTTATCGTCGTCGCGATGGCGGTCGCTGCCGCCTCTCACGAGCACGGTAGTCTAGCCAAACAGTGGAGCCACCGCTGCGGCTTTGCAGCCACCTCGGAAACGCGCAAGCGCAACTTTACCGTACTGACCTTCACCACACTGCTATTTATTGCCGCCATGACGTTGGTGGGCTATATGCGCTACAAGCTGGCTTATAGCGATCTGATGGGCGGATCGGCATTCGACAGTAGCAACCCTTTCGGCGAGCGAGGCTCGACAGGCGAAGTGTATACCGCTGTTGCCATGACGCTACTCGGCAATCTCATCGTCTGGCTACTGGGATCGATGGTGGCCTATTGGTTTCATGACAGCGATCCCAACTTTGCCGATGCCCGTGTACGTCATCTGGCGGCCAGCAAGAAATTTGCCGCTTGGTCGCGTCGTATGGAAAAGGCAATGGGAGAGCGCGAGCAACATCTGAGCATGCAGATTGACCAGGTCGACAACATGCTCAACTCACGCAACAATCAGGGACGACTTCTGGTGGATATGAGTGAGCAAGTGCAAGAACATGAAGCCATGCTCTATGGCCGACTTAAGGAAGTGCTGGACGAAAACCTCAGAGCCTATCGTCGCAACCTGCTTGGCTACATCAAGGCCGGCAACCTGAACGTGAGCTTCGTGGATCTTGAGCACGGCACGCTAACTCCCCAGGAGTATGAAACCTATCCGGTAGCAGCACCCGGCAAAGTGCTGAAAAAGCGCATGGAGTTTGGACCTTTTATTGAGCGTCGTGCAGCCAAGCGCCGTATGGAGGAAGCAGTAGCATGAACGGGCAACGACTTTCCCTATCTTTGGCGGTGATAATAGGTCTCGCTGCTGGCCCAATGAATGCCGCACAAGCACAGGGTCTATTTCGCAGTTCCACGGGATCAATCTGTGAGCCTGCTAAAGAAGCAGGCGTCAAGCCAGTGCGTCGCACCTTGCTTTATGTGGATAAACAGGCGCTCTCGCTCTCACCGGATGAGCAGGAGTGGTTCGGCGCTGTGAACCAAATGCTTCAGCAAACAATGACCACCGCTGAGCCGCTGGATATTGTGGTATTGGACAGCGCCAAAGGAACTGCCAAAGCCCACGGTTCTACGCTTTGCTATCCGGTTATCGAAGAGCGTTATCATGACCGTTTTGCCGGCTCCGGCATCAGCGGCCTTTTAACCAACGATCTCATTGACCAACTGCCCGACCTCAAAAAAGAAATCACGGTGCAGATGCAGGATCAGGTTGGACCAGGCTATGCCGACGCACCGCAGCAGCGCCGTCAGAGTAAAGCCGAAGATATTGGGAAGCGCCACTTACTGCGCGCACTGCAGTCGGATGCGGCACGCTTTGGTGGTGATCTTCCCACACGCGTGATCCTCTATTCAGACATGATAGATAACTCGGACTTAGTCGATTTAAACGCGGTTTTGTCAGGAGATGACGAGCAGCGTTTGAATTCGGCTACGTCGGCGATAGACGACCTGCCGCGTCTCGATTTCCAGGGGGCCATGGTATATGGCTTTGGTACGGCTGCTGCCCTTAAAAATCCGGTGGCTGCTGACGCTCTGAATGGCTTTATGCAGCAGGTAGTGTATCTTTCCAACGGCTATCCGGGAGACTTTTCCCGTGAGCTGTCTGTCCCTGCCATCAGGCCTGAAAGTGTCGCGCAATACGATATGGAAGTGACGGTAGAGGAGCGTACCTTCAAGGGCAGAATGCAATTAATGAAGGGTGATAATGGGCGCCTGACCGATAGCTTTCTTGACCTGGGTACAGACAATCGTAGTGCGCACTTCACAAGCGGACGTCTAATTTGCAGCCAGGACAACAGTTGTCAACTTGAAGGCAAGCTGGCCACAGCACTGCTGTTTGAAGACCCGGAGAACGTTTTCCTGGAAGGATCTCAGGATACACTGTCAGGGCATCTCGGATTTCGTAACGACAGGCTGGCAGACAGCGATAACCCGGCGCTACTTCCCATAGAGGCTGAAGTAAGGCCATGAGCCTATACCCTTTGATTTCTATCCCCAACTCACTAAGGAAGCTAAAAAATGCAAAGCCCTTTCCGTCCGGCTGTCGTCATCATGGCCATACTGGTATTTTCGCTGTTTCTCAGCGGCTGCCAATCTCTCTCGTCTCAACAGCGCTCCGCACTGGGGACAACGGTAGGCTCTGTAGCGGGCGCGCTGGCGGGCTCTCAGATAGGCGGCGGAAAAGGCCAGGTTGTGGCCATGGCCGTGGGCGCAGCCCTGGGCGGCTATGTTGGCAACCGCTTTGCTAACCACCTAAATCAGCAAGAGCAGGAGTCGCTAGCTCAGACGACTCAAGAGGCGCTACGTGCTGATGAAAGTCGTGCTGGTGCCGTTGATTGGCGCAGTGGTCAGCGCACGGATGTCGGGGGCCAAGTCTATTATGGCAAAACAGTGTCGGCACATGACAATCAAGCGGGGGACTACTTGTCCGACGTGCGCGGGAAAACCATCTCTGCTCAGGAACGCGCCAAACTGGCCAGCTTGGATGAAGGCACAAGCTGCCGTCCGACGCGCACCTCATTATCGGTAGAAGAACGTGGCGTCGCAGACGGTGTCATCTGGTGCCGCACGCCTAAAGGCGACTATAAGCCGCTGGACGCGATTGCTGCCTGATACCGTGGGAAACCGCCGATACGGCAAGAGGTCGGCTCTCGACCTCTTGCCCTGTAGCTAGACGCCGCACTTTTCGTTCCAATCACTACACTCTCGCCCCAATACGCCTGACGAACCGCCCACAAAGCAGGCGCTATGATAGACTATCAGCCCACTTTTCAACCCCCGGCAGCGGCTTTTATGGACGACGTGACGGCGATTCTCGACTCGCTCAACTCCGCCCAGCGCGAGGCGGTGAGCGCTCCCCAGGGCAACCTGCTGGTGCTGGCCGGTGCCGGCTCGGGCAAGACCCGGGTGCTGGTGCACCGCATCGCCTGGCTGATGCAGGCCGAAGGGCTTTCGCCCTATGCGCTGCTGGCGGTGACCTTTACCAACAAGGCCGCCCGGGAGATGCGCACCCGGCTCGAGGCGCTGCTTAACATTTCCATGCGCCACGTCTGGGTGGGCACCTTCCACTCCATCGCCCACCGGCTTTTGCGCACCCACTGGCAGGATGCGCGCCTGCCCCAGCACTTCCAGATCATCGACGCCGACGATCAGCTGCGCCTGGTCAAGCGCCTGCTCAAGGACTACAGCATCGACGCCGAGCGCTTTCCGCCGCGCCAGGTGCGCAGCTTCATCAGCGGCTGCAAGGAAGAGGGCCTGCGCCCGGCCCAGGTGAATACCGCAGGCGATGCCTACCTGAGCCAGATGGTCGAGCTCTACCACTTCTACCAGCTGACCTGCGAGCGCGGCGGGCTGGTGGACTTCGGCGAGCTTCTGCTGCGAAGCCTTGAGCTTCTGCGCGACAACCCCGCGCTGCTGGCGCACTACCAGGAGCGCTTCGGCCACGTGCTGGTGGACGAGTTTCAGGACACCAACACCCTGCAGTACGCCTGGCTCAAGCTGATCACCGGCCAGCAAACGCCCACCACCGTGGTGGGCGACGACGACCAGTCGATCTACGGCTGGCGCGGGGCCAAGGTAGAAAACATCAGCCGCTTCGAAAACGAGTTTGATCAGGTACACACCGTGCGCCTGGAGCAGAACTACCGCTCCACCAGCGCGATCCTCGACGCCGCCAACGCGCTGATCAGCCACAACAGCGAGCGCATGGGCAAGCACCTGTGGACCGACGGCGCCCGGGGCGAGTCGATCTCGGTCTACGCCGGCTTCAACGACCTGGAAGAAGCGCGCTTTATCGTCGATACGATCAAGGAGCGCACCGCTTCCGGGCTCAGGCGTCAGGACGTAGCCATCCTCTACCGCTCCAACGCCCAGTCGCGGCTGCTTGAGGAGACGCTGATTCGCCAGGGCGTACCCTACCGCATCTACGGCGGCCACCGTTTCTACGAGCGGCTCGAAATCAAGAACGCCCTGGCCTACCTGCGCCTGCTGCTCAACCGCGACGACGACGCCTCCCTCGAGCGGGTGATCAACGTGCCCACCCGGGGCATCGGCACGCGCACGGTAGAAACCCTGCGCCTTCGCGCCCGGGAGCAGAGCATTCCGCTGTGGCAGGCGCTCCACGACTGCGCCAGCGACGGCACGCTCAAGGGCCGCGCCGCCACCGCCGTGCGCGCCTTTGCCAATCTGATCGAACAGCTGGACAACGACGCCGCCGGCCTCTCCCTGCACGAGATCATCGAGCACGTCACCGCCCTCACCGAGCTGATTGAACACCACCAGGCCGAGCCCGGCGAGAAAGGTCAGGGCCGGGTAGAAAACCTCGAAGAGCTGGTCAACGCCGCCCGGGCGTTTACCCAGGGCGATGTCTTCGACGCCCCGGAAGCCGGCGAGGGCCTGGTGGCGCTGGAAGCGTTTCTCTCCGAAGCGGCGCTCAACGCCGGCGAGCACGAGGCCGAGGAGTTCGAGGACAGCGTGCAGCTGATGACGCTGCACTCGGCCAAGGGGCTGGAGTTTCCGCTGGTGTTCATCGCCGGCGTCGAGGAAGGGCTGTTCCCGCACAAGATGTCGCTGGAAGAGCCCGGCCGGCTGGAAGAAGAGCGCCGGCTGGCCTACGTCGGCGTTACCCGGGCGATGCACAAGCTCTACCTGACCCACGCCGAAACCCGCCGCCTCCACGGCAAGGAAATCTTCCCCCGGCCGTCGCGCTTTCTGCGCGAGCTGCCCGCCGAGCTGCTGGAAGAAGTGCGCCTGCGCGGGCAGGTCTCGCGCCCGGTCACCGCGCCCCGGCGTGGAGCTGCCTCCGACCTTAGCCAGCAGAGCGTGGAAGGCGACGACGACACGCCCAGCCTGCACATCGGCCAGGTCGTGGAGCACCCGGTGTTCGGCGAAGGCGTCATCCTCAACGCCGAGGGCGAAGGCGCCCGGGCCCGGGTGCAGGTCAGCTTCGAGCGCGAAGGCGCCAAATGGCTGGTGCTGGGCTTTGCCAAGCTGATTCCGCTATCGTAAGCCAGACGATTGGTTAATACCGCCGAAGATAGGGTGGCGAGGGGCGCTGTAAATCCCTCCCTGGACGCTACCTACGCCATCCTTGGCGTAGAACCCCTCGCCACCCTATTCTCCGGCATGTTGGTTAGCCCAAAGCAGTATTCTTTCAATAACAACCGGAGCCTCACCATGACCCTGCCACGCCGCCATTTTCTCAAGCACACCCTGACCACCGCCGGGCTGGGTGCCGCCGGTGCCGCCGCCGCGCCCTTTGTCGCCACCGCCAGCGCCGACGAGACGGTCTCCTGGGACATGGTCACCTCCTGGCCGACGAACTTCCCGGCCCTTGGCACCGGCGCCAGCGAGTTTGCCAAGCAAGTGGAGATACTCTCCCAGGGGCGCATGCGCATCCGCGTTCACGGCGCCGGCGAGCTGGTGCCGGCCATGGAAGTGTTTGATGCGGTGTCGTCGGGCACCGCGCAGATGGGCCACTCGGCGTCGTACTACTGGCGCGGCAAGGTGCCGGCGGCGCAGTTTTTCACCGCCGTGCCCTTCGGCATGACCACCCAGGAAACCAACGCCTGGCTTTATTACGGCGACGGCCAGAAGCTCTGGGACGAGCTTTACGCCGAGCACAACCTCAAGCCCTTCGCCGTGGGCAACACCACTACCCAGCCCGCCGGCTGGTTCAAGAAGGAAATCAACTCGCTGGACGACCTTCAGGGCATCAAGCTGCGCCTGCCCGGCCTTGCCGGCGAGGCCATGAACCGCATCGGCGTGACCACGGTGAACATGCCCGGCAGCGAGATTTTCACCTCCATGCAGACCGGCGCGCTGGACGCCGCCGACTGGGTCAGCCCCTACAACGACCTGGCCTTCGGCCTGCACGAAGTCGCCGACTACTACTACACCAACGCCTGGAACGAGCCCAGCGCGGTGCTTGAGGGCACGGTCAACCTGGACGCCTGGAAGGCCCTGCCCGACGACCTCAAGGCCGTGGTCACCGAGGCCGCCCGGGCTGCCAACCTGGCGATGATCAGCGAGTTCACCTTCCGCAACGCCCAGGCGCTGAAGGCGCTGGTGGACGAGCACGGCATCAAGCTGCGCACCTTCCCCGACGACGTCACCCGGGCGCTCTACGAAGCGTCTAATGCGGTTATCGAAGAGCAGGTAGCCGACGACCCGGCGTCGAAGAAGATCCACGACTCCTACCGCGCCTTCCAGCAGACCGTACGCCCGGTGACCGATACCGGCGAGTATGCCTACTTAAAGACCCGGGACGCGCTAACCCGCGGCTAGCCGCCCGGCAGGCCTGGGTCAGCCCTGGTGATGCGCCGCACGGATGCGGCCGTTGTCATCAAGCGCCACCATGATAAAGCGCGCCTCGGTGACCTTGAGGCGCTCGTGGCAGCCTTCGTGGGGCGCGCGTACCCAGACCTCGACGTCGATCTTGATCGAGCTGTGGCCGACCTCGCACACCCGGGTGAAAAGGCTCACCACCGAGCCCGCTCGCACCGGGCTCAAAAAGTCCATGGCTTCGATAGCCACCGTGGCGGTTCGCCCGCCGGCTTCCCGCCCGGCGGCGAGCTCGGCGGCCTGGTCCATTTGGCTGACCAGCCAGCCGCCGGGAATGTCGCCGTACAGGTTGGCCTCCTGGCGCGTGGCCGGCAGCTTCAGCGTCAGCTGGCCGTCGGGGGCAGGAATGTCATCCACGCCGCCGGGAGGCGGCGCGTCGTTGGTTTCCAGTGTCATGT
Organism: Halomonas garicola; assembly: GCF_031935715.1. Classification (GTDB taxonomy): domain Bacteria; phylum Pseudomonadota; class Gammaproteobacteria; order Pseudomonadales; family Halomonadaceae; genus Vreelandella; species Vreelandella garicola. The sequence continues at coordinate 40,524 of NZ_JASSZF010000020.1, read as the reverse complement.
CGCTATCGCTTCTACCGGTTATTGTTGTCCGCCGGGGAAGCGGCCGCCGCCTTCGCGGGGGCTGCCGTCTACCCGGGCGCTGCAGTTAACCACAGGAGATCAGCGGTTTGAACCAGACGGGCAGCAGAAACGCTTGACCTCGGGCCCTATTGGCCCTGCAATACGCGCTTTCGCTCATCGCCACACAGGGTCATGCCATGCTGAACGCCGTTGAAGCCATCGCCCAGGGCACGCGCTGGGTCTATCGTCCGGGGCTGCGGCGCTACGTTTTTGCCCCCATCGCGATCAATCTGGTCGTCTACGTCACCCTGCTGGGCGTGGTCATCCAGCGTTTCGGCGGCTGGGTCGACTACTGGATGAGCCTGGTACCGGGCTGGCTCGACTGGCTGTCGTGGCTTATCTGGCCGCTGTTCGTGCTGTGCCTTTTAGTGGTGATATTTTTTACCTTTACCCTGGTCACCCAGCTGATCGCCGCGCCGCTTTACGGCTTTCTGGCCGAAAAGGTGGAAGTCGTCGCCACCGGCCGCGAGCCGCTGGACGACCGCGGCCTGGCCAAAACCGCCGTGGACGCCCTGGGCCGCGAGCTGATCAAGCTGGGCTATATACTGCCCCGGGCGGCGGTGCTGTTCATCATCAGCTGGATCCCCGCCGTCAACCTGCTAGCGCCTTTCCTGTGGGCGCTGTTCTCCGCCTGGATGATGGCCATTGCCTATCTCGACTACCCCATGGACAACAACAAGGTCAGCTTTGCCGACATGCGCCGCCGGCTCGCCCGCCGCCCCTGGCACAGCCTGAGCTACGGCGGCGCGGTGACGCTGATCACCTGGATACCGCTGGCCAACCTGTTCTTGATCCCCGGGGCCGTGGCCGGCGCGGTGCTGATGTGGGACGCCCACTACCGCCAGGCGCTACCCGCCGCTTAGCCGGGCCGGGGGAAACGCGCAGCGAAACAGCGCGCCTTCGCCCGGGCCTGACTCAATCTCCAGGCGGGCGTCGTGGCGCAGCAGCACGTGCTTGACGATAGCAAGCCCCAGGCCGGTGCCGCCGCTTTGGGTACTGCGGCTTTTGTCCACGCGGTAGAAACGCTCGGTCAGGCGGGGAATATGCGCCGGATCGACGCCGTCGCCGTCGTCCTCGACCTCGATCACGCCGCCGCCGGCCTCGCGGCGCCAGCGCAGCACGATGCGGCTGCCCGCCGGGGTATAGCGCACGGCGTTGAACGCCAGATTGGAAATCGCGCTTTGCAGCTCCTCTTCGCTGCCCAAAAGCGTTAGCCCCGGCGCCGCGCCCTCTACCGCGATCGTCTGGCGGTCGGCGGAAAGCGCCCGGGTTTCTCCGGCGATGCGCTCGAGCAGCTTGGCCGGGCACAGCCAGGCGTGATCCTCGCCGCCCTGGTCGATCTCCAGCCGCGAGAGCAGCAACAGATCGTTTACCAGGTTCTGCATCCGCGCGGTCTGGGCCTGCATCTGCTCGATGCCGCGCCCGAGCCTGGGCGGCAGCGCTTCGGCCAGGTCGCCGTAGGTTTCCAGATACCCCGCCAGCACGGTGAGCGGCGTGCGCAGCTCGTGGGACACGTTGGCGACGAAGTCTCGACGCATCTGCTCCAGGCGGTTCAGCCGGGCGGCGTCCCCGGCGACCGGCAGCCGCTCGCCGGCGGCATCGAGCGGCGACGGCCGAGCCAGCCGGGCAAAAACGTCGCCCCAGAGGCCGGGCGCCCGGGGCGGGGGCTTGTCGGGGCAGCGGGCAAGCCATCGGTAGAGCGTCCCGAGCCGGTAAAGGTGGGTCCCCAGCACCGCGCCCAGCCCCAGAGCCAGCCCCGCAAAGGCGTGGCCGAAAACGCCGCCAAGCCCCGCCCCCAGCGCGGCCAGCCCGGCGAGATAGGCGAATTCGTAAAGCCACGGCCGCATACGGCGCTACACCTGGGGGGAGAAGCGGTAGCCGGTGCCGCGCACCGTCTGGATCAGCGCCTTGTGCGGCTGGCCCAGGGTCTTGCGCAGCCGGCGGATATGCACGTCCACGGTGCGCTCCTCGACGTAGACGTTGTCGCTCCAGACCTCGCCCAGCAGCTGGCGGCGGGTATAGACACGCTCCTGATGAGTCATGAAAAACAGCAGCAGGCGGTACTCGGTGGGGCCAAGCTCCAGCGGCACGCCGTCAACGCTGACCCGGTGGCTCAACGGGTCCAGCCGCAGGCCCGCCACCTCGATGACGTCTTCTCCGCCCGGCGGCGCGGCCCGGCGCAGCACGGCCCTGAGCCGGGCCATCAGCTCCCGGGGCGAGAACGGCTTGGTGATGTAGTCGTCGGCGCCGGCCTCCAGCCCCTGGATCTTGTTGTCCTCTTCGCTGTTGGCGGTGAGCATGATGATCGGCAGCTCCGCCGTGGCGGCGTCGCGCTTCAGCCGCCGGGCAAGCTCGATACCGCTGACCCCGGGCAGCATCCAGTCAAGCAGCACCAGGTCCGGGCGCTGGTCGACGATCATGGCGTGGGCGTCCTGAGCGTTGCCGGCCTCGAGCACCCGGTAGTCGGCCATTTCCAGCGCCACGGCGAGCATCTCGCGGATGGAGACTTCGTCTTCGACCAGCAACACGGTTTGAGCGGTCATGCAGCATCCTCACGATACGCCGATGCGGCAGCGGCTAACCCACCGCCGGCCACAGGCCCAGGGCAATCCCGGCAAACACGATCAGCCCCGACCAGAAGTTATTGAGAAAGCCCTGAAAGCAGCGCTCGCGGGCGCGCTCGTGGATCAGCCACTGCTGGTAAACAAAGGTCGCGGCCATGCCGGCAAGCCCCAGCCAGAAAAAACCGCCCGCCGCCAGCCGCCAGCCGGTCCAGCCGAGAAAGCCAAGCGCCACCAGCTGAAAAATCCCGATCATCAGCTTGTCGGCACGGCCAAACAGCACGGCGGTGGACTTTACCCCGATCTTCAAATCGTCGTCGCGGTCCACCATGGCATACTGGGTGTCGTAGGCAACGGTCCAAGCCACGTTGGCGATGAACAGCAGCCAGGCTTCCACCGGCACCTGCCCCAGCACCGCGCCGTAGGCCATGGGAATCGCCCAGGAGAACGCCGCGCCGAGAAACAGCTGGGGCAGATGGGTGTAGCGCTTCATGAAGGGGTAGATAAACGCCAGCGCCACCCCGCCAAGGGAGAGCAGAATGGTAAAGAGGTTGGTCATCAGCACCAGGAGGAAGGCGATGACCACCAGCCCGGCAAACACGCCCTTGGCCTCGGCCTCGCTGATGCGCCCGGTCGCCAGCGGGCGCTGGGTCGTGCGCTTGACGTGGCCGTCCACGTAACGGTCGGCGTAGTCGTTGATCACGCAGCCCGCGGCGCGCATGACGTACACCCCGGCGACAAAGATCAGCACCACGCCGCGGCCGGGCACGCCGTCGGCGGCCAGCCACAGCGCCCAGAGGGTCGGCCACATCAAAAGCCAGGTGCCGATGGGGCGGTCCAGCCGGGTCAGGTGAAGAAAATCCGCTACCCGGGAAAGCCCCGTGGGCCGCAGCAATGAACGGTTCATGCCCTACCTCGTCGTGATCAGAACCGGCCCGGGTAAAGGCCGGCTACAGGTAAACGTCGTCCGGCGTCAGGTCGGCGGCAATGCCAACGCCTCGGCCATGGCCGGCAAAAAGTACTCCTGCACCAGCAGCGCCAGCCGGCGGTGGCGAAACACCGAGCGCCGCCCCCAGAGGCTGGGCACGGCCACAAACCGCGGCGGCGCTCGGGTGACTTCCAGCGGGCGGCGGACAAGCCCCGGCTGGGCAAACAGCCAGCTTCCCAGGGAGCGCTCGCCGAGCGCATACAGCCGCTGGCCGCGCAGGGCGGCGAGCGGTGCTACCGAGCGCGCCACCACCCAGGGCACGCCGTCGAGGCACAGCGCCACTTCGCGCCGCCAGGCAAGCCGCCCGGGCGCCATGCCCAGCGCCCGGGCCTCGTCGGCAAACGGATAGCCCGTGCCCTGGCGCAGCAGGCGCACGCTGAACTGCCGGGAGCCGCCCGCATTGATCAGCCGCGCGGTCAGCGAGTCCGTGGAGGCCACCCAGCGCCACCAGCGCGGCGACATCAGCGGGCGCGCTGCCGCTGCCGGGCGCCAGCGCACGGGCAGGCCGGGCGCTATACTGCTTCGCCGGACGTTATCCTTCACCGCGCTGCTCCCCCAGAGTTAAAGGCGGCTAGTGTAACATGGGCTTCTCCATGCGCTGATAGGGCCTTACCGTGCAGGCGGTTTTTATCGTGCCACTTACTTTCCGGATTCAGGGGATAACATGCCTGTTCAACACGCCGAGCTGGTGATCATCGGTACCGGCATGGCCGGCGTCGGCCTGGCCCGGGCGCTGCGCCAGACAGGCGACAGCCGCACGCTGGCGCTGATCAGCCAGGATAGCGGCGACGCCTACAGCAAACCGCTGCTGTCCACCGGCTTTGCCAAACGCCTGCCGCCGGATCGGCTGGCCCAGCAAAAGGCCGCCGCTCTCGCCGACGAGCTTGACGCCACGCTGTGGACGCACACCATCGTCACCGGCATCGACCCCGACGCCGGCATGCTTACCCTCAGATCGCGAGATACGGGCGATGAAGCCGCGGCAGGCGCCCAGACGCTTGCCTTTACTACCCTGGTGCTGGCCACCGGGGCCGAGCCGCGCCTCCCCTTCTCCCTGCCTGCCGAGGCTGCCCCGCGCTGTTTCAGCGTCAACGACCTCGACGACTATCGCCGCTTTTACGCTGCCCTGGGCGACGCCCCCGCCCGGGTCGCGATAATCGGCGCGGGGCTCGTCGGCTGCGAATTTGCCAACGACCTTCACGCCGGCGGCCACCGGGTCAGCCTGGTGGCCCCGGAATCCACGCCGTTGCCCCGGCTCTTGCCCGAGGCCCCGGGCCGGGCGCTGGGCGAGGCGTTCCACGCGGCGGGCATGGCGCTGCACCTGGGCCGCACGCCCGAGCACTTAGGCCTCGACGCCGACGATAACCTGGCCCTCAAGCTCGATGACGGCGAGACGCTGCGCGCCGACGTCGCCCTGCTCGCTACCGGCCTGGTAGCGCGCACCGAGCTTGCCGAGGCCGCCGGACTCGAGGTGGTAGCGGACGGCATTGTCGTGGACCGCACCCTGGCCACCTCTCACCCGCGCGTTTACGCGCTGGGCGACGGGGTCTGCATCGACGGCGTCAGCGCCATGTACGTACAGCCCTTGCAGGCAAGCGCCAAGGCGCTGGCCAAAACCCTGAGCGGCACGCCCACCCCGGTGCGCTTTGGCGCCTGGCCGGTGGTGGTCAAGACCCCGCTGCTGCCGGTGGTCGCCTACCCGCCGCTGACGCCGCCGGCGCACTGGCGGATCGAAGCCGACGGTCACAACATCAGCGCCCTTGCCGAGGATAAAAACGGGCGTTTGCTGGGCTTCGCGTTGACAGGGGACTGCGTGAAAAGGAAAGTGAAGCTTTCCAGAGCGGCACCGGCGCTGCTAGGCTGACGTTTGCTGCCTGCGGGCGCCGGCTCTGGGCCGTTCTGCCAACCATAGCGGCACGGGCCTTGCCACGCTCCGGTTATAATCACAAACAACGCGCTTGATCCATCACAAGGGAGATATCGTATGCGCAAACCCGAACTGGCTGCGGCCATCGCCGAAAGCGCCGACCTGTCCAAGGACAAGGCCGGCCAGGTACTCAACGTAATTCTGGATGAAATTACCCACAGCGTCGCCCAGGGCGACGACGTGGCGCTGATCGGCTTTGGTACCTTTACCGTCCGCGAGCGTGCCGCGCGCACGGGCAAGAACCCGCAGACCGGCGAGCCGCTGCAGATCCCGGCCAGCAAGAACGTGGCTTTCAAGCCGGGGAAAGCGCTCAAGGACGCGGTTTCCTGATGAAACTCCGGCTTGCGCTGTGGCTTCTGGGCTTGCTGCTCAAGCGCGCGCTGCGTCGCAAGCCGCGCTTTGCCGAACAGCTGGAAAAGATGCGCGGCCTGGACTTCGGTATTGCCACCGAAGACCTATCCATCGCCCGCCACTACCGCATGACGCCGGCCGCTATCCACAGCGGCAAAGGGCTGCCCACCGATCTGGATCTGGAGCTGCGCTTTGCCGACGCCGACACCGCCTTCAAGGTGCTGAAAAAGCCCACTTCCCGGGCGTTTTTCGACGGCATGCGGCACAACAAGGTGCGCCTGGTAGGCGACTCCGCCGATATGACCCGGCTGCAAAAGCTGCTCAAGCACCTCTAGCCGGCGGCCACGCTTTCCGGCACGGCACAAAAACGCGGCGCCTCGGGCCAGTCACCGAGGCGCCGCGTTTTTTTATGGCGGATGCCCGGCGGAGGCGCTACACCTGGCCGTAGCGGCCCGCAGCGTCGCCCAGCCAGCGGCGGATCAGCACCGTGGTCGCGTCTGCGTTGCCCTGGAGCTCGGCGGCCAGGGCGCTGACGCTATCGAGCAGGTCGGCGTCGCGCTCCAGATCGGCGATTTTCATCTGCGCCAGGCCCGTCTGGCGGGTGCCCAACACCTCGCCGGGGCCGCGGATTTCCAGGTCTTTTTCGGCGATGCGAAAGCCGTCGGTGGTGTCGCGCATCACGCCCAGGCGCTGGCGCGAGCTTTTTGAAAGCGGCGGATGGTAGAGCAGCACGCAAAAGCTTTCGGTGCTGCCGCGACCGACCCGGCCGCGCAGCTGGTGGAGCTGGGAAAGCCCGAGCCGCTCGGGGTTTTCGATCACCATCAGGCTGGCGTTGGGCACGTCGACGCCGACCTCGATCACCGTAGTGGCCACCAAAAGGTCCAGCTCGCCTTCCTTGAAGGCGGTCATTATCTCGGCCTTCTCGGCGGCCTTCATGCGCCCGTGCACCAGGCCCACGGCGAGCCCGGGCAGCGCTTCCGTGAGCTCGTCCCGGGTTACCTCGGCGGCCTGGCACTGCAGCGCCTCGGACTCCTCGATCAGCGTGCATACCCAGTAGGCCTGGCGGCCCTCGCCGCAGGCGCGCTCGATGCGCTGCACCACCTCCGGGCGGCGCTCGTCGGCCACCACCACGGTTTTTACCGGCGTGCGCCCGGGCGGCAGCTCGTCGATCAGCGAGACGTCAAGGTCGGCGTAGGCGCTCATGGCAAGCGTTCGCGGGATCGGCGTGGCGGTCATGATCAGCTGGTGGGGCGTGAGCCCCCCGGCCTCGCCCTTTTCGCGCAGGGCCAGGCGCTGGTGGACGCCGAAGCGGTGCTGCTCGTCGATGATCACCAGGCCCAGGCGCTGGAAGTGCACGTCGTCCTGGAACAGCGCGTGGGTGCCCACCACCATGCGCGCGCGGCCGTCGGCAATGGCGGCCTTGGTATCCAGCCGCGCCTTGCCCTTGAGCTTGCCGGAAAGCCAGGCCACCTCGATGCCCAGCGGCTCGAACCACGCCTGGAAGGAGCGGTAGTGCTGCTCGGCGAGAATCTCCGTGGGCGCCATAATCGCCGCCTGGCAGCCGCTTTCCAGCGCGGCGAGCGCGGCCATGGCGGCCACCACCGTTTTGCCCGAGCCTACGTCGCCCTGAACCAGCCGCAGCATGGGCGCCGGGCGGGCAAGGTCGAGGATGATTTCTTCGAGCACCCGCTGCTGGGCGCCGGTCAGCGCAAAGGGTAGCTGGGTCAAGAACCGCGCCTGGAGGCCGCGCCCGTCGGAGAGCGCCGGCGCGCCGTCCTGCTGGATGCGCTGGCGCACCTCGCGCAGGCTAAGCCGGTGGGCTAAAAGCTCCTCCAGCGCCAGCCGCCGAGTGGCCGGGTGCTTGCCGGCGCCCAGCTGTTCGATGTCCGCATCCGGCGGCGGCTGGTGCAAAAACTCAAGGCTTTTGTGCAGCCCGGGCAGTCGAAAGCGCTGGCGCAGGGCATCGGGCAACACCTCGGGCAGGGTTTCCGGCTGGCGCTCCAAAAGCGCCAGCGCCTGCTTGACCAGGGCGCGCAGGCGCGGCTGGTTGAGCCCTTCGGTCGTGGGGTAAATCGGGGTGAAATGCTCTTCGACCGGGGGCTGGGCGCCCGCGTCCACCAGCCGATATTCCGGGTGGTAAAGCTCAAGCCCGGTGGCGCCGGCCCGGGCTTCGCCGAAGGCGCGCACGCGAACGCCGGGGCGCAGTTGCTGCTGCTGGGCCGGGGCAAAGTGGAAAAACCGCAGGCTGATAATGCCGCTGCCGTCGCGCAGACGCACCAGCAGGCTGCGCCGGCGGCCCTTGACCACGTCTCCGGCGGTGACCTCGCCCTCGATCACCGCTTCCTGGCCGGCGTGCAGGGTGCCCATGGGTGTTAGCCGAGTGCGGTCCTGATAGCGCAGCGGCAGGTGAAACAGCAGGTCGCTGGCCCGCTCGATGGAAAGTCGCTTAAGCTTTACGGCCAGCGCCTCGCCCACGCCCTTGAGCGCGGTGACCGGCGCGTCAAGGGAGCTCATGCCACCTCTACGGCGCCGTTGACCGGCTGCCGGCAGCGCTCGGCGGCGCGGATCAGCGCCTCGATGGCCTGGGGCCGGGGGAAGCTTGCCCGCCAGGCAATGGCCACCGTGCGCGACGGCGCCGGCGGCACGAACGGCCGGCTGATCAGCATCGAGTGCTCGTGGTTCTCGCTGCCGAGCGCCGACTGCGGCAGCACGGTGATACCCAGTTTGGAAGCCACCATGTGACGGATGGTCTCCAACGAGCCGCCCTCGGCAATCAGCGTATTGCTGGGGCTATTGAGCTTTTGGCTAATCGCCGGGCAGGCTTCAAGAATCTGGTCGCGAAAGCAGTGGCCTTCGCCCAGCAGCAGCAGGCGCTCGTCCAGCAGGTCTTCCTTGTGGATGGCCTCGCGCTCGGCCCAGCGGTGGTCGGCGGGGAGCAGGACCTCAAAGCGCTCCTCGTAAATCGGGCGGTTGAGCACGTCGGTCTCGGTAAACGGCAGCGCGATGATAATGGCGTCGAGCTCGCCGCTTCGCAGCTTGCCGCGCAGAGCTCCGGTGAGCCCCTCTTCGATGTACAGCGGCATCTGCGGCGCGGCCCGGGCAATCTCGGGGATCAGGTGGGGGAACAGATAAGGCCCGATGGTATAGATCGCGCCGATGCGCAAAGGGTTGGCCAGCTGGTCCTTGCCTTCGCTCGCCATGGCATAAATCATGCTGCTCTGCTCCAGCACGCGCTGGGCCTGGGCGACGATTTTTTCGCCCAGCGGGGTCACCTGCACGGTGGATTTGGAGCGCTCGAACAGCGGCACGGCGAGCTCTTCCTCGAGCTTTTTGACCGCCACGGAAAGCGTCGGCTGGGAGACGTGGCAGCGCTCGGCGGCGCGGCCAAAGTGGTGCTCCTGGGCCAGGGTTACGATATAGCGGAGTTCTGTTAGAGTCATGGTGGTGCCCGTGGCATCCTCCCGTGATAAGCGTGCTGGCGGCATTCTCGTCGAGTAAAGCCCTGTCTGATAGTGAGGGTCTATCAACAGGGAGCGCTTTGTCAAAAGCGCCTGTCCAACAGGAGTCAAATAGTGAAACCAAGCGTACTGATTATCGGCTGTGGCGACCTGGGAACCACGCTCGGGCGCGAGCTGGTGGCCGAAGGCCACCGGGTCACCGGCGTGCGCCGCCACGCCGACGCCCTGGCCGGCACCGGCATCGAGCCTTTGGCGCTGGACCTCGCTACTCTCGACGGCAAAGGCGCTGACGCGCTGCCCGAGGCGGACTACGTCATTTACACCGTGAGCGCCGACCGCTTTGAAGAAAGCGCCTACCAGCGCGCCTATCCGGACGGCCTGAAGCACGTGCTTGGCGTACTCGAGCAGCACAAAACGCCGCCCAAACGGCTATTTTTCGTCTCCTCCACCAGCGTCTACGGCCAGCAGGAGGGCGAAGCGATCAGCGAACAGAGCCCGGCCAGCGCCCAGAGCTTCTCCGGTTTGCTGATGCGCGAGGCCGAACGTGCCCTGCTGGATCACGCCATTCCCGGCACCGTGGTGCGCTTCTCGGGCATTTACGGCCCCGGGCGCGATCGTCTGATCCGCCAGGTCGCCGAAGGCCGGGTCGCCGCGGTCACGCCGGAAATCTACACCAACCGCATCCACCGCGACGACTGCACCGGTATCCTCTACCACCTGATTCAGCACCAGGAGCGCGGCGATAGCGTAGAGACGCTGTATCTGGGCAGCGACAGCGAGCCTGCCACCCAGCACAACGTCATGAGCTGGATGGCCCAAATGCTCGAGGTCGCAGCCACCGAGACCATGCAGTCGCCCCTGCGCCGGCGCGCCAGCAAGCGCTGCGACAATACCCGCATCGTCGAGAGCGGCTACGATTTCCGCTACCCGACCTTCCGCGAGGGCTACGCCCAGGTGCTCAGGGAAGGCGGCTTTCTACCCGAACAGACGTCGGAGCAGACATAAAAAGCCGGGAGAGCCAAACAGAGGCACTCCCGACGCTTTGCAGGGACATTGGCAACGGCGCGGCTTAATCGCCCAGCACCATCACCGCTTCGGCTTCGAACCGCGCGCCCTTGGGCAGCGCCTTGACGCCGACGGCCGCGCGGGCGGGGTAGGGCTCGGTGAAGAACTCTTCCATCACGGCGTTGACCACGCCAAAGTGCTCAAGCTCGGTGAGATAGAGGTTGAGCTTGACGATATCCCCCAGGCTGCCGGCAGCTTCTTCGCACACTGCTTTAAGGTTGGTAAATACCTGGCGCGCCTGGGCCTCCACGTCGCCTTCCACCAGCGCCATGGTCGCCGGGTCCAGCGGGATCTGCCCGGACATGTACACGGTGTTACCCGCCTTGATGGCCTGGGAATACGGGCCGATCGCCGCCGGGGCTTTTTCGCTATTGATGGCTGCCTTGTTACTCATTGGGTTGATCTCCTTGGCGGATAAAAACTGATGGATGAAAACTGGTGGATAACAACGTGATAGATGCCAACAACGGCGTACTCTGGCGCGGTGCGCCGGATCGCAGGGGAAACGAATGACGTGCCGGGCTACTGAACCAGCCGGTAGATCTTTTCCACGTTGGGCAGGTTGCGGATACGCTTGATGATCCGCGCCAGGTGCACGCGGCCCTTGACCGCCAGGGTCAGATTGACCGAGGACAGCCGCGCATCGCGCTCTTCGATGCCGATACGCTCGATATTGGCATCGGCGTCGGTGACTACTCCGGCAAGCTCGGCCACCAGCCCCCGGCGGCTTTCCACCTCGATGCGCAGCGCGACGAGGAAATCCTCGTCGATATCCTCCGCCCACTCCAGGGTAAACAGCTTGTCGGGGTGATGCTTGTCGATGAGGTTCTTGCACTCGGCGCGGTGCACCACCAGCCCCTTGCCGGCGGAAAGGTGGCCCACCACGTCGTCGCCGGGGAGCGGGTGACAGCAGCGGGCGAAGTTGGTGACCATGCCTTCGCTGCCGCTGATGACCACGGGCTGCTGGCTCTTGACCTCGCTGCTGGCCGGCGTCTGGCCGTCGAGCAGGTCGATCAGGTGGCGCGCCACCACGTAGGCCATGTGCCGGCCAAGCCCGATGGACTCCAGCAGCGTATCCATGTCCTCGACGTCGAGCTCCTCAAGGGCGCGCCCGACCACGGCGTCGTCCAGCGCCTCAACGCTGGTGTCAAACCCCGACAGCGCCTTGTTCAGCAGCCGGCGGCCCAGGTGGATCGCCTCGTTGCGCTGCTGATGCTTGAGCGCATGGCGAATAGCCGAGCGCGCCTTGGCGGTGCCCACGAAGTTGAGCCAGGCAACGTTGGGGCGCGCCGCCGGCGCGGTGATGATATCCAGGGTCTGGCCGCTTTCCAGCCGGGTCGACAGCGGCGCCAGCTGGCGGTCGATACGACAGGCGATGCAGCTGTTGCCGATATCGGTGTGCACGCTGTAGGCGAAATCGATCACCGTGGCGCCCCGGGGCAGCTCCATGATGTCGCCCTTGGGCGTGAACACGTAGATATCGTCGGGGAAAAGGTCGTTTTTGACGTGCTCGATGAACTCCAGCGAATCGCCGGCGTGGCGCTGCATCTCCAACAGACCCTTGACCCAGGACCGCGCCCGCTCGCGGCTGCCTTCGGCGATCGGATGGTCGGTCTGACCCGCCTTGTAAAGCCAGTGGGCGGCAATGCCGTTGTTGGCCATGGCCTCCATTTCCCGGGTGCGGATCTGGACTTCCACGGGCATACCCCGGGGGCCGAACAGCGTCGTGTGCAGGCTCTGGTAGCCGTTGGCCTTGGGAATGGCGATATAGTCCTTGAAGCGCCCGGGCACCGGCTTATAGAGGTTGTGCACCACGCCCAGAATACGGTAGCAGCTGGCGACGTCGTCGGTGACGATGCGAAAGCCGAACACGTCCATGATGTCGGCGAAGGGTTTGCGCTGATCGCGCATCTTCCGGTAGATCGACAGAAGATGCTTCTGGCGCCCCATGACCGTGCCGCCAAGCCCCTCGTCCTCAAGGCTTTGCTGCATGGTGTCCTGCACCTGGCGCATGGCGCTGCGGCGGTTGCCCCGGGCGCTGACCACGGCGCGCTTGATGCGCTCGGCGCGCATGGGGTGGATCGCCTGGAAGGACAGATCCTCAAGCTCGATGCGGATGGTGTTGATGCCCAGCCGGCCGGCCACCCGGGCGTAGATTTCCAGGGTTTCCCGGGCGATGCGGCGCTTCTTGTCCGGCCGCAGCGCCCCCAAAGTGCGCATGTTATGCAGCCGGTCGGCGAGCTTGACGATGATCACGCGGATATCCCGGGACATCGCCAGCACCATCTTCTGGAAGTTCTCCGCCTGGGCGACGGCCTTGTCTTCAAAGGCAATCTGGGTGAGCTTGGAGACGCCGTCTACCAGCTCGGCGACCGCCTCGCCGAACTGGGATTCCACCGCCGGCTTGTCGACGCTGGTGTCTTCGATGACGTCGTGCAGCATGGCTGCCATCAGGCTTTGATGGTCCATGTGCATGTTGGCAAGGATGGTCGCCACCGCCAGCGGGTGGGTCACGTAGGCTTCGCCGGAGCGGCGATGCTGGCCGTCGTGGCACTGCTCGGCGTAGTAGAAGGCGCGCTTGACCTGCTGGATTTCGTCCGGGGGAAGATAGCCGCCAAGTCGATCCGCCAGGTCATCAATGGTAAACATTCACCGCGCCTCTGTGGGTATCAGGGAGTGCCGGGACGCTATTCGTCCGCGGGCACGCCGGTGTCCATCGGGCGCGGGCGCACCGGCGCCTCTACCGGCTCGTCAAGCACGCTGCGGTCGACCAGGCCGGCGGCGATCTCGCGCAGCGCCATGACGGTGGGTTTGTCGTTTTCCCAGGGCAGCTGGGAATCCCGAGATCCGCGCGCCAGCTGGCGCGAACGCTGGCTGGATATCATCACCAGCTGAAAGCGGTTTTCCACGTTGTCCAGACAATCTTCGACGGTAACACGAGCCATGGGCATCTTCCTGTCATAGTCATTCGCCGAGCCGATGCGGCATCGACCCGGGCACAAAGGGGTAACAAGCGTTACGTTGAGACGGATAGCCTACTCGACGCCGGACTCCCGTGACAAGCGGCGCGCGTCACGACAGCAGCGCCTCGAGCAGCGGCGTGTGGCGTTCGCGGATGAGGGCCGTGGTCAGCCGCCGGCTGATGACCAGCGCGCGCAGCTCCTCAAGGGCGGTGGTGAAGTCATCGTTGATGACGATGTAGTCGTATTCATCAAAGTGCACCATTTCGCTGACCGCATCCAGCATGCGCCGCTCGATCACCGCGTGGACATCGGTGCCGCGCCCGGCCAGCCGGCGCTCAAGCTCGTCCCGGGAGGGCGGCAGAATGAAGATCGACACCGCCCCGGGCATCTTTTCGCGCACCTGGCGCGCGCCCTGCCAGTCGATCTCGAGGATCACGTCCTGGCAGGCGTCCAGGCGCTCCTGCACCGCCCGCTGCGAGGTGCCGTAGTAGTTGCCGAACACCCGGGCATGCTCGAAAAACTCGCCGCGCTCCGCCATCGCCTCGAACTCGGCGGTCTCGGTGAAGTGGTAATTGACGCCGTCCACTTCGCCTTCCCGGCGCTCGCGGGTGGTGTGCGACACCGACACCTGAATACCGCTCAGGCTCTCGACCAGCTCGCGCACCAGGCTGGTTTTCCCGGCCCCGGACGGGGCGGACACAACAAAAAGCGTACCTTGGGACATGACGCGCTTCCCTAGCCTTGGCAATAAAGCCGCCTTGGCGACACAGCAGGATGAATAAAAAGCTGACGCAGCCACCCGGTAAGGGGCGGCCCCCGTCATCAACCGTTACCGCAGTGATACAAGCGCCGGATTATCGCATATCCGGCCTGGGGACTGTAGAGATATTGCCGCCTCCGCGCCGCTCCATGCGCTGCCCCAGCGCGAACAGCGCAAGCCCTACAAGCGCCAGGGCGGTGCCGACAAGGCCAGTGCTCGACCAGCCAAGCTCGGCGCTGATGGCAAGCCCGGCAAGCCACGCCCCCAACGCGTTGGCCGCGTTGAACGCGGCGTGGTTGAGCGAGGCGGCCATGGTCTGAGCCTCTTCGGCCACGTCCATCAGCCGGGTCTGCAGCGCCGGCGCCAGGGCAATGCTGGTGCCCACCAGCGCCACCGAGACAAGCCCCGTCCAGACGTTGTCAGCCGCGAAGAAAAACAGCCCCTGTACCACCGCGCACCACACCAGTATCCACGGTATGGCGCGCAGCAGATTCCTGTCCGCGGCGCGCCCGCCCACTACGTTGCCGGCAAGCGTGCCCAGCCCAAACACCGCCAGCACCAGCGGCCCCAGGGCTTCGCTCATGCCCGCCTGGCGGGTCAGCGTGGGCATGGCGTAGCTGAAAATCGCGAACATGCCGCCACAGCCGATGCAGGCCACCGCCAGGGTCATCAGCACCCGGCGCTTAAGCAGCGCAGAAAGCTCGCGCACCGGGCTTGCGGCCTCATCCACCGGCTGCACCGGCACCCACAGACGGATGCACAGCGCGGTAATCAGCGCGTTGACGCCCACCGCGGCAAAGGCGATCTGCCAGCCGAACTGGTTGCCCGCCCAGGTGCCCAGCGGCGCGCCGATGAGAATGGCCACGGTGAGCCCCAGCATCACCCGGGACACCGCCCGGGCGCGCTGGTCCACCGGCACAGCCCCGGCCGCCACCAGCGCGGCCACGCCGAAGTAGGCGCCGTGGGGCAGCCCGGCAACAAAGCGCAGCGCCACAAAGGAGACAAACCCCGGCGCCAGCGCACTTGCCACGTTGCCCACGGCAAACAGCAGCATCAGCGCCATGAGCAGCCCGCGCCTGGGCGCCCGGGCGGCAAGCGCAGCGATCAGCGGCGCGCCGACCACCACCCCCAGCGCATAGCTGCTGATGGCATAGCCCGCCTGGGGGACGGTCACGGCCAGGTCTTCCGCTACCCGGTTCATCAGCCCCATGATGACAAACTCGCAGGTACCGATGCCGAACCCGCCCAGCGCCAGCGAAAACTCGGCCAGACGGGGATGGGCGGCACGGCCGGGCGTTGACTGCTGCATGAAGACTCCTGAACGATGGCTATTGCCGACATTAGCAAACACAGGAAAATACCATGCCACAACGCGACCTTGAACTCGGTGACCTTGAACATGCCCTGCAGGCGCTAGCCGGCCAGGACGCCGATATCGCCCGGGCGCTGCCCCAGGTCGGCGTACCCGAACCGCGCCGGCGCGACAAGGGCTTTGCCACCCTGCTCGGCACCATTGTCAGCCAGCAGATATCCACCGAGGCCGCGAGCGCCATTAGCGGGCGCCTGAAGGAGCGCCTGCCGGCGTTAAGCGCCCGGGCCGTTGCCGCCGTCGACGGCCAGACGCTGCGCGACGCCGGGCTTTCCTGGCGCAAGGTGGAATATGCGAAAGGGTTGGCCGAGGCCGAGCTTGCGGGCACCTTCAACGCCGCCGCCCTGGAGGCCATGAGCGACGCCGACGCCGTTGCCGCCATCACCGCCCTGCGCGGCTTCGGCCGCTGGAGCGCAGAAATCTACCTGATGTTCTCGCTGGCGCGCGGCGATATCTTCCCCGCCGACGACCTGGCCCTGCGCGTCGCCCTGAGCAAGCTAAAAAGGCTGGATGAGCGCCCCACGCCCGGCCAGTCGCTCCGCCTGGTGGAGCACTGGGCGCCCCACCGCAGCGCCGGGGCGCTGTTTCTGTGGCACTACTATCGCGGCGCCCCGGTTTAGGCGGCCGGGTTTACAGGCCAATATCCGCCTGGCCGACGGCCAGCAGAAAAAGCGCAATCACGGCAAAGTGCCCGGGGTACCAGGCAAGCCATGCCCGCCGCGGCATCAGCCAGGGCGACCTGGGAATCAGCGCGCAGGCCCCGGCGGCGAGCAGCAGCACGCATAGCGTGGTTACCACGGTAAACGACTTGGCCGTATCGGAGCTGTTCATCATGCCGGCCACCGCCAGCAGCGGCAGGCAGGCGGCGACGGCTCCAAGGCGCGAGGAGAGCGCCGGGCCTGCGCGAAACAGCGGGCCGATTGCCAGCATGAAAAACGGCACCAGCAAGAGCCCCAGGTGCGAGTACTCTACCCAGGGGCCAATCAGGTACCACGCCACCGCCACCAGCACGGCCTCCAGCGCCATCCGCCCGGCTACTGAGGAACCCTGCTGCCAGCGCTGCGGAAGCCGCGTCAGCCAGGTACCGGCCAACAGTCCCAGCCCTAGCGTGAAGCAGATGTTGAACTGCACCAGCGCCTCCCGGGGCATCAGCTGGTAGGGCAGCTGGGCCACCACGCCAATCACCATCACCCGGCGGGCATAGCGCACCGGGTTGCGCGTGTTAAACAGGCCGTGCCAGGCCACCATGCCGGCAAACAGCGGAAAGGCAATGCGCCCCACGGTGCTGTCGACCCAGCCAAGCCCCCAGCTCCCCGTGGCCATGTAGCGCGCCACGTGGTCCAGCGTCATGGTGATCAGCGCCAGCCACTGCCCCCAGCTCGTCCAGTCGGACGACGGGCGCGTTGGCGCGGCGCTTGCCGGCGATGTCACGGACGACGGCGGCGGCTGAGGGCTTGGCGCAGTAGAAGACATGGGGCACTCCAGGTAGTCGGGTTGCCATGAAGACAGCCGCCCGCGCGGCAAGTTCGACGCCCTTCACGCCCGGGCAGGCGAGTTCAAGATTATTGCGCAAAGTCCCGGCCGGCCACCCGACGAAACGCCGCCGCATCGTTCTCGCTGAAAAAGCACAGCGTTACCCTGAGCGCCGGGTAGTTCGGAAGCTCCTCCTCCATCACCCGGAGCACGACCCGGGCAGCCTCATCGAACGGATAGCCGTAAACCCCGGTGGAGATCGCCGGAAAAGCGATGCTCTGGCAGTCGCGCTCGCCGGCCAGGCGCAGCGCGTTGCGGTAGCAGTCGGCCAGCAGCCCGGACTTGTCCTCGTTCTTGGCGTACACCGGCCCCACGGTGTGAATCACATAGCGCGCCGGCAGCTTGAAGCCACCGGTGAGCGCGGCCTGGCCGTCCGGCAAGCCGTCGGGCCAGTCGCTGTCGCGCAGCCGCTGGCAGGCCGCCTTCAGCTCCGGACCGGCGGCGCGGTGAATCGCGCCGTCGACGCCCCCGCCACCCATCAGGCTATGGTTGGCGGCGTTGACGATGGCATCCATATCAAGCGCAGTGATATCGCCGGTGATGACTTTCAGGCGAGAGGCAATATCGGTAGTCATGGCAGGCTCCTTCGCACGCGATGAACAAGCCATGATCATCACCCCGGCCAAAGCACTCTGACAAGAGCCACCGGCCGCGTCTTGCCATGCCGGCAGCAAACTGCCATGGTCAAAGCGACGCTCGACACATTTAAGCTTTGACCCTCTACCCTCTGATCACCGACCAGGAAGACAGCGACTTATGAGCCAACGCGACGCCTACGAGCAGAAACTGCGTGCCAAGCTGGATGAATGGCAGGCCGAGATCGATCGGCTCCGCGCCAAGGCCCGGAGCGCCGAGGCCGATGCCCAGCTCAAAAAGGAACAGGAGCAGGAAGCCGAGCGTCTGGAAGAGCAGCGCGATGAGATGCGCCAAAGGCTGGACAGGCTGCGCGACGCCAGCGACGACGCCTGGGACGACATCAAGGACGGCGCCGAACGCGCCTGGAGCTCGGTCAGCGACGCCTTCAACAAGGCCCGCTCGCGCTTCAAGTAAGCGCCCCGCTACCCCGGCGCCAAACGCCCGGGGCTTTTACCACGCCATGGCTAAGCGCCGGCAAAGCGCCCTACACTGTTTTTGATCTTCGTTCGACCTGCCACATTTTTCGGCGGTCAAGGATTATCAAGCCATGAACGCTAAGCATGAGGGGTTGATGCATACCGCTGGCTACCTGGGCATGGTAGGCCTGCTGATAGTGCCGGGCTCATTGCCCGGCAGTGCCCTGGGCGCTAACTCCTTTCTTACCCCGCTGGGCCCGGTGGCAGATGCCGAGCGTGAGTATCTGCTGGATATCATCGGCATCACCATGATCGCTATTATGCCGGTGCTGATTGGCGTGCCGCTGATCCTGTGGCGCTATCGGCGTGGCAATAAACGCGCCACCTACCGTCCCCACTGGACATTTTCCAAGCCGCTGGATATTGCTATGTGGGGCGTGCCGGTGCTGATTATCAGTTTTCTCAGCGTCTGGCTTTGGCACCATACCGTGAAATACGACCCCTACAAGCCGCTGGGCGTCGACCCGCTGCATATTCAGGTGGTGGGGCTTGACTGGAAGTGGCTGTTTATCTACCCCGAGCAGGGCGTGGCCAGCGTGGGCGAAATGGCCCTGCCCGTCGATCGTCCGGTGTCGCTGAGTCTGACGACGAATACGGTCATGCAAAGTTTCATGGTGCCGGCGCTGGCCGGGCAGATTTACGCCATGGCGGGCATGCAGACTCAGCTCAACTTTATTGCCGACCGCCCGGGCACCACCCGCGGGCAAAATACCCAGTACACCGGCGCGGGCTTCTCCGAGCAGTTTTTTACCGTGCATGCCCTGCCCGAGGGCGACTGGCAAGGCTGGGTAGCCAAAGCCCGCACCGCGCCGCTGGCGCTGAACAAGCGCACCTATGCCAGGCTTGCCAAACGCGGCTCCCGGGCCGAGGCTCGCCAGGCGCTGGCGCCTGGGCAGGACTCGGGGCCGCTGTTGTTTGCGTCGGTGCCCCCGGATCTTTTCCAGCAAATCATCAACCGCTATCACGACGGCAAAGGGCTGACGGCGCAGCAGCAGCCGGGCTCGCCCGCCTACCGGGCCGGAGGCGAAAATGAATGAGCTGATATTCGGCCGGCTGGAGTGGTCGAGCTTTTTCATCCACGAATTTATCGCCGAGCCGAGCATCGACAGCGCCGTGGCCGCCGGGGCAGGGCTCGCGGTGGTACTGGGGGCGCTGGCCCTGCTCGGCGTGCTGATTCGCTACCGGCTCTGGGACCGGGCGTGGCGCGACTGGCTGACCAGCGTTGACCACAAGAAAATCGGCATCATGTATATCGTGCTGGCGCTTGTGATGATGGCCCGGGGCGTGGCCGAAGGCGTCGTCATGCGCGCCCACCAGGCCACCGCGCTCGATGGCGGCGTGCTGTCGGCCGAGCACTTCGCCCAGCTGTTCAGCACCCACGGCACCATCATGATCCTGTTTGTCGCCATGCCGCTGCTGATCGGCCTGATCAACTACGTGGTGCCGCTGCAGATCGGCGCGCGCGACATGGTCTTTCCGGTGATGAACCAGGTCAGCCTGGGGCTAACCACCGCCGCGGCGGCGCTGATCATGGTATCGCTGGTGGTGGGCCACTTCGAAACCGGCGGCTGGTCGGCGTATCCCCCCTACACGGGGGCCGACTTCAACCCCGGCGTGGGGCCCGACTACTGGATCTGGGCGATTGTGCTGTCGGGCATCGGCACCACCCTCACCGGCATCAACTTTGCGGTCACCATCTACAAGTCGCGTGCGCCCGGCATGCATTTCATGCGCATGCCGATGTTTACCTGGACCGCCCTGTGCACAGCGATCATGATCGTCTACGGAATGCCCCCGCTCACCGTCGGCTCGCTCATGCTGGCCCTTGACCGCTATCTGGACTTTCACTTCTTCACCAACGATCTCGGCGGCAACATGATGAACTACGCCAACATCTTCTGGATGTTTGGCCACCCCGAGGTGTATATCGTGGTGCTGCCGTCGTTTGGCGTTTTCTCGGAAATTTCCGCTACCTATGCGGCCAAGCGTCTTTACGGCTACGCCTCGCTGGTGTTCGCCACCATGGCCATCGCGGCCGTTTCGTTCACCGTCTGGCTACACCACTTCTTTACCATGGGGCAAAGCGCCAGCGTCAATATCGCCTTCGGTATTGCCACCATGGTTATTGCCGTCCCCACCGGGGTCAAGATCTACGACTGGATGGCTACCCTCTATCGCGGGCGCATACGCCTCACCGCCCCCATGATCTACATGTTGGGCTTTTTCTTTCTGTTCGTCATCGGCGGGCTGAGCGGCGTAATTCAGGCCAACCCCACCGTGGACTTTCAGGTACACAACACGCTGTTTCTGGTCGCCCATTTCCACAACGTGCTGATCCCGGGCACGCTGTTTGGCCTGCTCGCGGGGATCCACTACTGGTTTCCCAAGGCGTTTGGCTTTCGTCTGGATGAGCGCCTGGCAAAGCGCGGGGCCTGGCTGTGGATCATCGGCTTTTGCTTTACCTTTCTGCCGCTTTACTGGCTGGGGCTGTTGGGCATGCCGCGGCGCTCGGCGAGCTTCAGCGACCCGGCCTTTGTGCCCTGGATGCTGGTCACGCTGGCCGGCGCGCTTACGCTGCTGGGCGCTTTTTTCACCATGCTGCAGACGGGCTGGGTGAGCGTTCGCGATCGTGCGCGGCTGGCGGTGCCCATAGGCGACCCCTGGGACGGGCGCACCCTCGAATGGTCCGTTCCCGCCCCGCCCCGGGAGTGGAACTTCGCCGCCACGCCTCGGGTGCATTCGCGGGACGCTTTCGCCGTCGAGAAAGAAGCCGGCCACCCCTATCAGCCGGCGCAGCGCTATACAGACATCGAGATGCCCAAGGCCACCTCCATGGGCATGGTGGTAGGCGTTGCCGGCACTCTCATGGGCTTTGGGCTGATATGGCACATATGGTGGCTGGCCATGGTGGGCCTGCTGGGTATGCTCGCCAGCATGGTCGCCCGCGGCCTTGTCATCGATACGCAGCATACGCTTTCAGCGGCCGAGCTTGAGCAGGCACATCGCGACTGGCTTACCCAGGTGGCCAGCACTCGCGCCGTCACCCGCGATGAAGAAACCACCCCTGGCAACCGCGGCCTTGCCGCGGCGGATGTAGTGCCATGACACGCGATACTCTTCTCCATCCCGGCCTCAACCTGGGCGCCGCGCACGGCACGGCCCATACGCGCTCGGAGCCTGTGCTCTTCGGCTTCTGGGTTTTCTTGATGAGCGATCTCATCATCTTCGGCATCCTTTTTGCCACCTACGTGGCCATGCGCGACGGTACGGCGGGCGGGCCGGGGCCCCACGAGCTGTTCAACCTGTCAAGCATCGCCGTTCAGACCGGGCTTTTGCTACTGAGCAGCATGACCTACGGCTTGGCCAGCCTGCAGCTCAAGCATGGCAACGGCCAGCGCTACAGGCTGGTGATTTGGCTGATCATTACCGCCGCGCTGGGGTTGGCTTTTCTGGGGTTCGAGCTGGCCGATTTCCACAGCATGGCCCAGGAGGGCGGCGTGCCTTCGCGCAGCGGCTGGCTGTCGGCCTATTACGCTCTGGTGGGCCTGCACGGCCTGCATATTACCCTGGGTCTGCTATGGATCGCGGTCATGCTGGTTCAGATTCGCGTGCTGGGGCTGAATGGCCTGGTCAAAACGCGATTGCTGATGCTGGGGCTGTACTGGCACTTTCTGGACCTGGTATGGATCGGTATTTTTTCCATTGTGTTTCTTGCGGGGGTCGCATGAAATCCACGGCTTGGCAGCGTGAACGGAAACACTACCTGATTGGCGGCTTGCTCTCGCTGATTCTCACCGCCGTCGCCTTTATCGCCGTCATGGGGATCGAGCTTTCCCGCCCTGCGACGCTGGCCGTTATCGCCATCGCGGGAGTGGCTCAGCTGATCGTGCAGGTGCGCTTTTTTCTACACATCGACCTTAGCCGGCAAAAACGCGAGGACCTGCACCTCATCCTGTTTTCGCTGCTGCTGCTGACACTCATGGCCGGCGGCACTATCTGGATCATGGGCGACCTGGCCGGGCGCATGTAGCGGCTGGCCTTTGCCCCACATACCCACCACAATCGGGCCATATTTCAATGTGCTAAAGGAGGAAGATTTGGCTACCGAGCGTTACCAGCAGGGCATGGACAAACTCAAGGAGCTGACCACTCCGGAAGCCGGCAAGCCCACCGGCCATATGGAAGTCGGCGAAAGCTTCAAGGGTATCGCTCCGGACCTTACCCGCATGGTGGTCGAGTTCGCCTTCGGCGACGTCTACTCGCGCCCGGGGCTTGAGAACAAGCAGAAAGTGCTGGCTACCATTTCCGCGCTGGTCGCCCAGGGGACCCCGCAAATCGGCATGCACGTGGTCACCGGCCTGAAAGTCGGCCTCACTCCGGACGAAATCGCCGGCTGCATCATCCACCTCATCCCCTACGTCGGCTTCCCCCGCGCGTTAAGCGCGCTGAAGGTCGCCCAGGACGTGTTCGCCGAAGAAGGCGTGGTGATCAGCGAAAAGCTGGCCGAAGAGCTGAAGCAACGCTAAGGGGCAAGGCGCCGGCTACCCGGGTCTGTGGGATGCCGATTTATCGGGCGAAGCGGCGCTGCATAAACCAGTGATTGACCCCGATGACCGGCTGTTCGGCCACGGTAGTAAAGCCAAACCGCTGGTAAAGCCGGACGTTGGCCGTCAGATCGGTTTCGAGGTATCCGACCAGCTGGCGCTCGCTCAGCTCGTCGCAAAGCCGCTGAAAGAGCGCGCTGCCGATGCCCTGGCCTTGCCGCTTGGGCGCTACCGCCATCGGGCCGAGGTGGGCGTGCCGGGGCATTTGGGCGTCCTGCTGCGCCCAGACCCGCGTCCAGCGGTAGACCCGCCACAGGCCGCCCGGGCCGCTGGCTGAAAACAGGGCCGGCAGGGCGCGGAGCTTGTCGGCAAGCGCCGGCTGGCAGCGGCCGGGCAGAGAAAGCCCGGCCACGCCAACAAGCTCATCCTCGGTAAAGGCACCCAGCACCACGCCGTTAACCGCCTGGCGACGCATAAAGGGCGCAAACATGGCGCTTAGCGCACGCTCCCGGCGCGCCGGCTGACTGCCGAACGCCCGAATATGGGTAGGGTTATCGCGCATGCCCCGGCCCAGCAGCGCGCTGGCGGCGGGTATCTCCGCGACGGCAAGGCGGCGTATGCTAACGGCATTGGATTGGCTCATGATATGCATGATGCCTGATAACACGACCAGGGAACCAATGTTACTGCCTGATAGTAAAACCGTGGGGCTGTTTCTCCTTACCGCGCTTGCCGAAATCGTCGGCTGCTATTTGCCCTACCTCTGGCTGCGGGAAGGAAAGACGGCCTGGCTACTGATTCCGGGGGCGCTGAGCCTTGCCGCCTTTGCCTGGCTGTTAACGCTGCACCCTACTGCGGCGGGCCGGGTCTACGCGGCCTACGGCGGGGTCTATATCTTTACCGCGATCATGTGGCTGTGGCTTGTCGATGGGATAAAACCCACGGCGTGGGATCTGGCAGGCTCCGCCGTGGCGCTTTTGGGCATGGCGATTATCATGCTGGGGCCGAGGGCGGCCTAATCGTACTGTCTGCTCCCCACCCACACGGCACCCGCTCACTCAACGTTCTGCACCTGCTCGCGCATCTGCTCGATGAGCACCTTTAGCTCCACCGCGCGGCGGGTGGTCTCGGCGACCAGGGATTTGGACGAGAGAGTGTTGGCTTCGCGGTTGAGCTCCTGCATCAGAAAGTCCAGCCGGCGGCCCTTGGGGCCTTGCTCGGCGAGCTGGCGGTGGGCTTCTTCGACGTGGGCATCCAGCCGGTCAAGCTCTTCGGCGACGTCGCTTTTTTGCGCCACCAGCACCAGCTCGGCTTCAAGGCGCTGGGGCTCAAGCTCGGTGCGGGCGGCATCCAGGCGTTCCAGCAGTTTTTCGCGCTGGGCCTGCTGTATTTCCGGCATCAGCGCGCGTACGGCGGCCACTTCGCGGCGCACGCCCTCAAGCCGGGTCGCAATCATTCCGGCAAGCTTTTCCCCTTCCCGGGCCCGGGCCTCAATCAGCTCGTCCAGCGCCCGCTCGAACAGCGACCGGGCGGCGGTGAGAACGACGTCGCTATCCTGACGGCCGCTTTCCAGCACGCCGGGCTGGTTGAGCAGGTCCAGCGCGGTGGGCGCGGCGGTGCCGGGGACTTCGCGCTGGACGACTTCCAGCGCGCGGGCAAGCTCGGCCAGGTAGGCGGTATTCACCGCCGGGGCGTGGCCGGCTTCCGCGGTATCCAGGCGCAGGGTGCACTCCACCTTGCCCCGGGCCAGGCGCTGGCGCAGGGCCTCGCGCAAGGTCGGTTCCAGCGCGCGCAGCGGCTCGGGCAGGCGGAAGGTCGGCTCCAGATAGCGCTGATTCACCGAGCGCAGCTCTATCTGAAGGGTGCCAAAGCCTTCGGCCTGCTCGGCGCGGGCGAAGGCGGTCATGCTGTGAACGGATGCTGTAGCGGACATATCGACTCCCGAATCCTCATTTTTTGCCAGTTTATCCGATATCCCGCCGGAACCGGGCAAGGCATGTACAATGACCGGCCCGATTTTCGTCTTTACCTATCCAGACTAACCACGAGGTAGCCCATCATGAGCAAGGTGTCTCAACCCGAGGTCATCCGCCCAAGCGACCGTGCGCCCGACGAGCCCCGGGCGGTGCGGCTAACGCGGAACTATACCCGCCACGCCGAGGGCTCGGTGCTGGTGGAGTTTGGCGACACCAAAGTACTGTGTAACGCAAGCGTGGAGGCCGGCGTGCCCCGCTGGCTGCGGGGCAAGCGCCAGGGCTGGGTCACCGCCGAATACGGCATGCTGCCGCGCGCGACCCACACCCGGGGCGGGCGCGAGGCGACCCGGGGCAAACAGGGCGGGCGTACGCTTGAAATCCAGCGGCTGATCGGGCGCAGCCTGCGCGCGGCGGTGGATCTGAAAAAGCTCGGCGAGTTCACCATCACCGTGGACTGCGACGTCATTCAGGCCGACGGCGGCACCCGCACCGCGGCGATTACCGGCGGCTGCGTGGCGCTGGTGGATGCGCTGCGCTACCTGCAGCGGGAGAAAAAGATCAAGGCCGACCCGCTCAGGCAGCTGGTCAACGCCGTCTCGGTAGGCCTATACCGAGGCGTGCCGGTAGCGGATCTGGACTACGCCGAGGACAGCAGCGCCGACACCGACACCAACGTGGTGATGACCGAAGCCGGCGGGTTGATCGAGGTGCAGGGCACCGCCGAAGCGGGCGCGTTCAGCCGTACCCAGCTCAACGCCATGCTCGACCTCGCCGAACAGGCCGGCGGCCAGCTGACCCGCTATCAGCGCGAAGCGCTGGAAATGCGCGGCTGAATTTATAAAGCCAGGTCGTACTCGACGATCAGCGGCGCGTACTCGGAGAAGGTAGCGTCGTAGTCGATCCAGGCGTCGACCACGTGGCGGCGAAAGTTGGGCCCGACCATCTGGTAGTCCAGCCGCCACCCTTCCTGGCGCACCCGGGGCACGTCCTGATCAAGCTTTGGCCACCAGGTATATTCGCTGGCGTCGCGGTTGATCTCGCGAAACGTATCGATAAAGCCGGTGGGGCCGAGAACATGGTCCATCCAGGCGCGCTCCTCGGGGCGAAAGCCCGGGGTCAGCTGGTTGTCGGACCAGTTGGTCAGATCGATCGTCTTGTGCGCCACGTGCCAGGTGCCGCAAATGATGTATTCGCGGCGCTTGCGCGCCATTTTGCTCAGGTATTCCTGATACTGTTCCATGAACTGCTGCTTGGCGCGCTGGTCGCGGCCGTCGGGCATCAGGAAGGTGGCAATGCTGAAGCGGTCGTAGTCGGCCTGCAGAAAACGCCCTTCGTGGTCGCACTGGGGAAAGCCCAGGCCGTACATGATAGCTTTGGGAATCTTGCGGCAGTACAGCGCCACGCCGGAAAAACCGTCTTCTTCGGCGTCGAGAAAATAGCCTTCGTAGCCCTCGGGATAAAGAATGTGATCGCCCAGCTCGAAGCTTTTTACCTGAGTATCCTGCACGCAGACCACATCGGCGTCCTGCTGCGCCAGCCAGTCCAGAAACCCACGCTCGACGGCGCCGCGAATACCGTTGACATTGATGCTGGCAATTTTCATAAATCGTCCCTTTTGCGTCGCTGCTGTATGATACCCGACGTTTCCACCTTTGGGTAAATCCCCCCAGCAAAAAAGCGAGGAGTGCCGTGGCTGCCCCCCGATCATCCGATCCCCAACACGCTCTCAAACCCTATCAGCGCGATTTCATCCGCTTTGCCATCGAGCAGGGCGTGCTCAAGTTCGGCGAATTCACGCTGAAGTCCGGCCGCGTCAGCCCGTACTTTTTCAACGCCGGGCTGTTTCAAACCGGCGGTGCGCTGTCACGCCTCGGGCGCTTTTACGCCCGGGCCATGGTGGAAAGCGGCCTTGCCGCCGACGTGCTGTTCGGCCCGGCCTACAAGGGCATTCCGCTGGCCGCGGTCACCGCGGCTGCCCTTGCCGACCACCACGACCGCGACATGCCCTACGCCTTCAACCGCAAGGAGGCCAAGGCCCACGGCGAAGGCGGCAGCATCGTCGGCGCATCGCTTGAGGGCGATATCTTCATCATCGACGACGTCATCACCGCCGGCACCGCCGTGCGCGAGGTGATGGATATCATCGCCGAGCACAGCGCCCGGGCCGCCGGGGTCCTCATCGCCCTGGACCGCCAGGAGCGCGGCCAGGGCAAAAAAAGCGCGATTCAGGAAGTCGAGGCCACCTACGGTATGCCGGTAGTAAGCATCGTCACTCTGGACCAGGTGCTTGAGTACCTGGAAGAGCACGCCGGCCCCGAGATGCAGCCCCACGCCGAGGCCATCCGCGACTACCGCGCGCGCTACGGCATCAGCTGATATCTGCCTGAGCCTCAACCGCGCCGGCAAAATCGTTTTGCCGCCAGGCCTCGAAGCTGACCAGCGCCACGGCGTTGGAGAGATTGAGGCTGCGGTTATTGGGCCGCATGGGAATGCGCAGCTTGTGCGAGCCGGGCAGGCTTTGATGAACCTCGGCGGAAAGCCCGGCGGTTTCCGAGCCGAACAGCAAAACGTCCCCCGGGGCGAAGGCGGCGTCGGTATAAAAGCGCGTACCGCGCGTGGTCAGCGCCCACACGGTGCGCCCCTGCATGGCGCGCATAAAAGCGCTAAAATCCGCGTGCCGGGTGACGTTGGCCGCATCGCGGTAGTCCAGCCCCGCCCGGCGCAGCTTGCGCTCTTCCAGATCAAACCCCAGCGGCTCGATCAAATGCAGCCGGCAGCCGTTATTGGCCGCCAGGCGCATGATGTTGCCGGTATTGGGTGCCATGCGCGGCTCGAACAGCGCAATCTCGAACATGTGTTTTGCCTCGTTGACCTTTCGCCTAGTTAAGTCACGGCGCCGATTATCGCAGCCGGCAACACGCCCCTGCCAGCGCGACGCGTTTTTTGCCCGGGCGGTCACTACCGTGATGCCCAAGGAGTCCCCGATGAACCCCAGCATTGCCCAGCGCCTGCGCGGCCTGAACCCCCGCCAGCAACAAGCGGTACGCGCCATCGACGGCCCTTGCCTGGTGCTCGCCGGTGCCGGCTCGGGCAAGACCAGCGTGATCACCACCAAGATTGCCTACCTGGTCAAGGAGTGCGGCATGAGCGCCCGGCGCATCGCCGCGGTGACCTTCACTAACAAGGCCGCCCGGGAGATGAAGGAGCGCGTGGGCGGGATGCTACAGGGCAAGGAAGGCCACGGGCTTACGGTCTCGACCTTTCACACCCTGGGGCTCAACATCATCCGCGGCGAGCTCAAGACGCTGGGCTACAAGCCGGGCTTTTCGCTGTTTGACCCCGAAGACGCCAAGGCGCTGCTGCGCGACCTGATGGACAAGGACGCCCAGGTCGACGCCGAGGCGATCAACGCCGTACAGGGCATGATCTCCCAGTGGAAAAACGACCTGGTGCTGCCCGGCGAGGCGCTGTCCCACGCCGCCGATGACGACGCCCACTACGCCGCCCGGGTGTACGAAGCCTACGTGCGCCACCTGCGCGCCTACAACGCCGTGGACTTTGACGACCTGATCCTGCTGCCGGTGGTGCTCTTGCGCGACGACCCCGAGGCGCTGGCCCGCTGGCGGCGCAGGATCCACTACATGCTGGTGGACGAATATCAGGACACCAACGTCAGCCAGTACCTGCTGGTCAAGCTTCTGATGGCCGAACGCCAGACCTTCACCGTGGTCGGCGACGACGACCAGTCGATCTACGCCTGGCGCGGCGCGCGGCCGGAAAACCTCGTCACCCTGGGCGAGGATTTCCCCCGGCTCAACGTGGTCAAGCTGGAGCAGAACTACCGCTCAACCGGCACCATTCTGCGCGCGGCCAACGCGCTGATCGCCCACAACCCCCACGTCTACGAAAAGACCTTGTGGTCGCAAATGGGCGACGGCGCGGCCATCCGCGTGGTGGTCAACCGCCACGAAGAGGCCGAGGCCGAGCGGGTGGCAAGCGAGATCCTCACCCGCCGGATCAAGGAGTCCGCCGCCTGGCGGGACTTCGCCGTGCTTTACCGGGGCAACTTCCAGGCGCGGCTTTTGGAGCTTAAGCTGCAGCACTACCAGATCCCCTACAAGCTCTCCGGCGGCACCTCGTTTTTCTCCCGGGGGGAAATCAAGGACGCCATGGCCTACCTGCGCCTGCTGATCAACCCCGGCGACGACAACGCCTTTCTGCGCATCGTCAACGTTCCCCGCCGGGAGATCGGCCCGTCCACGCTTGAGAAACTCGCCAACTATGCGACGGAACGCGAAGCCTCGCTGTTTGCCGCCTGCCACGAAATGGGTCTCGAGCAAACCCTGCCCGAGCGCGCGGTGGAAAGGCTTGCGCGCTTTACCCGCTTTATCGACGGTACCCGCCGGCGCATGGACGAGGGCGACGCCATCGCCGCTATTCGCCGGATGATGACGGAGATGGACTACGAGGCCTGGCTGTATCAGAACGCCAGCGCCCCGACCGTGGCCGAGCGGCGCATGGCCAACGTGTGGACGCTGATCGACCAGCTGGAAAAATCCCTCGACCGCGAGCCGGAAGACGACGACGCCGACAGCACCGACTCGACGGCGACCCAGACCGACAGCGTCGAAGACGCCATTTCCCGGCTGGTGCTGCGCGACATCCTCGAACAGCAGGCCGAGGAAGACGACTCCGACCGCGTGCAGCTTTTAACCATGCACGCCTCCAAGGGGCTGGAGTTTCCCCACGTCTACCTCATGGGGCTGGAAGAGGATCTTTTGCCCCACCGCAACGCCGTGGAAAACGGCACCGTGGAGGAAGAGCGCCGCCTTGCCTACGTGGGCATTACCCGGGCGCGCCGGACGCTAACGCTGACCCTTGCCCGCCAGCGCAAGACCTACGGCGAGCTTTCCGACTGCACCCCCAGCCGCTTTCTCGACGAGCTGCCGGCAGAGGATCTGGAGTGGGAAGGCCGCCCCGACAAGGAAGACCCGGAGAAAAAGCAGGCCCGGGGGCAAAGCGCCATCGCCGGGCTGCGCTCGCTTCTGGACTGATGATCGGGCACAAAAAACCCCGCAGGGCCGGCGGATAAAACCGGCTCTGCGGGGTCAGGCGCGATACCGCTATGGCGTTACGTTACTGCGACTCTTCCACCATGTAGTCAACGGAAGCCTTGACCTCGTCGTCGGACAGGGTGGCATGCCCGCCCTTGGGCGGCATGGCGTTGAAGCCGTTGATCGCATGGTCGTAAAGCGTATCCATGCCCTTCTCGATGTGCGAAGCCCACTGCTCGGCGTTGCCGGAAATCGGCGCACCGGCAGCCCCGGTAGCGTGGCAGGCCATGCAGGCCTGGTTGAAGATGGCCTCGCCGTCGATGTCGGCCCAGGCAACATCGCCGCCGGCACCGTCATCGGCCTGGCTGTCTTCACCGCCTTCGTCGGCGCTTTCGGCCGCGACGGCCTCTTCTTCGGATGCGCCGTCTTCAGCCGCTTTATCCTCGGCCGACTCGTCGCTCTGCGCCGCGTCCTCCGCTGCGGCATCGTCGTCGGGCACGTCCATTACCGGTTCGACCATGTAGGCCACGGCGGCGTGCATGTCGTCATCGCTAAGGTTGGGGTTGCCGCCCTTGGCCGGCATGCCGTTAAAACCGTTGATGGCGTGATCCAGCAGGGTGTCAAAGCCCTTGTCGACCCGATCGGCCCAGTCTTCTTCGTTGCCGCGCACCGGCGAGCCGGCGGCTCCCGTGTCGTGACAGGCGGTGCAGACGTTGCCGTAAATCTCTTCGCCGTCGGCCGCGCCGCCGTCGTCACTGCTGCTATCGGCGGGCTCTGCCGACGCAGAGCCGCAGTCCTGGCTTGCCAGGCAGACCTCGCCCACCGGCGCCAGACGCTCGGCAATGGCGTCCTTGTCCACTTCGGCCTGGGCGCCGGCAACGCTTACCAGCACGCCCAATGCCGCCAGACCGCTTTTGATTAGCTTGGAATCCACTCTCATTACCTCGTTGTATTATCGTTGAAACCTGCACGAGCCTCTGCGCGCGGCGGCGTCGGCGACGGTCAGCCGTGACGCCCGGGCGAGTCTATCGCGGTAGTATACCGGCAACGCCAGGCCCGGAAAATGCCGGGCGGCGCCTTGCCGCGGTTTCAGGGTCAATACAAGGCGGATTCGCGGCTGTCGGCGAGGCCGCGGGCACGCTGACGACGCAGGCGCTGGCTAACCACGCCGTAGCGCGGCCCGGCGATAAACGCCAGCAGCAGAAACACCCCGGTCATTACCGCCATCATGCCGCCGATGGACACGTCCCAGTGCACGGCGATGAAGTAGCCGCTCACGCTTGCCGCGGTGGAAATCACAGCGCCCAGCACCAGCATCAGCCAGAGGCGGTCGGTGAGCAGGTAAGCCGCCGCCGGCGGGACGATGGCAAAGGCGATGAACAGCACCGCACCCACGGCGTCAAAGGCGGCAACGGCGGTGGAACTTGTCAGCATCAAAAGCGCGTAGAACATCAAGCCGGGGGCAAAGCCCAGCGCCTTGGCCAGCGCCGGGTCAAAGGTGGAAAGCTTGAGCTCTTTGAAGAACAGGCCAATAAACGCAAGGTTGAGCGTAAGCATGATGGTCATGGAAACCACCGCCTGGGGAATGTGGTAGCCCAGCACGCTGACGGTATCCAGCCACACAAAGCCGATCTCGCCCAGCAAAACCGTGTGGGTGTCGATGTGCACGTCGTGGGCGTAAACGTTAAGCAGCAGTACGCCAATGGAAAAAAGCGCCGGGAACACCAGCCCGATGGCGGCATCCTGCTTCATCCGTTTGGAGCTGGCCAGAAGCTCGGTGAGAAACACCGTTAAAAGGCCGGTAAGGGCCGCGCCGATCAGCTGCACCGGGCCGCTCTGGTGGTGGGTCAGCATCCATACCACGACGATGCCGAGCACGATGGAGTGGCTGATGGCGTCGGACAGCATGCTGTTGCCGCGCAGTACCAGAAACGTGCCCACCATCGAGGAAGCAGTGCCCACCATCGCCCCCACCAGCATGATTTGTAGCTCGATATTGTTGAAAAATGCCTCAAGCATGATGGCCCCTGTGGTAAAAGTGCCGGGTGGTAAAAATGCCGTTAAGCCGCGTTGAACATCGCCGTGACCTGCTTCGCCTCACGAACGCCCTTAGGGGTTAGCCGCCACTGACGGGCGGGCTTGCCCGCCGCTGCCTCAGGGCGCGTAGCGGTCAAAAGCCCCTGGCGCTTCAGGCGGTAAAGGGCAAAAGCGGTAAAGGCGCTGCGGCTAAGCCAGGGGCTGCGCTCGTGCTCTTCCTGCTCGAGGCGCGTCTGGTAAAGCACGTAAAGAATCTGGTTCTTGTGCAGCGCCCAGCGCTGGCGCACCAGGCGCAGGGATTCCCAGAGAATGCCTCGGCCGGGCGCCACGGCAAGCGACACCAGCACAATGGCCGAGGCGCTGAGGACAATCAGCGGCCCGGTGGCAAGCCCCCGGCCCAGGGTGCTGATGGTGGCGCCGGTAATACCGCTGATCACCCCGACGCCGGCGGCAATCACCACCATGCCGCCCAGATGGCGGCTCCACTGGCGGGCGGCCACGGCCGGGGCCACGACCATGGCGGCCATCAGCACCACGCCGACCATCTGCAGCCCCACCACCACCGCAAGGGTGATCATGGTGGTCAGCATCACGTCGATCAGAGTCACGGGCATGCCCAGGGTGCGGGCAAACTCGGCGTCAAACGTCACCAGCTTGGCCTGCTTCCACAGCGCGGCCAGCACTGTCAGAGCCACCAGGGTAATCCCGCCCATGAACCAGACGTCCGAACGCAGGGTGGCCGCCGCCTGGCCGAAGAGGAAGGCATCCAGCCCGCCCTGGGAGGCGTTGTCGGTCCCCTGGATATAGGTCAGCAGAACCACGCCGATGGCAAAGAACAGGCTCAGGCAGGTGCCCAGCGCCGCGTCGGTCTTGAGCCGGCTTAGGCGCGTCAGCGCCAGCATCAAAAGGGCCGCCAGCCCGCCGGTGATCATGGCGCCGACCATGATGCTGCCCATGTTGCGACTGCCGGCCACAATGAAGCCCAGGCACACCCCGGGAAGCGCGGCGTGGGAGATGGCATCGCCCAGCAGGCTCTGCCCGCGCAGCACCGCAAAGCTGCCCAGAGCGCCGCTGATGATACCCAGCAGCGCCGCCCCCATAACCACGTTTTGAAAGGTGTAGTCACCCAGAATCGATAGCCAGGACATGAGTTATTTCGCGCGCTCTATTGCCGTGAAGGGCGGTGTCTTGAAGGACGATGCCGTGAAGGACGGGTCCTGCGTTGCCGCGGGGTCGTCAGCCGTAGGCGCAGCCTCTTTGTCGGCCACGCCGCCGGCAAACCGATGGCTTTCATCCAGCAGCGCAATCTGGCCGCCGTAGGCGCGCTTCAGGTGCTCGCCGGTAAATACTTCCTTCGCCGGACCCGAGGCAACCACCTGGACGTTGAGTATCAGCAGCCAGTCGAAGTAGCTGGTCACCGTCTGCAGGTCATGGTGTACCACGATCAGCGTCTTGCCAGCGTCGCGCAGGCGGCGCAGGATGTCGATGATCGCCCGCTCGGTAGTGGCGTCCACCCCGGCCATGGGCTCGTCGAGGAAGTAGATATCCGCCTGCTGCACCAGCGCCCGGGCGAGAAACACCCGCTGCTGCTGGCCGCCGGACAGCTGGCTGATCTGGCGGTCGGCAAAATCCTGCATGGCCACCATGTCCAGCGCGTCAAAGGCTTCCTGGCGCTCGCGGCGGCCGGGGCGTTTGATCCACCCCAGACGGCCGTAAAGTCCCATCATCACCACGTCGAGCACGGTCGTGGGAAAGTCCCAATCCACGCTCGAGCGCTGGGGCACATAGCCGATGCGCTTGCGCTGGGCCTTGTACGACCGGCCGTGAAAGCTCACGCTGCCAGAAAGCGGCGGCACCAGCCCTAAAAGGCTTTTGATGAAGGTACTCTTGCCCGCTCCGTTGGGGCCGACGATGCCGGCCATGACCCCGGCGGGAACGTCAAGATTGACGTCCCACAGTACCGGCTTGTTGTGATAGCTCACGGTCAAATGCTTGACCTTGACGGCGGAATCCATAGTGATACCCCTGTTGTGCTGTTCGCTTACGCTTCGTCGAGGTCCCAGCGCTCGGCCCAGGACGCCAGGGCGTCCGGCAGCGGGGCTACCTCGCCGCCCAGGGCCTCGACAATGGCCTGGGTGTTGGCACGTAGCATCCCGATATAGGTACCGTCAGCGGTGCCTTCCTTGCCCATGGCGTCGGAATACAGCTGGCCACCGATCACCACTTCGTGGCCGCGCTGTTCCGCCGAGTCGATCACCGCCTGGACGGTGCGCGGATTAATGGTGCTTTCGATAAACACCGCCGGCACTTCGCGCTCGATGACGGTGTCGGCCATGTGGCGAATGTCGGCAATGCCGGTTTCGGTATCGGTGCTGATGCCCTGAATACCTTCCACCTCGATGCCGTAGGCGCGGCCGAAGTAGTTGAAGGCATCGTGGGCGGTGACCAGAATGCGCTGCTCTTCGGGAATGGTTTCAACGCTTTCCTTCACCCACTGATGCAGCGCACCGAGCTGCTCGGTGTAGGCCTCGGCGTTGGCTTGAATGCTGTCCTTGCACTCGGGGCGGGCCTCGATGAAGGTCTCGCCGATGGTGTCCACGGTTTGGGCCCAGAGCGAGACATCCATCCACACGTGGGGATCAATGCCGTAAACGTCGTCGGCAGTGAGCATCCGGGAAAGATCGATGGACTCAGGCGATACGGCTACGGTCGTTTTCCGGCGCGAGAAGTTTTCCAGCACCTCGCCCAGCTGGCCTTCCAGCGAATAGCCCGCATAGAGGATCTGGTCGGCATTGCGCAGGGTTTTCACATCGCTGGCGCTGGCCTGATAAAGATGCGGATCGACCCCCGGGCCCATCATGGGCTCCGCTGCCACGCACTCGCCGCCGACCTCGCTGGCAACGTCGGCAATCATGCCGATGGTGGTCACCACGTTGAGCGGTGCCTTTTCAGGTTCGGCGTGGGCCAGCGGGGCAGCCAGCGCCATTGCCAGCAGCGGGGCGGCATAGCGGGTGTTCATGGGGGTCTCCTGAGCAAGCGTATTTACTGTACAAATATTCAACGAGCCAATATTTAGCGTACAGTCAGAAAGTAAGCCTTGGCTAAGTTTAGAGAGGCGACCCGCCAAACACAAGAAAAGCTTGCGCTATCTTCGGTATCCGGGCCCGGCTTACGGCTTCATGGCAAAATGCGCTACCATGGGTTCGGCTTTATGCCGTTCACACCCACTTTTCATGTCGAGACGCTGCTGTTTTCATGAGTCATGATTTCAAGCCCCAAGGGGCGTTTGCCCACAGCGCAAGCGTGGACGCGCTGCCGCCGGTCGAGCAGCACGCGCGCCAGTACGCCACGGTGCGCCAGGCCCATGAAACCGAACTGATCGAAGACTACGTCGAGCTGATCGGCGATCTGCTGACCCATCGCGGGGAAGCTCGGGCGGCGGATATCGCCGCGCGCATGGGGGTCAGCCAGGCGACGGTGTCAAAGATGATCCGCCGGCTCAACGAGCTTGAGCTGGTCACCAGCCGCCCGTACCGCTCGCTGTTTCTCACCAGGGCGGGCAAGGCCATGGCGTCCCAGTCCCGGGAGCGCCACGATATCGTGCTGCATTTCCTGCGCGCGCTGGGGGTGAGCGACGACGCTGCCCGCATCGACGCCGAGGGCATGGAACACCACGTAAGCGATGAAACCCTCGACGTCATGCAGCGCTATATCGCCGCGACCGCCCGGCAAAGCGAAGGCTAAAAGCGGCCGCCGGTTAAAACCGGTGGCGCAGCAGGCGCATGGCGTTAAGCGTCACCAGCACGGTGGCGCCGGTATCGGCCATCACCGCGATCCATAGCCCGGTGATACCCAGCGCCGTGGTCACCAGAAAGATCGCCTTGAGCCCCAGCGCCAGCGCCACGTTGGTCTTGACGTTGGCAAGCGTCGCCCGGGACAGCCGAATCAGCTCGGCGATGCCTGCCACCCGATCCTTGAGCAGCGCGGCGTCGGCGGTTTCCAGCGCCACGTCGGTGCCGCCACCCATGGCAACGCCTACGTCTGCCGCCGCCAGCGCCGGGGCGTCGTTGATGCCGTCGCCGACCTTGCCCACCGGCCCTTCGCCTGCCTCTCGCCACTCGGCTACCCGGGCAGCCTTGTCTTCGGGCATCAGCCCGCCGTGGGCTTCGATGCCCAGCAGTTTGCCGATCGCCGCCGCGCTGCGGGGGTTATCGCCGCTCAGCATGACCGCCCGTATGCCCAGCCGGGAAAGTGCATCAAGCCCTGTGCGGGCATCTTCCCGGGGCTCGTCGCGCAGGGCGATAGCGCCCACGGCCACGCCCGCTTTCACCAGCACGGTGACGGTCTTGCCATCCTCTTCAAGCGCCTGGATATGCGCCTCGTCGGCGTCGCTGAGCGAGGCGATACTCGCCGCGTAGCCGGGGCTGGCAAGGATCACCTCCTCGCCGCCAATGCGCCCGCTGACGCCGGCGCCGGCCAGCGCCCGGCCGCCTTCTACCGCCGGCAGCGCAAGGCTCCGCGCCTTGGCCTGGCTGACAATGGCGGCGGCGATGGGGTGGCCGGATTCGCGCTCAAGCGCAGCGGCAAAGGCCAGCACGTCGTCCTCGGCGGCACCCTGCCAGGCGTCGATGTCGGTGACTTCCGGGGCACCGGCGGTGAGCGTGCCGGTTTTATCCAGCGCGATCACCTTGAGCTTGCCCAGGCTTTCGAGCACCGCGCCGCCCTTGATCAGAAGCCCGTGCCGGGCCCCGCTGGAAAGCCCCGCGGCAATGGCGGCGGGCGTGGAGATCACCAGCGCGCAGGGGCAGGCAATCAGCAATAGCGCCAGCGCCCGGTAGACCGATTCCGACCACGCCATGCCCGCTACCAGCGGCGGCAGCACGGCAAGCGCCAGCGCCAGCGCTATCACCGCGGGCATGTACCAGCGGGCAAAGCGGTCGATGAAACGCGCCACCGGTGCCTTGGCCGCCTGAGCCTCTTCCACCAGGCGGATGATACGCGCGATGGTGTTGTCCTCGGAGCGGCGGGTGACCTCTACGGTCAGCGCCCCGTCGCGGTTGATGGTGCCGGCAAACACCTCCTCGCCTGCGCTCTTGTAGCGCGGCTCGGCCTCGCCGTTGACCGGCGACTCGTCGAGGTAAGAGCCGCCCTCGGCAATGCGGCCGTCGCAGGGCATTCGATCCCCCGGGCGGACCAGCACGCGCTGCCCCGGGGCCAGCGTTTCCGCTGCGACTTCGGTGACCTCCTCGCCGTCAAGCCGCCGGGCGGTCGCCGGCGCCAGGTCGGAAAGCGCGGCAATACTCCGCCGCGCCCGGGTCGAGGCCACGCCCTCCAGCAGCTCGCCGACGGCAAACAGCACCACCACCACGGCGGACTCTGCCGCCGCGCCGATGATCAGCGCCCCGGCGGCGGCAATGGTCATCAGCGATTCGATGGTGAATACTTCGCCCACGCGAAGCGCCTGCCACGCCGACCTGGCAATGGGGTAAAGCCCGACCAGGGTCGCCGCCACGAAGGGCCAGTCGCCAAGCACGGGCCAGAACAGATGGAGCACGGCCGCCACCGCCAGCAGCGCGCCGCTGACCAGTACCAGCTTGCCCTTGGCGCTTTGCCACCAGGCGGTTTCCGGCGTAGCGCCGGCCGCAGACGACGTCCGTTCGTCGTGAATGACCTCGTAGCCCAGCCCGCGCATCGCCTGATCGATGGCTGCCTCATCGGGTGGCGTCTTCCCTTCAAAAAACACATCCAGCGTGCCCGCTGCGGCGTTGGCCTCAGCATCAACCACACCTTTTACGCGAGACGCGGCCGCCACCGCCTTGCGCTCGCAGCCGCCGCAGTCCATGCCGCTCACGCGGAAGCGCTCGTACGGCGTCTTTCCGCCTTCGGCGCCGCGGGGGTTCAGGGTCTCGCTAGCAGATAGCGTCATTCACATTCTCCCGGCCGACTGGCCTTGCATTCCGGGTATCTACGTTCAAAATAGGACCTAAAGCCACTATAGGTTCAATATCCGTGGCAAAATCCGGTGACACCATCCGGTTGAAGACGCGAGTCGGGAGGCAAAATGCAGGAACAGGAGACGTTCAGCATCGGCGCGCTGGCAAGCCGGGCCGGCTGCCAGGTGCAGACCGTGCGCTACTACGAGCAGATCGGCCTTTTGCCCGAGCCCGCGCGCAACGCCGGCAACCAGCGCCGCTACAGCACCGCCACTCTGCGTCGGCTGACGTTTATCCGCCATTCGCGGGATTTCGGCTTTTCGGTGGAGGCCGTGCGCGAGCTGCTGGGCATGGCCGATCATCCGGACATGCCCTGCGACCACGCCGACGCCATCGCCAAGCGCCACCTGGAAGAAGTGGAAGCGCGGATTGAGCGGCTTTCCGCCCTGCGCGACGAGCTGAAAAGGATGGTGGCCCAGTGCGCCGGCGGCCGAGTGGAGGAGTGCCGCATTGTGGAAGTGCTAAGCGACCACGACCAGTGCCTCCACGCCAGCGGCCACGGCGGCCGGGAAGCAATTCGCTAGGGCAGCGCTCAGAACATCGAGGCGTTGACCAGCAGGTGCGCGCCGACGCTTGCGGCGTAGCCGAGCAGAATGGCCGGCATCCAGCGCAGGTGTACGGCAAAGGTATAAATGCCCCTGGCCTGGCCCATCAGCGCCACGCCCGCCGCCGAGCCCATGGCCAGGAGGCTGCCGCCGACGCCGGCGGTCAGGGTGATCAGCAGCCAGTTGCCCTCGGACATATCCGGGGCCATGGAGAGCACGGCAAACATCACCGGAATGTTGTCCACCACGGCGGAAATCATGCCCAGGATAACGTTGGCCAGCGCCGGATGGCCGCCGCCGTAGAGGCTTTCGGAGAGCAGGCTCAAATAGCCCAGAAACCCAAGGCCGCCCACCGACATCACCACGCCGTAGAAGAACAGCAGGGTGTCCCACTCCGAGCGCGCTATCCGGCTGAAGATATCGAATGGCACTACGCTTCCCAGCTGCTCGAGCTTGCGCCAGTCGCCGCGGCGGGAGTAGCGCTCGCGCTTGCGTTCAAGCGAGCGCGGCAGGCTGCGGCGCAGGTAGTAGCCGAAAAACTGCAGCATCCCCAGGCCGAACATCATGCCCATGGCCGGCGGCAGGTTGAGCACCGAGTGGCACAGCACCGAAATCGCCACGGTAAACAAAAACAGCAGCACAATGCGCCGGGCACCGCGCTTGAGCCAGACGGTTTCGGTCAGCGACGCCGGCTTCTGGTTGACGATGAAAAAGTTCATGATCAGCGCCGGCACCATGAAGTTGACGATGGCCGGAATCAGCAGAGCAAAAAAGCCGCCGAAGG
Source organism: Halomonas garicola (assembly GCF_031935715.1). Lineage (GTDB taxonomy): Bacteria > Pseudomonadota > Gammaproteobacteria > Pseudomonadales > Halomonadaceae > Vreelandella > Vreelandella garicola. Next base: position 1,444 of record NZ_JASSZF010000020.1, on the reverse strand, counting down.
GAATCTGCCCGGCCTGCCATACCATCAGCGTGGTGATGTCGCCAAAGGGGCTGAACGCGCCGCCAGCGTTAGCCGCCACCACCACGTTGACGCAGCACAGGCTGATGAACTTGTTGTCGCCTTCGGCGACCTTGAGCACCACCGCGCACATCAGCATGGCCGTGGTCATGTTGTTGGCAATGGACGAAATCCAGAACGCCAGAACGCCGGTAATCCAGAACAGGCTGCGGTAGCTGAAGCCCTTGTACACCAGCCAGGCGCGCAGCTTGTCGAACACCCGGCGCTCCTCCATGGCGTTGATGTAGGTCATCGCCACCAGCAAAAACAAGAGCAGCTCGGTGTATTCCAGCAGGGTTTCGCGAAAGGCGTTTTCGGCCACGTCCGGCAGCCCCGCGCGCATGTACATCCACGCCACCAGCGTCCAGATCAGCCCGGCGGCGATCAGCACCGGCTTGGACTTGCGCATATGCAGTATTTCTTCGCTCATCACCAGCGCGTAGGCCAGCAGGAAAATCACCACCGAGGCGATGCCGGCCACCGAGAGCGTCAGATCGAGCGGTCCGGCGTCGGCAAAGGCAAAAGCGGGAAAACACAGCAGACAGGCAGCAAGAAACCGCCGGCGGACCCGAAGAGAGCGGGGCCGGGAGGCAGGGGCGTTGAAGGGTCGCATGGCACAAACCTTGGGAGGCAGGAGAGGAGAGAAAACCTGCTAATGATAAGCACCCTAAGGGAAGCCCGCAACACGCGCGGCAAGAAATACCAATACCGGCGAGCGGGATGCGCACTCCGGCGTTAATGGGCCACCGGCAGAGCGCATTGGAACGTTATGACAAGAGGAAAGCTATTGGCCCGGCCGGTCCGACTGGGCAGGCGCTCCCGGCCGGCTAAGGGGTGCCGACTGGCTCGACTGGCCCGGCTGGCCAGCTCCGGCTCCGCCGGTCCGGTCCGGCATTTCCTGAGCAGGGCCTTCACTCGCTCGCGGGCTCGGCTCCGGGCTATCCGGATGGCTGCTGCAGGCGGCTAGCGCAACAATGCAGGCAGCAGACAGCGAGGACAGTAGCAGCGGACGTACGTTGTTAAGCATAAATCCCCAGGCGTTTTATCAGCAGATCAAAGTGCGACACATACAAGAGAGCAAGAACTATGTGCCGCACTTCGATAGAGTTTAAAAGTGTAAGAAAGAATCGTTACCTATTGGCTATTACCAGGTAGTTACCAAGTAGTATCTTCCTCATCCTCGTCGCCCGTTTCCGGCGTGCCCGGCTCAGGCTGCTCGTCTTCGCCGAAGCCACCTTCTGTCTGGCCGTTGGTCTGCGGCCCTCCCTGTGTGTCAACCTGAATCCATACACCGGCTCAGTGAGTTAAACTCGATTTCAGAGCCCGAGGTTCAGGAGCCCATATCATGCCTAAACCGCCAACCGAGCTGCCCGATCACCAGGTCACG
>NZ_JASSZF010000019.1:0-56711 GCF_031935715.1 Halomonas garicola | reverse complement strand
TGGCCTGGTTGGCGTAGTGCAGGCGGATGCCCACTTGGCTTCGCAGCAGGGCCTCGAACGCGCGGCGCGCGGCGACGTCCGGCGTTTCCTGCCAGCGCGCCTCAAGCGCGTTGATCACCGGCTGCCAGAGCTCGCTGACGGCCGTGCCCAGCGGGTAGAGCGCCAGGCTCTGGTGGTAGAGGATTTCCAGCCGCTGGGTGTTCAGCGCGTCGACCAGGGTAATCAGCTGCCGGCGCTGGCTGTCCCAGTCGTCGCTGGTGGGAGCCGGGGTTTCCACGGCTTCCGGCTGGTTGATCAGGTCGGCCACCTGGCTGACCGGCACGCCGCGGTTGAGCCACTGCAGAATGCGCTCGATGCGGGTGATGTCGTCCTGGGCGTAGAGGCGGTGGCCCTTGGGCGTGCGCTGGGGCCGGATCAGGCCGTAGCGGCGCTCCCAGGCGCGCAGGGTGACCGAGTTCACACCCGTCAGCCGGGAAACCTCCCGGATGGGGTACAGCGGGGTATCGGGTGGATGGGTCGCCTGATTGCTCATGGCCGCCTGTGCCTCTTGGATGCCGTGGTGAAAACGTGGTCGGTGCGGTGCCGCCGGCGGCACTCGCTTGTCAACCGCCGCGCGCTGCGGGAAAAGATAAAAAAGTATGTGACAAGTTAGCCATATTGTACATATTTAGTACAGTTGAAGGGAGGCTGTGCCGAGCCATTCGGCAGCCATGAACGTCGTCAGCCATAAAAAGGAGCCTGCCATGCGTGTACTGATAACGGGCGGTAGCGGTTTTGTTGGGCGGCGCCTGTGCGAAAGCCTGGCGCGCCAGGGATACGAGCTGCAGGTGGTATCGCGCTCGCCGGAAAAGGCTCGGGCGGTACTGCCCGAGGGCTGCGACGTGCGCGAAAGCGCGACGGCCTTTGCCGACGCTCCGCCGGCGGCGCTGGTCAACCTGGCCGGGGAGTCCATTGCGGCCAAGCGCTGGAGTGAGGCGCAGAAGCGCGAAATGATCGACTCTCGCCTGCGCGCCACCGGCGATCTTTTAGCGCTGTGCGAAGCCCTGCGTGAAGCCGGCGAGGCGCTGCCCCGGGTGCTGGTGTCGGGCTCGGCCATGGGCTACTACGGAGAGCAAAACGATGCTGACCAGAACGACACTGCGGTTAGCGAAGACACGCCGCCCCACGACGAGTTTGCCCATCGGCTATGCGCGCGCTGGGAGGCCGCCGCCGGCGAGATTGAGGCGCTCGGGGTGCGCACGGCGATCGTGCGCATCGGGCTGGTGCTCGGCGAAGGCGGCGGCAGCCTGGAGAAGATGCTGCCGCCGTTCAAGTGGGGGCTGGGCGGCCGCTTCGGCAGCGGCCGGCAGTTCATGCCGTGGATCCATCGCGACGACCTGGTCGAGGCGATACGCTTTCTGCTGGAGCGCGATTCCGCCAGCGGCGCGTTTAACGCCAGTGCCCCGCACCCGGTGACCAACGCCGAGTTTACCCGGACGCTGGCGAAAACCCTCAACCGCCCGGCGGTGCTGCCGGTGCCCGCCTTTGTGCTCAAGGCGGGGCTTGGCGAAATGTCGCGGCTGCTGCTCACCGGGGCGGACATGCGCCCGGTGCGCCTGCAGCAGGCGGGCTTTACCTTCCGCTATAAAACCCTGGACCGGGCGCTGGAGGCGATTCTCGCGCCGCGCTGAAAGAAGCCCCGGCCGCTAGCCTTCGGCATCCACGGTGATGATCACCCGTACGGCGTCCAGGCGCAGGCGGGTGGCTTCGATGGCCTCGCTCAGCGCGGCGCGCTCCTCGCTTAGCGCGGAAAGCTCGGCGTCGCGCACCGCGGGGTTGTGCTCGGCGAGCGCCCGGAGGCGGGCAAGTTCGCCGTCGATCTGGGCGCGCATGCGCGTCTCGGCGGCCTCCACAATGGTGGGAAGCTCGCGTTCGGCTTCGCTTTCGCCCTGGGTGAGCAGGTTGCGCAGCTTGTCGTGATGCTCTTTGATCAGATCCCGGGCCAGCGATTTGTTGACCTTCTGCAGGTTTTTGCCCAGGCCGGTGAAGGATATCCTGTCGCTGAGGTTAGCGCCGGATTCGTCGAGCAGCACGCGCACCGCGGTGGGCGGCAGAAAGCGGTTCAGGTGCAGGCGCCTGGGCGCCGGGCAGTGGGTACGAAAGACCAGCTCGGTCATTAGCCGCCCGCCGGGAATGGACGGGTGGCCGAGCAGCGCCAGAGCGGTGTTGCCCATGGTGCCGTCGACGATGCGGCCCATCATTTCGCGCAGCAGCGGGTGCTCCCAGGAAAGCCGCTGGACGTCGTCCCGGGCAAGCGCCCGGTCGCGCCGGTAGGTGGCGGTAAAGCCGTCCTCGCCCTTGGCCAGCCCCGGCAGGCCGTCGAGCATCTGGGGGCCGGGTTTGAGGTGCATCAGGCCGTTGCCCAGGTCTTTGCTGTCGACGCCGAAGATATCCAGCGCGCGGTCCACATAGCGCGGCAGGGCCTTGTCGTCGTCGAGTTCGCGCACACCCTCGATGATGCGTTCGGCGCGTGCCGGGCGGCAGGCGTTGAGCTCCAGCAGGCGGTTGCGCCCGGCGTCGCGCTCGGCGAGCTTGGCGGTAAACGTCGCCCGGGTGTCGGCGATGATCTCGTCGAGGGCGTCGTCGTCGAGAAGGGCGTCGGCTAGCGCATCGCCGAAGGCCTCGAACAGTTCGCTGCCCACGCCGTGGGGAGCGCTGAAGGCGTCCATGCCCTCGTCGTACCAGCGCATCAGCCGGACGCCGGGGCTGTCCTCGAACAGCGGGACGTGCAGCTCGATGGCGTGCTGCTGGCCGATGCGGTCGAGCCGGCCGATGCGCTGCTCCAGCTGGTCCGGATGCTGGGGCATGTCGAACATCACCAGATGACGGCAGAATTGGAAGTTGCGCCCCTCGGAGCCGATTTCCGAGCACACCAGCACCTGGCAGCCGTCTTCCTCGTCGGCGAAGGCCGCGGCGGCGCGGTCGCGCTCGATCAGCGACAGGTCTTCGTGAAACACCGGGGCGTGGTAGCCGCCGAGGCTGCGCAGGCCTTCGGCCAGGCCCTCGGCGGTTTCTCGGTGGTGGGCGATGACCAGCACTTTCTCGCCGGCAAAGCCGTCCTCGCCGTCGTCGCTCAGGTGCTCCAGAAGCCAGTTGACCCGGGGGTCGATGTGCCACCAGTCCTCGGCGTTGAGCGGGTCGCTTGAAAGCTCCCGGTACATGGCGTCGGGGTAGATCAGCACGTCCGGGTGATCCAGTCCGGTCTCGATCAGCAGCTCGTCGAGGTAGTCCTCGTCCCGGGCCAGGCGGCGCAGCACCCGGCGGTAGGCCGAAGGCAGCGCCAGGGTGGCGGTGTGCAGGCGGCGCTCGGGGAAGCCGCCGACGTGGCGCCGGCTGTTGCGGAACATCACCCGGCCGGTGCCGTGGCGGTCCAGAAGCGCCTCGCGCAGCTGGGCCCGGGCGCTTTCCCGCTGGTCCTGACCGGCTTCGGGGTTGGCCAGCATCGCGAGCAGCGCGCGGCTTTCGGCGTCGTCGATCACCGCTTCCACCCGGGCTTTGGCGTCGCCGTTGGCGCCCACGGCGTCCAGCGCTTCGATGGCGGCGGCCACCTCGGCGTAGTGCTGCTCTTCTTCGCGGAAGCGTTCCAGGTCGTGATAGCGCTCGGGGTCGAGCAGGCGCAGCCGGGCAAAGTGGCTGGCGAGCCCCATCTGCTCCGGCGTGGCGGTGAGCAGCAGCAGGGCATCGATCTCGGCGGCCAGCGCCTCCACGCACCGGTAGCCCGGGCCGCTGGCGCCTTCTTCGCTCCAGTCCAGGTGGTGGGCCTCGTCGACGATCAGTAGATCAAAGTGCGCGCTCTGCGCCTGCTGCTGGCGAGCGGGGTTGGCGAACAGCCAGTCCTGGCTTGCGAGTATGATCTGGCCGCTGTCGAAGGGGTTGCCCTCACCAAGAGCCTCGCTCTGGCTTTCGTCGAGCAGGGTGACGTCGAGGGCGAAGCGGCGCAGAAGCTCCACCAGCCACTGGTGAGAAAGGCTGTCGGGCACCAGGATCAGCGCGCGTTCGACCCGCCCGGCCAGCAGCAGGCGGTGGAGAATCAGCCCCGCTTCGATGGTCTTGCCCAGCCCCACTTCGTCGGCCAGCAGCACCCGGGGGGCGTGGCGGCGGGCGACTTCGTCGGCGATATAGAGCTGGTGTGGGATCAGGTCGATGCGCGGGCCGGCAAAGCCCAGCGCCGGGTGCTGTTCGGTGCGCTGGTAGTGGTGCAGGGTGCGAAAGCGCAGATCGAACCAGTCGTTGCGGTCTACCTGGCCGGTGAGCACCCGGTCCCGGGCCTGGTCGAACCGCATGGCGTCGGCGAGCTTGGTTTCGGGCAGTTCGCAGGGCTCGCCGTCGGCGTCCTTGCCCTGGTAGATAATCAGCCCCTGGTGCTCGCGGCTGGCGTCCACGGTCATCTGCCAGCCGTCGGCGGCGGTGACAAGGTCGCCGGCGCCGAACGCGACCCGGGTCAGCGGCGCCTGGCGGGTATTGTAGGTGCGGGTTTCCTGGCTGGCGCTGAACAGGACGGTGACGCTTCGGGCATCGCCGTTGAGTACGGTGCCAAGCCCGAGCTCGGCTTCGCCGTCGCTGATCCAGCGCTGGCCGGGGGAAAAATCGCTCATGGTGCCTCGGAGGATGCGGTCAATCGGGACAACGCTGCCGGCGGGGAAGGCGGCAGCGTCTCAAAGGCGAGGGATTCTAACGCAAAGCGCCGGGCGGATTAAGGTGCCGCACGGTTTATGCGTTGGTGCACGCCGATCAGCGACCCAGCCAGCGGGCGAGGGTGGCCTGGTTGAGCTCGCCGGCGCGGCGCTTCTGCACCCGGCCGCGGGCGTCGAGCAGCAGGGTAAGCGGCAGCCGCGTGGCGTCAAAGGCGGCCATCAGCCGCTGCTGCGGGTCGCGCAGGACGATATCGAACGCCGGCGCGCCCGGCGTTGTGTTATCCAGGTAGCGCACCGCGGGGAGCAGGTCTTCGCCCTGATTGATACTTGCCACGCGTACGTCGCGGCGCCCGCCGAGCTCAGCCAGCAGCGCCATGTCTCGGCGGCACGGCGGGCAGCCGGTGGCCCAGAGGTGGACGATGATCGGCGTGTCGCGCTCGGGGCCGGCGGCCCCGGGCAGCTCGGCAAGCGCTACGGCATTGCCGTCGAGGTCTTCCAGGGTAATGTCGGGCAGCGTCGTCGGCCCGCTATGGGTAGCGGGCGGCAGCAGGGCGGCAAACACCAGGCCCAGCCCGCCGGCGCTCAGCGTCAGCAGCGCCGTGTGCGCGAGCCCCTGCCATCGGCCGCCAGGCTTCGCCTCGGCGCAGCGCAGCGCGTAGCCCAGCACGCCGGCGAGCAGCGCCAGGGCGGCGGCGAGCGCGTAGAGGCATGGCAGCGGCATCAGTATGGGCCCCAAAGCGACGGCGTTCATGCGGCGTTGTCCGTAAAGTGCCCGGCAAGCGGGTACAATGGGCTGACTGTACCACGGGATAGCGACAATCGGAGGCGCTAATGGCACGGCCAACCTATGACCCCTTGCGGGCGCTGGCGATCGGCACCCAGGCGGCGGGGCTCATTGCCATCATCACGCTGGAGACCGTGCTCGGCGACGGCGCAAGGCCGTGGCAGGGGGTGACGCTTTTGCTGATGCTGGCCGCGGCGCTGAGCATTGCCGCGGTGCGGCTTTACCGGCACAAGCGGGCCCAGCGCGAGCGGGATCGGCGCCGGATGACGGATGAGTAAAAAAACGGCCCGCCGAAAAGGCGGGCCGGTTCATGCGCAGCGGGTGGCTCGTCGAGCGGTGCCTTACTTGCCCTTGTTGGCGCGCTTGCGCTCGTTCTCGGTGAGGTGCTTCTTGCGCAGGCGTAGATGGTTGGGCGTGATTTCCACCAGCTCGTCGTCGTCGAGGAACTCGATGGCCTGTTCCAGGGTAAAGCGCACCGGCGTTACCAGATCGAGGCTTTCGTCGGCGCCCGAGGAGCGCATGTTGTCGAGCTTCTTGGCCTTGGTGGGGTTGACGGTCATGTCGTCGGCGCGGTTGTTGATGCCGACCAGCATGCCTTCGTAAACCTCGGTGCCGTGCTCGACGATCAGCTTGCCGCGGTCCTGGAGGGCATAGAGCGCGTAGGCCAGCGCCTTGCCGGTGGCCATGGAGACCAGCACGCCGTTGCGCCGCTCGATGGCCGCGTCCGGGCGCAGCGGGCCGTAGTGGTCAAAGCGGCTGGTCAGAATGCCGGTGCCCGAGGTCAGGGTCATGAACTGGCCGCGAAAGCCGATCAGCCCGCGCGCGGGGATGGTGAAGTCCACCCGCACGCGGCCCTTGCCGTCGGGGTGCATGTTGGTCATCTCGCCCTTGCGGTAGCCGAGCTCCTCCATGATGGCGCCCTGGTGCTGCTCTTCGCAGTCGATGATGACTTCTTCGTAGGGCTCCTGCTGCTCGCCGTCGAACTCGCGGATGATGACTTCCGGGCGGCCCACGGCCACCTCGAAGCCTTCCCGGCGCATGGCTTCCAGCAGCACCGACAGGTGCAGCTCGCCGCGGCCGGAGACGGTGAATTTCTCCGGGGTTTCGCCTTCTTCCACGCGCAGGGCGACGTTGTGGATCAGCTCCTGCTCGAGGCGATCCTTGATGTTGCGGCTGGTGACGTACTTGCCGTCTTTGCCGGCAAACGGCGAGTCGTTGACCTGGAAGGTCATCGATACCGTGGGCTCGTCCACGGACAGCGCCGGCAGCGCCTCGGCGGCGGCCGGATCGCACAGCGTATCGGAAATGGCCAGGTTCTCGATGCCGGTGATGCAGATGATGTCGCCGGCGGTGGCTTCCTCGGTCTGTACCCGCTCAAGGCCCATGTGGGTCATGACCTGGCCGACCTTGCCCCGGCGCTCCTTGCCTTCCTTGCTGATCACGGTGATCTGCTGGTTGGGCTTGACGCTGCCGCGCACGATGCGCCCCAGGCCGATGACGCCGACGTAGCTTGAGTAGTCCAGCGCCGAGATCTGCATCTGGAAGGGGCCGTCGGTTTCTACCTTGGGCGGCTCGACGATATCGACGATGGACTGGAACATCGGCGTCATGTCATCGGCCAGCTCGTCGGGGTCGGGACCGGCAATGCCGTTGAGCGCCGAGCAGTAGATGATGGGGAAATCGAGCTGCTCCTCGCTGGCGCCGAGGTTGTCGAACAGATCAAATATCTGGTCGATGACCCAGTCCGGCCGCGCGCCGGGGCGGTCGATCTTGTTGACCACCACAATGGGCTTGAGCCCCTGGTCAAACGCCTTCTGGGTGACAAAGCGAGTCTGCGGCATGGGGCCGTCCACGGCGTCGACCAGCAGCAGCACCGAGTCCACCATGGACATGACCCGCTCGACCTCGCCGCCGAAGTCGGCGTGGCCGGGGGTGTCGACGATATTGATGTGGTAGTCGGTGCCGGCTCCATTCTGCCACTGGATGGCAGTGTTCTTGGCCAGAATGGTGATGCCGCGCTCTTTTTCCTGGTCGTTGGAATCCATTACCCGCTCCTGGCCTTCGGCCTTGCGGTCGAGAGTGCCGGACTGGCTCAGGAGTTTGTCGACCAGGGTGGTTTTGCCGTGGTCAACGTGGGCGATGATGGCGATATTGCGAAGATTCTCGATCACGAAGCGATCCTGCTTAAAAATATAGGCCGGTATTATACGGGCTGGGGGCGCATGGCGGCCAGCGTTGTATTCGACGACCGTATTTGCCGGCGCCGATGGCACGGGCCCGGGCGGGGAGCTTTTCGCCGCTGCACGGCATCCGGTAAGATAGCCGTTTTCCCCGGCAGGGCAGGGTCATGACCATCGGCAATCTGATGCGTTTGTTAAGCGACGGCGAGGTGCATTCCGGCGAACAGCTGGGCAAGGCTCTGGGGATTTCCCGGGCGGCCGTGTGGAAGCAGCTGAAAAAGCTCGAGACCGCCGGCGTCGAGGTGAGCGCGGTCAAGGGGCGCGGGTATCAGCTGGCCCAGCCGCTGACGCCGCTGGACGGCGCGCGCATTGTCGCGCACCTGCCGGCCGACGCCCGGCGCCGGCTCGCTCGGCTATTTGTCGAAGACACGCTGCCGTCGAGCAACGAGTACCTGCGCCGACGCTTTTCCCAGGGCGCCGGCCACGGCGAGGTATGCCTGGTAGAGCAGCAGTCCGCCGGTCGCGGCCGGCGCGGGCGCGCCTGGCTGACGCCCTGGGGGCAGAGCCTGATGCTCTCGGTGGGCTGGCGCTTTGACAGCGGCGTGGCCGCCCTGGAAGGGCTCAGTCTGGCGATCGGCGTCGTCGTTGCCGAGGTGCTCGAGCGCTACGGCGCCCGGCCGCAGCTCAAGTGGCCCAACGATATTCTGCTGGCAACGCCCGATGGTTCCCTTGCCAAGCTGGCCGGCATCCTGGTCGAGGTGACCGGCGACGCCGCCGGGCCCTGCGACGTGGTGCTCGGCGTGGGCATGAATCTGGCCCTGCCCGAGACCCTGCGCAAGGCCATCGGCCAGCCGGTGGCGGTGCTTGCCGACGCTTGCCCCGATATTGATCGCAACGCCCTGGCCGCCGACGTAGTGGCCGGGCTGCTGGCCATGCTGGCGACGTTTGAAAGCGAGGGCTTCGGCGCCTGGCGGGGTGAATGGAACCGGCGCCATGCCTACGCCGGTCACTCGGTCGACGTGCTGGTAGGCAATGCTCAAAGCGTTGCGGTGGCCGGGGAGGTAGATAGTGCCGGCAACCTCTGGGTGAGCGAGGGCGGCACGGAGCGGGCGCTTGCCGGCGGTGAAATCAGCGTGCGCGGCCGGCCATGATTCTCGATCTGGATATCGGCAACACGCTGTCCAAGTGGCGGCTAAAGGATACCGAAAGCAGCGAGATCCGCTCCCGCGGGGCGGTGTGGACCCGGGAAGAGTGGCGCCCGGGGGCCGACATTCCCGACCTCGACGTGGTGGAGGCGGTGCGCATCTCAAGCGTCGCCCGCCGGGAGGTGCTCAACGACACCGTGGCGCTGCTGCGCACCCGGGTGCCCCGCGTCTATGTCGGGCGCTCCACCCGGGAAGCGCTGGGCGTGACCAACGGCTACGACGAGCCCTGGCGGCTGGGCGTGGACCGTTGGCTGGGTGCGCTTGCCGGCTACCAGCTGGCCGGCGGCTGCTGCGCGGTGGACTGCGGCAGCGCTATTACCGTGGACTTCGTGCTGCCCGGCGGCGCCCACGCCGGCGGCTATATCGTCCCCGGGCTGCGGCTGATGAAGGAGAGCTTGAGGCTCGGCACCCGCAACGTCGCCATTGACTCCGAGGGCGAGGCCGATACCCTGCTGACGCCGGGGCGCTCCACCGTGGATGCGGTCAATCACGGCATCTATATGGCGGCCACCAGCGCGGTGCAGCGCATTTACAGCGAAGTGTGCGATCAGCACGGCGTGGCGCTGCCGATGCTGCTTACCGGCGGCGATGCCCGGGTGGTTTCCCGCGGGGTGCCCGTGCCCCATGCGGTATGGCCGGACATGGTCTACGGCGGGCTCGAGGCCTGTTTCCCGCTGACGCTTGCCGAGCGTGCCGGGCGGATGTCCGGGGCGCCCGGCGTGCCGGCAAGCCCGGCGCTGGAAAAAATCCGCGCAGGCCTTGCATTCTCCATGCTGCTTTGACAGAATGCAGCGCGTTCCAGGGCGGAAGGGTGTCGCCAAACGGCGCTGCTACCGAGCAGCAGCATGGCTTGACACGGCCTTGGAAGGCGGTAGAATGCGCCGCCAGTGATGGAGGGATACCCAAGTGGCCAAAGGGAGCAGACTGTAAATCTGCCGCGAAAGCTTCGAAGGTTCGAATCCTTCTCCCTCCACCAGCTTTGCATGACTGGCAGCCACAAGTTGCCAAGCGGGCAGCAGAAAGATGCCGCAGTGACGCAAGTGATTGAAGCGGGCGTAGTGCCAAGCGGGCATAGTTCAATGGTAGAACCTCAGCCTTCCAAGCTGATGATGCGGGTTCGATCCCCGCTGCCCGCTCCAGTTCATGTAACGTTTGCTCATGTAGCTCAGGGGTAGAGCACACCCTTGGTAAGGGTGAGGTCGACGGTTCAATTCCGTCCATGAGCTCCACATTGCAAAAAGGCGAGCCAGGCTCGCTTTTTTTGTCTCCGCCGCCGAGAGAGTGCTTGGCGGTGTGAGGGCGCAAGGGTTGTCAGGCGGAGGTTTCTTCGCTAACATGACGGCCGCTGTTGCATGGCATCGCAATGATCGCCTCAGCAGCGACGATACAGGCCAGTGGCTCAATTGGCAGAGCAGCGGTCTCCAAAACCGCAGGTTGGGGGTTCGAGTCCCTCCTGGCCTGCCAGCTTTCCCCAAGTTGGCGTGCCTTTCCCGATTTCCTTTATCGTTTGCCGCACTCCCGAGGAGTTTCGTTTTTATGAAGCCTAAGTCTGTAAAGCATGGCGCCGAGGTGCAGCAGTCGCGTCATGACGGGCTCAAATGGGCGGCGGTAGTCGCGCTGTTGGCAGTAGCGGTAGTGGCCAACACCTATTTTGCCGGCATCGGTCTTTTGTACCGCGTGCTGGGCGTTGTGGTTTTGTGCCTGCTTGCCGGCGCCGTGGCACTGACCACGACCAAAGGGCGCAGCCTGCTCACTCTGGCGCGCGAGTCCAAGAAAGAAATACAGCGCGTTGTCTGGCCCACACGGCCGGAGACCGTGCAGACAACCGCAATCGTGCTGGTCGCCGTCATGGTGGTCGGCCTGTTGCTGTGGTTAATTGACACGCTTCTCAGCTGGGCGATGTCCGGCGTGATCGGTTAGGAGTTTTCATGTCCAAGCGTTGGTACGTCGTTCACGCGTATTCCGGTTTTGAAAAGCATGTCCTGCGCTCGCTTGCCGAGCGCGTGAAGCTTTATCAGGTCGAGGATCTTTTTGGCGAGATCCTCGTGCCTACCGAAGAAGTCGTCGAGATGCGTGACGGCAAGCGCCGCAAAAGCGAGCGCAAGTTCTATCCCGGCTATGTGCTGGTCGAGATGGAAATGACCGACGATACCTGGCATTTGGTCAACGAAACGCCCCGCGTCATGGGCTTTATCGGCGGCACCAAGGAAAAGCCCGCGCCGATCACCACCAGCGAAGCCGAGGCGATTCTTCGCCGGGTAAAAGACGGCACCGACAAGCCGCGGCCCAAGACCATGTTCGAGCCCGGCCAGTCGGTGCGCGTTACCGACGGCCCCTTCGCCGATTTCAACGGCGTGGTCGAAGAGGTCAACTACGAGAAGAGCCGCCTGCAGGTCAGCGTGCTGATCTTTGGCCGCGCCACGCCGGTCGAGCTCGAGTTCGCTCAGGTCGAGAAAGAGTAGGTCGGGCAGAAAAGGCCGGGAAAGCCGGCCGGAAAACGATTTTCATGCGGGCCGCCTGTGTTGCGGCCCGTTGTTACCGGGGAGCCGCAAGGCGCTATCACCCAACTGGAGTAGAAAATGGCCAAGAAAGTACAGGCTTACATCAAACTGCAGGTTGCTGCAGGTAAAGCCAACCCGAGTCCGCCGGTGGGCCCCGCGCTGGGTCAGCACGGCGTCAATATCATGGAGTTCTGCAAGGCGTTCAACGCCGAGACCCAGGATATCGAGCCCGGTCTGCCCACGCCCGTGGTCATTACCGTGTACTCCGACCGCAGCTTTACGTTCGTCACCAAAACCGCGCCTGCCGCCGTGCTGCTGAAGAAAGCCGCCGGCGTTCAGTCAGGTTCCGGCGAGCCGAACAAGGCCAAGGTTGGCAGCGTTACCCGCGAGCAGCTCGAAGAGATTGCCCAGACCAAGGAGCCGGACCTGACGGCTGCCGATCTCGACGCCGCCGTGCGCACCATTGCCGGTAGCGCCCGCAGCATGGGCCTCAACGTGGAGGGTCTGTAATCATGGCGAAGCTAACCAAGCGCGCGCAGCAGATTCGCGAAAAAGTTGACTCCAACAAGACGTATTCTCTTGAGGAGGCGGTTGCGCTGCTCGCCGAGCTGTCCACCGTCAACTTCAAGGAATCCCTCGACGTTGCCGTTAACCTGGGCGTTGACCCGCGTAAATCCGACCAGGTCGTGCGCGGCGCCACCGTCATGCCCAATGGCACCGGAAAGGACGTGCGCGTTGCCGTCTTTACCCAGGGCGCCAACGAGCAGGCGGCGAAGGACGCCGGTGCCGACATCGTCGGCATGGACGACCTGGCTGCCCAGGTCAAGGACGGCCAGCTCGACTTTGACGTGGTGATCGCCTCGCCGGACGCCATGCGCGTCGTCGGCCAGCTGGGCCAGATCCTCGGTCCGCGCGGCCTGATGCCCAACCCCAAGGTCGGCACGGTAACGCCTGACGTCGCCACCGCGGTCAAGAACGCCAAGGCGGGCCAGGTGCGCTTCCGTACCGACAAGAACGGCATCATCCACACGACGCTTGGCAAGGCGGACTTTGAGGCCGATGCGATCAAGGGCAACCTCGACGCGCTGATCTCGGACCTGAAAAAGCTCAAGCCGAGCACGTCCAAGGGTATCTATTTCAAGAAGATGACGCTATCCACTACCATGGGCCCGGGCCTGACCGTCGACCATACGTCGCTGGTTTAACTCCCGTCAGAGCGAATTTTCAGCAAGACTTTGCGGTCTCCGTGCCAGGCGCGGTGCACCGTCAAAGACCGCAGGTGCCGCGGCCTGCCCTAGCAGGATAAGCGGCTTAATGGCAAAGGCCTGCGTAGATGGTGTTGCCGCCAGTCAGTAAAACGTCAAGCGATTGTTGTGGAAACCTTGTTGTGGAAACCTTGTTGTGAAAAACAGGTTTTGAAAAACAAGGAGTCGCGTTGCGCTTTCTGGTGAGCACCATCCCAAGGCTTCCCGCCCCCGGGTGGGAAGAGATGGTAACTCGGAAGCCCCCGGGGTTTCCGGCACGAAGGAGTGATCACTGTGCCACTAGCACTTGAAGGCAAGAAAGCGATTGTTGCCGAAGTCAGTGAAGCGGCCAAGGACGCACTCTCCGTCGTTGTTGCCGATTCTCGCGGCGTCCCGGTCAGCAAGATGACCGACCTGCGCAAGCAGGCGCGCGAGAATGGCGTCCAGATCCGTGTTGTGCGCAACACCCTGGCACGCCGCGCCCTGACAGGCACTCAGTGGGAGTGCCTGAACGAGGCTTTTGTAGGTCCGACCCTGCTGGCGTTTTCCAACGAACACCCCGGCGCCGCTGCGCGTCTGTTCAAGGATTTCATCAGGACGGCCCCGGACTTCGAAGTCAAGGCGCTGGCCTACGAAGGTGAGTACATCCCGGCCGCCGAGATTGACCGCCTGGCAAGCCTGCCGACCTACGACGAGGCTATCGCCAAGTTGATGTCGGTGATGAAAGAAGCCTCCGCCGGCAAGCTGGTTCGTACGCTGGATGCCCTGCGCGCCCAGAAGGATGAAGAGGCGGCGTAAGCCCCTTTTCGCCGCGGTACCGGGATAAACCCCGGGCGGCACGAACCCGGAAAAACTTTTGGGTTTCGCCTGCGCGAGACTCCCGCAACGTTTAGGAATGAAACAATGGCACTGAGCAAAGACGATATCATCAACGCCGTCGCCGACATGTCCGTCATGGAAGTCGCCGAGCTGATCGAAGCGATGGAAGAGAAGTTCGGCGTGACCGCGGCGGCGGCCGTCGTCGCAGGCCCGGGCGGCGGTGAAGCCGAAGCCGAAGAAGAGCAGACTGAATTTGACCTGGTGCTGACCGGCGCCGGCGACAAGAAGGTCAACGTGATCAAGGCCGTTCGCGAGATCACAGGCCTCGGCCTGAAGGAAGCCAAGGGTGCCGTTGACGGCGCACCGGCGACCATCAAGGAAGCGATGTCCAAGGAAGACGCTGAAGAAGCGAAGACCAAGCTGGAAGACGCTGGCGCTGCTGTCGAGCTCAAGTAATCTTGATGCCGGCGGCTTTGCGCGCTGCGTAAGCTTCCGCGGCTGGCGGCGGGATATTCCCGCTGCCGGCCTTTTTCTGTTGCTGACATGCTGCCATAATAGGACGTTTCGCTGCTGATTGGCTTGGCCTGTACCGCTATCGGTCCCGCGCCTGCGGCGTAAACGGCACTGACGGCAAAAAACAGCAGCAGATGCGTTAAAAACGCGACGACATGAAGATTTTTGACGGCGAGCTACCCGACCAGGAGCTTGCTGTCTGCGTCTGAAACGCCCGCGGGGCAGATGACCACGCATCGGCCACCCATGGTGAACAAGCTGGGGAATACAGATGGCTTACTCATACACTGAGAAAAAACGCATCCGCAAGGATTTCGGCAAACTGCCCCAAGTGATGGATGTGCCCTACTTGCTGGCCATCCAGCTTGATTCCTACTACGACTTTCTCCAGCAAGATCGTTCGCCCGACGAGCGTCACGAAGTCGGCTTGCACGCGGCTTTCAAGTCCGTGTTTCCGATCGAGAGCTTCTCCGGTAACGCGGCACTTGAGTATGTCAGCTACCGTTTCGGCACGCCGGCGTTCGATGTCAAGGAGTGTCAGCTGCGCGGCGTGACCTATTCCGCCCCGCTGCGCGTCAAGGTTCGCTTGATCATCTATGATCGCGATTCCTCGAACAAGGCAATCAAGGATATCAAGGAGCAGGAAGTCTACATGGGGGAAATCCCCCTGATGACCGAAAACGGTACCTTTGTGATCAACGGTACCGAGCGCGTCATCGTCTCCCAGCTCCACCGCTCCCCGGGCGTGTTCTTCGACCACGACAAGGGCAAGAGCCACTCCTCGGGCAAGCTTTTGTACTCCGCCCGGGTGATTCCGTACCGCGGCTCCTGGCTCGACTTCGAGTTCGATCCCAAGGACAACGTCTTTGTGCGCATCGACCGCCGTCGCAAGCTGCCGGCGTCCGTGCTGATGCGTGCATTGGGCATGAGCGCCGAGGAGATCCTCGAGGAGTTCTTTGCCACCAGCGTGTTCCACGTCGAGAAAAACGGTTTCTCGGTGGAGCTGGTGCCCGCGCGCCTGCGCGGTGAAACCGCCACCTTCGATATCAAGGACGGCGACGGCAACGTCATCGTTGACGAGGGTCGCCGGGTCACCCAGAAGCACATCCGCCAGCTGGAAAAAGCCGGGATGGAGCGTCTGGAAGTGCCCATGGAGTACCTGTTCGGCAAGGTGCTGGCCAAGGATCAGATCGACGCCAAGACCGGCGAGCTGATCTGCCCGTGCAACACCGAAATCACCCCGGAGCTGCTGGAACAGATCGGCCAGGGCGGCATTACCCGCATCGAGACGCTTTACACCAACGATCTCGACTGCGGCTCGTTCATCTCCGATACCCTGCGCCTGGATACCACCGGTTCGCGCCTCGAGGCGCTGGTGGAAATCTACCGCATGATGCGCCCCGGCGAGCCGCCCACCAAGGAAGCCGCCGAGACGCTTTTCCACAACCTGTTCTTCTCGGAAGACCGCTACGACCTCTCGGGCGTCGGCCGCATGAAGTTCAACCGCCGTCTGCGCCGCGAGGCTGATACCGGCTCCGGCGTACTCGATCGCGACGACATTCTTGGCGTACTGCGCGAGCTGATCAGTATCCGTAACGGCTTTGGTGACGTCGACGACATCGACCACCTGGGCAACCGCCGCATTCGCTGCGTGGGCGAGATGGCCGAAAACCAGTTCCGCGTGGGTCTGGTGCGGGTCGAGCGCGCGGTGCGCGAGCGCCTGTCCATGGCCGAAAGCGAAGGCCTGATGCCCCAGGACCTGATCAACGCCAAGCCGGTCGCGGCGGCGGTGAAGGAGTTCTTTGGCTCGAGTCAGCTTTCGCAGTTCATGGACCAGAACAACCCGCTGTCCGAGGTCACGCACAAGCGCCGGGTTTCCGCGCTTGGGCCGGGCGGGCTGACACGGGAACGCGCTGGCTTCGAGGTGCGCGACGTCCACGCCACCCACTACGGCCGTCTGTGCCCGATCGAGACGCCGGAAGGCCCCAACATCGGCCTGATCAACTCGCTGGCGACCTATAGCCACACCAACAATTACGGCTTCCTCGAGACGCCGTACCGCAAGGTGGTGGACAGCCAGGTCACCGACGAGGTGGTCCACCTCTCCGCCATCGAGGAGGGCGACTACGTGATCGCCCAGGCCTCGGCCGCAGTGGACGAGAACGGCCGGCTGAACGACGACCTGGTCCAGGCGCGCCACCGGGGGGAAACCACCTTCATGCGCCCGGAGCAGGTGACGCTGATGGACGTGTCGCCGCGCCAGGTGGTGTCGGTTGCTGCCGCGCTGATCCCGTTCCTCGAGCATGACGATGCCAACCGCGCGCTGATGGGCGCCAACATGCAGCGTCAGGCGGTGCCGACCCTGCGCGCCGACAAGCCGCTGGTGGGCACCGGCATGGAGCGCTTTGTCGCCCGTGACTCCGGCGTCTGCGAAGTGGCGCGCCGCGGCGGCATCATCGACTCCGTCGACGCCCGCCGAGTGGTCGTCCGGGTCAACGAAGATGAAATCGTCGGCGGCGAAGCCGGCGTGGACATCTACAACCTGACCAAGTACGTGCGTTCGAATCAGAACACCTGCATGAACCAGCGCCCCATCGTGCAAACCGGCGACCGCGTCGCCGTGGGTGACATCCTCGCCGACGGCCCGTCCGTGGATATGGGCGATCTGGCGCTGGGTCAGAACATGCGCATGGCGTTCATGCCGTGGAACGGCTACAACTTCGAGGATTCCATCCTTATTTCCGAGCGGGTGGCCCAGGAAGACCGCTTTACCACCATTCACATCCAGGAGCTGACCTGTGTGTCGCGCGACACCAAGCTGGGGCCGGAGGAGATTACTTCGGACATTCCCAACGTCGGCGAGTCGGCGCTGTCCAAGCTGGATGAGGCCGGTGTGGTCTACATCGGGGCCGAAGTCGATCCGGGCGATATCCTGGTGGGCAAGGTAACGCCCAAGGGCGAAACCCAGCTGACGCCGGAAGAGAAGCTTCTGCGCGCCATCTTCGGCGAGAAGGCAAGCGACGTGAAGGACACTTCGCTGCGCGCGCCCACGGGCATGAACGGTACGGTCATCGACGTTCAGGTCTTCACCCGCGACGGCGTGGAGAAGGATTCCCGGGCGCTTGCCATCGAGGAAATGCAGCTCGACGAAGTGCGTCGCGACCTCCAGGAAACCTACCGCATCGCCGAGGAAGCCACTTACGAGCGCCTCAAGCGCACGCTGAGCGGGCAAACGGTCAACGGCGGCCCGAAGCTGTCCAAGGGCGACGTGCTGGATGACGCCTACCTCGACGCGCTGCCGCGTCAGGACTGGTTCAAGCTGCGCATGCAGGATGAAACCCACAATGAGCTGTTGGCCCAGGCCGACGAGCAGCTGGAAACCCGTCGCCGGGAAATGGACGAGCGCTTTGAAGACAAGAAGCGCAAGCTCACCCAGGGCGACGACCTGGCGCCGGGCGTACTCAAGATCGTCAAGATCTACATGGCGGTGAAGCGTCGCATTCAGCCGGGCGACAAGATGGCCGGCCGTCACGGCAACAAGGGTGTCATCTCGGCGATTATGCCGGTGGAAGACATGCCGTTTGACGAGCAGGGCGAGCCGGTGGACGTGGTGTTGAACCCGCTGGGCGTGCCTTCGCGGATGAACGTGGGCCAGATTCTGGAAACCCACCTGGGCATGGCGGCTCGCGGGCTCGGGGTCAAGATCGACCACATGCTGCGCGACGCCCGGGAGACCCAGGTAGCGGAAATCCGCGACTTCCTGGGCCAGGTGTATAACACTGAAAGTACGCTGAAGGTCGAGGATCTGTCGCAGCTGTCCGATGACGAAGTCATCGCGCTGGCGAAGAACCTCAAGGACGGCGTTCCCATGGCAACGGCGGTGTTTGACGGGGCCGAAGAGCCCGAGATCAAGCACCTGCTGCGCCTGGCCGACGTGCCGGAATCCGGTCAGCTGACGCTTTATGACGGGCGTACCGGTGAGCAGTTTGATCGTCCGGTCACCGTTGGCTACATGTACATCCTCAAGCTCAACCACCTGGTTGACGACAAGATGCACGCGCGCTCTACCGGCTCCTACTCGCTGGTGACCCAGCAGCCGCTGGGCGGCAAGGCGCAGTTCGGTGGTCAGCGCTTCGGCGAGATGGAAGTGTGGGCCCTTGAGGCCTACGGCGCGGCCTACACGCTGCAGGAGATGCTCACCGTCAAGTCGGATGACGTCGAAGGGCGCACCAAGATGTACAAAAACATCGTCGACGGCGACCACGCCATGCAGGCAGGCATGCCGGAATCCTTCAACGTGCTGGTGAAGGAAATCCGCTCGCTGGGCATCGATATCGAGTTAGAGAGCTAGGAGCCCCCAATGAAAGATTTGGTGAAAGTCCTCAAATCGCAATCACAGTCCGAAGAGTTCGACGCCATCAGGATTACCCTGGCGTCGCCGGACATGATTCGCTCCTGGTCCTTCGGTGAGGTGAAAAAGCCCGAGACCATCAACTACCGCACCTTCAAGCCGGAGCGGGATGGTCTGTTCTGTGCCAAGATTTTCGGCCCGGTGAAGGATTACGAGTGCCTGTGCGGCAAGTACAAGCGCATGAAGCACCGCGGCATCATCTGCGAAAAATGCGGCGTGGAAGTGACCAAGGCCGCCGTGCGCCGGGAGCGCATGGGCCATATCGAGCTTGCCTCGCCGGTGGCGCACATCTGGTTTCTGAAGTCGCTGCCTTCGCGCATCGGTATGTTCCTCGACATGACCCTGCGCGATATCGAGCGGGTGCTGTACTTCGAGTCCTTCGTGGTGATCGACCCGGGCATGACCACGCTCGAGCGCGGCCAGCTGCTCAACGATGAGCAGTACTTCGAGGCGCTCGAGGAGTTCGGCGACGACTTTGACGCCCGCATGGGCGCCGAGGCCGTCCAGGAGCTGCTCAAGGACATCGATCTGGAAGAGGAGATCAACCAGCTGCGCGAAGAGATTCCGCAGACCAACTCCGAAACCAAGATCAAGAAGCTGTCCAAGCGCCTGAAGCTGTTGGAAGCCTTTTACTACTCCGGCAACGCGCCGGCGTGGATGGTCATGGAAGTGCTGCCGGTGCTGCCGCCGGACCTGCGCCCGCTGGTGCCGCTGGACGGCGGCCGCTTTGCGACCTCGGACCTGAACGACCTGTATCGCCGGGTGATCAACCGCAACAACCGCCTGAAGCGGCTGTTGGATCTCAGCGCGCCGGACATCATCGTGCGCAACGAAAAGCGCATGCTCCAGGAAGCGGTGGATGCGCTTTTGGACAACGGCCGCCGCGGCCGGGCGATCACCGGCTCCAACAAGCGCCCGCTGAAGTCGCTCGCCGATATGATCAAGGGCAAGCAGGGGCGTTTCCGCCAGAACCTGCTGGGCAAGCGCGTGGACTACTCCGGCCGCTCGGTGATCACCGTGGGCCCGACCCTGCGCCTGCACCAGTGCGGCCTGCCCAAGAAGATGGCGCTGGAGCTGTTCAAGCCGTTCATCTATTCCAAGCTGCAGTCGCTGGGCTACGCCTCGACGATCAAGGCGGCGAAGAAGATGGTCGAGCGCGAGACGGCGGAAGTGTGGGATATCCTCGCCGACGTCATTCGCGAGCACCCGGTGCTGCTCAACCGCGCGCCGACCCTGCACCGTCTGGGTATCCAGGCGTTCGAGCCGCTGCTCATCGAAGGCAAGGCCATCCAGCTGCACCCGCTGGTGTGTGCCGCCTACAACGCCGACTTTGACGGCGACCAGATGGCCGTTCACGTGCCGCTGACGCTGGAAGCCCAGCTGGAAGCCCGGGCGCTGATGATGGCCACCAACAACGTGCTCTCACCGGCCAACGGCGAGCCGATCATCGTGCCGTCCCAGGACGTGGTGCTGGGGCTTTACTACATGACTCGGGAGCGCATCAACGACCGCGGCGAAGGCATGATCTTCTCCGACCTCAACGAGGTCGAGCGCGCCTTTGGCACCCAGTCGGTGTCGCTCCACGCGCGCATCAAGGTGCGCCTGGACGAAGTCGACGTTGACGAAGAGACCGGCGAGAAATCCACCCATCGGCGCATCGAAGACACCACGGTGGGCCGGGCGCTGCTGTTCCGCATCCTGCCCGAAGGCGTGCCCTTCGAGCTGATCGATCAGCCGATGAAGAAGAAGGCCATCTCCGCGCTGATCAACGAGGTGTATCGCCGTTCGGGCCTCAAGCCCACGGTGATCTTTGCCGACCAGCTGATGTACACCGGCTTTCGCATGGCGACCTGGTCCGGCGCCTCCATCGGCGTCAACGACTTCGTCATCCCCGATGCCAAGGCAGAAATCGTTGCCGGCGCCGAGGACGAGGTCAAGGAGATCGAGGACCAGTTCTCCTCGGGCCTGGTCACCGCCGGCGAGAAGTACAACAAGGTCATCGACATCTGGGCCCGGGCCAACGACCAGGTGGCCAAGGCGATGATGACCGGTATTTCGAAAGAGAACGTCATCGACCGCGAGGGCAACGAGGTCGAGCAGGACTCGTTCAACAGCGTCTTCATCATGGCCGACTCCGGCGCTCGGGGCAGTGCCGCCCAGATCCGCCAGCTGGCGGGCATGCGCGGCCTGATGGCCAAGCCGGACGGCTCGATCATCGAAACGCCGATCATCGCCAACTTCCGTGAAGGTCTGAACGTACTGCAGTACTTCATCTCGACCCACGGCGCGCGTAAAGGTCTTGCCGATACCGCGCTGAAGACCGCCAACTCGGGCTACCTGACCCGTCGTCTGGTGGACGTCGCCCAGGATCTGGTGATCACCGAGGCCGACTGCGACACCGAAAACGGCATGACCCTGCACCCGATCATCGAGGGCGGTGACATTATCGTGCCGCTGTCCCAGCGCGTGCTGGGCCGCGTGGTGGCGCGCGACGTAGTAGATCCGCGCACCGAAGAGGTGCTGATCCCGCGCAACACCCTGCTCGATGAAGCCTGGTGTGCCGCGCTTGAAACCATGGGCGTGGATGAAGTCATCGTGCGCTCGACCATCACCTGCGACACCAACCACGGCGTGTGCTCGGCGTGCTACGGTCGCGATCTGGCCCGGGGCCATCAGGTCAACGTCGGCGAGTCGGTCGGCGTCATCGCCGCGCAGTCCATCGGCGAGCCGGGTACCCAGCTGACCATGCGGACCTTCCACATCGGCGGCGCGGCCTCAAGGGCCTCGGCCATCGATAGCGTCCAGGTCAAGCACGGCGGCAGCGTGCGGCTGCACAACATCAAGCACGTGGAGCGCGCTGACGGCAAGCTGGTAGTCGTATCGCGCTCCAGCGCCCTGGCCGTCGCCGACGATCACGGCCGCGAGCGCGAGTACTACAAGCTGCCTTACGGTGCGGTGCTCGACGTGCGCGACGGCGATGAAGTCGCGCCCGGTCAGGCGGTGGCCAAGTGGGACCCGCACACCCACCCGATCGTCGCCGAAATGGAAGGCCAGGCGCAGTTCGTCGACCTCGACGAAGGCGTCACCATGCATCGCACGGTGGACGAGATGACCGGCCTGTCCTCCATCGAGGTCATCGAGTCGGCGTCGCGCCCCATGTCCGGCCGCGACAAGCGTCCGATGATCATGCTCAAGGACGAAGCCGGCGAGTACGTCGCCATTGCCGGTTCCAACACGCCGGTACAGTACCCGCTGCCGGGCAAGGCGGTTATCTCCGCCGATGACGGCGCGCATATCGGCGTTGGCGAGGTGGTCGCGCGTATTCCGGTGGAGGCGTCGGGCAACAAGGACATCACCGGCGGTCTGCCCCGGGTGGCCGACCTGTTCGAGGCGCGCAAGCCCAAGGAATCGGCGATTCTCGCCGAGATCAGCGGCATGGTCAGCTTCGGCAAGGAAACCAAGGGCAAGCGCCGCCTGGCGATCACCCCGGAAGACGGCGATCCGTTCGAGATGCTGATCCACAAGTGGCGCCAGATCGCGGTGTTCGAGGGCGAAACCGTCCAGAAGGGCGAGGTGATTTCCGACGGTCCAAGCAACCCCCACGACATCCTGCGGCTGCTGGGCGTGGCGGAGCTGGCCAAGTACATCACCGCCGAGGTGCAGGACGTCTACCGCCTCCAGGGCGTGGGCATCAACGACAAGCACATCGAAGTGATCGTGCGTCAGATGCTGCGCAAGGTGGAGATTACCGACGCCGGCGACTCGGACTTCATCACCGGCGACCAGGCCGAACTGGTGCGCGTGTTGGAACAAAACGCCCGTCTTGAGCAGGAAGGCAAGTTCCCGGCCAAGTACCAGCGCCTGCTGCTGGGTATTACCAAGGCGAGCCTTGCCACCGAGTCGTTCATCTCGGCGGCGTCGTTCCAGGAAACGACCCGCGTGCTGACCGAAGCGGCGGTAACCGGCAAGCGCGACTACCTGCGCGGCCTGAAGGAAAACGTGGTGGTGGGCCGCTTGATCCCCGCCGGTACCGGGCTTACCCACCACGCCGAGCGCCGTCGCCAGCGCGACAGCGACGAGCGGTTGGCCAAGCCCTCGGCAACGGATGTCGAGCAGGAGCTTGGCGCCCAGCTGACCGCGCTGGACGACGACGAAGAGCTCTAGCAAGACGCCGGGCCGGCGCGGCGCCGGCGGGCAAAAAGCCCGCAGCGCTTGACGCCGCGCCGGCCCGGCCATTAGAATGCGCAGCCTTTAACAGTGGGGCGGGTACGTCCGAATCCGCTGTTAAAGCCAGGCAACCATTGGAGTCAGCTACTTACTATGGCAACGATTAATCAGCTAGTGCGCAAGCCGCGCAAGCGCCCCGTCACCAAAAATGACGTGCCGGCGCTGCAGGCCTGCCCGCAAAAGCGTGGCGTATGCACCCGCGTCTACACCACCACCCCGAAAAAGCCCAACTCGGCCCTGCGTAAGGTATGCCGCGTGCGCCTGACCAACGGCTTCGAAGTGGCGTCCTACATCGGCGGTGAAGGTCACAACCTCCAGGAACACTCCGTGGTTCTGATCCGCGGCGGCCGCGTCAAGGACCTGCCGGGTGTGCGTTACCACACCGTACGCGGCGCGCTTGACACCTCCGGCGTGCAGAACCGTCGTCAGGGCCGTTCCAAGTACGGCACCAAGCGTCCGAAGTCCTGATCGTTTTGGACTCGGTCGTTGGGCAGCGGCGCTAGCGTTAGCGCACGCGCTGCCAGATAACACATATTCAGAAACGGTCTGATAAGAGTAAGGTCGGGCGGTGCCGGCAGTCGCGGCGCGAGTCCCGGGTTTACCTGAAGGATCCTTGATAGAGGGCTTATCATGCCTAGAAGGAAGATTGTAGCGAAGCGCGAGATCCTGCCGGATCCGAAGTTCAAGAGTGAACGTCTGGCAAAGTTCATGAACCACCTGATGATCAGCGGCAAAAAGTCCGTAGCTGAGCGTATCGTCTATGGTGCGTTGGACAAGGTTGCCGATCGTAATAAGGAAGAGCCGCTGGAGACCTTCGAGAAGGCGCTGGAAGCCATCCAGCCCATGGTCGAGGTCAAGTCGCGCCGCGTTGGCGGTGCGACCTATCAGGTGCCGGTAGAGGTTCGCCCGTCACGCCGTAGCGCGCTGGCCATGCGTTGGCTGGCCGACGCGGCGCGTCGTCGCGGTGAGAAAACCATGGTTCAGCGTCTGGCCGGCGAGATCCTGGACGCCTCCGAGGGCAAGGGCTCCGCCGTGAAGAAGCGGGAAGACGTACATCGCATGGCAGAAGCCAACAAGGCTTTCTCTCACTTCCGCTTCTGATAGCGGCGCTGAGCGGAACATGCCGGTTTCGCGTTTTGAGGGCCCGCGCCGCTGCCTTTCCGGCAGCGGCGATAAGTGCCTTTAGGCGTCGCTAGCTGGATCAACGAGCATTGCCAACAAACGGGAGTTACCACCGTGGCACGCAAGACTCCACTAAATCGCTACCGCAATCTTGGTATCGTCGCCCACGTCGATGCCGGTAAAACCACCACCACCGAGCGCGTGCTGTTTTACACCGGTATCAACCACAAGCTGGGTGAAACACACGAAGGCGCGTCGACGACTGACTGGATGTCCCAGGAGCAGGAGCGGGGTATCACCATTACCTCCGCTGCCGTGACGACATTCTGGAAGGGCATGAGCCACCAGTTCGACGAGCACCGCGTCAACATCATCGACACCCCGGGGCACGTCGACTTCACCATCGAAGTTGAGCGTTCCCTGCGCGTGCTGGACTGCGCGGTCGTCGTGCTGTGCGGCAGCTCCGGCGTTCAGCCGCAGACGGAAACCGTCTGGCGTCAGGCCGACAAGTACGAAGTGCCGCGGCTGGTGTTCGTCAACAAGATGGACCGCACCGGCGCCGACTTCTTCAACGTGGTCGATCAGCTGGGCGATCGCCTGGGCGCCCACGCCGTGCCGATCCAGATCAACTGGGGCACCGAGGAAGACTTCAAGGGCGTCATTGATCTCATCGAGATGAAGGCCATTCTCTGGAGTCAGGACGATTTCGGCGCCTCCTACGAGCTGCTGGACATTCCCGCCGAGCTCCAGGAAGCCGCCGACAAGTACCGCGAGCAGATGGTAGAAGCCGCCGCCGAAGCCTCTGAAGAGCTGATGGACAAGTACCTCGAAGAGGGCGAGCTGTCCAACGCCGAAATCAAGGCCGGCCTGCGCCGTCGTACTCTCGACAACGAGATCGTGCTGGTCACCTGCGGCTCGGCGTTCAAGAACAAGGGCGTTCAGGCCGTGCTCGACGCGGTGATCGAATACCTGCCGTCGCCCACCGAGGTCAAGGCCATCGAAGGTGAGCTTGACGACAAGAACGGCACCATCGACACGCGTGAGGCCGACGACAAGGCACCGTTCTCGGCGCTGGCGTTCAAGATTGCCACCGACCCCTTCGTCGGAACGCTGACGTTCATTCGCGTCTACTCCGGCGTGCTCAATTCCGGCGACAGCGTGTACAACTCGGTTCGCGAGAAGAAAGAGCGTATCGGCCGTCTGGTGCAGATGCACGCCAACTCCCGCGAGGAGATCAAGGAGATCCGCGCCGGTGATATCGCCGCCTGTATCGGCCTTAAGGACGTGACGACCGGTGATACGCTGTGCGATATCAACAACAAGATCATCCTTGAGCGCATGGAGTTCCCTGACCCGGTTATCTCGGTCGCCGTGGAGCCCAAGACCAAGACTGACCAGGAGAAAATGGGCACTGCCCTTGGCAAGCTGGCCCAGGAAGACCCGTCCTTCCAGGTAAAAACCGACGAAGAGACCGGCCAGACCATCATCTCCGGCATGGGTGAGCTGCACCTGGATATCATCGTTGACCGCCTGCGTCGCGAGTTCAAGGTCGATGCCAACATCGGCAAGCCCCAGGTTGCCTACCGCGAAACCATTCGCGGCAGCGTCGAGCAGGAAGGCAAGTTCGTTCGCCAGTCAGGCGGCCGCGGCCAGTACGGCCACGTGGTCATGCGTATCGAGCCCTTGACTTACGAAGAGAAGGGCGAAGGCGACGACGAAATATTTTTCAAGTTCAACTCCGAAATCGTTGGCGGCGTGGTTCCCAAGGAATACGTGCCTGCCGTCGAGAAAGGGGCCTATGAGCAGCTGCAAAACGGCGTTATCGCGGGCTACCCGATGATTGACGTCAAGGTCACGCTGTTTGATGGTTCCTACCACGACGTGGACTCTAACGAGACCGCGTTCAAGATTGCCTCTTCCATGGCAGTCAAAGAAGGT
Source organism: Halomonas garicola (assembly GCF_031935715.1). Lineage (GTDB taxonomy): Bacteria > Pseudomonadota > Gammaproteobacteria > Pseudomonadales > Halomonadaceae > Vreelandella > Vreelandella garicola. The sequence continues at coordinate 31,094 of NZ_JASSZF010000019.1, read as the reverse complement.
GCCAGAAAGGCCAAGGCCGTGCTGCTGGAACCGGTGATGAAGGTCGAGGTCGTGACCCCCGAGGAATTCATGGGTGACGTCATGGGCGACCTGAACCGTCGTCGCGGTCTGGTGCAGGGCATGGATGACACATCCGCTGGTAAAGTCATCCGCGCCACGGTGCCGCTGGGCGAGATGTTCGGTTACGCAACCGACCTGCGCTCTCAAACCCAGGGCCGTGCAAGCTACTCCATGGAGTTTGCGCAGTACGACGAGGCGCCCTCCAGCATCGTAGAAGCCGTCATCAACCAAAACGGTTAACCGTTAGCTAACGTAAAGAGGTTATAGCAGTGGCTAAGGAAAAATTCGAACGTTCCAAACCGCATATCAACGTCGGTACCATCGGTCACGTCGACCACGGTAAAACCACGCTGACAGCCGCCCTGACTCGCGTTTCCGCCGAAGTATTCGGCGGCGACTGGAGCGAGTTCGCGGCCATCGACAACGCGCCCGAAGAGCGCGAGCGCGGCATCACCATCGCCACGTCGCACGTCGAGTACCAGTCAGAAGACCGTCACTACGCGCACGTTGACTGCCCTGGGCACGCCGACTACGTCAAGAACATGATCACCGGCGCGGCTCAGATGGACGGCGCGATCCTGGTCTGCTCTGCCGCTGACGGCCCCATGCCGCAGACTCGCGAGCACATCCTGCTGTCTCGCCAGGTTGGCGTTCCGTACATCGTTGTGTTCCTCAACAAGGCCGACATGGTCGACGACGAGGAGCTCCTCGAGCTTGTCGAGATGGAAGTTCGCGAGCTGCTCAGCGAGTACGACTTCCCGGGCGACGACACCCCGATCATCACCGGTTCTGCGCTGATGGCGCTGGAAGGCAAGGACGACAACGGCATGGGTACCACCGCCGTTGCCGACCTGATCAAGGCGATGGATGCCTACATCCCCGAGCCCGAGCGCGCCATCGACCAGCCGTTCCTGATGCCGATCGAAGACGTGTTCTCCATCTCCGGTCGCGGCACCGTAGTGACTGGTCGCGTCGAGAGCGGCATCGTCAAGGCCGGTGAAGACGTGGAAATCGTGGGCATCCGCGATACCGCCAAGACCACCGTTACCGGCGTGGAAATGTTCCGCAAGCTGCTCGACGAAGGTCGTGCCGGCGAGAACATCGGCGCGCTGCTGCGCGGCACCAAGCGTGACGATGTCGAGCGCGGCCAGGTACTGGCCAAGACCGGCACCATCAAGCCGCACACCGAGTTTGAAGCCGAAGTCTACGTGCTGTCCAAGGAAGAAGGCGGTCGTCACACGCCGTTCTTCAAGGGCTATCGTCCGCAGTTCTACTTCCGTACCACCGACATCACCGGTACCTGTGAACTGCCGGAAGGCGTCGAAATGGTCATGCCGGGCGACAACGTCAAGATGGTTGTCAGCCTGATTGCCCCGGTTGCCATGGACGACGGTCTGCGCTTTGCGATCCGCGAAGGCGGCCGCACCGTGGGTGCCGGCGTCGTCGCCAAGATCCTCAAGTAAGCAGACCCTTCGCGGGTTCAAGGGGGCTCGCCGAGCCCCCTTTCTTCGCACTGGCGAGAAGTGTTTGACACCTCCCGTCTGCGTGCCTACAATGCGCATCCTTTGAATGCGTGGGTAGACGGCTCGCGCCGTCGACATCCATTGGAGTTTAGGGCAAATGCAGAACCAGAAGATTCGCATTCGGTTGAAAGCGTTCGACCATCGCCTGATTGACCAGTCCACCGCGGAAATCGTTGATACCGCCAAGCGCACTGGTGCTCAGGTTCGCGGTCCCATCCCGCTGCCGACCAATCGCGAGCGCTATACCGTGCTGACCTCGCCGCACGTCAACAAGGACGCGCGCGATCAGCTCGAGATCCGTACGCACAAGCGTGTGCTTGACATTGTCGAGCCGACTGAAAAAACAGTCGATGCGTTGATGAAGCTCGACCTCGCCGCCGGCGTTGACGTGCAGATCAAGCTCGACTAACCACACTAGTCACACGCGGCCCAGCGTTCACCCGGTACTTTTTTTGTGGGGTGATCAGCAGCCGCCGCGCCGTGAGGCGCCATACAATGTGCTAGTGGAATGCTCTGGAAAGGGCAGCCATAGCGGGTGATAGCCCCGTACACTATAGGAGAACTGAGAATGACTATCGGTTTGGTCGGTAAGAAGGCCGGGATGACCCGCGTCTTCACCGAAAGCGGCGCCTCAGTGCCCGTAACCGTTATTGAGGTTGAGCCTAATCGCATCACGCGCGTCAAATCCGTCGAATCCGACGGCTACGCGGCGATTCAGGTCACAACCGGCTCCCGCAAAGCCAAACACCTCACCCGTGCGCAAGCTGGTCAGTTTGCCAAGGCAGGTGTCGAGGCTGGTCGTTCGCTGATGGAGTTTCGCCTGGCAGAAGGCGAGGAAGCTCCGGAAGTCGGCGGCGAACTCACCGTATCCCTCTTCGAAGCTGGTCAGATGATCGACGTGACCGGCACCTCCAAGGGTAAAGGTTTCCAGGGCGGCGTTAAGCGCTGGAACTTCAACACCCAGGACGCCACCCACGGCAACTCGCTGGCTCACCGCGCGCCGGGTTCCATCGGCATGTGCCAGACGCCGGGTCGCGTATTCAAGGGCAAAAAGATGGCCGGTCAGATGGGTAACGCCCGCTGCACCGTACAGAGCCTTGAAGTCGTCCGCATCGATGCCGAGCGCAACCTGCTGCTAATCAAGGGCGCCGTTCCGGGAGCAACCGGCAGCGACGTGATCGTACGCAGTGCCGTGAAAGCTGGCTGAAGAGGATAATACCCATGAATCTGAATCTTGCTGCAGGCGCGGGTACTGTTGAAGTCGCCGACGCCACCTTTGGCAAAGAATTCAACGAAGCGCTGGTTCACCAGGTCGTTACGGCATATCTTGCCGGCGGTCGCCAGGGCACTCGTGCACAGAAGAACCGCTCTGACGTGCGCGGCGGCGGCAAGAAGCCGTGGCGCCAGAAGGGCACCGGTCGCGCTCGCGCCGGTACCATCCGCTCGCCGATCTGGCGTGCCGGCGGCGTCACCTTTGCAGCGCGTCCCCAGGACCACTCGCAGAAGGTCAACCGCAAGATGTACCGCGCGGCGATGCGTTCGATCCTGTCTGAGCTCGTGCGTCAGGAACGTCTGGTCGTGGTGGAAGAGTTCGCCGTGGATGCGCCGAAGACCAAGCAGGTCGCTGCCAAGCTCAAGGAGCTTGAGCTGGACAAGGCGCTGATCGTCACCGAAGAGGTTGATGAAAAGCTCTATCTGGCCGCGCGCAATCTGCCTCACGTTGACGTGGTGGACGTTACCGCCGCTGACCCGGTGAGCCTGGTTGCCTTCGACAAGGTGCTGGTCACCGTCTCCGCCCTGCGTAAATTCGAGGAGAAGCTGGCATGAACCAGGAACGCGTATTCAAGGTTCTGCTCGGACCGCACGTGACCGAAAAGGCCGCGATGGCAGCAGAGCGCAATCAGTACGTTTTCAAGGTGGCGAGCGACGCTACCAAGCCCGAGATCAAAAAAGCCGTCGAAGCGCTGTTCGAAAAGAAAGTGGACGGTGTTCAAGTGCTGAACGTCAAGGGCAAAACCAAGCGTACGGCACACGGCATGGGGCTGCGTAAAGGGTACCGCAAGGCGTATGTAACCCTGGCTGCGGGCGAAACGCTCGAAGACTTCGCTGGCGCCGAATAAGGGCAGGAGTACGGACAATGGCAATCGTCAAGACCAAACCCACATCCTCCGGTCGTCGTCACGTCATCAAGGTCGTGAGCGCCGAGCTGCACAAGGGCCGCGCCTACGCGCCGCTTCTGGAAAAGCAGTCCAAGACCGGCGGTCGTAACAACAACGGTCGTATCACCAGCCGTCACATTGGTGGTGGCCATCGCCATCACTACCGGCTGATCGACTTCAAGCGCACCAAGGATGGCGTTCCCGCCACCGTCGAGCGCATTGAGTACGACCCGAACCGCAGTGCGCACATTGCGCTGCTCAAGTACGCCGATGGTGAGCGTCGCTACATCCTGGCACCGCGCGGCGTCAAAGCCGGCGACGTGCTGGAATCCGGTGTCAACGCCCCCATCCGCAAGGGCAACGCCTTGCCGCTGCGCAACATCCCGCTGGGTTCCACCGTTCACGGTGTCGAGCTCAAGCCGGGCAAGGGCGCGCAGATGGCTCGCAGTGCCGGTACCAGCGCTCAGCTGGTCGCTCGTGAAGGCAACTACGCCACCCTGCGTCTGCGCTCCGGCGAGACGCGCAAGGTGCTGGCCGAGTGCCGCGCTACTCTGGGTCAGGTGAGCAACTCCGAGCACAGCCTGCGTCAACTTGGCAAGGCCGGTGCGAAGCGCTGGAGAGGCAGGCGTTCGGCCGTTCGCGGTGTCGCCATGAACCCGATCGACCACCCGCACGGCGGTGGTGAAGGTCGCTCGAGCGGCGGTCGTCACCCGGTCACTCCGTGGGGCGTGCCGACCAAGGGTTACAAGACCCGCAAGAACAAGCGCACCGACGCACTCATCGTTCGTCGCCGCAAGGCCAAGTAACAGACATTAAGGGGTAACGGCTGTGCCACGTTCACTAAAGAAAGGTCCCTTCATTGACCTTCATCTGTTGAAGAAGGTCGAGACTGCAGCGGAAAAGAACGACCGCAAACCGATCAAGACCTGGTCGCGTCGTTCGATGGTTCTGCCCAACATGGTAGGCCTGACCATTGCAGTTCATAACGGTCGCCAACACGTCCCGGTGCACGTCTCCGAGGAAATGGTCGGCCATAAACTGGGCGAATTTGCTGCCACCCGCCTTTATCGCGGGCACGTGGCGGACAAGAAAGCCAAACGGTAAGCCAGAGAGGATTAGAGATGGAAGTCACAGCTAAGCTGCGTGGCGCTCGGTTATCCGCCCAGAAGGCCCGTTTGGTGGCTGATCAGGTGCGGAACAAACCGGTCGCCGAGGCGCTCGACCTGCTGGCCTTCTCGCCGAAGAAGGCAGCCACGCTGGTCAACAAGGTGCTGCAGTCCGCCATTGCAAACGCGGAAGAAAATAACGGCATGGATATCGACGAGCTGCGTGTCTCGACCATCTGCGTCGATGAGGGCATGACGCTCAAGCGTATCAAGCCGCGTGCCAAGGGCCGCGCGGACCGTATCTTGAAGCGCACCTGCCACATCACCGTCAAGGTAGCCGAGAAGTAGGAGTCGACCAGATGGGTCAGAAAGTCAATCCAATAGGTATGCGGCTGGGCATCGTCAAAGACCATGCTTCTGTCTGGTATGCCGAGCGCGGCGCCTATGCCGATAAGCTCAACAACGATCTCGAAGTGCGCAGCTTCCTGGATGAGCGTTTGAAAAACGCCTCCGTGAGCCACGTGCACATCGAGCGTCCGGCGAACAACGCCCGTATCACCATTCACACGGCCCGCCCGGGCATCGTGATCGGCAAGAAGGGCGAGGACGTTGACCGTCTGCGCCGGGATCTTGCCGAGCTGATGGGCGTACCGGTCCATGTGAACATCGAAGAAGTTCGCAAGCCGGAGCTGGACGCCAAGCTGGTCGCGGCCAACGTCGCCGGTCAGCTCGAGCGCCGGGTGATGTTCCGTCGCGCCATGAAGCGCGCGGTACAGAACTCCATGCGCCTGGGCGCTGGCGGTATCCGCATCCAGCTGTCAGGTCGTCTGGGCGGTGCTGAAATCGCCCGGACCGAATGGTACCGCGAAGGTCGCGTTCCGCTGCACACGCTGCGTGCGGACATCGACTTCGCCACTTACGAAGCTCATACCACCTACGGCATCATCGGTGTCAAAGTGTGGATCTTCAAGGGCGAAATCCTCGGCGGTATCGAGGAAGTGCGTGCCAAGGCCAAGCAGTCGGCCGGCAACGCGCCCAAGAAGAAAGGTTCCAGGTAAGGGGAGAGCGAGTCGATGTTACAACCCAAGCGTTTAAAATTCCGTAAGGTGCAGAAAGGCCGTAACCGTGGTCTGGCGCATCGCGGCAGCCGGATCAGCTTCGGGGAATACGGTTTGAAGTCCACCGGTCGTGGCCGCGTTACCGCGCGCCAGATCGAGGCCGGCCGTCGTGCGATCACGCGTCACGTCAAGCGTGGCGGCAAGATATGGATCCGCGTATTCCCGGACAAGCCGGTTTCCAAAAAGCCGCTCGAAGTTCGTATGGGTAAGGGTAAGGGCTCTGTCGAGTACTGGGTTGCCCAGATCCAGCCGGGTCGGGTGCTCTACGAGATTGAAGGCGTTTCTGAAGAGCTTGCGCGCGAAGCGTTTGAGCTTGCCGCCCAGAAAATGCCCGTATCCACCACCTTTGCGAAACGGACGGTGATGTGATGAAAGTCCAGGAAATCCGTGAAAAATCCGTCGGAGAACTTAAGGACCAGCTTCTTGAGCTCCTCCGCGAGCAGTTTAACCTGCGCATGCAGAAGGCCACCGGCCAGCTGAGCCAGACTCATCTGCTCAAGCAGGTCCGTCGGGATATTGCCCGCGTGAAGACTGTGCTCAACGAGAAGGCAGGTGACTGAGATGGCCGAAGAAAAGAAAACCCGCACGCTTACCGGTACGGTAGTGAGCGACAAGATGGACAAGTCCATCGTTGTGATGATCGAGCGCCGTGAGCGTCACCCGCTTTACGGAAAATACGTCAAGCGCTCCACTAAACTGCACGCCCACGACGAGGCGAACCAGGCCAAGGCCGGCGACACGGTTTCCATCAAGGAATGCCGTCCGCTGTCCAGGAAGAAGTCCTGGGCGCTGATCGAAGTGGTCGAGCAGGCCAAAGGGTAATCCCTGCGGCTGTTCAATCAGTGCAGTCAGATTAGGTTTGGAGAAAACCGATGATTCAGACTCAGACAATGCTGGATGTCGCTGACAACAGCGGAGCGCGCCGGGTGCAGTGCATCAAGGTGCTGGGCGGCTCGCATCGCCGCTACGCCCGCGTTGGTGACATCATCAAGATCTCAGTACGCGAAGCGATTCCGCGCGGCAAGGTCAAGAAAGGCCAGGTCATGAAGGCCGTTGTCGTGCGTACCAAAAGCGGCGTCCGTCGTCCCGACGGTTCGCTGATCCGTTTCGATGGAAATGCGGCGGTTCTGTTGCAAAACGTTAACGAACAGCCGGTCGGCACGCGTATTTTCGGGCCGGTCACTCGTGAGCTGCGTAACGAAAAGTTCATGAAGATCATTTCCTTAGCGCCTGAAGTGCTGTAAGGAGCGAGGCGGATATGCAAAAGATCAAACGTGACGATGAAGTCATCGTCCTCGCCGGAAAGGACAAGGGCAAGCGCGGCACGGTGAAGCGGGTACTCGAAAACCGTTTCGTAGTGTCCGGTGTGAACATGATCAAGCGTCACACCAAGCCAAATCCCATGGCGGGAAATCAGGGCGGTATCGTCGAGCGCGAGGCTCCGATTCACGCGTCCAACGTAGCCATCTTCAATTCGGAGACCGGTAAGGCGGATCGCGTCGGCTTCCAGGTAAAGGAAGACGGTACCAAGGTACGTATCTACAAGTCGACGCAAGCGCAGATCGACGCCTAACGTGAGTCGGGTAGCAAAATGGCGAACTTGAAAGAACGTTATCAAAACGAGGTGGTGGGTCAACTCCAGGAGGAGTTTAGCTACGCCAACGTAATGCAGGTGCCCCGGATCACGAAAGTGACCCTGAACATGGGCATCGGCGACGCGGTCAGCGACAAGAAGCTGATCGACAATGCCATCGGCGACCTGGAAAAGCTTTCCGGGCAAAAGCCGCTGGTAACCAAGGCACGCAAGTCCGTTGCAGGCTTCAAAGTGCGCGAAGGCTGGCCGATCGGTATCAAGGTCACGCTGCGCGCCGAGCGCATGTGGGACTTTCTGGACCGTCTGGTGAACATCGCGATTCCGCGCGTGCGTGATTTCCGTGGTCTCAACCCGAAGTCGTTCGACGGTCGTGGCAACTACTCCATGGGGGTGCGTGAGCAGATCATCTTCCCGGAGATCGAGTATGATAAAATCGATCGCATCCGGGGGATGGACGTCACCATCACCACTACTGCCAACACCGACGAGGAAGGCCGTGCGCTGCTGCGCGCGATGCGCTTCCCGTTCAAGAAATAAGGTTGGGAACATGGCAAAGAAAAGCATGGTAGAGCGCGAGCTCAAGCGCGCCAAGCTGGTCGAAAAGTACGCGGCCAGGCGTGCCGAGCTCAAGGCGATCACCGTTGATGTGAACGCTTCTGACGAAGAGCGCTTCGAGGCGCAGCTCAAGCTGCAGCAACTGCCGCGCGATTCAAGCCCGGTACGCCAGCGTAACCGCTGCCGCGTCACGGGTCGTCCGCACGGTGTTTACCAAAAGTTCGGCCTCGGCCGTAATAAGCTGCGTGAAGCCGCCATGAGTGGCTACGTCCCGGGACTCAAGAAGTCCAGCTGGTAAGGGCCACGTAGAATCATCAGGAGCGCACATTAAATGAGCATGCAAGACACTCTGGCGGATATGTTTACCCGTATCCGCAATGCGCAGATGGCCACCCTGGAGACGGTAAATCTGCCGTCCTCCAAGCTCAAAGTGGAAGTGGCCCGCGTGCTGAAAGAAGAGGGCTACATCGCCGATTACGCGGTGGCTGGCGACAGCAAGCCCGAACTGACCGTTTCCCTCAAGTACTTTGAGGGCAAGCCGGTTATCGACCACATCCAGCGGGCTTCCAAGCCGTCCCTGCGCAGCTACAAGGGCAAGCACAACATGCCCAAGGTGGCCGACGGTCTGGGTATCGCGATCGTCACTACCTCAAGCGGGGTGATGACCGATCGCGCCGCGCGCCAGGCGGGTGTCGGTGGTGAAGTCATCTGCACCGTATTCTAGGAGGCTGGAATGTCCCGCATAGCGAAATATCCGGTTACACTGCCCACCGGCGTCGAGGTTGATATCGACGCCGACCAGCTGACCGCCAAGGGCAGTCTGGGCACGCTTTCCATGGTGGTTCACCCTGACGTGGTGATCGGCCAGGAAGACGGCAAGCTGACCTTCGCTCCGTGCGAGTCGGCTAAAAGCTGGGCGCTGGCCGGCACCACCCGTGCCCTGGTACAAAACCTGGTCACGGGCGTATCCGAGGGCTTTACCAAGACCCTCGAAATTGTTGGCGTCGGTTATCGTGCCCAAGTAAAGGGCCAGACGCTCAATCTTTCACTGGGCTTCTCGCACCCGGTCGACTATGAACTGCCTGAAGGTGTCACGGCGGAAGCGCCCAAGAACACCGTGATCGTGCTGAAAAGCGCGGACAAGCAGAAGCTCGGCCACGCCGCTGCGGAGATCCGCGCCTTCCGTCCGCCCGAGCCGTACAAAGGCAAGGGTGTCCGGTACGCCGACGAGCAGGTGCGTCGCAAAGAAGCCAAGAAGAAGTAAGGCAGGGTTATGAACGCGAAGAAAGAATCCCGTCTCCGTCGTGCCCGCCGCGCTCGTGCCAAGATCCGCGAGCTAGGCGCGTTCCGCCTGTGCGTCAACCGTACTCCGCGCCACATCTATGCGCAGGTTATCTCGCCGGATGGTGGCAAAGTGCTGGCCAGTGCATCTACGCTGGACAAGGCGCTGAGCGAGGGTGCGACCGGCAACGTCGAGGCCGCCACGAAAGTCGGCGCCCTGATTGCCGAGCGCGCAAAGGAAGCAGGCATCACCCAGGTAGCCTTCGATCGTGCCGGTTTCAAGTTTCACGGTCGCGTCAAGGCTTTGGCCGACGCCGCTCGTGAAGGCGGCCTGGAATTCTAAAGGGTTTTACGATGGCGAAGAACGAACAGCAAAACGGTGATCTGCAGGAAAAACTGGTGCAGGTCAACCGTGTCGCCAAGGTGGTCAAGGGGGGCCGTGTGTTCGGCTTTACCGCCCTGACCGTCGTCGGCGATGGCAACGGCCGTATCGGTTTTGGTCGCGGCAAGGCGCGTGAAGTGCCGGTCGCGATCCAGAAAGCGATGGATCAGGCGCGCCGCAACATGGTCAAGGTCCGCCTCGCTGGCCAGACGCTGCAGTACCCGGTGAAAGCCCGTCACGGTGCTTCCAAGGTGTACATGCAGCCGGCCACCGAAGGTACCGGCATCATCGCCGGCGGCGCCATGCGCTCCGTGCTTGAACTTGCCGGCGTCCACGACGTCCTGGCCAAGTGCTACGGCTCCACCAATCCGATCAACGTAGTGCGCGCAACGGTCAACGGCCTTGCGTCCATGCACGCGCCGGAAGACGTGGCGGCCAAGCGCGGCCTGCCAGTCGAAGCGATCACGGGGTAATTCAACATGGCAGCTTTGATTAAAGTTACCCAGGTCCGTAGCACCATCGGCGTGCTGACCAAGCACAAGGCCACGGTTAACGGTCTGGGTCTGCGTCGCATCGGTCACACGGTTGAGCTGGAAGACACCCCCGCCGTTCGCGGCATGATCCACAAGGTCAACTACCTTGTGCGTGTAGAGGGAGAGTAATCCATGAAACTTAACAGCCTGAGCCCCGCAGCGGGTTCCAAGCACGCCGAAAAGCGCGTGGGGCGTGGTATCGGCTCCGGGTTGGGCAAAACCGGCGGCCGCGGCCACAAAGGCCTCAAGTCGCGCAGCGGCGGCAGCGTAACGCCGGGCTTCGAGGGCGGTCAGATGCCCTTGCAGCGCCGTCTGCCGAAGTTCGGCTTTACCTCGGCCAAGTCGCTTGCCTCTGAAGAAGTGCGCCTGACCGAGGTTGGCCGGGTCGCCGGTGACGACGTCACCCTGGAGACCTTAAAGCAGGCCAACGTGCTGAAGAATGCCACGCGCTACGCGAAGATCATTCTTTCCGGCGAACTGAACAAGGCGGTTACCGTCCGCGGACTCAAGGTCACCAAGGGTGCCCGGGCCGCGATCGAAGCCGCCGGCGGCAAGGTAGAGGACTAAATGGCCAAGTCAGGAAACATGCCGGCGATGGGTAGCGGACTGAGTGAACTCTGGGCGCGCTTGCGCTTCGTGCTTCTCGCCATCGTGGTGTACCGTATCGGTGCCCATATCCCCATTCCCGGTATCAATCCTGACCAGCTTGCTGCCTTGTTCAAGGAGCAGCAGGGTACCATCCTTGGCATGTTCAACATGTTTTCGGGTGGTGCGCTGGAGCGCATGAGTGTTCTCGCCCTGGGCATCATGCCCTACATTTCGGCGTCGATCATCATGCAGCTGATGACTGCGGTTTCACCTCACCTTGAGCAGCTCAAGAAGGAAGGTGAAGCCGGCCGCCGCAAGATCAGTCAGTACACCCGCTACGGCACGGTGTTACTGGCCTTCGTCCAGGCCATCGGCATGTCGGTGGGTCTGGCGAGTCAAGGCATTGCCTATAGCGCTGATATCAGCTTTTATTTCACTGCGGTTATCACCTTTGTGGCCGGCGCGACATTCATGATGTGGCTGGGCGAACAGATCACCGAAAAGGGCATCGGCAACGGCATTTCGCTGCTGATTTTCTCGGGGATCGTCGCCGGGCTGCCAAGCGCCGTGGGGCAGGCATTCGAGCTTGCCCGCAACGAAGGGGCATGGAACGTGCTGCCGCTGTTGGCGCTGTCGGCGCTAGGCATTGCCACCGTGGCGTTTGTGGTGTTCATCGAGCGCGGTCAACGCCGCCTCAAGGTGAACTACCCGCGTCGCCAGGTCGGCAACAAGATGTATGCAGGCCAGAGCAGCTACCTGCCGCTGAAAGTGAACATGGCTGGCGTTATCCCGGCGATCTTTGCGTCAAGCATTCTGCTTTTCCCGGCGTCCATCGGCCAGTGGGTCGGTGCCGGCGAGGGCATGGAATGGCTGCAGCGCGCGTCCCAGGCGCTAGGCCCGGGCCAGCCGCTTTACATCTTGCTTTTTGGCCTCGCGGTGGTATTCTTCTGCTTCTTTTACACAGCGCTGGTCTTCAACCCCAAGGACGTGGCTGACAATCTGAAAAAGTCAGGCGCTTTCCTGCCGGGTATTCGCCCCGGCGAGCAGACGGCTCGCTATATCGACAAGGTCATGACGCGTCTGACCCTGTTCGGTGCTTTATATATTACCGCCGTTTCCCTGATGCCCCAGTTCCTCATCGTGGCGTGGAACGTGCCGTTTTTCTTCGGCGGTACCTCGCTTCTGATCGTGGTCGTGGTGATCATGGACTTCATGGCCCAGGTGCAGTCGCACCTCATGTCGCATCAGTATGACTCGGTAATGAAGAAGTCCAACCTGAAAGGCTACGGTAGCGGCGGCATCATGCGCTGAGGCGCGTCGCAGCCGGTTTGGAGAAAGAACGATGAAAGTTCGAGCTTCCGTAAAAAAGATGTGCCGTAACTGCAAGATCATTCGTCGCAACGGCGCCGTGCGCGTCATTTGCAGCGAACCGCGGCACAAGCAGCGCCAGGGGTAATCCCTAGGCTGCATCAAGTGGGTGCCGGCATACCCCTATACGCGTGCCATTGCACGGACGCGTTCAAAGGGGTATGCTGTTGCGCCTTTTAAAGATGAACAACGAGCAAGCCGCTCACATTTCGGAGTAAGCTGATGGCCCGTATTGCAGGCGTCAATATCCCGGACAACAAGCATGCGGCGATCTCGCTGACCTATATCTTCGGGATCGGCCGGACTCGCGCGCAGGACATCTGTACCTCCGCGGGTATCGCGCCGACTGCCAGGATCCAGGAGCTGTCTTCTGAAGAAGTCGACACCCTGCGGTCTGAAGTTGGCAAGTACACCGTAGAAGGCGACCTTCGCCGTGACGTTACGCTTAACATCAAGCGTCTCATGGACCTGGGTTGCTATCGTGGTCTGCGTCATCGTCGCAGTCTTCCGCTGCGTGGTCAGCGGACCAAGACTAACGCGCGTACCCGCAAGGGCCCGCGTAAGCCGATCCGCAAATAATACGCACGTTATGGCGTAAAGACAGGAAGAAACATCAACATGGCTAACCCGCGTACTAATCGCAAGAAGGTTAAAAAGCAGGTAGTGGATGCCGTTGCGCATATCCACGCCTCTTTTAACAACACGATCGTGACGATCACAGACCGCCAGGGCAACGCCCTTTCCTGGGCGACCGCCGGTGGTTCGGGTTTTCGTGGTTCTCGCAAGAGCACCCCGTTCGCTGCTCAAGTAGCAAGTGAACGTGCAGCTAATGCTGCAGCCGAGTATGGTGTGAAAAACGTCGACGTGCTGGTCAAGGGCCCAGGACCCGGCCGTGAATCCGCCGTGCGCGCACTGAATGCCGCCGGCTTCCGCGTGCAAAGCATCACCGACGCGACGCCCATCCCCCACAATGGCTGCCGTCCGCCGAAGAAACGCCGCGTTTAAGGAGACAGATTCATGGCTCGTTATATTGGACCCAAGTGTAAACTGTCTCGTCGTGAGGGTACCGACCTCTTTCTCAAGAGTGGCGTCACCCCCTTCGAGAAGAAGTGTAAATCCGAGCAGATCCCGGGTGTGCACGGCCAGCGCCGTCAGCGTCTTTCCGACTATGGCTTGCAGCTTCGCGAGAAGCAAAAAGTACGTCGCATTTACGGCGTACTCGAAAAGCAGTTCCGCAACTACTACAAGCACGCGGCTCGCCTCAAGGGCGCGACCGGCGAGGTGCTGTTGCAGTTGCTGGAAGCCCGACTGGACAACGTCGTCTACCGCATGGGCTTTGGCTCCACGCGCTCTGAAGCGCGTCAGCTGGTGAGCCACAAGGCGATCGCCGTGAACGGCAAGACCGTCAACATTGCTTCCTACCAGGTGAAGTCTGGCGACGTGGTTTCCGTTCGCGAAAAGGCGAAGAACCAGGCGCGCATCCAGAACGCGCTGGCCATTTCGGCCAACCGCGGCGATGTGGAGTGGATCGAAACCGACGCCAAGAAGATGGAAGGCACTTTCAAGGCTCTGCCTGAACGCGGTGACCTGTCTGCCGACATCAACGAAAACCTGATCGTCGAGCTGTACTCGAAGTAAGCGCGGTGCCTTATTGCACGCGTTCGTTGCCCGGGCCAGCGCCTTGTGCGCTCTGCCCGGGCAGTCGAGTACCACGTAACCGTTTGGCAGCCTGAAAGGTGTTCTTATGCAGCGTTCAGTGACAGAGTTTCTCCGTCCCCGCGATATCAAGGTCGAAGAAATCAACGCACATCACGCCAAGATCGTGCTCGAGCCGTTTGAGCGCGGATTTGGCCACACCCTGGGGAACGCGCTGCGCCGCATCCTGCTCTCGTCCATGCCCGGCGCTGCCGTGGTAGAGGCCGAGATCAAGGGCGTCGAGCACGAATACAGTGCGCTTGAAGGGGTGCAGGAAGATGTCATCGAGATCCTCCTGAATCTGAAAGATGTCGCGATCAAGATGCACAGCCGGGATGAGGCGGTGCTCTCGCTGAACAAGCAGGGCCCGGCCGTCGTCACCGCTGGCGACATTGCGCTTGATCATAGCGTCGACATCGTCAACCCGGATCACATCATTGCCCACGTCAACGAAGGGGCGGAGCTGGATATTCAGCTCAAGGTGGCGATGGGGCGTGGCTACGAGCCGGCCGACGTGCGCGACTCCGACGAAGAGACCCGCGCCATTGGCCGCCTGCAGCTGGATGCTACCTTCAGCCCGGTGCGTCGCGTTTCCTACGCGGTCGAGGCCGCCCGTGTCGAGCAGCGTACTGACCTTGACAAGCTGATCATCGACCTGGAAACCGACGGCACTCTGGATCCGGAAGAGGCTATCCGCCGCAGCGCGACCATTCTGCAGGAGCAGCTGGCCGCCTTCGTCGATCTGGAAGCCGATAAAGAGCAGGAAGTCGAGGAAGAAGAGGATCAGGTGGATCCGACTCTTCTGCGCCCCGTAGACGATCTTGAGCTGACCGTCCGCAGCGCCAACTGCTTGAAAGCCGAAAACATCTACTACATCGGTGATCTGATTCAGCGCACCGAAGTGGAACTGTTGAAAACACCCAACCTCGGCAAAAAGTCCTTGAACGAAATCAAGGATGTTCTAGCAGCGCGCGGCTTGTCGCTGGGCATGCGGCTGGAAAACTGGCCGCCCGCTAGCCTGAAGGACGACAAGACCTCCGCGTGAGCGTCGCCTTAAGTCCCAGTTTGGTAAGGAATCACAACCATGCGTCATCGTAAGAGTGGTCGTCATTTAAACCGCACCAGCTCGCACCGCAAGGCCATGTTCAAGAACATGTCAGCCTCGCTCGTCGAGCATGAAATCATCAAGACAACCCTGCCCAAGGCCAAGGAACTGCGTCGCGTCATCGAGCCGCTGATCACCCTGGCCAAGCAGGACAGCGTCGCCAATCGCCGTCTGGCGTTTGCCCGCACTCGGTCAAAAGACACCGTGGGCAAGCTGTTTGGCGAACTGGGGCCGCGCTACGCCGAGCGTCCAGGCGGCTACGTCCGTATCCTCAAGTGCGGCTACCGCGCTGGCGACAACGCGCCCATGGCGTACGTCGAGCTTGTCGACCGTCCCGCAGTAGAGGCCGCCGCAGACGAATAACGTGCTGCGTTTGGCCTGCCACAAGCGAAAACCGGCCGGACTTCCTCCTGTAAATTGATCAGGGTGGATTGTCCAGCCGGTTTTTTTGCGTTTAGCGAACATCCGCGTAGACCCTCGCCCAGTGCGGGCGGGGATACAAGCGGGAACCGCAGCGCGGTTCGTGTCTTGCTTGGCTGTTGCTTCAAGGCAAAGCTGGCGTATAGTGGATAAAATTACACTAGGCTGTGCAATACCCATGCTGAAAGCCACAAAAGTACGCATTTACCCCACTGTTGAACAGGCGGATATTTTGAATCGCCAGTTCGGCAGCGTGCGTTTTTGCTACAACGCTGGCCTTCGCATTATGTCGCACCGCTATCGGCGCCACGGTCAGTCGCTGAGTGCCAAGCACGATATTAAAAAGCTGCTCCCCGTCGCCAAGAAGTCACGTAAGTATGGCTGGCTAAAAGAAGCGGATTCCATAGCCCTCCAGCAGTCATGCATCAATCTTGACCAGGCGTTCCAGCGCTTCTTTGACCCCAGGAAGAAAGCCGGCTATCCGCGCTTCAAAAGCAAACGCGGCAAGCAGTCCAGCTATCACTGCGTTGGGGTCAAGGCCGGCGATAGCTGGGTCAAGGTGCCCAAGCTCGGCCCCATCAAGGCCCGCATCCACCGGCCCATCGAGGGCAAGCTGAAAAGCATCACCCTGTCGCGCACCGTCACCGGCAAACACTACGCGGCGCTGCTGTTTGAAACCGCACAAGACGCCCCGGAGCCGCTGAAGGACGTTGCCGCGAATAAAGTTGTCGGCCTCGACATGGGCTTGTCGCACCTCGCCATCGACTCCACCGGCCGCAAGGTTGCCAATCCGCGCTTTCTGAAGCAGGCGCAGAAGAACCTCAAGCGAAAGCAGCAGGCGCTGTCGCGTAAGCAAAAAGGCAGCGCCGGCCGGGCCAAGGCGCGGCGGCTCGTCGCCAAGGCTCACGAACGGGTGGCCAACGCCCGCAATGACTTCCAGCACAAGCTCTCTCGACAGATCGTTGACGACAACCAAGCGGTGATCGTCGAGACGCTGAAGGTCGAGAACATGATGAAAAACGGCAAGCTCGCCAGACATATCGGCGATGCGTCGTGGCATGCCTTGGTCACCAAATTGACCTACAAGACCAAAGAGCAGGGCAAACATCTGGTCAAGATTGATCCCTGGTTTGCCAGCACCAAAACCTGCCATGCTTGCCAGCACAAAGTGGATGCCATGCCGCTAACTATCCGATCGTGGGAATGCCCCGCCTGCCACGCGCACCACGACCGCGATATCAATGCGGCACAGAACATCAAGCATCAAGGCATCATCCGATTGAAGGCGGAAGGGCTGTCCGTCTCTGCCCATGGAGGCTCGCGTAAGTCCGGTGCGTCGCCGGCTGCTGCCTAAGAAGTGGGAAGCTCCGCCCGTGGCGCGTCAGCGCTTAGGGAGGAGAGCAGTCACATACAGTATCTGCTTGGTTATTGCACCGTTTGCACTACTATCTAACGTTTACGCCTAGCTATCGTTTACGCTGGCTTGCTTCTGGATCAACACCGTCTGCGCCAACATTGGGGGAACTTCCATGCCATACGCGCCGCTTTCTGCTTCGTCTGCCCGCTGCTGCCGATCTCCTGGACGCAGGGCCCTGGCCGTCGTCGTTATGTTCGCGGCGCTGTGTGCCGCCACCCTGATGACGGAGGCCAGGGCAGCCAACCCGCGCTACGCGGGCATCGTGGTCGATATGGACAACGGCGAGGTGCTGTACGCGGAAAACGCCGACGCCCGCCGCTATCCCGCTTCGCTGACCAAGATGATGACCCTTTACCTGACGTTTGAAGCGCTGGTGGACAACGACCTCTCGCTGGAGCAGCCGCTCAAGGTATCCGGCGCGGCCGCCGCCATGCCGGCCTCCAAGCTGTGGCTGGCCAAGGGCAGTACCATCACCGTGGACAAGGCCATCCGCGCGCTGACGGTAAAATCCGCCAACGACGTGGCGGTGGTGCTGGCCGAAGCGGTGGGCGGCAGCGAGGAGCGCTTTGCCCGCAAGATGACGCAAAAGGCGCGTGAGCTTGGCATGCACGACACCACCTTCCGCAACGCCTCGGGCCTGCCCGACAGCCAGCAGGCCACTACCGCTCGGGACCTGCTCACCCTGGCGGTCCACGTCATGCAGGATTTTCCCCAGTACTATCATTACTTCGGTCTGCAGACCTTTGCCTACCGCGGCAAGACCCACTCCAGCCACAATCGACTGGTGAAAAATTACCCCGGTGCCGACGGCCTCAAGACCGGCTTTATTCGTGCCTCGGGCTTTAACGTCGCGACCACCGCCGTGCACGACGGCCGGCGCATGGTCGGGGTCGTCATGGGCGGGTTTAGCTCCAAGTCCCGGGATACCCACATGACGGATCTGCTCGACCGCAGTTTCGCCCGCTCGACGCTGCGCGACCGGGGAACCTGGCTTGCCGATACGCGTTTTTCTCAGGAGTTCATGGCCTTTGGCGGGCTGGTCTCGCCCGACAAGCCGACCCAAACCGATCCGCGGTCGCTGCGGCCGATGCTCGCCGCCGTGGATACGGTAGAGGCCTCCGCTCCGCCGGCCGCGTCCCGTCCGAAGGCCCGATCGACGTTTGAGCCCGAGCGCCGCCCCGCCCCCCGAGAAGCGACGGCTGACAACGACGATCCGCTCGAGCCGCTGATGGCCGATGCCACCCCCGCCGTTGGCGACGCCGCCGGCGGCTGGGGCATTCAGGTAGGCGCGTTCAGCGAACAGGCCAGCGCCCGCCGGCTGGCCAATCAGGCTGCTAATCAGCTATCCGGGGGCGCCAGTGGCAAGGTTTCGATTGACGCCCTCGACGGCCCCGAGCAGGTGTTTCGCGCGCGGCTGGTAGCGCTGGGTGAATCTCAGGCGCGCCAGGCCTGCCAGCGGCTGAAAGCCAACGGCATGGACTGCATGGTGGTTAACGCCAGCCTGTAGCGGCAGGTTTTGTCAAAGGCACAAGCGGGTCAACCACAAGGAGGGCATTATGTCAGCCTCGCTCAGGGGCATCGGCTATATGTGCACTGGCGTCTTGTTTCTGGCGCTTGGCGATGCCGTATCCAAATGGCTGGGCGAGGTGCATTCGCCGCTTGAGATCGTTTTCTTCCGCAATCTGGTCGCCGTGCCGCTGATTGCTATGCTTGCCTACTTTGGCGGCGGGCTGCGCAACCTGGGCACGCGGCGACCCGGCGTGCATCTGCTGCGCGGGCTGATCTATACCGGCACCATGGGCTTTTTTGTGCTGGGGCTGACGCTTCTGCCGCTGGCCGAGGCTACCGCCATTGCCTTTGTCGCCCCGCTGTTTGTCACGCTGCTGTCGGTACCGCTTTTGGGCGAGCGGATCGCCCCGCCGGTGATGGCCGCCTCGCTGCTGGGTTTTGTCGGCGTGATGATCGTGGTGCGTCCGGGAGGAGACGCCTTCAACGCCGGCGCGCTTTCCATGGTGGCCGCGGCGGCTTGCTATGCGCTGACGATGATCACCGCTCGCCGTTACGGCGGACGAGAGAACTTCTGGGCGCTAGTGCTATATATTGCGCTGGTGCCGGCGCTGATCACCGCGGCCACGCTACCCTGGGTCTGGATAACGCCGCAGCCGTGGCACTGGCTCGGCTTTCTGGCATCAGGAATATTCAGCGTGGGCGCCGCGGCTTTTATTACTCTGGCGTTTCGCTATACACCTGCGGCCATCGCCGCGCCGTTTGACTACACCGCGCTGCTTTGGGCGGTGCTGCTGGGCTGGCTGTTCTGGGGGGAGCTACCGGATGTCTGGGTGCTGGTCGGCAGCGTGCTGATCATCTCAAGCGGCCTGGCGATCGCCTACCACGACCGCCGCACCAGCCTGAGCCGCCGCCCCACCTAGGGCGCTTCCGGCGCCGCCTGCCACCTTTTGGCAAGCGCTCTGGCCGCTTCTCGGGGGGAGGGCTGGCCGCAAATGGCCGATACCACCGCCATGCCCTCGGCGCCGCTTTGTTTGATGGCCTCGGCGTGCTCCGCCTTGACCCCGCCAATGGCAACGCCCGGCATCGGGCAGGCCCTGACCAGCGCGGCCAGGCCGTCAAAGCCGATGGGGGCCGAGTGATCGGCCTTGCTCTGGGTGGCAAACACCGGGCCAAATCCGACGTAGTCGAGTAGCTCAAGCGGCGCGTCTGCCAGCTGTTCGGCGTTGGTGATCGAAAGCCCGATGATGGCTTCTTCGCCCATGGCCTTGCGGGCATCGTGCACGGCGGTGTCGCTCTGGCCCACGTGCAGGCCGTCGGCGCCGCTTTCCAGGGCTACGTTAAGGCGGTCGTTGATGATCAGCGGCACGTACCGGCCGGTCAGCTCACTATGATCGTCCAGGGCCTCTTTCAGGCGCCGGGCAAGCTCGATCATGGCCTCGTCGGAGGCGAGCTTGTCGCGCAGCTGTACCATGCTCACGCCGCCCTGTATCGCCTCTTCCACAGTGTGTTCCACGCCGGCCTCATGGCACAGGTTGGTATCGGTCACTAAATAAACGGATAAGTCAAAATCCATGGCGGATCTCCAGCGAAAGGTGGTGGTCAAGGTCTTCGGCTTGCAGGTGGTAAAGCGCATCCAGAAACGCCGGGGTAAAGCTGCCGGGGCCGTCTGCCCCGGCGGCGGCGCGCTCCCCGGCGAGGGAAAAGCTGCCAAAGGCCGTGGTGGCGGCGGCGAAGCAGCTTTCGGGAGTCGCGTCGGCCACGCCCAGAAACGCCGCCGCCGTGGCGGAAAGTCCGCAGCCCAGGGTGGTAATGCGCGGCATCAGCGCGTGCCCGCCGTAGACGCTTGTGATGCGCTCGCCGTCGGTGATCAGGTCCACTTCGCCGCTGACGCCGACAAGGCAGCCCTGGCGGCGGGCCAGCTCGACGGCGGCGTCGCGCGCCTCAGCGGTACTGGCGGTGCTGTCCGCGCCGCGCCCGGGGTTGGCCATGCCGTTCAGGCATAAAATTTCCGAGGCGTTGCCGCGAATCAGCGTGGGCGAGCGCTCCATCAGCTCGGCGCACAGCCGCCGGCGGTAGGCGGTGGCGCCCACGGCTACCGGGTCGAGCACCCAGGGCGTGCCGTTGTCGCAGGCGACACGGGTGGTCGCGCGCATGCCGTCGGCAAAGTCGGGGCTGACCGTGCCGATGTTGATCGACAGCGCATCGGCCAGGGCGGTAAATTCGCCGGCTTCCTCCCGGGCGTGGAGCATTGCCGGGGAGGCGCCCAGGGCAAGCAGGATATTGGCGCTTGAGTTCATCGCCACAAAGTTGGTAATGCAGTGCACCAGCGGCGTGTGCGCCTGCAGGGTCTGCAGGTAGCCTCCGGAGGTGAGTAACGCCATGTCATTCTCCCGTCAGGGTGGCTGTCAGGGAAGGATACCTGATGGGCGCGACGGGCATCGACGAACAGCATGCCACGAAGGAGCGTGGCATGCTGTTTGGCAGGCAGCGTAATGGCTACCTGTGGGGGCAGTTAGCTTGCTCAAGTCTTCTTGTCGCCTGCCAGATTCAAGCGCAATGCTATCGCGGTGGACTGGGAAAGGTTGGCCACTTCCAGCGCATGCATCGTCATTTCGGTTTCCAGATGCTCAAAAGCGGCCGGGTCTTCCTGGCGCAGCTTGTACAGCGTGTTCTCGGTATACTCTTTCTCGCCCAGGTGATCCTTTGCCGCCTTGCGCAGCGCGGTTCCCTGCTCCCCGGCTGCCAGATCATGGAAGGCATCGTCTTCCAGGCCGTTGTTCAGGATGGTAATTTCCATTCCTTGTCCTCCTTTCTAGTAGACTCGGGCGCCATCAAGGCCCGTTCAGGACTCCGGCTCCACTTAACCGTATTGGATTCTTGACTTATATACCAGGAAGAGGCCGGTCGGCAAACCCCTCTTTTTTGGCTATGTTAGGGCTACATCAGCGCAAACTACATGACCGGAGGTGTCCGTATGGCGAATCAAGACGCAGTGCTGGGTGAAGAGTATCCCCACAAGGTAACGGCGGAATACGATAATCAGTCAGACGCAGACCGGGCGGTCAAGGCGCTGGCGGATCAGGCGGGGGTACCGCCCGCCCAGGTAAGGATCGTGCAGCCCCACGGCAGCGCCGACATGGCGCGCAAGATGGAGCCGGAGTCGCGGGGAATAAGGCAGTCACTGGTCAAGTCGCACCTGCGGCTTGGGCTGGCGGGGCTGATCCTAGGGGTGGCGCTTGCCGGCGTGCTGGTCGTCTTCGGACCGACGGCCACCCAATCAAGCCCGCTCATGACGTTTATTGCCCTGGGATTCTTGTGTACGGTGCTGGCGCTGCTGCTGGCCGGCGCGATCTCGATGCGCCCCGACCATGATCGCGTGCTGCACAAAACGCGGACGGCGACAGAGGCAGGCCAGTGGACGGTGGTGGTGCACTGTGCCGATAACGAGCAGAGAGACCGGGTAAAAGATACCATAGGCCATAGCGCGCAAACGCTGTAAAGCCATACCTTCAATCCGCCTGTTTTCCCGTACGACGGTAAAGGAGAAAACGCATGTCGTTTCACGGTGAGTCGCAACCCGGCGCTGTCCCCACGCCGCCCGAGACCGAAGGATTTCGCTTCAACCACTCCATGCTACGCGTCAAGGATCCCGAGCGCGCGCTGGCGTTTTATTCCGGCGTGCTTGGCATGCAGGTGATGCGCCGGCTGGATTTCGAAGAGATGAACTTCTCGCTGTATTTCCTCGCCCACGTGGACGAGGCGCGCAGCGTGCCCGAAGACGTGGAGGCGCGCACCGCCTGGACCTTCAGCCAGACCGGCATTCTCGAGCTTACCCACAACTGGGGCACCGAAGACGAGGAAGACTTCGCCTACCACGACGGCAACGCCGAGCCCCAGGGCTTTGGCCACATCTGCATTAGCGTGCCCAACCTCGAAGTCGCCCAGGCTTGGTTTGACTCCCACGACGTTACCTTCGTCAAGCGCGCCGATCAGGGCAAGATGAAAGACGTTATCTTCATCAAGGACCCGGACGGCTACTGGATCGAGATTGTCCAGGCCGACCGCATGGCCGCCAAGGACGACTGAGCGTGGCGCGACTGCTGTTTCACCTGCGCCACGTCACCGACGAGGAAGCCCGCGAAGTGCGCCAGCTGTTGGGCGATCGCGGTTTCGACACCTACGAGACCCAGGCGGGCATTTTCCGTATGGGCGTGGATGCCATCTGGCTGCGTAACGAGCACCAGCTTGAGGCGGCCAAAGAAGCGCTGGCTGACTACCAGCGCGAGCGCCTGGCACGGGCCAGGCAGGAATATGCCGACGCGGTGCAGCGCGGCGAGCAGCCGACGCAATGGCGCCGGTTTCTGGCGCATCCGCTGC
The DNA here is from genome assembly GCF_031935715.1 of Halomonas garicola. Lineage (GTDB taxonomy): Bacteria > Pseudomonadota > Gammaproteobacteria > Pseudomonadales > Halomonadaceae > Vreelandella > Vreelandella garicola. The sequence continues at coordinate 8,304 of NZ_JASSZF010000019.1, read as the reverse complement.
AGGTCACGCTGGTGATCGTGGCAGTAATATTGATCGTGCTTATCACCCTGGCGCCGTTTGTCAGCGGCATCAATCCTGCCTGAATCGGCCCGGGCCGCCGCTTAGTCGTCGGCCGGGCCTTTATCGGCTCTACCGGCCAGCGCCTCATGCAGCACCCGGGCGTTGTGGCGCATCATGCCGATGTAGCTTGCCGCCTCGCCCTCGCTTGTCAGGGCGTCGGCGTATAGCGTGCCGGCGATAGAGAGGCCGCTCTCTTCGGCGAGCTGGTCGATCGTATTAGGGCTTGCCATGTTTTCGTAGAACAGCGCGCGCACGTTTTGCGCCTCGATTACGTCGATCAGCTCCGCCATGCGCGCGGCGCTGGGGGCGGAGCTGGTGGCAAGCCCCTCCGGCGCCAGAAAGCGCAACCCGTAGGCGTCGGCAAAATAGCCAAAGGAGGCGTGGCCGGTAATCACGGCGGTATCTTCGTCAATGGCCTCGAGCCGCTGGCGTATGTCGGCGTCGGCCTCGTCCATCCGGGCCAGGTAGTCGTCGGCGTTGGCGCGGTAGTCGGCGACGTTATCGCCGTCGGCGCTCACCAGCCCGTCGCGGATGTTGGCCACGTAGGTTTTTGCCCGGTTCATGTCCTGCCAGGCGTGGGGGTCGGCGCTGTCCCGGTCGTGGCCATCGTTGTGGCCGGCGTGCTCCAGCGGTTCAATCCCCTCGGTGGCGACGACTTTCCTGCCCCGATAGTCGCTGGTTTTCAGCAGCCGCTCCATCCAGCCCTCAAAGTTCAGGCCGTTAAACACCACGACGTCCGCCTGGGAGAGGGTGCGCACATCGCCGGGGCTCGGCGAATAGCTGTGAGCGTCGCTGTCCGTGCCAATCAGCGGCGTCACCTCGACGTGCTCGCCTCCCACCTGCTTGACCATGTCCGCAAGGATGGAAAAGCTCGCCACGACCCTCACCTCGGTGGCCGCCGCCGCGGGCGGGAGAAGGGCGAGCGTAGCGAACAGCGTAGCCGATAGCGCCAGCGCGTAGGCACTGCGCCAAGCAGCCGATAAACGCATGGGTGATCTCTTCACAGACGGTATCCTCACATCAGTCCCGCACAAGCGGCGCGGCCCGGCGGCGAAAGCGTGCGGCCAGGCTGTGGTAGCGGCCAAACAGCGCCGAGAAAAAGTATCCCGCCCCGGCAAGCAGAATAATGCTCGGCCCGGACGGCAAATCCAGATGAAACGAGAGCAAAAGCCCCCCGGTGCTCGCAAGCATGGCCAGCACCACGGCGATGCCCATCAGCCCCTCCAGCCTTTTGCTCCAGAAGCGCGCCGAGGTGGCCGGCAGCATCATCAGGCCTACCGCCATCAGCGTGCCGAGCGTCTGAAAGCCCGCCGTGAGGTTAAGCACCAAAAGCCCCAGAAACACGCTGTGTACCCAGCCGCTGCGCCCGCGCCGGCTCTGGCCACGCAGGAACAGCGGGTCAAGGCACTCCACCACCAGCGCGCGAAAAATCACCGCCAGCGTTAACACAATGACGCTGCTGATCCCGGCGATCAGCAAAAGCGCGGTCGAGTTGATCGCCAGCACCGAGCCGAACAGCACGTGGGTCAGGTCCACGCTGCTGCCGCCGAGCGAAATCAGCATGACGCCGGCGGCCAGCGAAATGATAAAAAAGCTCGCCATGGCCGCGTCTTCGCGCTGCCCGCCCATCCGCGATACCGCCCCGGCCAGCAGCGCCATGGCCAGGCCGAACAATACGCCGCCCAGGCTCATCATCGGCAGCGAAAACCCGGCGAGCAAAAAGCCCAGCGCCACCCCGGGCAGAATCGCATGGGCCATGGCATCGCCGATCAGACTCATGCCGCGCAGCACCAGAAAAACGCCCAGCGGCGGTGCGGCCAGCGACAGCGCCAACCCGCCGACCACCGCCCGGCGCATGAAGCCGTAGTCGAACGGCGCGATCAGCCAGGCGTGTAACAGATCAAGCATGGGACGCTCCCGCGCAGACATGGGCGGAGGCGGCCGGCGAGGCGATGGCGCCAGGCGATAGCCATTCGCCGCCGCCGGCGCGCAGCAGCAGGACGCTATCAGCCAGGCGCTTCAAGTGCTCCATGTCGTGAAGCACCACGATCACCGTGGCGCCGTCGTCGGCCATCTGGCGCACAATGGGGATCAGGATATCCACCGTTTCGCCGTCGACGTTGGCAAACGGCTCGTCGAGCAGCAAAAGCGCTGCCTCCTGCATCAGCGTCCGGCCGATCAGCGCGCGCTGGCGCTGGCCGCCGGAAAGCTCGCCCAGCGGCCGGTGGGCCAGGGCAGAAATCCCCAGCCGCGCCATGATCTCCCGGCCCCGGCGATAGTGCGCCGCGCAGTAGCCTTTAAGCGCCCCGTGGCTGGGCCAGGTGCCAGTCATCACCAGTTCCTCCACGCTCATGGGGAAGGTTAAATCCAGCGCCAGCTGCTGGGGTAGCCAGGCCCGCCACGCCCTGGGTACCGTGCAATGCACCTTACCGGCAAGCGGGCGCAGCTCGCCCATCAACGCCTTGATCAGGGTGCTTTTGCCCGCCCCGTTAACGCCAATGAGTGCGGTGACCGCGGCGGCGGGCACCTCGCCGTCAATGCCTTCCAAAACGCTGCGCTGGCCCTGGGCCAAATGCAGGTTTTCCAGCCGAAGCGCTGGCTCCTGGGCCATTACAGCCACCCCGCCGCCCAGGCCACCAGCGCCCACAGCGCCAAAAGCGGCAGCGCACACAGCAAAATCCGCCGCCCCGCCGACAGCGACATCAGAGAAAAGTGGCAGGGGCCCTCGCGGTTGTGCTGATGGGCGTGCTGTTGAGGGCTTGAGCGGTGCGCAGGCATGGCGCCTCCCGGCTGTGGCGCGTAAATAAAAGGCGGCGTGAAAAAAGACGATTGTTATAACATAACAAATCCTGAGGAGGGAATTGCCCCGCGCTTTTTTCTACCGCCTCGGATCAGAGGCTACCCGCGGCGAAAGCATGATTGACGTCATGGAATGGCTGAATGAACGTGGGCTATATAGTTTACAGTTTGTAAAGCTCAGGCTGGGGTGCTTAGCTGGGACAGATAAAAATTATATCGCAGGAACGCAATGTATTACGCACACTCAACAACGACTCTCAATGCCTCAAGTGAGCTCGATAAGTCTGACTGGCAAACGTTGGCAAACCATTTAACCGCCGTCGGACAAATGGCCGGTAAGCGCGCTGATCGATTTGGCGCTGAGCCTTGGGGGCAGGCAGCAGGCCTTCTGCATGACCTGGGGAAATATACAACACCGTTTCAGCGTCGTCTTGAAGGTGTTAGTGAGCGAGTCGATCACTCGACCGCCGGAGCGCATATAGCTATTGAACGCTATCCACAGCTTGGCTATCTGTTGGCTTATCTGATTGCCGGCCATCATGCGGGTCTTGCTAATGGACGCGATAAGTGGCTATTCAAAATTAATCGCGTGATCCACTCCATAACCTTCGAGTAGGCGATGAACCTCATCGCAGAGACGACCGAACGAGCGATAGGCGGTCAAGGGCAGCCAGGCATACTTCATCTGCCGCCACAAAATTTCGATCAGGTTCAACTCCGGCGAATAGGCAGATAGATAGACCAGGTGCACACGATGTGACATCCATTCCAGTATCTTCCGTCTGAAGGCCCTGGAGCGATGCATGCTGGCATTATCGAGCACCACGACAACAAAGGTGTCAGGGGCTTTCCGAGCCACCAACTGATCAAATGCCTCAATGACGGTCTCCGTCGTAACCGACTCGGTGGTGGTGTGGTAAACCAGCTTCCCGGCTCGGCTGAGGAACCCCAGTACGTTCAGCCTTCGGCTATGGGAATAGGCGCTCACCTCGCAGGGCTTACCAACGGGGCTCCACGCGTACGGCACCGACGATGACTGTGAAAAGCCCGATTCATCAAAGTAATAGAGCTCGTGTTCACCCCGGTCTTCCCGCTGCTGAAGCGCCTTGAGGAGGCCCTGTGTATTGCGGAAATCCGTTTCGTCACGTCGTGCCTTCAGTGAATGCCGAATGCGCTTGAAGCTATGGCGATTTTTTTTTCAACGCTCGGCGAAGTGTCACCGAGCTAACCGTCTTGCCGGTCTCTTCTTGCAGGCGAGCCTGCAAGGATCGAATTTGATGGGGATGCTCGGCGATCAACTCCTTCAATCGCTGGTGGTCGTGCTCGTCCAGAAGGGGCGGCCGACCACTCCGCGGCTTGTCGATGATGCCGTCGAGGCCCGACGCTTCCCACTGCTTGAGCCAGCGTGATACAGCATCTCGGCGTACCTGCAGTATCTCACTGATTTGATTGATCGTATGACCCTGGTCACTCAGCAGAATGGCGTGCGCACGCCGGCGTAGGGCTCGCTTGTCACCGTGGTGATAAGCCGAGGTCAATCTCTGCTGCTCAGGCTCGGTTAGAGGGGCAACGAAGCGACGCTTTGCCATGGGGTCATCCGTGTCAGTGATTCAAACCGCTACGTTACACGAAAATTTAAGGCCAAGCACTTAGTGGTGAGCGAACGCCATTGAAAAATCGTCTGGAAGCTGAATTGCCCTCGCTAGAATGTATCTGGCAGCAAGAGGTAGGCGAGCTGTTGCCGGATAGGCTGCTGCCTCCGGCTCATTTCCAATCGCGTCGCGATAGGGCGTTTTTCCAGTATGCTTTTTTAGCCAGGATGCTTTTTTCCTGCCTGGTTGATGCCGATTTTATCGATACGGAAGCGTTTTATGCTGTGCATGGGCATGGCGCAGCCCATATACGTGGCGGCGGGCCGTCGCTTTCGGTACTGCGTGACTCCCTGAATCAACATCTGGCTACGTTCAAGGTCGACACTGAAGTGAATCGTCAGCGTAGCCAGATCCTGACCCATGTGCGCGCTCAATCTGAGAAACAGCCTGGTAGGTTTACACTCACGGTGCCCACCGGCGGTGGCAAAACGCTAGCTTCCCTGGCCTTCGCGCTGGATCATGCCATTGCCCACGGCATGGACAGAGTTATTTACGTGATTCCGTTCACCAGCATCGTGGAGCAAAACGCCGCCGTATTTCGCCAAGCGCTGGGTGAATATGGCGAGGCGGCGGTACTGGAACACCACAGCTCCTTTGATGCCGGCAATCACCGTGATCGTGAAACGATCGATAAGCTGCGTCGCGATAGTGATAACTGGGATGCGCCGATTGTGGTTACCACGTCTGTGCAGTTCTTCGAAAGCTTGTTTGCCGCGAAAACATCGCGTTGCCGCAAACTGCATAATATTGCCAATAGCGTGGTGATTCTGGACGAAGCACAGACCATGCCGCTGCCGCTATTGCGCCCCAGCGTGACGGCGTTGGATGAGCTGGCACTGAATTATCGCACCAGCATTGTGTTGTGCACGGCAACCCAGCCGGCGCTGGTCGAAAGCGATGATTCCGAGCGTAGCTTTGAGGGTGGCTTGCGCAATATGCGCGAGCTGGCGCCGAATCCTGAAACACTTTATCGCGACCTCAAGCGCGTTACCGTGCGTCATATAGGCACTTTGGATGATGAAGCACTGCACGATGAGCTGCTGAGAACCCAGCAGGTACTATGCATTGTCAATAACCGCCGCCATGCGCGAGCGCTATTCGAATCTATTGCTGATGACCCCGGTTCTTATCATCTCACTACATCCATGTATGCGGTTCATCGACGCCGAGTATTGGCCGAGATACGGCAAGTGCTGAAAGACGGTAAGCCGTGCCGGGTGATATCCACATCGCTGATAGAGGCGGGGGTTGACGTTGACTTTCCGCGGGTATTGCGTGCCGAAGCAGGGCTGGACTCTATTGCCCAGGCAGCCGGACGCTGCAATAGGGAAGGCAAATATGAGGTGAGTGACAGCGAGGTGGCTATTTTTGCTACCGCCAACGACGACTGGGCTCCGCCTCCGGAATTAAAGCAGTTTGCCCAGGTAACCAGGGAAGTGCTGCGGCAACGCGGCGGTGACCCCCTGTCGCTATCGGCCATTGAGGCTTATTTCCAGCTTTTGTATTGGCAGCAAGGACCGCAGAAATTGGATCGTCATGGCCTGCTAACGTTGGTTGAGAATAGCCGTTTGGAAGGACTGCCGTTTGAAACCATCGAACAGAAATTTCGCATGATCGAGAATACCCAGCGTGCCATCATTATCGCCACCGATGAGGACGGCATTGCGCGTAAAGCTTTGGAAGACTTGTCATTTTCAGAAAGCGTCGGCGGTATCTCGCGAAAACTCCAGCCATATACGGTGCAGGTACCGCAACAAGGTTTCTCAGCGCTGGAGCAGGTGGGGGCCGTGGCGGCCCTTGAGCCTGATAAGTTCGGCGACCAGTTTATGCAGTTGATCAACGAAGATCTCTACGACGAGCGCATGGGACTGGACTGGAATAATCCAACGTTTCGTGCCGGTGAATCCAATATCTGGTAAGCAGGCCGTACGAATAAGAGAAAAGGAGAGGGGCATGACATACGGAGTTCGCTTACATATTTGGGGAGAACGGGCATGTTTTACGCGTCCCGAAATGAAAGTTGAGCGCGTTTCCTATGATGTGATCACACCTTCTGCCGCCCGTGGTATTTTGGAAGCCATCCATTGGAAGCCAGCGATCCGTTGGTGTGTGGATCGTATCCATGTTCTCAAACCGATTCGCTTTGAGTCGCTGAGGCGTAACGAGGTAGCAGGAAAGCTTCCTGCCTCAACGGTTAGCAAGGCAATGAAGACAGACCGCGTTGATGATGTCGCTTATTATGTTGATGAGCATCGCCAGCAGCGTGCCGCTACCATCCTGCGCGACGTGGGCTATGTGATTGAAGCACACTTCGAGTTCACTGAGCGAGCCGACAAGAGCGATACACCCGGTAAACATCTGGATATTTTCAACCGTCGTGCCCGCCAGGGACAGTGTTTTCACATGCCATGCATGGGCACGCGTGAATTTCCTGCCAACTTCTCGCTGATTGAAGACGATGCTGAAATGCCGACAGCTGATGATCAATTAAACGGTCAATTTGATTTGGGCTATATGCTGCACGATATTGATTTTGCCAACGGTAAGGTGCCGCACTTCTTTCGCGCGAGTATGCAGGATGGTGTCATTGAGGTACCGCCTTTTCAGGAGGCTTTGGCATGATTCTATCTGCGCTCAATGAGTACTATCAGCGGCTGGCAGAAGAAAAGAAGGTACCGCCACCGGGTTTCAGTAGTGAAAGAATCAGTTTCTGCCTGGTGTTCTCAGAGAAGGGGGTGCCACTTCAAATTGTAGATCTCCGCGATACTTCCGGTAAGAAGCCCAAGTCAGTGCCCTATCAGGTGCCTGTGGATAAACGTCGGACTTCGGGTATTCATGCCTACCCGCTGTGGGATAAAACTGCCTATGCTCTTGGCGCAACGGCAGGTGAAGGCAAGCGGCTTACCGATGAGCACGCGGCATTTAAAGATCGGCAGGCTGACCTTTTTAGTTCTAGCGATGACTTCGAGCTGCAAGCATTTTTAACGTTTTTAACGCAGTGGTCGCCCGAAAAGCTGACTAGGCTACCCGGGTATAGTGAAGACGTTCTAGATGCCAATATTGTTTTCCGCTTGGATGGCACGCACCACTATTTACACGATAATAAAAATGCACGCCAACTATGGAGCATCACGTTAGAAAATGATGATGAGACGATCGGCGAGTGCCTGGTTACGGGAAAAGAAGCACCGTTAGGTGTGGGCCACCCTGCCATTCGAGGAGTTAGAGGGTCTCAGTCGTCAGGTGCATCGTTGGTTTCATTTAACAGCGATGCATATGAATCCTATGGCCATAAAGGTCAAGCGAATGCAGCGATTTCCAAAGAGGCTATTTTTGGTTATTCAACGGCACTGAATTATTTACTACGCGGCGATGCAGAGAACCATCAACGTCTACAGCTCGGTGATACTACGACAGTATTCTGGGCCAAGTCACACGATAGCAAGCATGCGGAAGCTGCCGAGGGCTTTTTTGCTATGCTCAACGAACCGCCTAGCGATGAGCAAGAGTCGGCTAAGCTCGCAAGCTTGCTGTTGAAGGTTGCCCAGGGTCGACCACTGGCAGAGCTGGATCCGATGCTGGACGCTGACACGCAGTTTTTTGTGCTGGGGTTGGCACCCAACGCAGCGCGTCTTTCCGTGCGCTTCTGGTATGTCGATAAGTGCTTACGCATAATTAATCGTGTGTTCCGTCCCGTAACCTTTGAGCAGTCGATGGACTTCATCGCAGAGCCGATCAAATGATAGATAGGCATCGAGGGGCAGCCAGTGGTATTTGACCTGCCGCCAAAGGA
>NZ_JASSZF010000018.1:0-60563 GCF_031935715.1 Halomonas garicola | reverse complement strand
GGGAGCAGGTGCTCGATTCGCTCCCACTGATCATCGCGTAACTTCAACCGACTCATGGCCCACCAAAATCTATGAATACTAAATCAGTTTAAACGAAACTAATGATTGTTAACACACCCTAGCACACCCTTCGAAATTTCTTGAGTCATCCATCTTAATTTCCCCTTCCGCAATTATTGATCCACAAAATTCTCCGGAAGTGCTTCCATATTTGATTTCTATTTCTTCACCAGCATAAAAATAGCCGTGATCGATGGACAAATCCCCCTTAAAATACGTATAAATCTTGCTTTTATTTAAAATATAGGAATTTTTAATAACGGAATCACTTCCCTCTGAGGAAAACTTAATCTCGCCTTTTGATGCAAACACCACATCCGAAAGATTAACGGACCCCTCTATTTCCACGCCTTTAGGGAAAATAACAGTCCCATTTTTTATATCAAGATGCTTAATTGTTTTTTCTGAACACTTATACACTTTACCTTTCAAGTCGTTCGGCGGAGTGTCACAGCTAATCCCTCTACTACTCAAGTCATTAAAAAAATACCCGTAATTCTTACGAAGGACATCGCTACAACCACCTTTAACTCCATATACCTTAGAGGTTTTATTTGAGCAAAAAATATAATTAGAAAAGACCTTTCCCATCTCGCCGGGGATGATATCAGGAACTTGCTTTTTATTTTCAATCAATATAACTCGGCTTGCCAGCAGCTTTCCCGCTTTATCTTTTACTGCCCCCACGGCGACCACGTAGTTGCCGGGATTATGCGCACCTGTCACCTTCAAGGGGAAGTAGAAGCAGGTTTGAAAACCCGGAATATCTTTATCGTTGCACAGATTGCCACTTTTTTCTTTTTCAAGGTTTCCGTAACTTACTTCTTTTACTTCTTCTCTCCAGCCATCCCCCCAACTGTCTTTCTTGAACCATTCTGGTAAAGATAGGTCCGTCCAGTTTGTTGAAGCGAAAACACCTTCGGCAAGCGCTTCGGCTACCGCTTCCTCGGCGTTCATCTGCGCCTGGGCGGAGGCGCGGTAGTTGCCGGCGAGCCGCTCGTCGATCAGCGAGCTTTGCAGACCGGAAGCGCCCACAATCAGCGCGCCGGCCAGCAGCGCCAGCACGACGACCAGCGCAGCGCCCCGCTGCCGTTGTATTCCCTGGTTCATCGCGTCACCTCGCGCGGCTGCTTTCTAGTTATCATCGCCTTGTGCATGACTCTTAATTTGTTTTTAGAGCTCATCAATAACCGGCTGCCGTGGAGTTACCTGAAAAGTAAGTTTTTCGCCGTTCTGCTCTAGCGGCAGCGAAATTACAAATTTTGAACCTTGCTTATTAATCAAGTCGCTCTCGGCACAGCCGCTTCCGGATGGTCGATGGAACGTTACCACTGGCTCCTCTTCTTCGGTATTATCCAACGTACATTTGCACTGGCTGTCTTTGACCTTGCATGTCAGCTCGTAATTGTCCTTCTCAATTCGTATACGCTCGCTTAGGGTATGGGCGGCAAAGATCACCGCCTCTTGCTTGCGGCTGAGCTCGTCTACCTTCTGGAAGGTCTGCAGGGTGGTCAAAAACAGCGAACCGGCGCCCAGCACGATAACGCTGCCGATCAGCAGGGCGACCATCAGCTCCACCAGGGTAAAGCCGGCCTGTCGGGAAGCACGCATCATCCCCCACCTCCCGATTGTGACGGCAGGCGGACCTTATACTCCACTTTGCCGTAGCCGTCGTCCCCTTCATTACCCAGCGTGACGGAAACGTCGTATACGCAGATCCCACTCCCTGGTTCAATCTGCAAATCAGCATGATGAAGTGGCGGAGGCGATTGAGTAGTGCTTGGCGGTTTCCAATGATCCTTCCAATCGGATTTAACTTGACTCAGGTCGAGATTGGTACAGTCATTGCCACTTTCCAGTAGTACCTTCCCAAGCTCTTCCCAAAGCCGTTCCTGGGCGTCCACGGCGGCCAGCGTCGCAACCGAGTGCTGGTAGCTGCGGGTCGCGCTGTGCAGGGCTTTGAGCTGCAGGGCGGCGCTGCCCATCAGCCCGAAGGCGAGAATGGCCAGCGCTACCAGCGCTTCGATTAGCGTAAATCCGCCCTGCTTAAGCATCGGCACCGTCCTTTACTTTTAGCCTACCAGCACTGTTGATCTCGATAGTGCGCGGCTTACCTGCCCCGCTACCGGCAGGCTCAATCTTCAGCTCGCACGGACAGCCTTCGCCTTCCGCCATGCCCAAGGGGCCATACGTTACCGTCATCTTAGCCGGGTCAAAGCTAACGTTCGCGCCGCCCGCGCCGGACTTTATCGCCTGTTGCATCCTTTATATCAATAAGCCAGCCGTCACCGTCCGATTGCCACTCGACGGTCATCTCGGCCCGGCGTTTGATCGCTTCGCTGCGGGCGAATTGAAACGCCGAGGTCACCTGGTTTACGTCGCCCGCCATCTGCTGGCGAGCAAGCAGACCGGTAAAGCCGGGCACCGCCACCGTGATCAGCAGTATCGCCACGGCCAGGGCGACCAGCAGCTCGATCAGGGTAAAGACGCGCGCTCGCCGCATTACCAGCACTCTTTAGGTATTTTCTCGCCTTTGGCATTGAGCGTCAGGTCTTTATCGCAGCCGTCGCTATTGCTGCTGCCTTGAAGCTTGGCGGTTAGCGTATAGCCCCCGTCCTCCGATTTCTTTTCCTGGGTAATGATGTAGTGTTTTGCTTGGGACTTTTCTTCCGAAAGACAGCCGCTGTAGCTATAGCTTTTGGTATAGCAGCTTTCCATCATGGAGGCAGCCTCAAACAGCCCCGCCTTGCCATCGCTCAGCACGGAGCGCTCGACGTATTTCGTATAGGAAGGATAGGCGATAGACGCCAGAATGCCGACGAGGGCCAGCGTCACCAGCGCTTCGATCAGAGTAAAGCCGCGCTGGCCGTCATCCGGACAGCCAGCGCGGGGAAAAGCGAGGCGATAAAGCACGATAAAGGCTCCCTGCGGTCGGCTTATACGCTGTCAGTATGTCCCAAGCCGCGGCGCATTGCATCTGCCCGGCGGTCAGCCTTTGGCAATGACCTCTTCTTCGCGCAGCTCCCGGGGCATGGAGAAGGTGACGTCCTCCTCGCGGCCGGCGAGCTCCTCGGGCAGGCTGGCGCCCAGCTCGCGCAGGCGTTCGATAACGCCCTTGACCAGCACTTCCGGGGCGCTGGCGCCGGCGGTGACGCCGATCTGGTCGATACCGTCGAGCCAGCCCGCGTCGATCTGCTCGGCGTTGTCGATCAGGTAGGCCGGCGTGCCCATGCGCTCGGAAAGCTCGCGCAGACGGTTGGAGTTGGAGCTGTTGGGGCTGCCCACCACCAGCACCAGGCCGCTTTCGGCGGCGAGCTCGCGCACCGCGTCCTGGCGGTTCTGGGTGGCGTAGCAGATGTCGTTCTTGCGCGGGCCCTGGATCTCGGGAAAGCGCTCGCGCAGGGCGTCGATCACCTTCGCGGTATCGTCCATGGAGAGCGTCGTCTGGGTGACGAAAGCCAGCTTTTCGGGGTGATTCACTTCGAGGCTGGCGACGTCGCCTTCGTCTTCCACCAGGTAAATCTGCCCGCCGTGGGTGGTGTCATAGCGCCCCATGGTGCCTTCCACTTCGGGGTGGCCGTGGTGGCCGATGAGCACGCACTCGCGGCCGCGCTTGGCGTAGCGCAGCACTTCCATGTGCACCTTGGTCACCAGCGGGCAGGTGGCGTCGAAGACCTTCAGCCCCCGGCGCTCGGCGTCCTGCTGCACGGCACGGGAAACGCCGTGGGCGGAGAAGATGACGATGACGTCGTCGGGCACTTCGTCGAGCTCCTCGACGAACACCGCGCCGCGCTCGCGCAGGGTTTCCACCACGTAGCGGTTGTGCACCACCTCGTGGCGCACGTAGATGGGCGGGCCGAACACGTCCAGCGCCCGGTTGACGATATCGATGGCCCGATCCACGCCGGCACAAAAGCCGCGCGGATTGGCCAGATTGATGGCCACCGGCTGCGCCTCTGCCGCGCCGGACTGTACCGGATGACTCTGCACGGAATCAGTTTGCATGGTCTCGCCTTGATGAAAACTCAATGGGTAGTCGCAGGCCTTACGTTGATGACTTCGACCTCGAAGGTCAAGGTGCGCCCGGCCAGCGGGTGGTTGAAGTCGACCTCCACGCGCTCGCCCTCTATTTCTTTGACCACGCCGGGCAGTTCGGTTCCCGCCTTGTCGGCAAAGGAGAGCATCAGCCCCTCTTCGGGCTCCTGATCGCCGAAGTCTTCGCGCTTGAGAAACTGGATGTTCTGCTCGTTGTGCTGGCCGAAGGCGTGCTCGGGCGGAATGGTGAAGCGCTCGTGGGCGCCCGCGGCAAGGCCCTTGAGCGGATGCTCGAACCCCGGCGGCAGGTTGCCGTCGCCGAACTCGAAGGTGGCCGGGTCCTTGTCCTTGGTGGAATCCACCACCGTCTCGTCTTCAAGCTTCAGGGTGAAGTGCAGGGTCACTTCCATGCCCTCGCCAATCGTATAGGCGTGGCTGGCAGGGTCGTGGCTCGCTTGGTTAAGGTCGTCACTCATTTAATGCCTCGCTTGTTGGATGCGGCGTCGGCGATCGCCCATGACCGACTCCCAGATCAAACCGATGGCTCCCAGCGTAATGGCGATGTCGGCTACGTTAAACGCCGGGTAGTACCAGCCGGCGGCGTGAAACGAGAGAAAGTCCACCACGTAGCCGTGGACCACCCGGTCATAAAGGTTACCAAGGGCCCCGCCGATAATCAGCGCAAGCGCGCAGGCCAGGCGTTTCTCGTCGGCCTTCAGGCGCGTAAGCCACACGCCAAGCCCGATGCAGGCGGCCACCGCAATGGTGGCGAACAGCCAGCGCTGCCAGCCCGGGTGGCTCGCCAGAAAGCTGAACGCCGCGCCGGTGTTATGCAAAAGCGTCAGGTTGAAAAACGGCAGAACTTCCACCGGACGCGCATAGCCCAGCAGGTGGCTGGCGGCATACTTGGTGGCCAGGTCCAGCACCACCACGGCAAGCGCCAGCCACAGCCAGCGTTGGGGGCGGCGCATGGGCGCCGCCGATGCGGGGGAGGCGGCGGTATCAGGCATAGCGGCGGGTCTCGCCTTCGCCCTCGGGCAGGTTGGCGATGCAGCGCCCGCAGAGGTCGATATGTTCCGGGTGGCTGCCCACGTCCGGGCGATGGTGCCAGCAGCGCTCGCACTTGGCGTGGGGGCTTTCGCTGACCGCGACCTTCAGGCCGTCAAGGACGGTTGCCTCAGTCTGCTCTACGCCTTCGGCCTGCGCCAGCGGCTGCAGGTGCACTTCGCTTGTCAGCATGACAAAGCGCAGCTCGTCGCCCAGCCGGGCAAGGGTAGCGTTCAGCGCGTCGTCCACGTAGAGCGTGACCTCGGCGGCCAGGCTGCCCTTGATGATCTTGGCGTTGCGCGCGTCTTCCAGGCACTTGTTCACCGCGTTCTTGACGTCGAGGAGCTCGGCCCAGAACGCCCGGCCCATCTCGGCGTCATCCTCGAGCGTGGAAAGCTCGGCGTAATACTCTTCCAGCAGCACGCTGTCGCTACGCTCGCCGGGGATGTGCTCAAAGATCTCCTCGGCGGTGAACGAAAGGATCGGCGCGATCCAGCGGGACAGCGCCTCGACCACGCGATAAAGCGCCGTCTGGGCGCTGCGCCGGGCGAGCGAGTCCGCCTGGGTGGTGTACTGGCGGTCCTTGATCACGTCGAGGTAAAAGCCGCCGAGCTCTCCGGCGCAAAAGTTGTGCACCTGCTGGTAGACGTCGAGGAAACGGTATTCCTCATAGGCCGTATGGATGCGCGCCTGGAGCCGGGCGGCGCGATCGACTACCCAGCGGTCCAGCGCCAGCATATCGGCAAAGGGCACGGCGTCTGCGGCAGGGTCGAACCCGGTGAGGTTCCCCAGCAGAAAGCGCGAGGTGTTGCGGATGCGGCGGTAGACGTCGGCGGTGCGCTTGAGGATTTCGTCCGACACGGCCATTTCGCCGGAGTAGTCGGTCGAGGCGACCCAGAGGCGCAGGATATCCGCGCCCAGCTTGTCCATGACCTGCTGGGGGGCGACCACGTTGCCCGTGGACTTGGACATCTTGCGGCCCTTGGCGTCCACGGTGAAGCCGTGGGTCAAAAGCTCGCGGTACGGCGGCTGGCCGTCGATGGCGCAGCCGGTCAGAAGCGAGGAGTGGAACCAGCCGCGGTGCTGGTCCGAGCCTTCCAGGTACAAATCCGCACGCGGGCCGGTCTCGTGCCCGTGGGGGTGCGAGCCGCGCAGCACGTGGCGGTGGGTAGTGCCGGAGTCGAACCAGACGTCCAGGGTGTCGGTGACCTTTTCGTAGTCGTCGGCCTCCGCGCCCAGAAGCTCGGAAGACTCGAGGTTGAACCAGGCGTCGATGCCGCCCTGTTCGACCCGCCTGGCGGCCTCTTCGATGAGCGCCACGGTGCGCGGGTGCAGCTCGCCACTTTGCTTGTGCAGAAACAGCGGCAGCGGCACGCCCCAGTTGCGCTGGCGGGAGATGCACCAGTCCGGGCGGTTGGCGATCATCGCGTGCAGCCGCGCCTGGCCCCAGGCCGGGGTGAACCGCGTGGCGTCCACACCTTCAAGCGCCCGCTGGCGCAGGGTCTTGCCGTCCTTGCCAGCCAAATCCATGCCCACAAACCACTGGGCGGTGGCGCGGTAGATCACCGGCGTCTTGTGCCGCCAGCAGTGCATGTAGCTGTGGATGATGGGGATGTGCGCCAAAAGCGCGCCCGCCTCATCGAGCTTGTCGACGATGTGGGGGTTGGCCTTCCAGATCATCTCGCCGCCGAAGAACCCGAGATCGTCGGCGTAGACGCCGTTGCCCTGCACCGGGTTCAGCATGTCGTCAAAGTCCATGCCGTAGTCCCGGCAGGTGTTGAAGTCGTCCACCCCGTAGGCCGGCGAGGAGTGCACGATGCCGGTGCTGCCTTCTTCGCACTCGACGTAGTCGGCCAGGTACAAAGGCGACGACCGGGCGTAGAGCGGATGGCGAAAGCGGATCAGCTCAAGCGCGCGGCCCTGGGCGGTGGCGATGGCTTCCCCTTCCAGGCCGAAGCGCTCGAGGCAGCTTTCCACCAGCTCTTCAGCGACCAGCAGCAGGCGTTCGCCCACGTCGACCAGGGCGTAGGTGAAGTCCGGGTGGACGTTGAGCGCCTGGTTGGCGGGAACGGTCCAGGGCGTGGTGGTCCAGATGGCCACGGCCGCGGGCTTGCCAAGCGCCTCAAGGCCGAAGGCGGCGGCGAGCTTGTCGGCATCTTCCACCGGAAACGCCACGTCGATGGCGTCGGACTGCTTATCAGCGTACTCGACCTCGGCCTCGGCCAAGGCCGAGCCGCAGTCGAAGCACCAGTTCACCGGCTTGAGTCCCTTGAACACATAGCCGGCTTCGACCATGTCGCCAAGCGCCCTGATCTCGCCGGCTTCGTTGGCGTAGTCCATGGAGCGGTAGGGGTTGTCCCAGTCGCCGACCACGCCCAGGCGAACAAAATCCGTCAGCTGGGTCTCGATCTGGGCGCCGGCGTACTCCCGGCACAGTTCCCGGGCGTGGGCGGGCTCCAGGTGCTTGCCGTGGGTGGTTTCCACCTTGTGCTCGATGGGCAGACCGTGGCAGTCCCAGCCCGGCACGTAGGGGGCGTCGAAGCCCGCCAGGGTCTTGGACTTGACGACGATGTCCTTGAGAATCTTGTTGACGGCGTGACCGATATGAATGCTGCCGTTGGCGTAGGGAGGGCCGTCGTGGAGCACAAACAGCGGCTTGCCCGCGCGCGCCTCGCGCAGGCGCTGGTAAATATCCAGATCCTGCCACTGCGACACGCGCCCCGGTTCACGCTTGGGCAGCATGCCGCGCATGGGAAAATCGGTTTCAGGCAGATTCAGCGTGTGCTTATAGTCCATAGTCCGGTCAGCCGTCGTTAGCGTCGGCGGCACTACCCGCCGAGGAAGAATCAAAAGGGATGGGGTCGGAGCCGGCCGCTTGGCCGCCGGGCGGAGCCGAGGCCAGGGGTAGCGCGCGGTCGTCATCGATGGCGGTGGCAGCGAGATAGCGCCGGGCGCTCGCCTGATCCCGAGCGATCTGCTCCTTGAGCGCGGCGAAGTCATCGTACTTGACCTCGCCGCGCAGCCGCGCGCAGGGGTACACCGTCATCCGCTGGCCGTAGAGATCGCCGCTGAAGTCAAACAGGTTGACTTCGAGTATCGGCCGCGTGCTGCCTACCGTAGGGCGAAAGCCGACGTTGGCCACGCCCCGGTAGCGCTCGCCGTTTTCCCGCTCGGCCACCACGGCAAACACGCCGCGCAGGGTCAGCGGCTGGGAAAGCAGCGGCAGGTTGGCAGTGGGGGCGCCGATGGTGCGGCCCAGCTGCTGGTCGCGCACTACCCGGCCATCAAGGGTATAGGGCCGGCCTAAAAGCCGGGCAGCGGCGCGGAAGTTGCCGCTGGCAAGCAATGTGCGCACCCGGGTGCTGGAAACGCGCTGGTTCTCTATCTCGAAGCTGCGGGTATGCTCGACGCTAAAGCCGCTCTCTTGGCCTACGGCTTCGAGCAGGGCGAAGTCGCCCTGGCGGTCGCAGCCAAAGCGGAAGTCGTCGCCCACCACCAGATGGCGCACGCCGAGGCCGGCGAGCAGCACCTGGTCGATAAATTCGCGCCCGGTGAGGCTGCGCAGGGCCTCGTTGAACGGCAGGCAGAGCACCTGGTCGACGCCGTGGCGGCGCAGCAGGCGGACCTTTTCGCGCAGCCGGGTCAGCCGCGGCGGCGCCTGCTCCCCGGCAAAATACTCGCGCGGCTGAGGCTCGAACACCACCACGGCCAGGGGCACGCCAAGGCGCGCGGCGTGCTCGCGGCACTGCTGCAAAATCGCCTGATGGCCGCGGTGCACGCCGTCAAAGTTGCCGATGGTTGCCACGCAACCCCGGTGGGACGCCTGTAAATTGTGCAAACCTCGTATGACGCGCATACCACTCAAGCCTTTGATTGTTGCCGAATACGCTTTCCGGCGCCCAAACCGGGGAGTATAACCCACCGCACGCCGGGTTGTAGGCCCTGCGGCTAGCCGCGCATGCGCAGATGCCCGGGGCGCAGCCCCAAAAGTCCCAGCCAGGCAAAATAGGCGCCGGCCCCGGCCGCTACCAGCAGCGCCACCCAGGCTGCTCGCCAGACAAGCTCGGCGTCGAACCAGACCGTCACGCCGGGCGCCAGCAGCCCGAGCACCGCCACCATCAGCGCGCAGCCGCCCAGCAGCTGTACGGCAAAGCGCCCCCAGCCGGGCTGCAGCACCAGCACGCCCTGGCGGCGCAGCAAAAAGGCCAGCAGCCCGGCATTCAAGAAGGCCGACAGCGACGTGGCCAGCGCCAGCCCTGCGTGGGCCAGCGGCCAGATCAGCGCCAGGTTGAAGGCCATGTTGGCCACCATGGCGACAATGCCCACCTTGACCGGCGTCTTGGTATCCTGCCGGGCAAAAAACCCCGGCGCCAGCACCTTGATCAGCATGAACGCCGGCAGGCCCAGCGCATAGGCCCTAAGGCTCATGGACGCCATGTGAATATCCTGATCGGTCATGGCGCCATAGTGGAACAGCGTAATCAACAGCGGCTCGGCGAGCACCGCCAGGGCCAGGGCCGCCGGCAGCCCCAGCAGCAGCACCAGGCGCACGGCCCAGTCGAGCATGGCGGAAAAGTGCGCCGTTGACTGCTCGGCGTGGCGGCGGGACAGCGCCGGCAGAATCACCGTGCCGATGGCGACGCCGAACACGCCCAGCGGCAGCTCCACCAGGCGGTCGGAGTAATATAGCCAGGACACGCTGCCCGCGGCCAGCAGCGAGGCCAGCACCGTATCCAGCAGCAGGTTGATCTGGGCCACCGAAACGCCGAACAGCGCCGGCGCCATCAGCTTCAGGATACGCTTGACGCCCGAATGGGCAAAGTTCGGCCAGGGGACCGGTAAAAGCCCCAGCCGCGACAGAAACGGCACCTGAAAGGCCAGCTGCACCGCCCCGGCAATGAGCACCCCCCAGGCCAGCGCCATGGCCGGCACTTCCATCAGCGGGGTCAAGAACAGCGCCGCGCCGATCAGCGAGAGGTTGAGCAGCACCGGGGTAAACGCCGGCACCGCAAAGCGCCCCCAGGTGTTGAGCACGCTGCCGGCAAACGCCGTCAGCGAAATCAGCAGCAGATAGGGGAACGTCAGCCGCAGCATGTCCACCGTCAGCGCCAGCTTTTCCGGGTCGCGGCCAAAGCCCGGAGCAAACAGCCAGGCAAGCCAGGGCGCGGCAAAAATAGCCAGCGCGGTGAGCAGCGCCAGCGCCGCCCCCAGGCTGCCGGCGGTGGCGTTGAGCAGCTCGCGCACGTCCTCCCGGGTGCGCCGGGCGGAGTATTCCGACAGCACCGGCACAAAGGCCTGGTTGAACGCCCCTTCGGCGAACAGCCGGCGCAGGAAGTTGGGAATCTTGAAGGCGACGAAAAACGCGTCCGCCCCGCTGCCGGCGCCCAGCAGCGTGGCGATAACCACGTCGCGCACAAGCCCCATGACCCGGGAGAGCATGGTCATGGTGCTGACCACCAGCCCTGAGCCCATCAGCCCCTTGCGCGCCGGCGGCGGAGCCGTATCGTCTGCCGATGTTTGCGTGCTCATAGCTGGCTTCCCACACCCGTTGGCTGGTCAGACACAAAAAAACCGGCCGCAGCCGGTTTTTTCAGGCGCCTGCCGGCTTACGCCGCCAGTGCCTTGACGCGCTTGTTCAAGCGGCTTTTCAGGCGCGCGGCCTTTTTCTTGGACAGCGCATCCTTGTCGGCGATGCGGTCGATGACCGGCTGCGCCTTCTGAAACGCTTCCATGGACTTGGCGTGGTCGCCGGTTTCCACGGCCTTGAGCACGCGCTTGACGTAAGTGCGGACCATGGTGCGCTGGCTGGATTTCAGGGCACGACGCTTCTCGGCCTGAAGGGCGCGCTTGCGGGCTTGCTTGCTGTTCGCCACAGGGTATCTCCTTGGAGAAATAGGGTTGCCGTTCAACGACAACGGTTTAACGCGATATTTGCCGCTTGTGCAGCGACGTGACATCCGCGACACGGCCGGCCTGCGATGCGCAGCAGACCGCCGTTCGCCAAAAAGGTCAACAGGGCCGTTTGGCCGCCTGTCGATACGGGCATGTCTGAGAGGATGGCGCAGTCTATCACGCGCTTTATAGGCTGGCTAGCATGCGCGGAAAACCTCAAGCTCATTGCCATTAGCCCCCATCACCCGGATCGAACCGGCAACAGGTCTGCGAGGGGGCGCTGTGAACCCATCCCTGGACGCTACCTACGCCATCCCTGGCGTAGAACCCCCTCTTACGACCTGTTCCCAGCTTCTCTGGACATAGCCAGCTACGATAGCCCTGTCTCGGCAGGAATAACTGCCGCTTCACTGATCTATCTCACTTTTGGTCTATATAGCGCCGCCCCGCGAACTGGTAAAATGCCGATGTACTTATCCACCCTTCCTCTTGACGAGCACGCCCAAGGAAACCGTCACCATGTCCCAGCTATATACAGCATCCGGCCAGCTGCGATCCTCTCGCCGCTGGCTTTTTTTGCTGGCTATTCCCCTGCTTCTTGTCAGCCTGCCCGGCCAGGCCATGACCGGCGAGCTTGATCTGACCGATACCCGCGTGGGCGTGATGGCCATCGCCGTGTTTGTCCTGGCGTACCTGCTGGTCATTGCCGAAGAAAAGATTCACATGCGCAAGTCCAAGCCGGTGCTGGTAGCCGCGGGGATCATCTGGGCGCTGATCGGCTGGGTATACGTCAGCAACGGCATGTCCGAGACGTCGGAGCAGGCGTTTCGCACCACGCTGCTGGAATTTACCGAGCTGATGCTATTTTTGCTGGTGGCGATGACCTACATCAACGCCATGGAAGAGCGCCGCGTGTTCGACAAGCTGCGCTCGTGGATGCTGCTCAAGGGGTTCAGCTATCGCTCGCTGTTCTGGCTGACCGGGGGGCTTGCCTTCGTGCTCTCTCCGGTGGCCGACAACCTGACCACGGCCCTGCTGATGTGCGCCGTCATCACCAAGGTGGCCGAAGGCGACAAGCGCTTCATCAACCTGGCCTGTATCAACATCGTGGTAGCGGCCAACGCCGGCGGCGCTTTCAGCCCGTTTGGCGACATCACTACGCTCATGGTCTGGCAGGCGGGGATCCTTGAGTTCCATACGTTTTTCGCCCTCTTCGTCCCGGCGCTGGCCAACTTTCTGATCCCCGCGGCGATCATGAGCCTGTTCATCAAAAGCGACAAACCGTCGAGCATCCACGAAGACGTCTGGCTCAAGCGCGGCGCCCGGCGCATCGTGCTGCTGTTTCTACTGACCATCGCCACGGCCGTCATCTGCCACATGCTGCTCGGGCTGCCGCCGGTGCTTGGCATGATGACCGGGCTTGGCTACCTGCAGTTTTTCGGCTACTTCCTCCGCCAGAGCCTGCCGCGCTCGCTCGAGCGCAAGCGCGAACGCTACAGCCGCCGGGGCGACCAAAAGAAGCTCGCCCAGCTGGGCAGCGTAGTGCCGTTTGACATCTTCAGCCGGGTGGCGCGCAGCGAATGGGACACGCTGCTGTTCTTCTACGGCGTGGTGATGTGCGTCGGCGGACTCGGCTTCATGGGCTACCTGGGCCTGCTGTCGGAAGCCTTGTACGGCGGCTGGGACGCCACCTGGGCCAACGTCACCCTGGGCGCGCTATCCGCGCTGGTGGACAACATCCCGGTGATGTTTGCGGTGCTGACCATGGAGCCCGATATGTCCCAGGGCCACTGGCTGCTGATCACCCTGACCGCGGGCGTCGGCGGCAGCCTTTTGTCGATTGGCTCGGCGGCAGGCGTGGCGGTCATGGGCCAAGCGCGCGGCGCCTACACCTTCATGGGCCACCTGCGCTGGATGCCGGTCATTTTCCTCGGCTATGTCGCCAGCATCCTGCTGCACATGTGGATTAACGCCGGCAGCTTCGCTGCTTGACCTCTCCTCTCTGCCCGGCGCCTCAGCCGGGCAGGCTGACCGGCCCGGCACGCTCCACCACCCGCTGCCAGGCCGCATCCTCCTCGATCCGCCGAATAAACGCGGCAATGCCGGGGTAGTCGTCAAGCGAACGCGACAGGGCCAGCGCCTGCAGCGGAAAGCTCATCTGGATATCCGCCCCGCTCGGCCAGCCCGGCGCAAACTCGTCGTGGCGATCCAGGTGCGTTTCGATCATGGCCAGGTGCTGCTTGAGCCGGGGCGCCAGAAAGCGCTGGTTGACGGCCTTGTTGATGCCCTTGGCCACGGGGCGAACCGGCCACGGCGACTGCGCGGGCAGCTGGCCGAACACCAGCTGCATGACCAAAAGCGGCATCAGCGAGCCTTCGGCGTAGTGCAGCCAGTAGCGGTAGTTCACCCACCCGGCGGTGTCGTCCGCCTCGGGCTGGCAGCGACCCTCACCGTAGCGCGCCAGCAGGTACTCGATGATCGCACCGGACTCGGCCAGGGTCTGCTCGCCGTCGGTGATCACCGGCGAGGCGCCCAGCGGATGAACGCGCTTGAGCGACTCCGGCGCCAGCCCGTCGCTGTTGCGCGGGTATTCCACCAGCTCGTAGTCGAGCTCGAGGGTTTCCAAGAGCCAGAGGATGCGGTGAGAGCGGGACTTTTCCAGGTGATGAAGGCGAATCATGGTGGGACTCCGGTTTTGCGGGGGCGCGTACGACAAGCGTAGCAGCCAGCCGCTAGGGCGGCGGGAAATCCACCTCGTCGCCGCGGGTGTCGAGCTGGATGATCCGCTCCGGGCGGCCCCGATCGTCCAGCGTCACCAGCCCCAGGCCGCTTGCGTTCCACAGCCGTTCGCCGGCCTTGCCGCGGTCGGGGACGCGCGGATAGATGCGCAGCCGGCGGCGCTTGGTGAGAATGTTCAGCGGCGACCAGGGCGCATACAGCCAGCGGTTGAGCCGGTCAAACACGTCCAGCAGCGTATCGGGGAAGGTGTTCTTGATGCCGCTCGAGGTGATTTGCCACAGCCGCGGCGAGCGCTGCCGGTGGCGCAGCACGATGTCGTAGGCGAAGGAATAGTGGACATCGCCGGAGAGGATCACGTAGTTGCCCGGAGTGCGCGAATGCCGCCAGATATTCAGCAGCACGTTGGCCGCACCGCGGTGGGCCATCCAGTTTTCGGCGTCCACCATCAGCGGCTTGCCAAGCCAGGTAAACACCTGCTGCACGCTTTCGATCAGCTTGACCCCGAACATCGGCGTCGGCGAGACGATCACCGCACCCGGGGCGTCCAGCAGCATCTGCTGCAGCTCCGTCAGTGCCTCCCAGTCCATCAGCCCCGAGGGGCGCTTGGGGTTGCGCTCGCTGCGCCAGCGCCGAGTGCGCGTATCCAGCACGATCAGCGGCGGCGTGGCCTCGTCTACCTGATAGGCATAGCCCTCGAAGTTCAGCAGCGCGTTGATCAGCGCATCCTGGCGCTCCGGGTCCAGCCAGCCGCCGGAGGCCGCGGCGTTTTCCAGCAGATCGCGGCCCTGCTCGGCTAGCGGCGCCATGCCGTCGGGGTCGTTGCCCCAGCCCTGGCACAGCACATAGCCGATCAGGGCGTTGCCGATAATCCGCCGGGAAAACGCGTGCCCGTAAGCATTGTGCTCCCAGTCGGCGTGGAGGTTCCAGTCGTCGGTGACGTCGTGGTCGTCGAAGATCATTAGCGCCGGCAGGTGGGCCATCAGCCGGGCGCACTGACCAAGCCCGTCGCGAAAGCCGTCGATCGCCTTGCCTTCCCGGCGATAGCGCTCGGTATCCTCCTCGCTCAGCGCGGGCATATCGCACGCCGCCAGCTGCCAGGGCGTAGGCGACCACGCCAGGCAGTACATGGCGAGTATTTCGCCTAGCAGCCTGTCGGGCTTAGCGTCGGCAGGCAATTAACCCCACCGGCCCTGACAGATTTTTGCACCATCATGATGCATTTTTTCGGCCTTCAGCGCCCAACAACCTCAAAATGAGCAGATTTCCCCGCCTTTCATGCCCATTGGGCGGATTTCGGGCGCAATACGGCCATGCGTTTCAGATTCCAGGCCAGACAAACCAGTGCCCATTCACCGCTCACGCTGTTCAGTCCGCGCAGCGAGAACTGACGAAAGCCGAGCACCGATTTGATGATGCCGAAGACCGGCTCGACCGTTTGCTTGCGCAGCGCATAGGCGGCGCGTCCCGATTGAGTCTTTAGCTTGTGCGTCATCCGCATAACCGGCGAGCTACCCTCGGCTAGCGGCATCGGCTCGGCGAACCGCACCAGCGGCGGCGGGTGGTGACGTTCCCGCTTGACGGCGATGTGCGGATCCATACCGGCCTGTTCGCAGGCGGCCACATTCGTGGCACTGAAATACCCGGTGTCGGCCAGCAGCGTGTCGGCAGTGCCCAACGCGTCCGGCAAGGCGGCCAGCTGCTCAAGCATCGGCTCGACTTGTTCCTTGTCGTTACAGGCTTGGGTAACCGCCGGCGCCATCACCAGCATGCTGTGCGTATCGACCGCGGCCTGGGCATTGTAGGCCTGCTCGAAGCCACCGCCTGACACCGGCATGATGCGCGATTCTTCATCGGTGAGATTGATCTGGTCCTGCGCCTTGGGGCCGGCGGTGGGTGGCTTGGGCGGACGGCCGCCCGGCTTCTTGCCGGTCTTCTTCTGCTTCTCTTCCCGGGCGGCAAGCTTGGCCTGGTAGTCGGCTTGCTCACGCTCGAAGCGCGCTTTCGCCCGGGCTTCGATCTTCGCTTTGGCCTCTGCCATCGCCTTAAGCCGATCTTCCCGACGCTGAATTTCTGCCGGCAGGCTGACCCCGTCCGGGACAGGGGATTGGTCGGCCTGCTCGGCCAGCGCGAGCAGTTCCTGCACTTCCCCCTGGAGTTGGGCTTCCAGCTTCTCGATGTGGCCATGGGACAGGGCGCTATGGCGGGAGGCGTTGGCCTGAATCTTGGTGCCATCCAGGCTGATGGTGCCCAGCGTGAGCAGCTTCATCTCCTGCGCGACTTCGAGCACTTGAACGAACAGGCCGGCCAGATCGTCGAGAAAGCGCCGGCGGAAGGTGGCGAGGGTGTCGTGGTCGGGATGCGAGCCGGCGGCGATGAAGCGGAAGGCCACCGAGTCATACGTTGCCCGCTCGATCTTGCGGCTGGAAAACACGCCGGTAGCGTAGCCATAGATCAACAGCGACAACAGCAGTGACGGGTGATAGGCCGCACTGCCGCGCCCGCCATAAGCGCTCACCATCGCGCGCAGATCAAGGCCGTCCACGACCTCGACGATAAAGCGAGCCAGATGGTCCTGGGGTAACCACTCGTCAACGGATGGCGGAAGCAGGTAGGCCGTGTGACGATCGACAGAACGAAAGTGGCTCATGGCGGGTCCGTGGTCAGGTTGATGTCAGCATTATCTCATGTCTGGGGGTGGAAAGTCCGACAGGCTGCTAGCGTCATCAGGTGGTTGTGCGCGTTGGCCGTGGTAAACACCGGCTTTCTCGCGCCGCCGAAAAAGCCCTTGCGCAGCGCCGCGCTGCTCTCCACGTCGGGCAACAGAAGGTCGCGGTGGTAATAGGTGTCGTCCGCGGCATAAAGCGCCGGGCTGTCCGGAAGCGTAGCGCCGCTCAGATCTTCGTCCCAGAGGCCCAGCCGCGCAATCAGCGCGTGAATGTGGCAGAGCATGGGTCCGGCGACGTCGTCGGCGTAGATCTGATCGCCGGTCATCAACAGCCAGGCCGGGCGCCGGGCCGGGTCGTCCACGTCGTCGGCCAGCCAGTCGTCCCCGCGCACCAGGCCGTCAGCCACCGGATGGTGCGGCTTGCGACACGAGCCGTGCATCAGTCGACGGTGGCTCGAGGCAATCGCCACGCTTGGCATGGCGGCGCCTGTATGGCAAAGCCACGGCGCCCACTGGGCAATGCCGCTTTGGATACCGTCGTCACGGCAGATGCTGACGTCGTAGTCGATCAGCGTATCCTGGGGCAGCGGCTCGTCCAGGGCGACATCCACCGGGTAAATAAAGGCGTGGCGCCCTATCGCCAGGCACGGCTGGTCCGCCAGGGATATGCGGCGGGATTTGCCACCGCGCGGAGCGAGCGTCAACATCAGATCAAGCGGCCGGCAGGTGACCAGCCACATCACCCAGCGGCGGGGCGATATCCGGCGCAGCAGCGGGCCGACCAGCACGTCGGGCAAGCCGCTCTCGTCGGCATTGCCGGCGGCCGGCGCATCCGGCTGCTCGGCGATATCTGCTGGAGAATACGACATGGCACATCCCTGGTGACAAAAAACTTTAGTATTGAAAACAAAGGAGAACAGTTGACAGGACGGAACGCCACAGGTTCAAGGGTCTCGGCACCGGCGTGCCTTGAAGGCGTCGACGAGGCGCTTGCCGCCCCGGCGCTGCGCGACCTGGCCTGGCTGTGCCAAGCGCCGGACCTGGTGGCCCTGCCGGGCTACCCCGGCCGGCCGAACGGCGCCGCGCTGGGGCTTGCCACGCCCGCGGCGGTCTCCGACTGGCTGGCGCAACAGGCGCCCAAGGCCGGCGAAGCGCAGTGGTCGCGGCTGCGCCTGGCGCGCCTGGGGCACTACCACGAAAGGCTCTGGCACTATCTGCTGGATCACGCGCCGCAGACGCGGCTGCTGGCCCACAGCGTGCGGGTGGTGGAGCGGCGCCATACCCTGGGCGAGATGGACATGATCTATCGCACCCGCCGCGACCCCGCGCCCATCCACATGGAAGTGGCGATCAAGTTCTATCTGGGGCTGCCCGAGGGCCCGAGCGCGGCGACAAGCCAGAGCCGCTGGATCGGCCCCGGCGGCTTTGACAGCCTGGCGCTCAAAAGCACCCACATGGCACGCCGTCAGCTGGCGTTTTCCGCCACCCCGGCGGCACGCAGGGCGCTGCGCCACTGGCTCGCGCCCCGAGATGCCGGCGAAGCCCTGACCCCGCCCGGGGCGCAGTTCGCCATGCCGGGCGCTTTGTTCTACCCCTTTCACGCGGCGCTGCCGGCGCCCGAAGGCAGCACCGCGGAGCACTACCGCGGGCTCTGGTGCTATGCCCGGGACTGGCCGGCGCTCAAGGCCACCCTGGCGCCGTCCGCCCTGGGCGCCTGGCTGCCCAAGCCCTGCTGGCTGGCCCCGCCGCCGCTTGCCTCCTTTGTCCCGCTTGGGCAGGCCGCCGACGCCGCGCTTGCCCGGCTGCAACAGGCGCCGGTGGCGCAGCAGCTGATGGTTTATCTGCCGCCTCGGGGCAAGACCCGGCGGGTGTTTATCGTCCCCGACGACTGGCCGCGGCAGATTCCGCTGCCGCCGACCGGCTGAGCTAAACGGCTACTGCGCTGTCCGTATGACTACCAGGTTATCCCGGTGGATCAGCGAGCGCGCTTCAACGTAGCCCAGCAGCGCCTCGATCTGGTGGCTCGGTTTACCGGCAAGCTTGCGCGCCTCGTCGGCGCCGTAGTTAACCAGCCCCTTGGCTACCAAGGTGCCCTGCTCGTCCACGCAGGCCACCACGTCACCCCGGCGGAAAGTGCCCTGCACCCGGCGCACGCCCACAGCCAGCAAGCTGGAGCCGCGCTCGCGCAGCACCTTGACCGCCCCGGCATCCAGGGTCAACGTGCCGCGCACCTGGAGCTGTCCGGCCAGCCAGCGCTTGCGTGCGGCCAGCGGCGCCTGCACCGGGCGCAACAGCGTACCCAGCGTTTCGCCGTCCATCAGACGGGTGAGCACGTCCGGCTGGCGGCCGCCGGCGATGACCGTCACCGCCCCCGAGCGGGCGGCAAGCCTCGCCGCGCGCACTTTGGTACTCATCCCGCCGCGCCCCAGCGCCCCGCCGTCGCCAGCGACGGCTGCCAGCCGCGGGTCGTCGGCGCGGCCTTCGGCAATCAGCGCGGCGTCGGGGTTGTGCCGCGGGTCGTCGTCAAAAAGCCCTTCCTGGTCGGTGAGCAGCAGCAGCGCGTCGGCTTCCAGCAGGTTGGCCACCAGCGCGCCCAGGGTGTCGTTATCGCCGAAGCGGATTTCGTCGGTGACCACGGTGTCGTTTTCGTTGATCACCGGCACCACGCGCATGGCAACCAGCGTGCGCAGGGCTGACAGCGCGTTCAGGTAGCGCTTGCGGTTGGAGAGGTCGTCGTGGGTGAGCAGGATCTGCGCGGTGAGGATATCGTGGCGGGCAAAGTGCTGCTCGTAGCTCTGGGTCAGGCCGTTCTGCCCCACGGCGGCGGCGGCCTGCAGCTCGTGAACCTCGCCGGGGCGCGCCTGCCAGCCCAGTCGTAGCATGCCCGCCGCCACCGCGCCGGACGACACCAGCACCACTTCCACGCCGCGCCGGTGCAGCGCGGCGATCTGGTCGACCCAGCCACCGATCGCCGCTTCATCGAGCCCGCGGCCGTCGTTGGTCAATAACGAGCTGCCGATTTTGACCACCACCCGTCGCCCTCGGGAAAGCGCCTCGCGCCCCGGCTCCTGCTCATTGTTCACAGCAAAGCTCCTTGCCTGTCACCCGGCGTTTTAGAGCGCCCGGTCAGGGCGCGTATTCCACTTCGACATCGTAGTCGTCGTCAAAGTCGTCGTCATCACCGTCTTTGTCCCGGGGCTTGCGCTTGCGGCCCAGGCGGGCTTCGGTGCGCGCCACGGCTTCTTCTTCCATGCGCCGACGCATGGCCTGCTCCTCGGCGTAGGCGGTTTCGTCCTCGTGCTCAAGACGCTGCTGCTCTTCGAGCCAGCGGTAAGCCGCCTGGACCAGCGGCTGAGTACCGTCCTGGCTGATGGCCGAGAGGGAAAACACCGGCCCTTCCCAGCCGAGCGCCTCGACGATCTCCCGGGCCCGGGCCTCGCGCTCGTCTTCGGGCAGCAGGTCAAATTTGTTCAGCACCAGCCAGCGCGGGCGCTCGGCAAGGGCCGGGGAGAACTCTTCAAGCTCCCGGGCAATGGCCTTGGCCGACGCCACCGGGTCGGTTTCATCGAAGGGCGCGACGTCGACCACGTGGAGCAGCAGGCGGGTGCGCGTGAGGTGTTTCAGGAAACGCAGCCCGAGCCCCGCGCCTTCCGAGGCGCCCTCGATCAGCCCGGGAATATCCGCCATGACAAAGTGCTCGTGCAGGCCGAGCTTCACCACGCCGAGGTTGGGCACCAGCGTGGTGAACGGGTAGTTGGCGACCTTGGGCTTGGCTGCGGACACCGCGCGGATCAGCGTGGACTTGCCCGCGTTGGGCAGGCCCAGCAGGCCCACATCGGCCATCACTTTCATCTCGAAGCGCAGGTTGCGCCGCTCGCCGTCGGTACCCGGCGTGGTCCGGCGCGGCGCGCGGTTGGTGGACGATTTGAAATGGATGTTACCCAGGCCCCGGCGGCCGCTTTCGGCCACCAGCACCACCTGGCCGCCCTCGGTGACGTCGGCGATGACCTCCAGGGTGTCTTCGTCGATCACCGTGGTGCCCACCGGCACCTTGACGTGCAGATCGTGGCCGGCGCGGCCGCTCATCTGGCGGCCCTGGCCGGGGCGACCGTTTTCCGCCTTGTAAAAGCGCTGGTACTTGAAGTCGATCAGGGTGTTCAGCGAGTCGTCGCCGATCAGGTAGACGCTGCCGCCGTGGCCGCCGTCGCCGCCGTCCGGGCCGCCCTTGGGCACGTACTTTTCGCGGCGAAAGCTCAAGCAGCCGTTGCCGCCATTTCCCGCCTCGACAATCACCGAGGCTTCATCGAGAAATTGCATGGTTGTTGCTCCTGGCCGCTCTCGCCGCCGTTTATCCCAATGGATGCCCTGCGAGCACCCCTTGTGCATTTTGTGGCGCTCTGCGCCGTGCTGCAACAGCTGCCCTGACAGAAAGCCAAGCTGCGCAGACAAAAAAGCCCCGCCGTGGCGGGGCCTGTCGTTCGTAGCGGTCGTTCGGGGAAGCGGTGTCGCTTACGCGGAGACGACGCTGACGAACTTGCGGTTCTTCGGACCCTTGGTCTCGAACTTGATCACGCCTTCGTCGAGCGCGAACAGAGTGTGGTCCTTGCCAATGCCCACGCCGGCGCCGGCATGGAACTTGGTGCCGCGCTGGCGCACGATGATGTTGCCCGGCGTTGCCGCCTGGCCACCAAAGAGCTTCACGCCAAGGCGCTTGGATTCACTGTCGCGACCGTTACGCGTGGAACCGGCGGCTTTCTTATGTGCCATGGTTAATACCTCCTAGCAGGGAAACAACCGCTTACGCGGTAATTCCGGTGATCTTGACTTCAGTGTACCACTGGCGATGGCCCTGGCGGGTCATGCTGTGCTTGCGGCGGCGAAACTTGATGATCTTGATCTTGTCGCCACGGCCGTGATCGACAATCTCTGCCGCCACCTTGGCACCGCTGAGCAGCGGCGCGCCAATCTGGACGTCATCACCGTCGGCCACCAGCATCACTTCGTCAAACTCGATGGTTTCGCCGGTAGGGATTTCCAGCTTCTCAAGCTTGAGCGTCTGGCCTTCCTGAACGCGGTACTGTTTGCCACCGCTTTTGATTACTGCGTACATGTCTTTCTCCGAAACGGATTCTAGTGGCGGCGCCCGGCGCCGCCTTGCTCATCGCGCCTGGCTCTTGTTCGATACGCGCACAATCGACCTGCGGCGAGTGGCGCCCCTTTTGGCAACCATCTGACAGGGAGCATGACAAGCGGCCGCGTATTATAGCGACCCCCGCGCGGGCGCACAACCGCCGATTAAAATCAACCGCGGCGGGCCGTTACCTTGACGACCACCCGGCGCCCCCATAGCATAAGCGGCGTTATCAAGCTTTGGCCCCCGGCGTGTGCCTGCTCATTAGCTTCGTGTTGTCACCGGCATGATTCGCGCGCGTCTGCCTCCACCTCTGCCGCGATGAATGGATCCCATGACCACCGAGACTCCCGCTTCCACGCCTGCCAGTTCATCGCCGCTGCACGCCGCGGTGGCCGATGACTTTGCCGCGGTCAACCGCACCATCATCGAGCAGCTGAGCTCCCGGGTGCCGCTGGTCGAAGCCATCAGCGGCTACATCATCGAAAGCGGCGGCAAGCGCCTGCGCCCGCTGCTGGTGCTGCTGGCCGCGCGCTCGCTGGGCTACGGTAGCAAACAGCACGGCGGCGACAAGCACGTGACCCTTGCCACGCTGATCGAGTTCATGCACACCTCGACGCTTCTGCACGACGACGTGGTGGACGAGTCGCACCTGCGCCGGGGCAAGCAGACCGCCAACGACGCCTGGGGCAACGCACCCTCGGTGCTGGTGGGGGACTTTCTCTACTCGCGCTCGTTCCAGATGATGGTCGACGTGGGCTCCATGCGCATCATGGAAATCCTCTCCGCCGCTACCTGCATCATCGCCGAAGGCGAGGTCCGCCAGCTGACCAACATCGGCAACCCCTCGGTGAGCGAGGACGACTACTTCGCCACCATCCAGGGCAAGACCGCCCAGCTGTTCGAAGCCGCCTCGCAGACCGGCGCCATCATCGCCGAGGCCACCCCGGAGCAGGAAGAAGCGCTCAAGCTCTACGGCCGTTACCTGGGCCTTGCCTTCCAGCTGGTGGACGACCTGCTCGACTACCAGGGCGACGCCGACGCCATGGGCAAGAACGTCGGCGACGATCTCGCCGAGGGCAAGCCCACCCTGCCGCTGTTGCGCGCCATGGAAAAGGGCACCCCGGAGCAGGCCAAGCTCATCCGCCAGGCGATTCGCAAGGGCGGGCTCGACCAGCTCGACGCCGTGCTCGAGATCGTACGCGCCACCGGCGCGCTGGACTACACCCGGGAGCGCGCCGAAGCGATGGCCGAAAAGGCCCTGGCCCAGCTGGCCGCCCTGCCGGAAAGCGAGTTCCGCGACACCATGGAAACGCTCGCCCGCGCCGCCATAGAGCGCAAGGCCTGACCGCCGCCTTCCATACCGCGCGGCCAGAAAAAGCTTGAAACGCCGCCGCAAGCGGCGTATGATCTGCCACCAGTTGACGGCCCACGGCCGACAGCGCTTCGGAATATAGCTCAGCTTGGTAGAGCGCTGCCTTCGGGAGGCAGAGGTCGTAGGTTCGAATCCTGCTATTCCGACCAAACATTTCAATGACTTAGGCCATTCTCTCTTGTCGCACCTGAGTCTAACGTGACCAAAACGTGACTTAAGACCCTCGGAAAATCCGGGGGTTTTTTGTTTCTGCATCCTCCTTTTCATCCAATCGGGCAACGGCAGAACGTATATTCTCCGGTGCCAAATGCGCGTAGCGCTCGGTCATCGTGATGCTAGAGTGACCTAGCAGATCTCGCACTTCTGCCAACGGCACTCCTGACGTAACCAGCCAAGCTGCGCAGGTGTGGCGCATGTCGTGGACACGAAAATCCTGAATACCGGCTTTACGGCATACGGTAGCCCAGGTCTTTTTGATGTCCGCGATACGCTGACCGTTCTGGTTGCAAAATACCCATGGCGTATCCGCACAGTACCGCATGCGAAACTGCAACAGCGACAGCATCGCTTGCCGTGCAGCATTGTTCATCGGCACGCTGCGCCGGCGCTTGGCCTTGGTATGCTCGGCCTCCAGATGAATAAGCTGCGCCTTTAGATCAACACGCTCCCACTCCAGGCCAAGCAGCTCACCACGTCGGCACCCCGTATTCAGCGCCAAGGCAATAAAAGGCTCAAGATAGTGGGGCCTTTCGGGATCGCGGGCAGCAGCCAGCAAGCGCCCCGCCTCTTTCCGCGTGATCCACCTTATACGGCCTTCGGGTTCCTTGAGTCGCCGCTTCTCGCATGGGTTCGGTACTTCCCAGTCCCACTCCTTGCGTGCATGGTTCAACGCGGCGGACATCAACCCGATTTCACGGTTGATCGTCCCGGCGCTCACGCCTTCCTTACGGCGACCGACGATATAATCCCGGATATCGCGTGCCGTCAGCTGCTGCAAATCACACCCCGTAAATACGGGATACAGCTTCTTCAAGCTCCAAGTGTGCCGCTCCGTCGCTCGCCCCATGTTGTCCAGCTCATCCAGATAGGCCAGCATCAGCTCATCGAACGTGCGCGACGGCTGCTCATCCCACTGCTTCTCCATGTGAGATTCCAGGCGCCACTTGCTCAGCAGCGCCTCGGCCTCTTTCCGGCCGGCTGCCGATTTTTTGATGCCAGTCGAGCACCTAACTCGCTTGCCGCGTGCGTCGATGTACGAGGCCCAATAGCACGAGGAGTCCTCACGTTCATAGATGCCGTCTTTACCACGGCTAATTTTGCGCTTCGGCATTTGTTACCTCCTTGCGCACCCAGTCCCGTGCCGCTGTCATTATGCTCAGGTGCCATCTGGCGTGCTACCCAGGCATTGGCTACTGCTACGGGCACGGTGATGCGTCGGCCAACGTGTACGGCGTCCAACTCGCCGCGCTCGATCATCCTGCGAACCGTGCGTGGCGACACGCCACCCAAGCGGCGCGCCGTCTCGTCCAGGCTCAATAGAATCTCGTCTGCCATGACTGCATCCTCTTATCGAATAGCCAGCCGCGTCCCTGCGGTCAGCGTGGCCCCGGGCACCGCCTCACCGGCCTTCAATGCCGCCTTGATCGCGTTGCGGTCCACTTTGATCGTCGTCACCTCCTGCTTGAACCGATCCGGCAGCGACTGCTCGTCTTCCACGGCTACCGCCGGCGGGTTGTTCTGGATCTTCAGCTCAAACCACGGCGACTCGATCCTGCTGATGCCTGCCGCCTCCATGTTGTCGTGCAAATAGTCGCGCAGGCTCGCGGCGCGGTTCTCGATTGCCCGGCGGCGCTTCGCCATCTTCGCTTCGGCCTCCTTGATCGCCTCAGCCGTGGCTTTCAGGTGCTGCATGAAAGCCGCGACGTTGGTGGCTTTCTCCTGCAGCTGGCCTTCCAGCCCTTCCAGCGTGTCGGCGACGGCCTCGGCCGGCAGATCAAGCTCGGGATCGGTCAGGGTTTCCAGCGCTTCCAAGTAATCGGCGCGGATATCGTAAAGTGTGGGCAGTGCCATGTTGCTCTCCTGGCCCCGGCAGCGCCGGGGCGGCTGAGTATTAATAGCGGGGATTCTGGTTGAACTGCTGCGGCGGCATCTGCCCGCTGTAGGGCGCTTGGCCGGCTTGCGGCTGCTGATAGCCCTGCGGCTGGCCCTGGTCGCGCGGGAACATGCTGACCCAGCCATCCCAGTCCTGACCGACCGGCACGCAGTCGAGCTTGATAGATAGCCCGCCGTCATCGTGCTGAAACGCGGTACCGATGCGCTGCCAGCGGTTCTTCATTTGCCCGGTCTGTCGATCCTGGTATTCGCCGGTTTTAACGCTGAGGTCGTGGGTTGCTTGTGCCATGTCGAAGCTCCTTTCGCGGTTGGCGTATCAAGTGCGGCCTGCCGGCCTCCAGCACCAGATAACAGCGGTGCCGGGCTGCCAGCCGCACCGCGGCTGACAGCTTTTTCTCGGGATTAAGATGAATCAATGGGTGGCCCACTGGGTTAAGCGCTTGTCCAGCTGCCGGTACATTTCCGGCGTCAGCTCCGTAAAGCTGCTGATTTGGCCGTGACTGGCACGCTGCAACCAGCTCTTCACGCGCTCACGGTCAAGCTGCAGCTCGGCAATACGCGCTTCTAAGCGTTTGTGCTGCGCTTCCGTGATGCATTTTTGCGACGGTGCTGCCGCCTGGTGCGCCGCTGGTGTTGGATTTTTCGCCGCACCTTGGTGCGCGTTGCCGGCCGCTTTTTCCACGTTTTGCCCATGTGCCATGTCCTCCAAATCTTGCGTAAACACCTCACTTAGCCCCGCCATTCGCAGGGTCGCGTCAATGTGTGCCGATTTCGCGGCCATCTTGAGCGCCTTGTTCAAGTCGTTCCCGTCCTGCTTGAGACTGCGCGCGCCCACGCCATCGGCAACGACGTTGCCGGCGGCATCTTGGATCTCACAGCGCAGAATGACGTGAACCAGGGCCACGCCGTGAAGCGCGGCCTGCTCGTAGTCGCCAAGCGTCGGGTAGTGAATCGTCACGCCGAGCATGCCGCAGATTTTTTCAGCGCCGGGCTTCCAGAGTGACGGCTTCGACGGCCCGCGCCGCGTTGGGATGCGGCCAAAATCGACGTTTTCGATCAGCGCCGAGCGTACCCACTCCATAAGCGCCCGGCGGTTCTCGCCGCGACGATCCAGCCCGGCCTTGAACATTTCAGCCGGCAGATCCAGCGGCGACGCGGCGGCAGTGGCGACGACGGCCGCTTGCGCAGCGGCCGCCTGCGGTTGCGCGGTGTGCTCAATGACTTCATTCGACATGGTGCTGCCCTCCCTGGCGAAACGCCTGACTCCATTCGCGTTCGATACGGTCGGCTTCGCGGCAGTAACGCTGCGCCGCCAGGCCGATCAGCTTTTCGGGCCGGAATACGCCTTCTTCACGCCAGTCTTGGCGCGCTTGCCATTCCGGTGATACGTGTCTAATATCCATGATGTGATCCTCGCACTGGGTCATACCCGGCCCGTAGCCAGCCCCTACACTGACCACGGGCCACTCTCACGCAAGCCTGCTGCTACGTTGACTCTCCAGCTGCGTGACCTCGCCTTCCATCTGACTGATTCGCGCCAAGTCCTGGCTATACGCGCCGTGATCCGCATACGGCAAAAGCGCTTGCGTCTCGCTGATTGCCGCTTTTAGCCCCTTGATTTGCCGCTCCTCGGCTTCTCCGGGCAGCTCTAGCGCCTCCCGAGTATCGGCAAACAACGTGTGGCTAATTTCATCCTCAGCGATCCAGATTTGCAGCTTGCGCGTGTAATAAATCCTTCCGTCATCCATATGGTGTTTCCGTATGGCTTCGGGCACGACTTTTTTCACGCGGTGAAAATTGCTTTGAATATTCATTTCCAGACTCCTTCTAGTGGGTAGTAGCCCCTTCGGGGCGCATGGCGTGGCCGTCCAGCCAGCACAGCAATATGCGTAAATGCTCCGGCGTTGCAGGTTCCTGTGATTGCCCAAGTGCGATTTCGCGCGCCTGGGCTACAAGCGCCGGCTCATACTGCGCGACGCTTTGGCGTACTCGGCTGGCAGCTACACTGCCCCGCTCCAAGCCAGACATAAAACACCTCCAAATTCCGTATGTGAGTGCAGTTACAGGCCCCGGTTTTTCCCTTTATCGCGCCCGAACCGACCGGGTAAAAAAACGCGGAGAGATAATCACTACGTTGTGTAATATATTACTCTCGTTAGTAATATTAGCCTATGCAGGGCCATCTGCCAGGCATTTATGCCCTTTTTGCATACCGTTTTCGCATAGTTAAATGTCTTTTTATTATGATAAAAACGATTCAAGCCTATGTTTTTATTGATTATTTTTGGAAATAAAAACGGTCGCTTTGCGCGACCGTTGATAGTTTCTAAAAGATTAGCCAGCTTAATGCTTGACGCAGCTGAGATGCCGACCAGCCGGGCGGCACGGCAACTTTCAACTCGATGTTGGCACCGGTGCGCTTGCCTGGCCGTGGCCAGCACTGCCAACCCTGGCGGCGCAGCACCCAGCTAGCCGCCAGCGCCGCCGCTTTTGACCGGAGCGGCACGCACACGCAAGCCGGCGCAGGATTTAAGCCGCGCCGTGCCATGCGCTGTGACCACACCCAACCACGC
Organism: Halomonas garicola; assembly: GCF_031935715.1. Taxonomy (GTDB): domain Bacteria; phylum Pseudomonadota; class Gammaproteobacteria; order Pseudomonadales; family Halomonadaceae; genus Vreelandella; species Vreelandella garicola. Next base: position 32,934 of record NZ_JASSZF010000018.1, on the reverse strand, counting down.
GGCCCCTGCTGCTGAACCACGCCGCCACCGTAGGCAAAACCACCCGACTGAAACGACATAAAGCACCCCCTCGAAAAGCCAATTTACTGTATATAAGTATAGTAAAATTACCGATTTTTTCGAATAAAACAATGCCTTGGGAATGCACTAGAGTTTGGGCGCAGGACAAGCGGCAAATCGCGGGGGCCCCGCGCGGCGGTTTGCGTGGGGTTCCGATTTGCCGCTTGCCGGCGCTGAGCACCGAATGCTGACCCCGGCCAGGGCCGGCCGCGGGGGTTTGCGGACCGGCCCCTGGCTGCCCGCTGGCGAGGCAGGGTTTGACCTTCTCGATGAGGCCACGTAGGCACGGTCATCTGCTGCGGCGGGAAAAGGCAGCCGGGGCAAATAAAAGCGGCGCTTGCGCCGGCATCTTTGAAGGGGTTGGGTTCAAGGGGCGGGCGAAGCCTGCCCCATCAGGGCGGTGAGGGACGAGCCGGCACGTATTAGCGCGCGGAGCGCAAGAGTGCCAGGGATGCAGAAGGCGCGTAAGCGACCGGCTTTGCCGGTTGAAGCGAAGCGGAACCTGTAGCAGCCCGACCGCGAGCGAAGCTGGCGGGGGCACACGGGTGGTCGTTAAACCTCCCGCACCTATTCATGCGGCCCGCTGATTTCCGGCAGGCGGGTGAGCGGCCCCGTAAAAGCGATAGTCGCCTTATCAAGAATGGCGTCTGTCCCACGCTGGAGCCCTTCATCATCGCCGTCGTTTTCCACCATCATGTCGATCAGCTCGCAGGCAATGACAGCAAGCGCATCGCGCACGACATTGTGCTTGTATTTGAGGTCATCGACACCGTAGGTAATCGCCAGCGCACAGAAAATGCCTTCCCGGGAAGCCCAGTCCGGCACACGCTGGTAGCCTCTGGCAACACCGGAGAATATCCCAGCCACACGATCAATCAGCAATGATGCCTCATGCTCAGTTGAGCAATCGGTGAAGTCGGCCAAAAAGCGTCCGAGGATGCGCCGCACCACCTCCGTAGAGGCCAGATCCCTGTTGTCTTCTCCGGGGCCGGCGAGTCTCCGGTAGCTCGCTGACGCGCCTTTTCGTTCCTGATTGCTGTCCATGCCTACCTTTCCTCTTATTGGTTGAAATCTTGTACTTTCGCTGGAGATTCTTTGCAGAAAAGCGCATCCAGTGCGCCCTCGTGTCACGGTCGGCTGCTACCTTTACTCTTACGCACGCTCAACACCTACCGTCCTCTCGGCTCCCACCTCGTAGCCGCTGACCAGCACGTAGCGGCTACCGGGACGCTGCTCCGCCCACTTGCCGCGATAAAAGCGCTTGTCGCGCAGCTGCCGCCAGTAGGGAGCGACGGTGCGCGGCGCGGCCATGGCCGCCGTCAGCTCGCGGTCGGCTCGATCAGCGCTAACCTGGGCAAACGGCACGCCGCTTCTCGCCGCGGGGTGCTTGTTCTTCATCCACTCGGGTATGCCGGCCGTCTGCGCTTCGGGGTAGGCCGACAGGTACATGCCCAGCGACAGCACATAGCGCACCACGGCGCGTAATACCTGCCCTTCCTCATCGTCCATCATTCGCGCGTAGTCGCCGGCGTGATCGACCGCCTCACGGTTGATAAAGCCGCTGATCTGGCTTGGGGTAAAGGCACCGCGAAGCATGGTGGGATTGGTGCTGGTATTGGTATCCAGCGGATTGTGAATCGCCACCACCAGCCACGGCTCCCCCAGCTCCTTCATCTCCATCAGGTTCGGGCTACCGTGAGCACGCAGTAACGCTTCATAGCGGGCCGGCAGCGTGGTCGAATCCACCCACGCCACCAGCGCCCCTTCGACGGGATGCCCGTTAAAGGTCTGCCCGGTGGGAAACGATACCGTGCTGAACTCCCAGGGCCACGCCCAGGCATCCCCTTGTACTCGGCTCAACTGCACCGACTGCAGCCACTGAGACAGCGCAGGCTCGGGCACCACCACATGACCCTCACGCGCGTGGTGCCATTCGAGCATCAAGATTTCGCCGTTGATCGAGCTGATAACACGCTCATCGTGCAGCATCTGGACCAACACTTCGCGCTCTGTTGCTGCCTTTTTCGGCAGGCCAAGCATTTTCACCACCGAGCGCACGTAGCGGCGGGTAAAGCTGGGATAATGGCGGTAAGCGGATTGCGTCATACGTCATCCATGAGTCGCGGCGGCAATTCAAGCAGCATGCCACGAAGCGCAAAAATTGGCATCAGAGCAGCCGCCGGCTTCGCCGGGGGCGGTGGGAGTGACGGCACGGCAGCGGCCATGCGCACGGTGGCGGCGCTTTGCGCGGCCACTTCCACTGAGCCAGCGCCGTGCTGTTGGCATGCGCGGCTGGCCGGGGGTTTGGCGAGCCCGCATGACAACGGCGCAAGCGAGCTACGGGGCCACACTCGCTACGCGCACGATGCCAGCGTCGTGCCGGCCGGGCAGCCGCCAGGCGGCGGTATGCGTGGCGCTGCCCGAGACGGCGCGAGCGGTGAAGTCCGGCACGGGGCAGCATGGCGTCAGCCGTGCGGGCCGGGGTCAAGCCGACGCGGCAGCGTGGGCGCGGTGGATGGCACTGCACGATGCGGGCTGCACCTGACTCTTTCTGAGCAGCTTCGCTTCTCCTTCGCCCGGGGGCGGCGACTCACGCCGCGCAGGCGATGCCAGTCAGGCTCGATCTCAAGCACCGGCGCGTCGATCTCCACGGGGCTGTCGCCGTACACCAGCACCAAGCGCGGCTGAAGCCGCTCGCACATGGCCTCAACGCCGGCACGGTAACGCTCCACCACATGCGCCCGGCGGGCATCCGGCACGCCGATACTCACGATCTGGCCGGGCGGGATGCCGTCGAAACAGTAGGCAAAGCTCGCCTCGTCGCACCAGTTCACCGTGGGTATCACGCGCAGACCCTGGCTCTGCCACCAGCGGCCCAGCCATCGGCTGCGGTAGGTATTCCACTGATTCACCACGGCGGGCCACTGCGGGTAAAGGCTGAAGTCCGGCGTCAGCGCGGCCCAGTAGCGGCGCAGGTGATTCGCCGCGGCGTTGGGCCGGTTCCAGGCCGTCTCGAAGCGGTAGTCATCAAGGTAGAAATGGCAGACATCGCGCAGCTCGAAACTGCGTTTGCTGCGGTACGGCAGCAGCCGAAATGCGGGTGGCAGCTCGGTGAAGTCTTGGGGAAGAATGTCGGGAACCCCCAACGGCGATGCGCTGGGGAATATCTCGCGGGTGCCGGTGGTGTCCCAGCCGCCGGGCTTGCACGTCCACTCGGGCGGCTGGGTGAATGAGCGCGGCACGGGCGCTACGCTTTGGGCTTGGCGTCGTTGCCGCGCCCGCCGTCAAAGTGGGTCATGGCGTTTCTCCTTGTCCCTGGAATAAACCTACCACCAGCAACGCTTCCACTCGATCCATGAGCTTTTGATCTCCCCCAGACCGGGGTTGGTATCCGCGTGGTAGTAGATCTTGCCGTCAGCCCGCCGGATGGCCTTGCTTATGGCATTGGGTCGGCCATGCAGGCCATATAACGACGTTTCCATTTCAGGATGGTAAAACCGACAAATGATGGGCACGTCAACGGGTGGCTGGGTTTGGCTTAGTTGGATGTAACCAGTAGCCATAATTGCTCTCCTGTCGCTTCTCAGCGAGTGGATGGTTAGGTGCTGCACAAGCTACTGTAGACGCAAACAGGTATCAGCGCCAAGTATGGCGACACGCTGGTTTAAAAATCCTCAACCGGCGCATCCTTCGCCTTCTCTATGGCACGCCCCAGCTGACGCTCAGGTAGATAAAAGGAAGTCTCCACCAGCGGCCCCCAGTCGTCTTCGTACACAGCAATCTCAGCCACGCGCACTCCTTCTGGGGCGTTCATCATCAATTCTTGCGCGTTCTGTATATCTTGCTTCGCTTCCAGGATTCCTTCTTGCTCCATCAGCGTCATGCCGAAATAGCCCTGCCGGTGCTGCTCTGCCTCGAACGCGACCAGCGCCGCCTGCATTTCCTCCTCACTGCTGAACGCACCGGCCTTGGCCCGCTCGATAATGTCCAGCGTCTCATACGGCCCCTCGGCGGACACGATTGCAAAGCTGCGAGTCAGGGCACCAATAACGGTGACGTATAGATCGTCACTGTAATCCGCCACCACGGTTGCGTGCGTCAAGCGGTTGTCGTCACCAAAAAAAAGCTGCCCCTGGAATGGATATTCCAGAAACGTCACACCGTCATGGCACAGCGCGAAAACGCCAAGATCGCCCGAGCAGTCATAGTAGCCCTGGCTGCGGGGAAAATCGTCTACATGCTGGCCGTAGTGCCAGTCCTTGAATAGCCGCGTGCTGTCTTCGGCGGCGAAGGCCGGTACGGTAGCCAGTGCCATGCTGGTCAGCACAGCAGTAGTCAGCCCTTGCTTTTTCATGTCGTTCCCTTTTTTGTCACGGGCATACCAGCCCGTTATTTCTTATCATTTTTACGCTGCCCGCTCCCAAGCCGCTCACCCGGGTCAACTCATCCACGCTGCCCCAAGGCCGCATCTCGATAATCTGCTTGGCGCGGGCAGGTCCGACGTTGTGCAGCTCCGCCAGCTGCTCGGCGCTGGCTTCGTTCAAGTCAATGCAGTACGTCGCATCGTTGGCGGCCTCGCTGGCGGCTTCGTAGTCGCTACCGTCAAGCGTCATCAGCTCCATGTCAGCATCACCCAGCGCGATCCAGACCGGCGCGTGATCCGATACGGCATCCCGTGCTTTCACATGATCGCCGGGCAGCAGATCCGTGAAGCGGATAATGCCGCTGTCGGTGATGTTCAGCCTGTCGCTGTGCCAGATGTTGTCGTACAGGTTGCTCCAGGTGCCGTTGGTGGTGCCGAGCGTCGTAGCACCGTTGGTAATCGCCGGTGATGCCCCCAGCTTGCGCAGGGCTGCCCAGCCGGGATGATCCGGCGACAGGTTGAAGTCGCCCATCAGCAGACGCGGCGTGCCGGGATAAACTTCCTCAAGCCAGCCCCAGTAGTCGGCCAGCGCCTCGATCTCTGGCAGCCGGTCGCTGATTCCGTCGCCGTAGGTCACATGCACGGTGGCCGCTACAAACTGCTGACCGCTATCCAGCTCGATGAACTGAGCCGAGTACGGCTCCCGCGCAAAAATATCCTGGCTGTCCAGAAAGACCACCGCGCCTCTATCGTACTCGATCTCACTGTCTCGCCACAGGAAGCCATAACTCTCGCGGTACGTGCTGCGGCCAAGCGCATCGCTAGCCATGCTGGACCATGATTCGCCGCTGGCGGCTTCGACGGCTCGCTCAAGCTCGGCCAGTGCGGCGGGGTCCATCAGCTCCTGAATAGCCAAAAAATCCGCATGCTGGGCGACATGAGCCACCTCAGCCATGGCCTTGTCGTTATTCCAGCCAAGGTGCTTGATATTCCAGCTGCCGATGATGGTATCTGCCAGCGCAACGGGCGGCACGAGGGCTAAAGCGGCAACCAGGGCCGTGGACGCTTTTTTCATGCAGTGCTCTCATCGAGTCATTTACATTCAGCTTCCCGCATAATCAACGCCTCTACAAGCGCATCCGGCTTGGTGCCTGCCTTCTTCGCTATGCGCTCAAGCTCGCGCACGGTATCGGCCTGCAAGCGCAGCGTGATCGTCTCATCCATCGGATACTCAGCCTGGGAGACGCGATATGGCTGCACCGGCTGGTTCAGCCACTCCACGATGCGGCGCCGAAGATGGGCCGTAATGCTTCTGAACGCATTTGGATGGCCGCGTGTGAACAGCCCATCGCGGTAGCCCTGCTCAACATCAGCACGGCTGTGCATGCCCTGCTCCTGCAGGAATACCCGCGTGTGGGGCGAAAGCCCGTGCCACCAGGGCTGCTGCGGCTCGGCAGGCTGCTGTTTCTGGTAGGCTGCGATCAGCTGGGAGACGCGGTCGTCGCTGGTGTCCAGCTCAGCGGCGATTTGCTGCAGGCTGAGGCCCTGCTGCTGCAGCTCATGGGCTTTGCGGGATTGATCGCGGGGTATGGTCATCTGCCCTCCTTGGCAAGTTAGTCATTCTGTAGGCCAATAAACATGCATCAGTGGCAGCAGCGCGCGGCCTTCTGTGTCGAAATGCTGATAGTTTTCTACCGCTAGATTTGCCAAGTCGTCGATATCAACCAAGGCAACAGGATTGGGAGCACGGTCGGCTTCATAGCGGGCTTCGCGTGTAAAACCACCAGTGCTGATGAATATTCCATTTTGACCGCTACGCACCACGCTAATGAAACTGCGCACGGTAGCTGATCCCATGCTGCCAGCACGATGCTTTACCTCTACCTTGATGTGCGGCTTGGTCAGCCCAAGGCCATCCGGCGATGCTTCCACGTCAACACCACGGTCAGGACCACGGGGAGAAACCTTGGTGTGGTAGCCCATTGCGCGAAGGATAGCTGCGGCAAAATGCTCCATTTCTTCCGGTGACAGTTGCTGAATACGGTCCTTAATCAGCTCATGGCTCTGCGCACGGATATTCTCGCTGAGCTGAACATAGTCTGCTTCAACTTCTTCCGGCTCTTGGGCTGGTTCGGCGGCCTTACCTGTCAGCACTGCGCGCATGTCTTCAATAACTGCATCAGACAAGCGGAAAACAGCCAAGGTCGAGCCAAGGGAGCTACGCGTTGCTTGAGTAAGCGCATCACGGGGAACCTTGCCCTCCCATTTCACCCAGCGCACATGGGCGTAATCTTCGACCTGATTGTCTGCCGAGAGAAACTCGTAATGCCCTTTGTCAATGCCTACTAGGTACTCACGATGCTCCGGGCTATAAGTGATGACGGTATCGCCCGCCTGAACCACATCGCAAAACTTGCGGATCATAGCCACAGCATTACCGGTGCGGCCGGGTTTGGCGTTGCCGTGGTGCTCTATATATGCCTGGCGCAGCTCATCATCGGTGCTGTATTGGCCGAGGTCACCGAGCGCGTTCCACCCCACAGCCACGCAGCTACGGGACTCAAAATTATCGAAAAGCCGGCCACCCTCACCGGCGCGAATCATCCATCCTTGTTTCATGCTGACTCCCAAATGTAAAAGACCAAGGCGATAACCGTACACTACGTCAGTACGGCCGTGCATGAGGTGACACCCCCGATTACCAGCACAGTGATTACTCATCTAGCTGCTGTTCATAGGCTACTATCAGCTGGGAGGCGCGGTCGCCGCTGGTGTCCAGCTCGGCGGCGATTTGCTGCAAGCTGAGGCTCTGCTGTGCAGCTCATGGGCCTGGCGGGATAGATCTTGAGGTGTGGTCATGCGCCCTCCTTGGCTACAGCGCATGCAAAAAAACCGGCATATCAGCGCCACTTCACTTATGCACTTCAGTCAAATCGCCAGCGGCAATGTTTGAACTTCATCACGATTAAGATTTAGCCTCAAATTACCGTTCAAGGCATCCATAACCATCTCGGCCACTGACTGGGCCAGATTGCATGGCACCGCATTTCCTATTTGGCGAAAGACTGAGCTTTGCTTGCCGGCAAAATGAAAATTTTCAGGGAATGTCTGAAGCAAGTGGGCCTCGTCAACAGTCATTCTTCGTAAGAAGTTTGGTGCCTCATCTTTTTCAAAAGGCGCGCCACCTTCCATAAGATGCTGGTGATACTTAATCACCCATCCTTCCGCACCTTCGTACAACTGTTTCTCATCAATTATTGGTGTTCTATTACCACCCATACTTGCATGCAAAGTGCTTGAATAGCAGTCGGGGTCTACTGGTCGGCCTTGACCATTGAATAACATCCCTGCATAAGGTGACTTCCTGAGCACCGGGTTTTTAGCTAGAGAAATTCTTGCCTTGACGGTTTTAGGGTTATTTTCGCTACCCGCAGGACCCAAACGTGCAATAACATCCCTCACAACGGGACTCTTTCTATAAAAACCACCCAAGAAATCACTTAAACTACCTACATATTTCTTACTCTTAAAACCCACTATAAACATTCTCTCTCGGGACTGCGGAACTCCAAAATCCTTAGAGTTAAGAATAAGCAACTCAACATGATAACCCAAGCTCTTCGCCTGTTTAAAAATCGACTCTCTTACCAGCTTAAACTTATCGAGAACGCCTAAGGACTTCACATTCTCCATAACAAAAGAAGAAGGTTGAACTTTTTCTACCACCTCCATAAAGCTCATCACTAATTTACTTCTTTCATCTGCTGGATCCATCCTGCCTGCTACAGAAAAACCTTGGCAAGGAGGGCCACCAAAGACACAGTCCACACCCTGAAAGTCATCGAGATCTGAGATAAGGCCATTAATATCACCGCAGACAACATGCGAGCCTAAATTTTCCCGATATGTTGCGCATGCATCGCTATCAAAATCATTTGCCCACAACACTTCAAAGCCAGCTTTCTTAAAGCCAACATCCATGCCGCCGGCGCCACAAAAAAGAGATATAGCAGTTTTATTCTGCATGTCCATGTCAGCTTTACCAAGCAAAATCAATGCATTTATTCGATTTTGGCATATTTTGTACAAAATGTCAAGATCCGTTCAACAACAACATTCTGAGCCAAATGATCATCCAATGCCTAAGCCTTCAACTATACACGACCAAAGATATCAAAAAGCGATTCAAACTATAATAAATGCCAGAAAAAAAGCTGGCCTTTCTCAGTCTGATTTAGCTCAACTAGTTGGCTTCACGCAACCAGATATTTCAAAGATTGAGCGTTTAGAACGCCGCCTAGACATTACGGAATGCATAGATATATTAAACGCCATATCATCTGGCGAAAAGGATTTTTTTAACAAAATATGGAACAGCATACATGAATGTCACTATAGATAAAAACTTAGCTGAAAGCATTTTGAGAGAAGTGATACATGAGGTAAAAAACAGCAACTGGCAACCTTCTGGACGCCGATCGGAAAAAATAAAAAGTGTTATACTAGGAACTCATAAAACCTATAGATACATACTCACCAACGCCATTTTAGCCAAAGTAGCAAATCCAACCTGCAATCCTTTATCCTTACAGTCCGGTGCAAAATTAAACGGTGCTTTCGACGCAAGATCACTATGTCACAATGTTATTGTCCCTATAGAGCGCGAGCTTCTTGCAGGTAGGCTTGGCGAGTCTAACGAACCATTCTTAAACAAACCTGCACGATTCACAGAACTTTCAGAAGAAAACTCCGTAAGGAAAGGCAGAGACACATTTATTTTATCGCAATCCATAGCGATTATACAGAGCCTCCGTAATAATCGTGAAGCGTCACTAGCACTAAAAGAATGCATATATTGGATTCTTCAACGCCAGCCTAGAGAACTAATATCAAGCGTGAAGCATAAAGAAGGCCATTTTTATCCAGCATCTCTAGCAATTTTTTCACAAAATTTGACCCAACAATCTTTTGAAGGCGAGACAGCTGCAATATTGGCTGGAATAACCTTCAACATTTTGGGAGACGTATCAAAAAGATCCTTAAATGTCATAACCCACAAGGTAAACCAATCCGGCGCTTCTTCCAGAGAAGTCTCAGACATAGACGTTTTTGAAAACGAAAATTTGGTGTTCAGCGCCGAAGTTAAAGATAAAGAATTTAATTTTAGCGATGTACAGCATGCGGTAAATAAAATATCTCGAACCAATCTAGATACATTGATATTTTTAAAAGGACCTAATGGCAAGCTTATAAAAGATACTGAAGAGTCCATCATCCATTACTGGCTGAATAAAGGCATCAACCTACATTTTATTAACGTGAATGATTTTTTTTCGAGCATTGTTGCTGCAACAAACGGTATAGAGCGACACATGATTATCCAATGGGCACACAGCCATATTAGCTCGGCCAAGGTTAAAGACGAAACATTCAATCATATTGTTCGCTGCATAAACGATCTTTAGCGCTACCGCCACTCCCACGGTCGCTGCTGTAGCCCCGGCTCAGCCCACACGCCACGGCCCGCTTCCCGCGCCGCCTCATTCGCGCGGCGGTAGCGGGCTTCGCTGCAATACTGCGGGTACATAGCCGCCTGCCCGGCCTCGACCATCGCCAGATTCAGGCTGGTCTGCCCTGCCATCACTTCGCCTACCAAGCGGCCGTACTGGTCGCGGTCGTGTTCGATAATACGCACGCGCTGCGGCATCATCTGTCGCAAGTGGTCACGGCTGCGCTGCCCCCAGGGCCGCTGCTCCATCTCGGGGGTGTCGATGCAGTACAACCGGACGCGCTCTTGTTTGCCGCTGCAGCTCACGGTGATGGTATCACCGTCATAAATCTTGAGCACGCGGCACTCACCGCTGCCTGTAGCCACCTGCTCACCGGTGGCCGCGAACTCCGGCCAGATCCATGGCAGGCTCAGGCTGGCGGCAGCCACGCCCCAGAACAGCACGATGCGCCGGTGCCGGATATACCGCACTCCTCTCTGCACGGAACGGTATATTGTGCGTGTTTTATCCATGTCTCCTACCTGTCACGAGAAATCTTGCCATTTTGCAGCATCCACGGGCGCAACTCAGCGGGAATCAGATCCACGACCTCATCATTCAATGCCAGATTCGGCACCCCAACGCCGGGGGCGTGGCGCACCTGAACCGTCAGCAGCACGTCACGCAATGGCCGTGCGCCCCAGGTCTCCAGCATTTCCGGCGCAGCGTAAGTCAGGCTGACCGTATCACCGCTGACTGCCACGCTGGGCAGCTGCTCCTTGAGCCCTTTCGCGGTCAGGCTGCCAATCAGGTAAACCTCTCCCAGCGGCTGCAGCGGTTCCAAAGCGGCCACCAACGCCGCCGGCGAGGTGTGCGATGCCGTCAGCTCGCGGGTCGTCGTGATCTGCGCCTCACCCTTTACCGCTACGGCGCTATCCGCGTACCAGTCACAGCCACCACCACGGCACACCGTCTGCGGCCCGCTCGATGTCGCTACCAGCAGCCCACTACTTTGCCATGGACCAATAATCGGATAGTCGCCGCCCACATCTTCCAGCGTCAGGTTATCGCGCCCGGCCAGCCGCAGCTCCCAACGATGCTCGCCCTTCTCCGCATCGTAGCGGGCGCGAGCGGCGGCCATGTCACCAATCGCGGCGGTAATCACCCCGCCGGTGCCTGGCTTACTCTGCGCAAGTCCAATCATCGGCACCGTTGCCACGATCAGCACCACGGCAAACACCAGCTCCCCCCAGCCCATCGCGCGCATGCGGTAGCGCTCGTTACCGGGCAGCACGCAACGCCATCGCGCCGGCCAGAACCACTCCACACCGGCCGGCGTCAGCATGTCCGCCGCAGCATGCGAGGCATAGCCGGCCACCACGGCCAGCCATGCGCCGCGCGGCAGCAGCGGCCACAGCAGCAATGCCAGCACGACGCAGGCGAGCAGCGAATGAGTCAGGGTGCGGTGGCCGAAGCGATATTCCAGCGGCTCGGATATCCACGGGAACAAACGGCCAATATGGCTTTGTCGCTTGTCGAGGTCGGGTAGCAGCGCGGCAGTCGCGGCCAGACACGCCTCCGGCCAGCTGGGCGCGTGGCTCACGGCCAGGCTCACGGCAACAAAGGTGGTCTGCCCGATAACAAGGTGTGTGGGAGTCAGCATCAGCGCCGGCTCCGCATCTGGAAGAAAAAGAATCGCAGCCCCATGAACAGCGCAGTGGCCACGCCAGACAACACCAGCATTTCCACCTCACCTACGCCACGGGCGATGTAGCGAGTTGCCATGAAAATCACCAGTATCACCACCAGCAGCGGCGTCATGTCCACGTATTGAATGCCTGCCTGGTGGTACAGCGAGCGTGCCTTGGCCGGCGTGATTTCCGGCTCCTTGCTGGCCTCCTCCATCAGCCCCCGGATCGCCGCCGGCACGCCGCCGCTGGCCTGGGCAACGTGGCGCAGGAACCGGTCACGGGTAGGCTCGTCGGAAAATCGCAGCGGATGATGTGCCATCCAGCGCTCGGCCAGCTGGCGGCTTTCGGCCAGCGGCAGCGGCTTGAGCTCAACGGTAGTCTGGAAGCGCCACACCAGCTGCTCAATGCGGCTGCGACGGTTGCTTTCGTCCATGCAGGCCACCATCTGGGCGCAGTCGAGCAGCACTGTAAACAGCTCCGCCTGACTGGGCGGCACCTCCAGCGTCTCCAACAGAACCAGAAAGCGCCGCTTGCGCAGGCTGGTTTCCAGCAGCGCCATGGTGTCTGCCACCGGCAAGCGACGCAGAGGCCGCACCAAATCCGTCCACGGCAGGCTGCCCTCGCGCCGGGCACGCGCCAAAGTGCGCGGCGGCAGCAATGCCGCCGGCACTTCAAGGCCACAGGATTCATGGATCTGGCCGGCCAAGGCCAACAGCGTGCTTTTCGTTGTGCCGGCAGGCACGAACAGCACCGGCAGTTCGCTGTCTCCAAGCCGGCTACGCAGGTGCCGCAAGAACGCCGACTTGCCGATGCCGGCGCGGCCGGTTATCAGGACATTGGCGCCACGCCGGATGGCATCTAGTGCAGCGTCGGCGTCGTGTGCGCGGCCAATAAATCCCGTAACGTCATCCATTGACGGCCTCCGTATTCTCGCGCCACGCGGTCCCGGGCGGCGTTGAGCGCCTGCTGCGCTTTCTGATACTCCATCTCGGTGCGCTGGGCGGTTTCCGTCGCGCTCCACAGCGTATCCGGCTCGCTGATGCCCTCCTCAACCTGCCGCTGCCGGTACTCCAGCTGATCGCGGTAAAAATCCCGCATGGTCTCGGCTTCAAGTGCCGCAGCACTCAGCGTTTCCAGCTCAGCCAGTGCGGCCATGAAGGCCGTGGTGATCAAGGCCCGCTTCTCTACCCAGGCACTACGCGCCGTGGCGCTGCGCAGCTCATGGCTACGGTCAAACAGCGGGATGGTGACACGAATACCGGCGTTGGCTCCGGCGGCACCGCCTTCAGTCGTGCCTCGCTGAGTCCAGCCCAGCGTGATGTCGCTGGACCAGTCGCGCTGCCGCGTCGTCTCGCGGTATTCGCTGCGATGTGCCTGCAGCACCGGGTGGGCTTTGTGTACCAGCGCCAAGGCATCATCCAGCGGCGCGGCATGAGCGAAAAGTGGAGCGGCCAGTGCAACGGCGGCCGCCATGCCTGCCGGGCGGATCATCCGAACATATCCTGCTGCGTGGGCTGCATGCTGACCAGAACCAGCGACGACTGCTGCAGTACCAGCAGCTCTTTCACCTGGGCCAGCGCGTCGTTATCCATGCCTTCGGATTCCAGCACGATTTGCAGCTTGCCTTCGTCGGTTGTGGTGATCTTCTTGACCTTGGTGGTCAGCTCGTCCACCCGCGACTCGACGGGCAGCGTCTGGCCGTCCGGGCTGATGTGAATCATGTTGCCTTCATGGCGCGATGTAGCGGTCATAATTAGCGTCCTTTCTAATGTAAAACGGCTTGTTGAGCGGTATGGCCGGGCAGCATGTGCGGACTCGGCACGGTATCCATCAGCGGCTCGCCTTCATCGCCGCCCAGGTATTCAACAATCACCTGCTGCGCTTCCTGCCAGCCTCGGCACACCTCGGCTCGGTAGCCCTGCGCGATAAGTGCCAGCAACCAGCTGCGCTGCGTCGATGACAGCCGGCCGGTGCCGGTTTTCATCTCGATATACAGCCCCGACCAGGGCGGGCGTGTGACGGGCAGGCAAATGTCCGGCACGCCCGGCTTGACGCCTTCGGCCTTGAGCATGGCGGCGGTGATCTTGTTGCGCTTGCCGCCGTTTGGAATGGCAAACATCAGGGCCAGCTCCGGCCAGCGGTGCGTATGAAACTCCGCCCAGCTGAACAAAGTCGCCTGCTCCTGATGTTCCGTTGCCCTGTTTTTCATGGTCGATGAACCTCCGTTTTCAATGCCTGTAAAACAGACCGGGCATACGCGGCGTCCTGCCGCTTGGGGCGTGGTAGCCGATACACCTGCACCTGTGGGGCACAGGCCTCGCGGTAACGCTCACGAATCTCTGCCACCGTAGGGAAAAAGCGCTGCTGCGCGACAATGGCCTTGGTCACGCCGAGAAACGTCTGGTCGTCCAGCTGCCGCAGCTGGTCCCAATAAACCGCCAGGCGCTCGCGGCTCAGCTCAGTGCCATACGCGGCCGCCAGATATGCCATGCCTTTTTGAAACGTCGTGCTCTGCATACTCCTGCCCTCCTGCAAACAGCGAGTCCAGCGCTTCCAACGTGCCGCCAATTCGCTGCGCTTCACCGTGTCGCGGCCGCTGGGCGGTGGCCGCCAACGGCTCGATATCCGTTTCCAGTTCATCCTCCCACCCGCGCCGGCGCAGCCAGGTTGCCGGGTACGGGATAAACTGCCCGCTCTCCTTGCGCCAATCCGGTGACGCCCGGGCCATCGCCACGGCGTGCAGGATTCGCTCGGTCAGCGCGTCATCAGGCTGCAGCCGTTGCCACGCCTTGCGCGCATCCGACTTGCCACGGCGCTTCGGGTACGCCGCCCAGAACACCGCAAAGGACTCTTCCTGAGCAGCTTTGCCGCTTTTCGCCTGCGGCTCGGCTGACGCATTCAGCTCAATCTCCGGTGAAGCGCAAGACAGGGGTTCTCTGTTCTTGCTCTGTTCCTGGTATGTTCGGGTGGGCATTTCACCCGCCGTTTCGGGGGTAAAACACCCGCCTTTTTGTGGCGATTCACCCGCCCTTTCCTGCGTTTCAGCGGGTATATTGCCCGCCCTTTGTGGCGATTCACCCGCCGTTTGCATTACCTGCCACAGTCGGTAGCGTGACGTTGCGGAGCGTCCACCGCCGGCCTCAATCGTCAGCCAGCCAAAGCCTTCCAGACGCCGGAGCGTGCGCTGTACGTCGCGTCGGTCGATGCCGGTCAGCTGCGCAAGCGTTGCCACTGCCGGCCAGCAGGCGCGGTCAGCATCGGCGTGGGCGTACAGCACGCCCAGTACGCGCAGATCCCGAGCGCCCAGCCGGCGATCAGTAAACGCGGCCGTTGGCATCCAGGCATGCGCCGGGACAGCCATCAGGCTACCTCGTCGGCAATGAGCGCAGACAGCGGCACTTCCAGCGCTGCTGCAATGCTCCGCAGACGCTCCAGCGTGACCGAGCGCTCTCCCCGTTCGATCCGGCTGATAATGCTTTGGTCACAATCAAGGCGGTAGGCTAATTCCGTCTGGGACCATCCTTTGGCCCGCCGTATTTCGCGCAGCATCATGGCCTCACCTCCTCCATGGTAGTAATATTATCGAGTAATGCAGTAATTTTTTTGGGCGCAAAATATGATTCGCCCGCATAATGCAGCACTTTCTCTCTCTCACTTTGAAGCATGCAGACCCATGAACGTCGATCCGCACAGTTTTCGTACCGCCCGGCGAAATAGCCAGCTGACACAAAAGCAGCTGGCAGAGAGAGCTGGCATCCAGCAAAGCCACGTCTCACACATCGAAAAGGGGCTTCGGGGACTCTCCGACGACCTTCTCGACCGCATCGCCGGCATTCTCCATGTCACCACCGAATACCTACGCGGCGTTGACCAGGAAGCCAGCATCCAGCATCACATCATCATCGGCCCTGATATTCCGGCTGGCCTTCGCGCACTGGCCTGTGACGATGCCTTCGTCAAAGCCATAGGTGTCACCGATCAGGAATGGCACGCACTGCTGTCCATCGACCTGCCCAAGCCGACAAATCGGGACGGCTATATGCAGCTTCTGCTCACCATCCGGGCGATCTGCCAACGTGACTAAAACGTGACTTACGTCAGTCACGTTCTGGCCACTATTGTCACGAAGGGTCACGTTTTCACGGGAAGGGGCGCTATAAGATGTTGATTTTATAGGCTTACAAGAGAGGGAAATGGATTCGGGAGGCAGAGGTCGTAGGTTCGAATCCTGCTATTCCGACCAACATCAGAAAAAGGGCTTACGCTGCGGCGTAAGCCCTTTTTTGTGGGTCATCGTTACCATAATGGGTAGCTAGGGCAGCCATAAACCGGCGGGAATTGGCGTATTAAACGGCAGGCCTACGGCCTGCTTTCGCGCAATAAATTGCGCTCCCACCGGCACGGTACTCGACTTACGGCACTTTCTTAAAGCAGCTCTTTACGCAGCTGGGCGGGATCCTTGGGCGAGAGGAGACCCGGGGCGATGTCGAACACCGAGCGGGCGCCGGATTCGCCTTTGCTCGCCAGCCGATGCGCGGCGCGGGTGTAGGCGACCAGCGCGCTGGCAGTGAACTCGGGATTGCTGCCAAGCGCAAGCGAATATTCGATCGATTGCTTGTTGCCGTCACCGGTGACCCCGCTGCGGATGACAAAGCCGCCGTGGGGCATGGCGCTGTGATCCCGGGCGAAGGTTTCTTCATCGATGAAGTGGACCTCGGTGTCGTAGTCGGCGAAGTAGTGGGGCATGGTGACGATGGTTTCGCGCACGGTGTCGGCGTCGGCGCCCTCTTCCAGCACCACATAGCATTCGCGGACGTGCTTTTCCCGGGTGCTGAGCGTGGGCTGCTCGCCGTTGCGCACCCGGGCAATGGCGTCGTCGGAGGGCAGGGTGTATTGCACGCCCTGTTTCACGCCGTCGACGCTACGCACGGCCTGGGAATGCCCCTGGCTCAGGCCCTTGCCCCAGAAGGAGTAGGTTTCCCCCTCGGCCAGTACGGCTTCGCCGAAGGCGCGGTTGAGCGAGAACAGGCCCGGGTCCCAGCCCACCGACATCAGGGCGATAGTGCCGGCTTTTTTGGCCGGGGCATCCAGCGCGGCATGGTACTCGTTTACCGTGGCGTGGGTGTCGAAGCTGTCCACGGTGGTGAAAAACTGCGCCAGGTACGGCCCCTGCTCGGGCAGATCGGTCTTGGAGCCGCCGCAGAGCACCATGACGTCCACTTCGTCCTTGAACTGTTCCACGTCGCTCATGGAGTACACCGGCACCTGGCTGTCCAGCAGCGTGACGCTTGCCGGGTCCCGGCGGCTGAACACGCCTACCAGTTGCATGTCGGGGTTTTGCCCCAGGGCGGCTTCAACGCCGCGCCCGAGGTTGCCGTAGCCGGCAATGGCGACTCGGATGGTCTTGGCATTTGTCTCGGCCATGTAACACTTTGCCTTTTTGTCGATGAATGAAGACGTCGGTATGACTCCGCTACGTTACTCCGCTACGTTGAACACGCTTTTCAGGTAGTGGACGTATTCCGGATCGTGGGTGGCGGCCTTGCCCGGCTCGTCGGATATTTTAGCGACCGGCTGGCCGTTGCACGAGACCATCTTGATGACGATATTCATGGGCGTCACCCCGGGAAGATCGCAGGTCAGGTTGGTACCGATGCCGAAACTGGTGGAAATGCGGCCCTCCAGTGCGCACTTGGTCGCCATGGCGCTATCAAACGTCAGCCCGTCGCTGAAAATCAGCGTTTTGGTTTTGGGGTCAATGCCCAGCTCTTCATAGTGGCGTATGCATTTCTCGGCAAAGACCAGCGGATCGCCGCTGTCGTGGCGCAGGCCGTCAAACAGCTTGGCGAAGTAGAGATCAAAATCCTCGAGGAAGGCATCCAGCGTCACGGTATCGGTCAGCGCTATCCCAAGGTGCCCGCGATATTCCTGCACCCAGGACTCCAGCGCGGCGCGCTGGCTGTCCACCAGCCGGCTGCCCAGCTGCTGGTGCGCCATGACCCATTCGTGGGCCATGGTGCCCATGGGGGCAAGGTTGTAGCGCCGGGCCAGATCCACGTTGCTGGTGCCCACGAACTGGCCGGGAAACTCCTCGGCCAGCACGTCGACCACGGCCTCCTGCACCGGCTGGGACAGCCGCCGGCGGGTGCCGAAGTCCGCAAGGCGGAAGTTTTCCAGCTGGGTCGGCGTATAGTCCCGGCGCAGCGCGGCGAATTTACTCCGCAGCCGGGTAACCGCCTGGTCCACGGTGGCGTGGGGGTAAAGCACCTGGTTACGCACCTCGCTGATGATCGCCAGAATCGCGATTTCAAACAGGATGCTGTGGGTCCAGGGGCCATCAATGATGATGCACAGGTCGCTGCCCTCCATGTACATGGACACGTACTCGGGGCAAAAGCGGTACAGCTCGAGAAAGCGGATGAAATCCGGCGACATGTAAGCAAAGCTGCCCAGATACTCGGACTCGGCTGAGGTCAGCGACAGCGAGCGCAGGCTTTCCACCTGGGCACGTATCTCGTCCAGATAGGGGCTTAAGTCCTCGGCGTTGCGGCAGCGAAACTCCCACACCACGCTGGCGTTGGCGTATTTGTGATGCACGCCCTGCATCATGGTGAGCTTGTACCAGTCGGTATCCAGAAGCGAAGTAATGACCTGTTCCGGCGCGCGGTAGGTGGCCGCCATGCAAGAGACTCCTGACAGTAATAATTGACGGTAACGGCGGCAGTGGCGGGCTGCCGTTACTCTGACCCGCTGGCGTCATGATAGACGTGCCGTCGCGGTATAACGTGCGGTAACGGTATGACGTACGGTAATAACATAGCGTAAGGAAACGCGGCGGCTAGCCGACGCGGTGGCGCCTTGGCGCCTCGGGGGAGGCATCGCTGTGATCGGCGGCAGACGGGTCGTGACGCTCGCCGGTGAGGCGGTACCACTCGGCTTCGTCCAGATAGTGCAAACACCAGCGGGAAAGCGCAGCGGCGGCGGCGTCAGCGCTTTTCTGGTTGCTGCGGTAGCAGCCGGCAATATCCAGCAGGTCCTGACGGGCCGTTCGCGCCCGGGCACAGCCGCCGTGAACGCTGGCCAGCGGGCGGCGCGGGTCATAGGCCGCGTTGGTCAACGCAGTCAGCCAATAGCCCAGCTCGTGGGCCTGTATCCCACCGTAAACTGCCACCTGCCTGCTCTCCTTTGCCATTAACGTTGCCAGGCATATTCTTATGGACGCTGTTCTGAACATGAGTATACGCCCGGCACCCTAGCCTGCCCGATTCAGGCGCTATTGTCATCTACCCCGCGGCCGCTAGCCGTCAACGCCGGCGCCTGCCAGCGCTGCGCCCAGCGGCGCTTCTCGGCGGGGCTTTGCTGCTTGAGCGCGTATTCAGCCCGGCTGGCCTCGGCGCGCCCGGCAAAGGGCTGCGCCCCCAGCAGCGCCACCGGCGGATTGGCCCGGGTATAGCGTGCGCCCTTGCCGGCGCAGTGGGCGCGGTAGCGCCGGGGCAAATCGTTGGTGATACCGGCGTAGGTGCCGCGCCGGCACTCCAGCAGGTAAAGGTACCAGGGCGCCGCCGCGGGCGCGCCAGCCTGGCTCATGCCTCGCCCCCGCTTTCCTGCTCAAGCGCCCTGCCCATGCGCCCCAGAAACTCGAGGCAGGCGGCGAGCTGCGCCTTTTCGACGTATTCGTCAGGCTGGTGGGCCTGGGCGATGCTGCCCGGGCCCAGAATCAGCGTCTCGAGCCCCGCTCCCTGAAACTGCCCCGCCTCGGTGGCGTAGGCCACGGCGTGGCGCCCGCAGGTTTCGGGCAGGTTGGCCTCGACCAGCGCCAGCACCTGGCGGTTATCGCGGTCGGCAAGCCCCGGCACGGTCACGTTGAGCGCCTTCGTTTCGATCGTCAGCGGCTTATCGGCGGCTTTCACCTCGCGGATCAGCGCTTCGCAGCGCGCCTCGAAGCGCCGGTAAAGCGCCTCGAAGGTATCGCTTGGCAAATGGCGAATCTCCCACTCGAAGGTGCACTCCCGGGCGGTAATGTTGATCGCGGTGCCGCCCTCTATCTTGCCTACGTGCAGGCTGGAATGCGCCACGTTAAAGGCCTCGTCCACCCGGCCTTCCGCCACCAGCTCGGTCATGGTGTCCTCAATAAAGGTCACCAGCCGGGCGGCCACGTGAACAGCGGATACGCCCTGATCCACCTGGCTGCTGTGGGCCTCGCGCCCGGTCACCGTGGTGCGCAGGTTGGTCGCCCCTTTTTGCGCCACGACCGGCCGCATGTCCGTCGGCTCGCCGACGATGACGTGAGCGCTTGGCGCATGGGGATAGCGCTTCATGAAGCCTTCGATCAGCGCCGGCGCGCCGACGCAACCGACTTCCTCATCGTAGGAAAACGCCAGATACACTGGCCGCTTGAGCGCGGCCCTCGTCCACTCGGGCACCCGGGACAGCACGCAGGCGATAAAACCCTTCATATCGCAGGTGCCGCGCCCGTAAAGCCGATCGCCGCCGCCTTCGCGCAGGGTGAAAGGGTCGCTCGACCACGGCTGGCCCGCCACCGGCACCACGTCGGTATGGCCGGACAGCACCACCCCGCCCGGCGCTTCGGGGCCGATGCGCGCCATGAGGTTGGCCTTTTCCCCGCAGGGGCTCGTCACCCGTTCGGCGGTCACGCCGTAGCGCGCCAGGTACGCTTCGACGTACTCGATCAGCGCCAGGTTGGAACGGTGCGACGTGGTATCGAACGCCACCAGATCCTCAAGCAACGCCACTGCCTGCTCCATGCCTCACTCCGATTTAATGGCCAATGTCTTCGCCAGAGCCTACCATTCGCGCATCGGTGCGCCTACGCTGGCCGCGGCCGGCTTCTTTCTTCTCGCACCCGACAAAATATCGCCTACACTATCGCCTACACCATTGCCTACACTGCTTATGGGACTGTTTCCCCGGCGCGCCTCGCGACTCATTGCGCTCGATACCACCGAACAGGACACACCATGCCCCGCTTTTCACTTCATGCCGCTACCGCCGGGATCGCCCTCGCCTGCCTCAGCCTGCCGGCCCAGGCCGTGACCGACATTCAATGGTGGCACTCCCTGAACGGCAAGCGGGAGGCCATCCTCGAGGAAATAACCGAGGCGTTTAATAGCTCCCAGGAGGAATACCGCGTCTTCACCAGCTTTCGCGGCACCGGCAGCAAGACCGTCACCAAGGCCATTGACGCCGTTAGTGGCGACGGGCAGCCGCACATCCTTCAGGTGCCCGACGCGGGCACGGGCACCCTGATGCGAAACAATGAGGGCATCGTTTATCCGCTGCATGAGCTGATGGAGGAGCACAGCCAGCCCCTCGATACAGAAGCCCTTCTCCCGGCGATTGCGGCCTATTACCGCGACGCCCAGGGCAAGATGCCGTCGTTTCCGCTGAACGTTGCCACGCCGGTCATGTATTACAACCGCGACGTATTCAAAGAAGCGGGGCTCGACCCCGACGAGCCGCCCACCACCTGGTACGGGGTTGCCCAGGCCGCCACGGCCATTACCAACGCGGACGCCGCCGAGTGCGGCTTCACCGCCGCCTGGCCCAGCTGGATCATGCTGGAAAACTTCTCCGCCGTGCATAACCTGGCGATAGCCACTCAGCAGAACGGCTTTGGCGGGCTGGACGCCAAGCTTGCGTTCAACAACGAGGAGGTGGCACGCCACTGGGAGAACCTGCACATCTGGCAGGGCAGCGACGTCTTCCGCTGGAGCGGCGCCGACGACGGCCCCAATGCCGAGCCGATGTTTTACGCCCAGGCCTGCGCCATGTTTCTCGGCTCCTCGGCGGCCCGGGCAGACGTGTTGAACAACGCAAGCTTTGACGTGGGCTACGCCAGGCAACCCTATTACGACGACGTCGAAGGTGCGCCGCAAAACGCCATCATCGGCGGCTCGTCGCTGTGGGCACTGCGCGGCCACACCGACGCGGAATACGAGGCCGTCGCGGCTTTTTTCGACTATTTGTCAAAGCCCGCCGTACAGGCCAAATGGCACCAGAAAACCGGCTACCTGCCCATCACCAAGAAAGCTCAAGAGCTTAGCGAAGAGCAGGGGTTCTATAAAGCCAACCCCGGCGCGTCAGTGGCCCTTGAACAGCTGACCCTCAAGGCGCCCACGGCCAATGCCAAGGGAACACGCCTGGGTAACTTCATGGAGATTCGCAAGATCATCACCGAAGAGATGGAAGCCGTCATGAACGGTAAAAAGAGCGGCGAAGAAGCCACCGATGACGCCGTGAGCCGCGGCAATCAGCTATTGCGCGATTTTGAGGCCGCCAACTCATAAGGCCCGCTTGGCAGCCGTCGGCGAACCCGCTAGGGTTTATGTTAAAGGCTGAAACGCGCCGGCGGCCCTTGGCCCCGGCACCCGGCTCATCGGCTTTCACTGCGCGGAGCGACCATGATCACCGTTTACCTCTCCCACGGCCTGGAAAGCGGGCCCGGCGCGCTCAAGGTGCAGGCGCTCAAGGGCGTCGCCGAGCGGCTCGACAACGTCGATACCGTGGTAATGGACTACCGCCAGCAGCCCGACCCTCGCGACCGCCTCGAACACCTGCGCCGCACCCTGGCCGAGCGCGGCGACGACCCCGCCCGCTGCGTCATGGCCGGCTCCAGCCTCGGCGGCTGGGTCAGCGCCATGCTGGGGGCCGAGCACGCGGTGCTTGGCTGCTTTCTGCTGGCGCCGGCGCTGGGCATTGCCGGCTACCCGGAGACCTCGCCGGTGCTCAAGGCCCAAGCCTGCCACCTCATCCACGGCTGGCAGGACGACGTCGTGGCCCCCGGCCCGGTAATTGACTACGCCCGGGATCAGCGCCTGTCCCTGCGGCTGCTCGACGACGATCACCGCCTGCACGCGAGCCTTTCGATCATCCTTGGCGATTTCGAACGCTTCCTACACCACTGTGAAGCGCTTGCCGGCTGCGAGTGAACCCGGCTCCGCCTTTTTGCCTACAGGACGCCCCATGCGCCGACTGCGCCTTTTAACGCTGGGACTCATGCTCGCGGCCCTTACCGTACCGGCCCATGCCAACGACTGCCTGGCCCCCGGCGACTGGTGGCAGCTCGGCGCCGTCACCCCGGCATCTCGCGTACTGAGCCGGGCCGCCGACCAGGACGTGGTGCTGATCGGCGAGCGCCACGACCAAATGGCCGACCACCGCTTCGAGCTCAACACCCTGGCAGGCCTCGCCGCCCACCGCGACGACATGGTAATCGGCCTTGAGATGCTGCCCCGCCGCGCCCAGCCGGTGCTCGATGCCTGGGTCAACGGCGAGCTGAGCGAAGACGAACTGCTGCGCCAAAGCCGCTGGGACGACGTCTGGGGCTTTGAAGCGGCCATGTACCTGCCGATCTTTCACTTCGCGCGGATGAACCGCATTCCGCTGGTGGCGCTGAACATTGCCCCCGAGCTGCGCCGCCGACTGGCGGACGAAGGCTTTGACGCCGTACCCGCCGCCGAGCGCCACGGCATTGCTCCGCCGGCCACTCCCAGCCCGGCCTATCGCCGGCGCCTGCGCGCGGTTTACGACGCCCATCCGCTGGAGCAGCCGTTCGCCACCTTTCTGCGCGCCCAGCTAGCCTGGGATACCGCCATGGCCGACGCCCTTGCCCGAGCCAGCGCCGGCGGCAAACTGGCCGTGGGACTCATGGGCAGAGGGCACATGCAGTACAGCGACGGCGTGGCCCACCAGCTCGACAAGCGCGGCGTACACCGCCAGATGACGCTGCTGCCGGTGCCCGCCGATACCTGCCGGCCCCAGGCACCGGGGCTTGCCGATGCGCTCTACCTGCTCGAAGCCTCGCCCGCGCCGACGGCCGGTTTCATGGAGCAGCTGGACACCGGCTAGCCGCCCGGCGCCACGCGCACCTCAAGTTCCGGCGTGCGGTGGCGAACGCGCTTTTGGGCATCCAGCAGCTCGGCCTGCAGCCGGTGCCTGCCGGGTGCCAGCCGCGGCACCCAGAACGCCTCGCTGCGCAGCGCCGACTGGCTCAGGCTGCCGTCTACCAGCAGGCGGATCTGATGGTCGGCACGCAGCGCCGGGAGCACCTCCACCTCTACGGGAAACGGCGCTTCCGGCAGAGTCGCCGCGCTGGCCGGCCGGTCAATGACAAAACGGTCGTAAGGCATGAACGGTGCGCCCGGCGACGCTTCCGAAGGCGTGTTCGACGTCGAGGCACTGCCCCCCTGCAGCGGCTTGAGCGCTACCTCGCTGCCGCCACTCTCGGCATCGTCGGTAAACGTCACGTTACCCGCCTCGTCTACCACCCGGTACACCGTTTGCGCCTGAAGCGGCCCCCAGGCAAGCGCTGCCATCAGCATGCCGACAAGCCACCCGACTCGCTTTCGCCTCATTGCGTCCCCGGTAGTGAAAACCTTAACAGCTGTAATACAGCTCAAACTCCACGGGATGGGTGGTCATGCGCAGGTAGTTCACATCCTCCATCTTGAGCGCGATGTAGGCATCAATCATCTCTTCGCTGAACACCCCGCCCTCGGTCAGGAAAGCCCGGTCCTCATCCAGCGCTTCCAGCGCCTGCTCCAGGCTCGTGGCCACGGTTGGCACCTGCTTGCCCTCTTCCGGCGGCAGGTCGTAGAGGTTCTTGTCCATGGCATCGCCGGGGTGAATCTGGTTCTTGATGCCGTCGATTCCCGCCATCAGCATCGCGGCAAAGCACAGGTAGGGGTTCGCCGTGGGGTCGGGGAAGCGCAGCTCCACCCGCTTGCCCTTGGGGTTGGCGGTATAGGGAATGCGGATCGACGCCGAACGGTTGCGCGCGCTGTAAGCGAGCATCACCGGCGCCTCGAACCCCGGCACCAGCCGCTTGTAGGAGTTGGTCGAGGCGTTGGTAAAGGCGTTCAGCGCCCGGGCGTGCTTGATGATGCCGCCGATGTAATAAAGCGCCATTTCCGAAAGCCCGGCGTATTCGTCCCCGGCAAACTGGTTGTCGCCGTCTTTCCAGAACGACTGGTGCACGTGCATGCCCGAGCCGTTATCGCCCACCAGCGGCTTGGGCATAAAGGTCGCGGTCCGGCCGTAGGCGTGGGCCACGTTGTGGATCACGTACTTCATTTCCTGAACTTCATCGGCCTTCTTCACCAGGGTGTTGAACTTGACGCCGATCTCGTTCTGCCCGGCGGTGCCCACCTCGTGGTGGTGCACTTCCACGCTCTGGCCGATGGCCTCCAGGGTGTTGCACATCGCTCCGCGGATGTCGTGGAAGCTGTCCACCGGCGGTACGGGGAAGTAGCCGCCCTTCACCCGCGGGCGATGGCCCAGGTTGCCGCCCTCGATGGCGTGATCGGCAGACCATGCCGCCTCTTCCGAGGTGATCTTGTACATCGAGCCCTGGATATCGGTCTTCCAGTGCACCTCGTCAAAGATGAAGAACTCCGGTTCCGGGCCAAAAAACGCCGTATCGCCAAGGCCGGTGGACTGCAGGTAGGCCTCGGCGCGCTTGGCGATGGAGCGCGGATCGCGGTCATAACCCTGCATGGTGGCCGGCTCGATAATGTCGCAGCGCAGCACCAGGGTCGCATCTTCGGTGAACGGATCCAGGTAGGCCGTGCCGTCTTCCGGGCGCAGCACCATGTCGGACTCGTTAATGCCCTTCCAGCCGGCCATCGACGAGCCGTCGAACATCTGGCCGTCTTCAAAAAAATCATCGTCCACGTCACGCGCCGGAATGGTCACATGCTGCTCCTTGCCGATGGTGTCGGTAAAGCGCAGGTCGATCCATTTCACATCGTGCTCTTCAATCAGGGCGAGCGTCTTGGCTGACATCGTAGCCTCCGGGTAAGCGTCACTTGGCTTGAAAACGTGCCGGCGGGCGCGGTGACCCGCACGGAAAAACTGTGGCCATTTTGTAGCACATGGCTACCGAGCGCCTAACACATTTCCAGGCGGCGAAAACCCGGACATTGTTTCAGGTGCTCAAAAGAATTGCACGTGGGAGGGTTAATGGTGGAGGTACAGCGGCCTACCTAAGCAACCAAGCTTGCGTAAGAGGCCGGCTATGCCGGGCGAAGCAGGCCGGAGGCCTGCGGAGTAGGGCCCTGCATAAGCTGCCTGGGCGGCAGCGAACATAGCGGATCATCCCCGCGGGTGCGGGGATCGTTTCTGAGCTGCCTGGGCGGCAGCTAATAACAAAAGGTGCAAGGCGGCTCCGTACAGGTCCGCTGTCGCCCCGGCAGTTCAGAGTTTCAATCCACACAACCTTGTTATAGGCTGCGACAAGCTCGCTTCAATAGGAAAACTAGCCGATATTATTGTTTAGATCCACGCGGCCCGAGCGGCCGCGACCTGAGTGCCAGGTTATCGGCTTGCACCCACTGGCAGTCTCTATCCGCGCGACCCGAGCGGGCCGCGACCCGGGCGGCGGGCGTGCAGAGCTTGAAGTGGTAGTTTCTATCCGCGCGACCCGAGCGGGCCGCGACTGCGTCGTGTACTGTACGGACTCGTCGAGCGTGAGTTTCTATCCGCGCGACCCGAGCGGGCCGCGACCGTCCAGGGCGGCGGCATCGCCGGCATCGACCGTGTTTCTATCCGCGCGACCCGAGCGGGCCGCGACCTGGGTCTGGTTGATTGCCTGGGTCTGCTGGCGCTGTTTCTATCCGCGCGACCCGAGCGGGCCGCGACCTGCTTGAGACGGTCGGTGGGGTCGATATCGGCGTGTTTCTATCCGCGCGACCCGAGCGGGCCGCGACGCTCATGTAGCGCTGGACGTCACCGGGATTGGTGAGGTTTCTATCCGCGCGACCCGAGCGGGCCGCGACGCGGTGACGGTGCCGTCCAGCCGGTGCTGGGCGCGGTTTCTATCCGCGCGACCCGAGCGGGCCGCGACCGCACCATGCTGTCGGCGTTGCCGCCGTTATCAAGTTTCTATCCGCGCGACCCGAGCGGGCCGCGACCAAATGCGTTGCGCGGCATAGCGCCTCCATGAAGTTTCTATCCGCGCGACCCGAGCGGGCCGCGACTTGGCCGTATCGAGCGGCAGGGCAACCAGCTTTATGTTTCTATCCGCGCGACCCGAGCGGGCCGCGACCTCGGTGCCAGGCTGGATAGGGTCGCCGTGTTGGTCGTTTCTATCCGCGCGACCCGAGCGGGCCGCGACTCTGCCGAGGGGTCGGCCAAGGCGCTGAGGGATGGTTTCTATCCGCGCGACCCGAGCGGGCCGCGACAAAAAAGCCCGCGCGGGATGGGCAAGACAGGATCGTTTCTATCCGCGCGACCCGAGCGGGCCGCGACACGAACGTGTAGTCCGTCTCGCCGTCGCCGAGCGTGTTTCTATCCGCGCGACCCGAGCGGGCCGCGACGATCTCCTTGAGGTTGATCGAGTTGCTATAGGTGGCGTTTCTATCCGCGCGACCCGAGCGGGCCGCGACTTGTGCGGACTGGCTGCGCTGGGCCTGCGGCGTGAAGTTTCTATCCGCGCGACCCGAGCGGGCCGCGACCCGGGTGGAATCGTGACGGCGTGGTCATGGTGTAGTTTCTATCCGCGCGACCCGAGCGGGCCGCGACGCGACACCTACGAGCTCTACATGCGCGGGCTTTACGTTTCTATCCGCGCGACCCGAGCGGGCCGCGACGTTTTTGTGATCAACGAGCTTGAGCCGCTACAGGCCCGTTTCTATCCGCGCGACCCGAGCGGGCCGCGACCGGGTCAGCGCTGGGGGCCGAGTGCGCGGACTGAGTTTCTATCCGCGCGACCCGAGCGGGCCGCGACCGTCTGCCGCTGCCATGCGGTAGTAAGCTGGTTGTTTCTATCCGCGCGACCCGAGCGGGCCGCGACGTTATCAGGGGGCATCGAGGATGTCGTCCGCCAAGTTTCTATCCGCGCGACCCGAGCGGGCCGCGACTCGGCTTTCATCCGCGCATCACGCCGGGCGAGGGTTTCTATCCGCGCGACCCGAGCGGGCCGCGACCAGCTGAGTCTTGCATCATCATCAGCATGACATCGTTTCTATCCGCGCGACCCGAGCGGGCCGCGACTCGGTGTAGTGGGTGCGCTCGATGTCGCCGTCGAGGTTTCTATCCGCGCGACCCGAGCGGGCCGCGACACCTGCAAGCAGTCGGCTGTCTTCATCTGCGTGCCGTTTCTATCCGCGCGACCCGAGCGGGCCGCGACCCTGTTGATCAGCGCGACGACGTATCCGCCACGCTGTTTCTATCCGCGCGACCCGAGCGGGCCGCGACGCTACCCTGGTTGCCGCCGACATAATAGACGCTGGCGTTTCTATCCGCGCGACCCGAGCGGGCCGCGACCGCTGTCTATCGCCAGTTCGGTACCGGCATCATCGTTTCTATCCGCGCGACCCGAGCGGGCCGCGACGCGCATCAGGTTGACGATCTCGCGGTTACGGATGCCGTTTCTATCCGCGCGACCCGAGCGGGCCGCGACCCGAGCCCGCCATCAAGGCTGAGCGCAAGCGCGCTGTTTCTATCCGCGCGACCCGAGCGGGCCGCGACTTGTCCAGCAGCACCTCGACGGCGTTATCAGCGGTGTTTCTATCCGCGCGACCCGAGCGGGCCGCGACCCGAATGGACGGCGCTGGGGCACTACCTGAGCGACGTTTCTATCCGCGCGACCCGAGCGGGCCGCGACGAGGCGAGGTCGGCAGCTTGCCAACCTTGGTTGATGTTTCTATCCGCGCGACCCGAGCGGGCCGCGACCTGTCCGACCGGCTGCAATGGCCAGCCGATGACGTTTCTATCCGCGCGACCCGAGCGGGCCGCGACGTGAACATGCTACGGTGGCAGCGGAAGACGCCGGTTTCTATCCGCGCGACCCGAGCGGGCCGCGACTGCTCCGTTATAACGCGTTGTTAAATAAAAGGAAATACCTAAAAATTCGCGAAACACGTCAATCATGAAGCACAACTTGCTGCATAAATAATGCCAGAGATAAAAAACCAACAAAAACAAGTTATTAAAGATCTGCGAACCTACCGGCAATATGCGAGACGCTAAGGGTTCGCAAGCCAAGTGTTTTGCTAAAACACAAGGGGTCCGTGCATATCCAAAGCAGGTTTGGCACCAATATGCTCAATGCGTTTTTGCCAGTTCCGGCCCAAAAAATAAAAACGCAGGCTATCAAGGTCTTCATCAATCAGACCAATCAGCTGCTGGCGAAGACGTACCCACTGATCAGGATCAACTTCGATCTCAAATACGGAAAATTGTACACGCTGGCCAACATCCCGACAGGCTTTGGCCACCCGACGCAGTCGCCTATTACCACCTTCCGATGAGGTGCTAACATCGTAGCTAACTAGAACCAGCATGGCCCGTTCTCCCTAGAGTTAAGTGGCTGCTCAGATATTTTGACGCGTAATAGTAGACCCACCGATCGCCTGGAAGCGTCTGTGGCTGTTCAAGTGCTACGTCAATAATGCACGATTAGTTATGAACAGACACTCATCTCATTTCCACAAAAAAGGCGGATAAGCATCTAGGTCGCCTCTAAGGTGGCGCGCCAATAGCTGAGCCTGCAATATTGGCAACATACCTATCGGCACTTTTTCATTTATAAAAGCATGATATAGCTCTTCTCGTTTCCGCTCCTGGTAGGCTGTTAGCACCTTTTTGCGTGCATCCTCGGTCAGCACTACCCCACCGCTCTCAGCCACCACAAAATCTTTCTCGCGAAGTTGACGACGATTCACGAGCGATAATGCTAAACGGTCTCCCAAAAGCGGACGAAATTCCTCGGCCAGATCCAGCGCCAAGCTAGGACGCCCAGGGCGGTCACGGTGCAAAAAACCTACTGCAGGATCCAGCCCCACGCTTTCCAGTGCGGAACGACAATCATGAGTCAGCAGGGTGTAGAAAAAAGACAGCAGCGCATTGATACGATCACGCGGTGGGCGACGGTTGCGCCCGGTAAAACGAAAGGCTTTACTATCGTTACGCACCAGGCTGTCAAAAATGCTGAAATACGTTTGCGCAGCTTCGCCTTCCAACCCACGCAAGCCATTCGTCAAAGGCTCGTTTAGCAAGTCGCGTGCAACTCGCCCCAGCCGCGTTTTCGTTCTCTCCAGACGTTGGCGCTCTGAGATCTCCAGCTTAGAGCCATAATCACGAAGTCCCCGAGCAACGACTGCTCGCTGATTATGTACTTTCCCGGCCAGCACGTGACGAACAACACCTGCACAGCCGTTTTCATCATCGGTAATACGGTACTGAGCGCGCCGTAAAAGAACGTTGCCGGATACCGGCCCTTCAACACGCGCGAGAAATTTTCCGTTTGGTGACAAATGTGTAATGGTGATGCCTTCCTCGGCACAGAAACCCATTAGCGGTGGAGACACCAGCACGCGGCCAAAGCAGACCAGTGACTCGAGCATATGGACCGGCAGTCTTGCCCGCTCTTTACCCTCGGCCATCATGACGATATTGGCGCCGTGCTTCTTTAGCCACGCTCCTTCCGTAGTAATATATAGCGTATTTAGCTGACGACGCATAAGGCTTACTCATCTAACGATTGCAGCTGGCGCACCAGCCATTGGCTCGCTGAACGCTGCTTTCCCATCACTTGTGGCTGACAAATATCTATCAGCGAACAGTGATCGCAGCGCTTGGCTTCATAGATAGCGGCTGGGGTACGATTGCTATCAAAAAGTGCGAGAGTATCGGCAATGACCCGCAATGTCAGATCTCGTAAAACATCGTCAAACCCGATGGTTTTACGGCGTCGCGTTTTACCATAGTAAAGCGCTCCGTGCTCTATGGTGAGATCCAACATCTCCTCCAGGCAAAGTGCCTGTGCACAAAGCTGAACTTCATCAGCACGGTGCGCCTTGGGTCGCCCACGTTTGTACTCAACCGGAGTGACAGTGGTCTTTCCGGAGGTCTCGTCGAATTCAACGACATCTGCTACTCCGGTTAAACCCAAGGCTTTATTGGATAATGGCAGCGCCATAGCTGTGTGGATACCACGCCGCCGCTCATGCCCGAAATGGTCGGCACGCTCATGGAGAATACGCCCTTCCGCCGTATAGCGATTTTCTGCCCACTGCTGTTCAAGGTGAATCAGTGCACACTGGCGTGGACAAAAAAGCATATGCTGCAGTGCTGATAGAGGAACTAAGCGAGCATCATTCTCCATTTTCCTATCCTATAATTTTTCTTCGACGCTAACGCCCTTCGGCAAGCGCTCAGTATTGATAGAAACGCGATAATCACTATAATCGCGGGCCGGAGATTCATTCTCGCCATTGGCGCGTTCGACTTTCACACTATCGAACAGCAGATGAGCCGGCGCGTTACCCATGGGGTTATCATGCTTAAAAATAATCAGCTTCCGTGCCGACATCTCACCCCGAGATGCAGAACGATCATGCTCAAACATATTGATTAATGAGCGCCATAAAAGCTCAAGATCCTCGTCAGAGAACCCTGTACGCTCAGCAAGTTTGGCAGAGATGTATCCATGAGCCCGGTATAGGCCATAGGGTATGATATGTTTACGCCCCATAGTGCGCTCCTTCTCAAGGTCACGCTCGTTAGTTACCGCCATACGCGTGATGGAAACTTCCATGGGCACAACAGGGTCAATGGAGCTGGCAAACGCCATCTGCACCGGCCCACGCACCTGGCCGGAGTTAACTTCAGTCGTCATAACGGCGCCAAAAGTGCGCACATCAAAAAAGTTGTTACACATCCATTCGGTCAGTGCGTGGGCCTTCTCCGCCTCTTTAGGAAGCTTCTTCGGCGTAGGCTTGATCCCCAGCGCCTCATAGGCTTTTTTGTGCTGGTTATTAAGAACAGACTTTTCCTTCATGTAAATCGAGTAACCAGCATCGTTTTCTTTTTCTAGCTCGACGTAATTGCGGATTTTTCTCTTGAGGCATACGTCTGTAACTAGCCCCTGGTTGGTTTCGGGATCAAGCCGTGGAAGATTTCCCGCATCTGGATCACCATTGGGGTTGCCATTATTCACGTCAAACAGCAGTACAAATTCATAACGATTAGCAATGGCGCTCATTATTCATCTCCTTGTGCAACTTCGGATTCTTCCAATTTTTTAGCCTTTTTTGAGAACCTAGCCTGCGACTGATGGTAATAGCCAATTGCAAATCTTCCTTGGTCTTCGATATGCAGGCTTTTAGGAAATTTTTCTCCCAGCCCATCAATAATGTCAGCCATTTCACTTTCTATAGTGTGCGCCAGCCCGCCTTTTTCTTTCTTGCGCATATTTGACAAATGGTTTTGTACATTGCGCAGCAGCATGGGAAAAATACTGGCCGGTGTTGCGGAGGCAGCGCCATAGTAACGATCACGGATAGGGGCATTAACCTGCCCTCCTAGCGCACCGCGTTGGGCATTTTCCAGCTCGGCAAAAAGCCTGCCGAGCAGATAGCCGGGATGAGTGGAATATCGATCAAGACTCACGGGCACCTCCTGAGTAGTTGCGTTCGAATACGCGGAAAGACGTCCTTTTCGCGCCAGTACGGCTTTGCAAAGTGCGACACGAACACCATCGATATCGCCATCATTACGCATCCGCATGATGATGTTGGAAAGCAGAGAGTATGGATAACGGCTGCCGGTCAAAATAGCTCTAGCTAACTCTCCCGCTAGCTGCGGTGGAATATCTTCTGCTTTGGCTTTTCCATTACGGCTCGGTGCCGTAGCGTATAAAAGCCGCCAAATCGCGGGTGCAACACCTTTCCAGGGAGCAGGTTCAAGCTTCAAATCCTGATGATGCCAAGCGTAATGCTGCGCCAAGCGTTCCAAGCTAAGTGCCTAGGCAAATATTTTCATGCATAATGTCGGTATAATATCAGCTTAGGACGGCAGCATGGTAAGGCGCTTCATCTCTCCTCTGACAGAAACCGACCGACAGGCGTTGACCCATGTCCATCAGTACGGGCAGAAACGCGCCTCGCGCCGTCGCGCTCATGCGATCCTCTTGAGCGACCAAGGCTACACCATCGCCCAGATCGGCGACATTTTAGTGGTCGGAAGAAATACCTTGACGATCTGGTTCAAGAAGTGGGAAGCCTCCGGTCTCGAAGAGCTCGTTGATAAGCCCCGTAGTGGCCGCACCCCAATTCTTGATGACAGCGATCGAGAGCGGCTACAGACCTTGGTGGAGGAGCATCCTCATCAGCTACGCACCCTGCAGGCTAGGCTTCAGGAGGAAACAGGAAAAACCTTCAGCACGGACACCTTGCGCCGGGCATTGAAAAAAAATCAAAATAGCTTCAAGCGCATTCGGCACTCACTAAAGGGCCGACGCGATGAGACGGATTTTCGCAATACCCAGGGCCTTCTGAAAGTGCTCCAAGAGCAAGAGGATCGAGGCGAA